>JBLHRR010000135.1:0-16159 GCA_047626155.1 Saprospiraceae bacterium | reverse complement strand
TGTATTGTTGTTTTATACTAAGTGAATGTATTCCATAATTAGCCCAAATCGAATAAAATAAGCTTAGCCAAACACTCATAAATGAGAAGACTATTTTCTTATTTCTTGAATCAATTGTGATACTAATAAATCTTGTTTTATGCAAAACAGACTACTAGCCTATACTTGAGAGGAGTTAGGAAGAATGTGTTGAAATGTGGGTTTGAGGGAATATTGGTTTTAAGAAGTTTCACTTTATAGATAAAAGTGAATCTAAATATATTGATTTTTTATTAATACCCAAGTACTTTTTATTAACTTTCTATCAAGTATTTGTTTTTTTTGTACATCAACGTAACTAAACAAGTTGACAAACAACAGCATGCAGAGGGTATATCAAATAATGAAAGGGATATTACTTGTTGAACTAAAGGTTAAGCAAATCACGGAGGTGGAGGACAATTTCTATGGACATAATGGCCACTAAAAGAAGGGAGAGGATGCGAAGCCAGCGGCTATTTTTTTGACGAAAAGCCTCAGCTTTAGCATCTGAAGTATGAGTTGTGACATTAACTTTCCCTTTGGAATAGAGATACAAAAAAACACCCATACCGAGGAAAACAAACTCAAAGATCAATCCTAGAAAGTCCATAATTTTTTGTTTTGAGTAATTATAATTAATCACTAAGGGACAAATATACCGATTGTCTTTTGTTTTCTTACTCGAGCAAGTTCTTCTATTTCTACCTAGAAGTAAATACCATAATTGTGTTAATCTTCGTATTAGGAATTTACTACAATTGAAACTTAGTAGATAAATGACAATAGTTTAATACATTAATATGTCAGTTCAACCAGGGAAAGGCTGTATATTTGCCTTCTAACAGATACCATAAATTTACTTCAGTATATAAAATCATTTAACCAAACCAACCATGAGAGTTTATTTAGACAATGCGGCTACCACCGCTATCAACAAAGAAGTAGTTGAAATAATGACACAAGTCATGCTTAGTTCGTATGGGAATCCATCTTCTATTCATATGGAAGGGCGTACTGCTCGTTCCACCATTGAAACGGCGCGTAAGAAGGTAGCCGAACTGATAGGTGCTTCTATGGGTGAAATTTTCTTTACTTCTGGTGGGACCGAATCTAACAATATGATCCTCAACTGTGCGGTTCGGGATATGGGTGTTACAAGAATCATTAGTTCTAAAGCAGAACACCACTGCATTCTACACACCCTAGAAAGCCTGGAAGATTGTCAAAAAATAGAGGTCGTATTTATAGCCATTGATGCTAAAGGACGACCAGACCTAAACCAGTTGAATGAACTCCTTGCTGACCAGCGTAAGAAAACATTGGTAACGCTTATGCATTCCAATAATGAAATTGGAACAATGGTCAACCTTGAACAAGTTAGTGCCATCTGTGAAAAACACAATACGCTGTTTCATTCAGATACGGTTCAAACTTTAGGTCACTTCCCTATTGATGTTTCTAAAACGAAAATTCATTTCCTAACGGGGTCTGCACATAAATTCCACGGACCAAAGGGTGTTGGCTTTTCATACATCAATGGTGACTGCACCATCAAGCCATTCATCAATGGTGGTTCTCAGGAAAGAAACATGCGGGCAGGTACAGAAAATATTTATGGAATCGCTGGTCTTGCTGCGGCTTTGGATATCTCCTGTAAGAGCATGACCGAAAAAGAAGCACACATCCGAGGCGTCCGTCAGCATTTAATCAATGAGCTTCGCGAAAACTTCGACGATATTCAATTCAATGGCGACTATGAAGGTCGCTATCACTATAAGGTACTTAGCGTTTCCTTCCCTCCTTCTCCTAAGTCAGAATTAATGTTACTGAACTTGGACATCAAAGGCATTTCAGCTTCTGGTGGCTCGGCTTGCAGTTCTGGAGCAGAAGCTGGCTCCCATGTTTTGCAAGCAATAGGGGCAGATCCGAGTCGGAAGAGCGTACGTTTTTCCTTTTCTGTGGATAATACAAAAGAGGAAATCAATTATGTAATCAAGCAGTTGAAAACAATTATTCCAGTTAAAGCAACTGTTAATTTAACGTAAACTATTAACGTAAACTTCCCACTATCGCGTAGATCAACTGACCCTTAACTTTTAGCTTACCACGATCGCATTATAAGCGCAGTTAAAGTTAACAGTTTAGGTTTTAGATTTTAGGTTTTAGGTTTTTTTATCCTAAAAATGAAAAGCCCCGCAACTAGGTTGCAGGGCTTTTTTTGTTTTTTGGACTTAGTCTTCACCGGTTAATCGTCTTCTCTAAAAGCGACCTTTGTTCAAAGGTTTTTGTTTATTTGTTTATGTTTGTATCCTTAGGACGCTTAAAATCTGTGAAGTCACATAAAAAAACATATTTATGAAAATTTTATTACTGGGCTATGGAAAAATGGGGAAAGCCATTGAGCAGGAAGCGATAAACAAAGGGCATGAGGTGGTTTTGAAAATTGGCTATCGTAATACCGAGGAACTGACCATCGCGAATATACAGAAGGCAGATGTTGCCATCGAGTTTTCTCGGCCTGAGGTGGCTTTCGATAACATTAAGCTATGTATTGATGCAGGAGTACCTGTGGTTAGTGGAACAACGGGTTGGCTTGACAAAATGGAGGAGTTGAAAATCTATTGTCATCAAAAAGGAGGCGCTTTTCTATATGCTTCCAACTTTAGCATTGGTGTCAACCTCTTTTTTCAATTCAATAAGATACTTACGAAGCTCATGGCCCCGCATGGCCAGTATCAACCGAGCATAGAGGAAATCCACCATACTCAGAAACTGGATGCACCAAGTGGCACGGCCATCACGCTGGCAAATGGCTTGTTAGAAAACTTCCCGGACAAAAAATCATGGGCGCTCTCCCCTACTGATGATTCCGAAGCCTTGACCATTACGGCGAAACGAATCGATAAAGTTCCGGGGACTCATGCTATTAGTTGGGATTCGGAGGTGGACTCTATTGAGATAAAACATACGGCGCATAGTCGGAAAGGTTTTGTTGTAGGTGCTTTGTTGGCAGCGGAGTGGATGATTGGGAAGGAAGGTTGTTTTGGGATGGAAGATGTGCTAAAGAAATAATGAATCTCCAATAATGAACATTCTCATTGTAAGACGCGTTGCTGACGCTTTTACTAAATACGAATATATTAAACCTAAAAAAGGGCTTAAGCACTTATCTCTAAGCACCTAAACCCCTTTTTATTAATTAACTATTAAGACTATAATCTCGCGTTTGAGTAACCAATTAACTAAACCCGATTAAGGGTACTAATTAACCAATCACTATTGAAGCAATAATTACTACATAGATTTCTTATACACTGCTAGGCAATTTGTCATTTTATCCAACAAGTCTTCTGGTCCAAAAGGTTTTCCTACGTGGTCATTCATACCGAAGAGCTTTGCCTTATCTTTTTCGGTAAGGAATGCAGAAGCTGTTAAAGCTATGATCGGTACGTCTCTCTTTCGAGGGTCGGCGTTCTTTCTGATTTCAGCAGTGGTTCGGTAACCGTCCATCTCTGGCATTTGGATATCCATGAGCACGAGATCAAAGTATTCTTTATCATAAGCTTCCAGAGCAAGAAGACCGTTGTTGGCTGTGACGACTTCCATACCTAACTTACTTAACATCTTAGCTACAACCAATTGATTGATCGCATTATCTTCTACCAAAAGGATTTTATTGTTCTCCAATTGACTATAAGTCTTCTCTCCTTTTTCATTCTTTCTACCAGCAACCTTCTTCGCAGATGGTCTTCCCACCCCAACTTTGAATGGCAAGAGTAAGGTAAAGGTCGTTCCTTTTCCTTCAGCGCTCGTGACTTCAATATTTCCGTTTTGCAAGTCAACCAGACGTTTAGTAATCACCAGCCCGAGACCAGCTGTTGCGTATCCGTCAAAGATGTCATCACTACTTTCGTCCGCGAACTTTCGGAACATTTCGTTCAAGCGATCCGGCGAAATTCCGTTACCCGTATCAGTGATTGTAAGTTTTAACATGGCATTTTGATTATTCAATTCATCAAGAGCCACATCAACATTTACACTTCCTTCATCCGTATATTTAACAGCATTGGAAACAAGATTCGAGATAATCTGATTCAATCGAGTTGGGTCTCCTATAAGGTTTTCTGGGATTTTTCTATCGACAGATAAGCGGAATTCTAAACCTTTGTCTACCGCTGGTAATTTATAGCGGTTGGTAATTTCGATGAAAATTTTGTTCGGTTCAAAATCTCTGCTTTCAAGGCTGAGTTTTCCTGCTTCAATTTTAGAGAAATCTAATACATCATTGATAAATACGACCAAGTTATTAGCAGAGAACTGTAAGGTACGTAAGTGTTCCACCTGATCATCTTTTGGATTTTCTTCCAATAAAAGGTGTGTCAATCCAATAATAATATTCATCGGTGTACGCATCTCGTGGCTCATAGTCGCTAAGAAACGATCACGGGCGAAAGAGGATTGCTCGATGGATTCACGCTCTGCCATTTCGGTAACCAACTTGGTATTCAAGGAATCCAATCGTTTGAGGTTTTCTTCCAGCAATTCGTTTTGTTTATCAATTTCAGATTTTTGTCTCTGGATTTCTTCATTCTTCGCAGTCAACAACAGATTCGCTTTCTTCTTACGGTTATAAGATTGATACACTACGAATAACAATAGTCCCCCAAGTCCAAGCATTCCAAATAAGAAGTTGTTCAATTTTGCATTATAAACCTGGTCTTTTTCTAAGTTGACAATTTTAGACTTTTGCTTTTCAGCGTCAAATTCAGATTCATACTTTGTAGTCAACTCCAACAATGCCGTCGTTTTCTCCTTATTGAAAAGGATGTCCCGGCTTTCTGCGTAAGCGACATGGTTGTCATATGCTTTTGAATAATTTCCAGTATTTTGATAAGCAACCGCTACATCTTTGTAAATGTTTTGTGTGCCTGGCTCATTTCCAATTTCTTTTAATAAAACGACAGCTTGCTCTAAGTAATCCGTTGCTGTTTTTTGATCCTTCATCGCCGCGTAGATCATACCGAAGTTTTTCATACTCTCAGCCAGATGAGTTTTATTGGTCAAGTTTTTACGAAGATCAAAAGCGATTTCATTGTTTTCCAATGCTTCATCATATATCTTCTGTGCATAAAGTGCCAGAGCGATATTGTTGTAATCAGAACCAATTCTCGATACGTTTCCCAAGGAACGATTGAAGTCCAAGGACATCCTATAATAAGCCAAAGCGCCTTCATAGTCATTGACTTCTTTCATAATTTGACCGAGGTAATTGGCCAAGTCAGCAGCTTGATCTATTTGATTCAATTCAAGATACAAATTCATTGACTTGTCATAGTGTGCCTTTGCTTTTCCGATAAAACCTTTCAGCAAGTAAACCTCCCCTAAGTTTTTATTGGTTACGGCAGCACCGACTTTGTCATTTATTTTTTGACGAATACCCAAGGCTTTATTCAGATTATCCAAAGCACTTGCTACGTCTTCCTGTATAAAGAAAATACGGCCAATATTATTTTTAGAAGTGGCAATCCCTGCCTCATCTTTAACTCCATCTCGGATCTTCAATGCCTGCACAAAATATTTCATGGCATTGGTGTAATCGTGTTTGTCTTGATAAACCATAGCCATATTGTCAAGTGCTATGGCTTCTTGTATTTTTTGGTTTCCCTGTATGGCCATATCCATCGCCTGCTGGGCATAATCCGTCGCAGCTACGCGGTTTTCGGCCTTTAAAGAAGCGACAGACAAAGCATTCAGGGTCGCCATTTTTTCGACGCCTTGTTGGCTTTCTACTTGTTTTAGTAATTGATCAACGGTTGGTTGTTCGGCTTTTACTGAAAAAGTGGTCAGAAAAGCGACGACGAGGAGCAGCAGTAATTTTCTCATAATAAGGAGCTGAAATTCAGTGAATTAGGTAAATTATTCTCAATTTTATTTTAGCAAAATCTATACATTAGTTTTACACAAAAAATAATTTCCCGATTTCTTTGGTGGAAACGATTATATAAATCACTCTCCCGCTGGTCGTTTTGATTTACATAATCGTTTCCAAATCGGGATTTAATTTTTTGTTGTCACTTATAGGCTAAAGCTAATATTACAAATAATCAAATTTGATGCCGAGTGGTGAGAAAAGCAATTAAGAAAATGCCTGAGGTTGTGAGATGTCAATTCATTTGTTTTTCTTTGACTTTAAATTTATGTTTAAAATAATAATAATATATGGAAGATCCTATTGCCTGTCCGAATTGTATGGAACCCCTATCGAAAGAAGAGCAGGTTTGGACTTGCGCTAATAAACATGCCTTTGATGTATCGAAAGAGGGCTATTTGAATTTATTATTGCCAAACAAAAAAAAATCTAACGATCCAGGAGATACGAAACAGATGATTCGCTCCCGAGAGGACTTCCTAAGTACCGGAACTTTCGATTTTTTGATTGATCGTTTGAAAACGGAGATAGTGACACTATATAAAGAGTCCATCACTGAGGATAAACAAGGACTCGCCTTGGATCTGGGATGTGGTAGTGGATATTATAATCGCCATCTTTTTGAGTCGCCATTATTTCAGCGGATAGGAATTGATATTTCTAAGAACGCCGCTTCTATCGCCGCACGGATAGATAAGGAGTCGCTCTACTTAGTTGGTTCTGTTTTTAGTGTTCCGGTTCTCGATCAAACGGTGGATATGCTTTTAAATATTTTTTCACCGCTTGAGCTGAAAGAAGCTCACCGATTACTCAAAGAAGGTGGCCATTTGATAAAAGTTGTTCCGGGCAAAAAACACATGGTGGAGATTTCGGAAATGATTTATGAAAAGGTCATCGAGCATTCTTCTGATTTTGAAAAAAAGGTAAATTCTTTTGAGGGGCTTAGTATCCACAGTCAATTTCAGCTAGAGCAAAAAGTGACTATTTGTTCGGAGAATCTTTTAAGCTGGATTTCTATGACGCCCTTTTTCTATAAATTTGAGAAGGCGGAATTGAGCAAACTTAAGGGGCAGGAAGTGACTTTGAGTTTTGGGGTGTATATTGTTAGGAAGGAAGTTCATGCTTCGTCCGACTCCCCTCCTCCACATACCATTTAAAGGAATTTAAAAAAGCCATAACCATTGCTCTGTTGTAAGGGTAAAATATTTTACCCGGCATTAAGTTTCCCAAAATGCCACCAACACCGATCGTCATTTCAAACAAGGTGCAACCCCGATGGGGTCGGAACCCGTGAATGATATAAAACTAACCTACTTTGACCTCTCTGAGGTCATGAGAACCAGACCTCAGAGAGGTCAAAGTTAGGCTAGAAAAAAGAACAACGTTCGTTTCGACCCCCGCAGGGTCGTACCATTTAAAATGTTGAATATTACAATCTTTCATCAAGCTCCTCCCAAGCCAAAACCGCACAACTCCTTCGCTCCGGAAATTCATCTACCGCTTCAAATGCCGCGAAGTTTTTATCTGGCTCATTCACCCTATCCTTACCATCTACATAGTCAATGAATTTGGTACATATACCCTTTCCCTCTTCCACCGTTTCCCCAATCAAATTCTCAATCAAAATGAATGATACGTAAATCTGCACCGGCCTCCTTTGCCAGCATTTACCAGGGAATAAGATTTGCATGATGCTCCATTGCTGAAATAACAATGTTGTCTCCTTTTCACAATTCCTTTTTCAAATAACTATTTGCAACAATATTTATACTATCCGTAGTACCTTTTGTGAAAGCGATGCAATTGGCAAAAGCTGCCTCTAAAAACTTGGCGATTTGCATACGTACATTTTCATAGGCAACAGTCGCTTTGGCCGAGAGTGGATAAACACCTCTATGGATATTGGCATTCTGGTCTTGATAGAAGCTCTTAATTCCATTTATGACGGAAGCAGGCTTTTGACTTGTAGCAGCATTGTCAAAGTAAATCAGGTCGGGATGACTTGTGAAAATGGGAAATTTATCTCTGATTGTTTGATTCATTAGAGTTTATGCTGAAACGTTTTGTATAGGAATCAAATAGATGTTTTTTTTTCAGAACGAAGCTCTTTTTTGAGTTCGTAGCCTTAGCTACGGGCGAACAAAAAGCTGAAGTGCTGGATAAAAACATCATTTGAGAACATACAAATTATTTTGGAATAAACTCTAGTAAATGGTCTGATTTTTAAGCTGCCAAGACATCACTAAAAGTATAAATTAATGAGGAGAATATTATATCTTGCCACTCCAAATATAGATTTTACAAATCAGATCCTAAAAATAAATTCACATGCAATACAAAAGACTCGGAAAATCAGGACTTCAAGTCAGCGCTCTTTCTCTGGGCTCCTGGCTCACCTTTGGAAAGCAAATTAGCGACGGCATAGCGGAAAAACTGATGCATACCGCTTATGACAATGGGGTTAACTTTTTTGACAATGCAGAGATTTACGCCCGTGGTAAGTCAGAAATTGTAATGGGTAAGATTTTGAAAAAGTCAAAATGGGATCGTAGCTCTTATGTCGTCTCTTCTAAAGTTTTTTTTGGAGATGGCGGAAAGTTGCCAAATCAAACTGGACTAAGTAGAAAACATATTTTCGAAGCTTGCGATGCTGCACTGAAAAGATTCCAGATGGATTATCTTGATTTGTTTTTCTGCCACCGCCCGGATAAAAACACGCCCATCGAGGAGACCGTCTGGGCAATGAATCATTTAATACAGCAAGGAAAGGTTTTATACTGGGGTACTAGTGAATGGTCTGCCCAAGAAATTATGGAAGCTCATATGGTTGCCAAAGACTATCGGCTAATTGGCCCAACGATGGAGCAACCACAATATAATATGTTTGAAAGAGAAAAGGTCGAAGTGGAATATAGTCAAATTTACAAAACGGTGGGTCTTGGAACCACGATTTGGTCGCCCCTAGCCTCTGGTGTTTTGACCAATAAATATGTTGATAAATTTCCTAAAGGTACGCGACTCGGTATGGATGGACTGGAATGGCTGAAAGACCGATCTTTAACACCGGAACGCCTCAACAGAGTGCGTGAACTCAACGAGTTGGCACAAGATCTCAATACTTCTATGGCTAAGTTGGCCATCGCTTGGTGTGCGAAAAACCCGAATGTGAGTACGGTTATTTTAGGTGCTTCAAAAATTAAACATTTGAAAGAAACCTTAACTTCGCTGGAAGTTATTCCTTTGATTACCCCTGAGGTGGATGCTAAGATTGAGAAGATTTTGGCCAATAAGCCGGAAGCGCCTATGTTTTAAAGTTGGCGTTTCGCCAATTGTTTTTTTTACCGCAACGGCGCAAAGAAGCGCAACGTTAATGCCCTTTCGGTTGAAAAGACGTAGCGCTCTTTACAGCCTTGCGGTAGAATTATTTTTTTCTTTTAAAAGTCAACTTTGAGATACGAAAAAAAATATAGAATAGAAGATGCTTCCATGCTACAGGTTTTGGAAAACCTCTCCGGCTCTCCGGCGGGATTCAAATCTGCATTTCCAGATCGCTGGGTCAATAGCATTTATTATGATGACATTGAACTCAGTGCCTTCCATGACAATCTTGCTGGTCTTTCTAAGAGGCTCAAACATCGTATTCGATGGTACGGAGAAGACATGTTAGTCGCTAAAAAACCAAAGCTCGAAAAAAAGATTAAGAATAATGAATTGGGGACGAAGGAATTTATTGCTTTACCGGATTTCCGTACGGATAGTGGGCTGAATGCGAGTAGATTGTTATATGATGCTTATCCGAAAGGGCATTCTTTGCATCCGGTTGTTTTGATTCGTTATTTGAGAACCTATCTGGAATCTTATGATCATAAGTTCAGAGCAACCATTGACAGAGAGATGCAGTATTACCTGTATCAAGGAAATTTACTTTTCCCGCTCTCCCCTACTCTTGACCCAGCTTTGATACTTGAAGTTAAGTTTGCTCAGGCAGACCGAGAGGAGGCAGAATATCTTTTACAAAAAATTCCTTTTCGCCTTACGAAAAACTCAAAATATGTGAGTGGTGTATTGTCTAACTATTGATTGGCTTTTTGCGGGAAAACCGTATATTGTGCCACAACGCCTTAAACCATGCGATCAATTTTTCTAATATTATGCCTAGCTTTCTTTCTTTGGAGCTGTTCTAACACAGATAAACCGGTGGAACAAACCAATACGGCAGCCTTCAAACTCAATGCATTTCCAGGGAATTCTTATGCCCGCGTCATAGCCTATAAGATGAATGGAGACAATACAGATATTGTCAATAAGCAGAATAAGCGGTCTTCAGCAGTGGTAGGAGAAGGAGTTGCGTTGACCAAAAAACAAGAGGAGCTCCTGCTTACTATTTATCGCGATAAGAGAAGTTATGGCTCTGAATTTTATCGTTGTTTCGATCCACATCTAGGTTTTATATTTTATGATACTTCGGATAATATTGTCGCTCATTCTACTGTCTGCTTTCAGTGCAACTGGATGCGAACTTCTCCAGACATTGGCGCCTTTATTTTCTCTATAAGCGGTGCAAGAAGCCTCGCTCAACTAGAAGGAGATATTTTTGAGCTATAGAGTTTACACTTACCGGAGCTACCCCCAGCCCCTAAAGGGCAATGTCATGAACTTAAGGATTACTAGTTTGAAAATATTGAATAATGAACGGATGAATAATGAATAATGATTTTCCCTCAACCGTGAACCCCGTGTTAAAGGGCAAATTCGATATTCGATATTCGTTATTTCCTTAAGTCCATGACATTGCCCTAAAGAGGAGCCTCCTCCCCCCAGGCACATCGGTAAAAAGAAGCTTATTCTTGAAAAGTGTACAATAGTTTAAAAGTTTACTTCTTCAAAAAGACATACCCTAGTTTAATAACTCCCACTTTTACCGAAGCCAATCAATAGTGCTTGGGAAATTGCTTTTATCTATATAAATCAAAGCATCATAAGGTTTGGATAAATTGATATTCATTAAGGAAGATTGATCGGGGTTGTAAGATTCTGAGATGTCTCTTCTAATGGGAACGGAACTCCGAAGCAAAGAGTATAAGTCCTTATCCGCTGCTAAATTCTTACGGATATCAAAAGAATAGTGCTTTCACAAAAACAAAAAACCCAACAAGAAGTTTACATAAGTCATCCAAACAGATTTTCATCAAAGACGGAGAACATTGCCACTTTATTTACCTCCATGACATTAGTTATTTAAAAGCTTATGACAACTATGTCCGTATTTATTTTAACAATACTTCTGCAATGATTAAAAAATCTCTAAATGCATTGGAAGAGCGACTGGATAAGGCTTCCTTTTTTCGCTGTAATCGGGCGGAGATAATTAATTTGGAAATGATTGAAAAAGTGGATTCGTTACCCAAAGGCAAGCTGCGAATCACTCTAGTTACAGATGAGCAGGTGGAGGTTTCGGAAAGGAAGTCGGTGCTGTTTCGGGAGCAGATGGGTTTATAGCATAATCTAAACACGCGTTCGCTCTGGGTGAGCAAATACGCTAAAGAGGGAAAACGCTCCTTTTAATTTTGTGAATACACCTATCGTAATTTTAAATCACGCAGAGGCCGCAGAGAGCGCAGAGCTAACGGAACCTAAACGCAGCAACCATAAAAGGTATTGATCCTGAAAGATCACTTCAGCGCATACCAAAAGCTCCAAAGCAAATTATCCACTCGCTCCATATCGCAGACGGACTCTGAGCGCTCTAATATAGCGGGATCAAAACCACCATGCCTTTCTTGCGCTTTTGCCAGTTGATCCAAACAAACCATCCCTCGCCCTGTCACTAATCTTAACTGCATAACAAAACGTTTACGAGCCAAGCGATTGTAGCTCAGTTTCTTTGTAGCCGCGATCGTCTCATCAATTAGTCTTAAGTATTCCTCACGAATCAAGTTGATATCCTCCGTTTCGGTAACTAAAGTTTGCACCTTATTAAGATCGTCTTTTCGGAGATCAAAAATATCACTAGTCAATTGAATGAGGCTTCCTAATTTGTAGACCATGTCCTCCTCCCCTTCTTGCCACTCATGACCGAGGATACTTCTGTAGATGGCAAAGGAGTGACCACCTTTATCATAGGTTATTTCTCTAACAATAGTTTCACTTAATTCACCGCCCGCTTGTGCTTTACTGTCTTCCTGCGCTTTCGCTAAATTTTCCATACATACATTGAAGCGCTCTTCATTAGGAAGCAAAGGACGGAGACGGTTATAAAAGTGCATTCCGAGAATAGCGATAATGCCATGCTTATCTCCCGATCCATTTTGAATCATCTCCTGAACTTCTTGACGATCCATGTCTAATTCATCATAGAGGTCATCATAAAGTGGCGTGGCAGCTCCGAGGCAAACTGCAGCTTTCTGTTCTTTCTTACTTAACCATTTTCCGCGAAGGGTACTGAACCACAAGACGATGACTGCCGAAAGTATCAAATGGAAGTAGATGCGATGAAAATAGGAAGGATCAAAAGGGACATTCGCTTTCGCGTAAATGGATTCGACTTCTTTCCGGAGCCGAGGTTTGTTGATTAGAATATTCACTACATACACCCAGTAGCTCATCCTGAGGAGTTCAAAGAAGAATATGAGTGTGCGTAGAATCATGATGGGGCAAAGAAACGGTTTTTTTTTAATTTCTGAGGAAAGGGTGGATCAGGGTGGATCAGGGTAGATAGGTAGATCAGGGTTTCCCACTAATGTACGTTCATGCGAATTGAAGGAACTCTAGCACCGACATCTACCTTCACCTACTGACTAAATTGGGCAAGAGCTCATTATTAAAAAATAAAAAGGAAAAGTCTTTAACTTTTTTTTAAAAAAGTTTTAATGATTCTCAAAGCTAAATTTGGACAAAAAGGAAGTTTCTTCTAATCAAACTAATTTTCATTTTATGGAATTTTGTGATTCCTGCAACCTATTAGTAAGAGGTTATTTCTAAAGAGCAACCTTTTGATCTAAAGCAAAAAGAAATCCATTACAATTAAATTGAAATTATGCAACGAATAAAAGTCCATCGCTTTGAAGACCTTATAATTTGGAAAGAAAGCCTAGCTCTCTCGATCGAAATCTATAAGCAATTAAAGTCATCTAAAGACTGGGGACTTAAGAATCAGATACAACATTTCTGTTATGATCTATAAACTTATTCAGACTCGAAAGGCTTGGGAAGAAAAGAAGGTGAAGTGAGGGTGGATAAGCAGATCAGGATACTTTCCCACTAACGTGCGTGAACGCGAGTGGAGATCCCCCTAACGGTCGATTTCCACGTTCAAATTCTATTATCATTCAGAAGCTTGATTCATACTAAGATTCCTGTAGGAGTTGAAGAAAGGTGGATCAGGGTTTCCCCACTAACGTGCGTTCATGCGAATGAGGGAAAACCCTGATCTGCCCTTATCTACCCTGATCAACCCTGATCCTTAATCCGCCTTTATCTACCATTATCCCCCTCGATCCACCTTTTTTAGTTACTTTTGCAGCCTAATATAGAAATAAATAAACAATGGGAAATATAGTAGCTATCGTAGGACGTCCAAACGTCGGAAAATCAACACTTTACAACCGACTTATCGGAGACAGAGAAGCCATCATTGACGATATCAGTGGGGTAACTCGTGACCGTAAATATGGGACCTGCGAATGGAACGGGAAGAAATTCACCGTCATTGATACCGGAGGGTTTGTCGAAAGGTCTACTGATATCTTTGAAACAGCCATCAGATCCCAGGTAGCCATAGCTATTGAGGAGGCATCATTGATCATTTTTATGGTAGATGTGACCACTGGAATTACCGGCCTAGATGGCGAGGTGGCCGACATGCTGCGAAAAACAGATAAGAAGGTTTTATTGGTCGTCAATAAGGTGGACAATAGCCAACGTCAGTTCGAAGCCAATGAGTTTTGGAGCATGGGTTTTGAGGAGACTCACTTCCTCTCTTCTCTCACTGGATCCGGAACGGGTGATCTACTAGACATCATTACCGACTCGGTTGAAAATTACGTCCCATTAGATACGGAGATTCCTAAGTTTGCCATTTTGGGCCAACCAAACGTTGGAAAGTCCTCTTTCGTAAATGCTTTGTTAGGAGAAGATCGAAACATCGTAACTGATATTGCAGGTACTACTCGTGATAGCATTCACACCTACTACAATAAATTCGATAAGGAATTTTTCATCATTGATACTGCGGGAATGCGGAAGAAAGCCAAGGTGCATGAAAACCTGGAATTCTACTCCGTCATGCGCGCCATCAAAGCCATGGACGAAGCGGATGTTTGTTTCATCATGCTCGATGCCCAAGATGGTTTGGAAATGCAAGACCTTAGTATTTTCTCCCTTGCTGTGAAAAGGAACAAAGGGATTGTAGTGCTTGTCAACAAATGGGATTTGGCAAAAAAGGAAACCAACACCGCTCGTGATTTTGAAAATAAACTTAAAGAACGCCTCTCCCCTTTCAATGACATTCCAGTGATTTTTATTTCTGCATTGGAGAAACAACGTATCTTTAAAGCCATCGACAAAGGACTTGAAGTTTTTAAAAATAGACAACAAAAAATCAAAACCTCTACCCTCAACGATGTTATTGGTGATGCCATAGAACGGAACCCACCGCCATCGCACAGAGGAAAATTCATTAAGATAAAATACATTACGCAGCTGCCGGTTTACTATCCTGCTTTTGCTTTCTTCTGTAATTATCCGAAACACGTGAAGGAAAATTACCGGAACTATATTGAGAACCAAATGCGAAAGAATTTTGATTTTGAGGGTGTGCCTCTTTCGATTTTCTTTAGACAGAAGTAGTGTAGGGTAACCGCAACGGCGCTACGGAAATCTGAGAAGATAGCTTCTCGCTTTGCTCGAAGTTTTTTTAACCACAAAGGGACACAAAGTTTTCGCGTAGTCCTGAAAGGACGATATAGATAAGGATAGGAATCAGTCCTATTATAAACACAAACAATGAAGCTCAATTTAGACATCGGCGTTCCTTCCAAGCGGGAATGGGTGGAAGCTGTTATGGCCGACTTCCCTTCTTTTTTGCAAGACCATTGTGATTGTGAGCGCAAGGCTTCCGCTATGGCTATGAGCTTTGTGGCGAAGTATCCTGACCGTGTGAAGATCATTCCGGAGTTGATAGAAATTGGAATTGAGGAGTTGGAGCATTTCCAGCAGGTGTATGCTTTGATGGAAAAACGAGGTATCACTTTGCCTGCTTCTATGGGCGGAGATCCTTATGTTCAGGCTTTGATTAAGCGTTGTCATTCTGGGCGGAATGAGCGTTTCATGGATCGCTTGCTGATTGCTTCTGTGGTGGAGACGCGGGGAGCGGAACGGTTTCGATTGATCTCGGAGGCGCAAAAGGATCCGGAGATGCACCGTTTTTATAAAGTGCTTTGGGCTTCGGAGGCGAAGCATGGGCATGTATTTGTGAAGATGGCTTTGAATTATTTTGAAGCGGATGAGGTGTATTCGAGATTGGATTGGTGGGTGGAGCAGGAATCTGAGGTTCTTGATGGTTTGGAGATTCGGGCTGCTTTGCATTGATGGTTAAATTTATTAAAACTCCTTTCATCATCTTTCCTTAGGATGATCTACAATCTTTTAATAACTCCCCTACCAACCGAAGGTTTAGTCCCATCTACTATTTCAAACAGTAGGATTTAAAAGTATCCTTTCTATCCTAAGTGCACTGGAAATTAAGTTTCGTCCGAATAGAATAGGTTATTTTGGAATTAATCGAGGCAGAGACGACGCGAATAGCCTTAGCTATTTAAGGAGTTTCTAACGAAGAGTAATTTCAAAAGAAGCAGTCAAAACGGATAGAACTTAGTTTACAATGCACTAAGTAACAACGAAAAATCAACTTCCCGATTTGGAAACGATTATGTAAATCAAAACGACGACAAGGAGAGTGATTTATATAATCGTTTCCATCAAAGAAATCAGAAAATTATTTTTTGTGTAATCCTAATTATAGCTATCAGGTATTATTTCCAAAACTATTTGCCTAACGCATAAGCTAAAAATCATGAGAACTTTTTTCAGCTAACAATGCTTCTGCTTTTCTGGTTTACCATCTCTTCCAAGCGTAATATTATGAACATATTTGAACTCTCTTTTGAATATTTGCATAAGCTCGCTGATCAAACCATGTTTATCAGTGCG
>JBLHRR010000134.1:0-16239 GCA_047626155.1 Saprospiraceae bacterium | reverse complement strand
CACTGAGAGCATCCTTTTTCTTATTTTTAGAATATTGTTTATCCCAGACATTTCGAAATAGAACTATGCCTATTCTCATAATTTAAGTATTTTTACACACTACTATAGAAAAAGTCTAGAAGACAGGCTCCAAAGCTTTCTTCCTGAAACAAACTTGTTTGACAAACGACTCATTTTCCCTCAAAAAAGTTAATCGAAATAGACCATAGCGCAACTAAGGAACTGTTGAAAATCTTTTTGAGGGAGCTATAAAACACGAAGTTCGTCAAAGAACCAAAAAATGATATAAAACAATGGGGTTCAAATCAAAACTCATAAAGCCGTACGCGAAGAAGGTATCTAAAAAAATCAGGAAATGGAGGGCGAAACCCATTGAGGCTCAGCAGGCCATCTTTAAGAAACTGATCAAAGAGGGACGAAAAACAGCCTTTGGAAAAGACCATCATTTCAAAGATATCCACTCTTACGAAGATTATAAAGCTCAAGTTCCCATCCAGGATTATGAAGGGATGAGGCACTATGTTGATCGAATCATAAAAGGAGAAGCGGATGTACTTTGGAAAGGCTTTCCTATTTATTTTGCAAAAACTTCCGGAACTACTTCTGGTGTTAAATATATTCCGATTACCAAGGCGAGCTTACCGAATCATTTTGAAACAGCTCGCAATGCGCTCTTCCATTATTACATCGAAAGCAAAAAAGGAGATTGGTTGGATGGTAAAATGATTTTCCTATCCGGCAGTCCAGAGCTGACGCAAACAGGTGGAATCAAAACCGGACGTCTATCGGGTATTGTCAATTATCAGGTTCCTTCGTGGCTAAAGCTCAATCAATTGCCCAGCTATAATACTAATTGCATAGAAGCTTGGGAAGATAAACTGGAAGAAATTGTAACTGAAACCATCCATCAGGACATGCGCCTCATTAGCGGGATACCACCCTGGGTGCAAATGTATTTTGAAAGCTTACTTGAGAAATCCGGTAAAGAATACATCAAAGATCTGTTCCCCAAATTCGACGTTTTCGTCTATGGCGGTGTCAATTATGAACCTTATAGAAATAGCCTTGAACAACTCATAGGGAAAAAGATTGACACGATAGAAACTTATCCGGCGTCGGAAGGCTTCATTGCGTTTCAGGATAGCCAAACAGAACCGGGTTTACTACTCAACGTTGATTCTGGAATCTTCTTCGAGTTTATCCTGGCAGCTGAAATTTTCAATGAGAACCCTACGCGTATCAGCCTTTATGATGTACGACTTGGTGTCAACTACGCCATCATTATAAATAGCAATGCAGGGCTTTGGGGGTACAACATCGGAGACACTGTGGAGTTTGTTTCTATAGATCCATATCGTTTAGTCGTTACAGGCCGAATCAAACATTTCATCTCTGCTTTTGGTGAACACGTTATTGGGAAAGAGGTTGAAAATGCATTGTTAGAAGCGGCGGAAGAAGAAAACATACGAGTCGTTGAATTTTCTGTAGCTCCTCAAGTAAACCCTCCAGAAGGTGGCATCCCCTACCATGAATGGTTTATTGAATTTGAAAATATGCCCGCCAATCTTCTTCAGTTTTCTGAAAAGGTAGACCAAAACATGATCTATCAGAACATTTACTATGAAGACCTCATCAAAGGGAATGTGCTTAAAAAGCTAAAAATAACACCCCTTAAGAAAAATGCTTTCAGAGATTATATGAAACGTATCGGAAAACTAGGTGGACAGAATAAGGTTCCTCGGCTTTCTAATGATCGGAAGTTGGTTGATGAACTGACTGACTATGTTTTGTTAGAAAACTAGAAGATGATCATTTTTTAAGTTACTATACATTTTTGCCAGCATTGCCCCCAGCCCCTAAAAGGAAGTTCCACCTGCGGGCATATCGGTAAAAAGAGAAGCTTGTTTCTGTAAATTCTACAGTAGTTTACCATTTTTTGAGTTTATAAACGCATCCTATGTCCAGCCGCCATTCCATCAACATCAAAGAAGTCAATCAGAATAAAATTTTTTCAAAGGAGGATTTACTAGCCGTTGAAGAGCCACTGGAAATTCAAATGCGCTGGGAAAGCAATGGCCAAACCAATCAAAAGAGCATTTCCATAACAATGCGCACACCCGGTCATGATAAAGACTTAGCTATTGGGTTCCTATTGACTGAAGGGATCATTCAGCAAATGGATCAAATCGCTGCGGTTGGCAGACCAGCCTTTCCTATTACAACTAAAGAGAATAGAATTTTAGTTGAACTGCAAGCCGACATTGAAATGGACATTTCTAAATTGGAGCGGCATTTTTACACTTCTTCCAGCTGCGGTGTTTGTGGCAAAGCTTCGATTGATGCCATATATGCAACAGGAATCCAACCGCTGGAAACCGAACATTTTAAAGTCGATCATCAGACCATTCATCAGTTACCCGATTTACTGCGTCAGCAACAGGCTGTCTTTGATGATACCGGAGGGTTACACGCGGCAGCCCTTTTTAGCGCTGATGGAAAATTGGAATTGCTACGGGAAGATGTTGGTCGGCATAATGCAGTAGACAAATTGATCGGTGCTGCTTTTCAAGAAGATAAATTGCCTTTATCAGATTCTCTAATCATGGTCAGTGGCCGGGCAAGTTTTGAGCTGATACAAAAAGCATTGATGGCAGGAATCCCTTTGTTGGCTGCTGTGGGTGCTCCTTCTAGTTTGGCTGTTCAGTTGGCAGAAGAATCAGGAATGACAGTTTTGGGTTTTGTCCGATCAGAGCGATATAATATCTATTGTCATCCTCAGCGAGTAACCGTAATTGAAAATTGAAAATGGAATACCCGCCCAAGTCATTCGACAGGTTGAAAATTGTCTCCAATTTAAGTTCCCACTTTATATTGAAAATTCAGCTAAGACCTTGGTTGAATCGCGGATAAAAGAAAAACAATTGGCTACGAAAACATATCACTATAAAACGACATGTACTTTTATTCCCTGCTCGTAATCAATGTGTTATACCTTCAGAAACCATTTATCCCTGTCACATCCCTCCTCGTAATTGCCTTACTTATTTCATTGGTAATACTATCTTCGAAACATCAGTTCATAACACCATCTTAACTGATTATCCCACACAACTTATCATTTTTGAATCTTTTTTGGATTAGGGTATTTTAATATCCTTGTATTCAAAAAAGTACTTTTATTATGGTCTCTTTTTCAATTCCTGAGGAAGAGTTAACTACACTTTGATCGAACTACAACAGATCGTCCAGGAGGCTGGATCCCTGTTAAAACCGGTTTCTAGGGGAGACCGGTTTTATTTTTCAAGAGGGGCCTGCGATATACCAAATCTATAGAAACCTGTAGTTGGTTATATTCAGGCCCCTCTTTTTTTGAACTATCATTCTATAAACAACTTTCCAGACTGCCATTTCCCGTCTTTATCTGCCACCCGCGCTACAGGTACATTCCTCCGGGAAGATCTCCTCGATTTACTTCCAGATTGGAAGGTAAGTCCATATCGTACTTCAGATAATATTCTAGTCCTGAGCCATCCTGCCCGGCAGGACTGAGAAAGAAAGGACCAAATCTAATCTGGTATCCTTCGCCCACAGCAGGTGCTAGAGGAGGGCTGTCAAAAGCCACTTGTCCGCTTACGTTATAATAATCGTATAGCAATTGCGGGTCTACTACTTCCCCTTCTTCCGGTGCACCAAAAACTACCCACTGACGAATTAGTTCTTTCTCTTCATCTGTCAACGTTTCCTGACCATTCAAAGGCATAGACTCTCCCTCATCAGCTCCTAAGCTAAGACTTGGTTCTAAGCCATCGTTTATTTTTTGAAATAGAAAACTCTTTTCTGCCTGTCCTGGATAAATGTATTGGTACTATTTAGCCGCAGCAAATGGATTCGCAGGAGTAACCCCAACAATACTATTACGAACGTCTAACATCCGCTCTTCATCACTTGCTCCTGCACCTTCCAGATCAAGCCCTGCCTCAGGATTACTGTGGCCATGACAAGACACACCTTTTTCTTGAAAGAGCTGATAAACTAAATAGCTTGTGGATTCTTGTGCCCCAACAATTGTGGTGAAAAAGCAAAATAGTAAAAGTGCGTTTAACTCCTTCATGTTCATAGAATTTTACGAATGGTTCATATGCTGTGAAAGCGCAGCGTATTTTTTCAAATGGAAAATTTGGTAAATTGACGAGGGGAACTTTATTTATGAATAATTAACTCTTATAATAGATATAAACTTAGCAGCTCATATAAAACATAAAGACCTACTGCTTGAGATAGCTCAAACAATACATTCATAAAACATAGTTATAGCTGATTGGAAAAGTCGGTGTTTAGCCGAATTCAAAATACAAAAAAAAGAAAGTGTCATGCTGTTAAAAAACGAGAATTACCCAATTATACATCAAAAATCAATCTTATGGGTATTTTTTATAGTCGGTTATTCTTTAATGCGTTTTCAAATAAAAAAGCCAAGTGAAAACAATCACTTGGCTTTTTTTATTTCAAGAATTAGTAAAACTTACTTCACAAAAGACATCATTTTCGACTGTCCTTTTCCGTCAGTTACATTGTAGAAATAAACACCGTTTACATAATCCGCAACATTTACTGCTACTGATTCTGACTGAGGGTTTACTACTACTGTTTCTACCAACATCCCTGTTGAGTTGTAAATGTTTAAGCTCGCTTCATTTATGTCTATTTCGTAAGAGATATTAATAATATCAGAAGCTGGGTTCGGGAAGGCTTTACCTATTCCATACTCGAAGTCATTAGTACCCGTTGGAGTACAGGCTTCTAAAGTATTATCGTCAACTACAATATTTAATACAACTTCATTGGTTGGGTTAAACCTGTCAAACATCACAAAATTCCATTCCGAAGCATTTGGTCCCTGATCAAAAATATGAATAGAGAAGGTGCCTTCAGATGCCCAAGGTGCCAAAGCTACAAGGGCAACACCACCTAGATTATCTCCCCAGGTAGTAGTCACATTTATGGAACCAAAACATCCTGTGGGTGTACAAATTTGTACTGTTGTTTCATTAGAACTGGTTAAACAAACACGTTCTAACCGAAAAGCTAACTGTACCGAATCACCGCTATTGTTTGTTACAACCAAGGTTTCAAAGTCCATGATACCGCTGGCAGGTAACTCTATTAAATTCATGTTTAATGTTAAATCCTGAGCAGTAGCTCCGAAGGAAAATAAAACAACAAATAAAAGTGTAAGTAATGATTTCATATTTTTGATTTTAATAAGTTAATGACACGAATGCGAAAATGGCTTTGATATATATAAAAATACAGTGAATTTTAGAGCACCTTCATTTTAGAAGCAATTTTCTCGGGTAGCACCTAAAGATAATATAAAAATACAGTAAATTTTAGAGCACCTTTATTTTAGAAGCTGTTTTGCCAGATAGCACCTAAAGATAGTTTGAAAAAGCCTGCTTAGGTTATTAATTCTATTAGACGATTATTAACCGTCCACCAAATAAAAAAAGCCAAGTGAAGAACAATCACTTGGCTTTTTTCATATCGAATTTAGTAAAATTTACTTCACAAAAGACATCATTTTTGACTGTCCTTTTCCATCAGTTACATTGTAGAAATAAACACCGTTTACATAATCCGCAAGATTTACTGCTACTGATTCTGACTGAGGGTTTACTACTACTGTTTCTACCAACATCCCTGTTGAGTTGTAAATGTTTAAGTTCGCTTCATTTACATCTATTTCGTAAGAGATATTAATCAAATCAAATGCGGGGTTAGGATAAGCCTTACCGATAGTGTAATCGAAATCGTTGGTTCCTGTTGGCGTACAAGCTTCTAAAGTGGGGTCTTCGATTTTTATGTTTAGTGTTGCTGCGCTAGCTTCATTGTTTCTATCATAGAAAACGATGTTCCACTCTGACTCATAATCGCCATATGGCAATTGGTGAAACGAGAATTGACTATCAGAAGCACCCGCTTCTAAGGTTACAAACGCGGTAGCATTATCTTGGCCCCAAGTTGTCGTTGTATTTACAGCAGCAAAACAAAGCGTACCGATACAGATTTGAATTTTTGTTGGATCCAGACTGGTTAAACAAACTCGTTCCAATCGTACTGCAATTTCTATTGTTGCATTACTGTTATTTGTTAGCGTAAGATCTCCTAATTCAAAGCCTCCACTAGCGTCAATAACCATGTTCTCTTCACTAAGAGTAAGGTCCTGAGCAACGGCAGTAAATGTAAAAAGAGCTGCAAGCAAGAGTGTAAATATTGATTTCATAATTTTTAAATTAAGGAGTTAAAGATTTTAGTTTAGATACAAAAACTAGAGATGCATTGTAATAGATACAAAAATAAGGTATTTTTTAAAGAATCTCCTTTATAATCTGAATTCCGTCGTTTTGTAGGCAAGTATTTTATTTGAGACTAGATGAAAGCCTTTATTTTTCACCCTACCTCAAAACAAAAGAGCCACGCTGTATAACAACGTGGCTCTTCCATTATTGATCTTTACAAAGATCAGTTAACACTAATTAAAATTAGTCGATCTTGTTGATCTTCTTAGTCATAATAGTATCACCTGCTTTGATGTGCATCATGTAAATACCTGTAGCTAAGCCAGACATATCGTAGTCCAACTGAACAGTACCAGACATTGAACCGTAATCGTTTGCAGATACAGTCTGTCCCATTGTGTTCACTACAGAGATAGAAACCTCTTTAGCACCTTCTAAAGACATAGAAACTCTAGTTGAGTTTTGTACTGGGTTAGGGAATACAGTAGCCAAGTTGTTGTCATAAACTTCTTTGTTAGCGGTTAGACCAAAAGCAAGAGCTTCGTCAACGCTAGAAGAGAATGCGTTTACAACTACTCCGTCACTATCCAGCAATAAACCCACAATGTGTACATTGTCCATGTTCATATCAGAAGGTATGTCGTATGCTTCGAAAATGAAGTCAGTAGTTACGCCTGCAGCGTAAGCTCCAGTAAATTCGTTCTGACCATCAAAACCACCAATCAAAGCTCTACCAACGTGGTCATAAACCATTTCATTAGCAGGTACTGGAGAACCCCATAATTCGTAACCACCCATTGGGCCATTACCACCACCAGCATATGCATTTGCCTGAGCCCAGTCATTACCAGTTCCAGTCATACCATCTTCAATTAAAACGATAGATATATTGTGGTCAGCATCATCCATTTCTTCCATGAAAGTAATATGAATAGAAGTAGTCAATTCGTCACCATCAATAGAAGCTCCAACGCGAACAGTCGCCTCTGGTGCATCTTGAATATCATTCATTACATCAGGAACGATTGCTGAAGGATCCATTTCTTCGTCTCTTTGGTAAATAGCAGATGGGTAACCACCAACATCCATTGAACCGTCATATGCACTCAAAGTCATTGGGTCACCATTGTGAACAGCGATTCCAACGAAGTGCTTACCTACACGCTTAGAAACTTCTTCAAGGTAAGCAGTACCTCTTGTACACCATGGGCACCATGTTCCAGTTGCTTCTTCTACAAGTACCGCCTTGTCTGGGTGTGCATTGTCTACAGCGTTCAAGTTGAAAGACATAGAGTTATCAGATAAATCTACATCATCATCCATAGAACCGTTTACATTAGAAATCGTTACAGTCCATTCAACATCACCTTCTACAATAACTTCCTGATCGTGCGCATATCGTGCTACACCATTAAGTGCGATATTTACATTATCATAAGACTGAGTGTAAGAATCAGCACCATTAGAAAGTGTTACATCGAAAGAAGTGATTGTCTCAAGACCGTAGTTCACTACATATCCATTGTTGTGGTAACTAGTACCTACAATTGCATCATCCATGATTACAGATGAACCAGCGTGAATACGGTAAGAACGAGCATCAATTAAAGTGATCGCATCAGAGATACGTACTTCATCGATAGTCCATCCATAGTTCCATTCGTTTCCGTCATCGTAAACAAAGGCTAACAAGATAGTACTACCAGCGTACGAGCTAATATCCCAAGAAGGAACTTCATAACCAACTGATGCCCCAAGGCTCGCTAGCTCTGTCCAAGTCACTCCATCGTCATTAGAAATAGAAACGATAGCCGTTTCATCAGCTCCCTGATAATCTATGTTTAAGAAATTTGTTTTCATTTCTACAATCAGGCCAGCTGCAGGGGCTGCTGTAAGATCAATTGCATTAGATGTTAATCTTCCGTTATTAGCATCACCAGAACCAATGAGGTCATCATTAAAACAAGCAACGCCTCCATCTGCATTAGCAGGTGCAGCATAGAATTGACTAGAAACATCTGCTGGTGTTCCAAATATCCAATCAGTACCACCAACATTTTCAAGAGTCCAATCTGTTGGCAAGCCATCATTGAAAGTTTCGGCCCAGTAAGTTGTCTGTGCGGAAACAAAAGAAATCGCCCCAAGGACGAAGAATAAAGTAAATAATTTTTTCATCATTAAAATTTTGAGTTTACAAGAGAATTTGACACTGCGAATATAGGTTTATATTACCATATATCGTATTTTCTTTTACGAATAATGGTGCCAAAATACGCTTCAAAAAAGTACTTATTGCCTTCTTAACGACGATATGGAATTAATCATAACGAAGTGTCGGACAATTGATAACTTGCTATCATAAGGTATGGCTATAAAAATATCAAACTACTGCCCTTACTGTTCAAACGACAACAAGCTTCTAGTTCAACTTGAGACAAAGTAGGATATATGGTATAAAGAAACTGATGGGAATAATCTTCGGTTTCTGCCATCTCAATAGCAGGTATATGAAATTTTATTCGTTTTCATTTTGGATGAAAATGTATATTTCTAAAGGTTTATATTTTGCTAAAATTCTAATAGAAGATAGAATCGATGGGGTAAAACACTAAGTTCCAAACACTATAAAAAGCATTTTTTGCTTTTGCTATATGGGCGACATAAGAACGAAAAACTGACTTTAACTATTTTCACCTTGACATAAGATGACGCTTGTAGATGAATTGCAAATAGGCTCCCTTCCTTCACATCAAAGTGAAACACAAATTTGAAAGGACCGTCCTCCCCCCCTGTTCAGCTCTTACAATGTTTTCAAATATTCGATCAATTGAAGACGTTCTTCATCGCTCAAACCATCTCCATAAATCAGAAGGAATCGTTTCTGTGGGGATTTCGTAATTGTGTATATTCTGCCAGGTCAAATCATTGATGTCTCTATATGAGCGTAGGAGTATCCTCCTTTGCCGCTGCTTCATCATCTTTTGAACAGGAAGGAATAAGGCAGAATGCTAAGCAGAAGAATAAAAAATAGCTTTATGTATTTTCATTCTTTATCGTTTGATTATTTCCTTAAGAAAGCTCAGGGAGTGAAAAACTTTTCAAGTTCTTCTTTGTGTAATTCTTTAATATCTCTGGCAGTTGAAATCGAGGGCCATGTATCTTTTCATAATATTGACAACGTTCTGCAAAAGCAGACAAACCATAATCGTTTATAAACTGCACGACCCCACCCCGGAATGCCGGAAAGCCCCAACCATGAATACTTCCTAAATCTGCCTCTGCTGTTGTTCTAATAATTCCTTCCTGCAAACACCAGACGGCTTCGATAACCTGTACGAAAAGCAGGCGTTCTGAAACCTCTTTTCTTTCTACTTGTAATTTTGTTGTTGGGAAATGTGTTATCAATTCTTCCCACAATTTCGTCGGATACTCTTTTTCTGATTGATAAAAACCATTTCCTTTCCCTTTTCGCGCCAGCTCAATAACCATCTTACGTAAAACTATTGTTGCAGGATGTTCTATGTATTTAGTACCATAGTGTTCTGCTGCCTGGTTTTCGTATTTCAAAACAATAGGTAAAGACAGTCCATCTGCCAATGCTAAGGGGGCCGTGGACATCCCTGCCTGCATTCCTAGCTGCTCTATCAAAGCTGGCGAGTATCCTTCTTGCAATAAAGTGATGCCCTCCAGGATGTAGGTATTTTGTACCCTCGCTACAAAAAAGCCCCAATTGTCCTTTACCACTATAGGTATTTTCCGAATGGCTTGTACAAAATCAAAAGCACGAGCTAAGGTTTCGTCTGAGGTTTGCTTTCCTTTTACTATTTCTACCAAAGGGACTTTCTCCGCCGGAGGAAAAAAGTGAAGTCCTACGAAGCGCTCCGGGTTCTGACAACTCTCTGCTAGTTTAGTAATGGGAATAGAAATGGTATTACTGGCTTGAAAAGAAAAGTCGTCGAGATATTGCTCTGCTTCCCTATTTACTTTTGCTTTTAGATTTACGTTTTCAAAGACCGCTTCAATCACTAGATCGCAGCCTTTAAAATCGAGTGCTTTATCCGTTGTAGTAATGTTAGAAATTTGTTTCTCAAAAGAAGCAGTCGTCCAGCGACCATCATCCACCAATTCTTTTAGGCCCTTAACAATTCGCGTTCGTCCCTGCTCGGCAATGGCTTTTGATACATCTTTGATCACAACGGACATTCCGCGCATCAGGCAAGCTATTGCAACACCAGCTCCAATTTTACCTGCCCCTATAATGCCCACCTTCCGAGGTCTGAATCGTCCAAAACCTTTGGGGCGGCTTCCTCCTTCTTTGATGGTTTTGAAATCGTACCAAAAAGCACGAATCATATTTTTCGCCGCAGGACTGCTAACTAGCTTTGTAAAATTTCGACTCTCTATTCTACAAGCGGTGTCAAAGTCTACTTTAGCTCCCTCTGATAAGGTTTGCAGAATAGTCATAGGAGCCGAAAAGTTACTATAAGATTCTTTCACCAAAGCTGCGGTCAATCGCTGCACAGTCAGTGCCAGTGATAAATCTTTAGTTGTTCCATGAGGAATTCGCCCTTCTTTTCTATCCCAAGTTCTGCTCTGGTTCGGGTTCTCCAATAACCATTTCTTTGCCGCTAACATCATTTCCTTTTCATCTTTTGCCAGTGCATCAACGATTCCGATTCGCAGCGCTTCCTTAGGGGCGTAGCGTTTCCCTTCTGACAAAACGCCGTAAGCTCTTTCCACTCCCAACAACCATAACAATCTTATTACACCTCCAGCTCCTGGCATAATTCCGAGGGTGACTTCAGGATGCCCCAACCTGATTGCCGCATCATCAACTACTATTCGATGGTGGCAGGCTAAGGCCAATTCAAAGCCAGACCCCAAGGCCGTTCCATTTATAGCAGCGACCACAGGAACTCCTGGCCGCTCCAGTTCCCGGTAAAATGCCTGCATCGTTTGAGAGAGTTGAAAAATAGTATTGGCATCTTCCGTTTCGTAGAGGTAATCCAAATCGCCTCCTACCAGAAAGTTCTTTTTTCCAGAGGTGATGATTATACCTCTCAATTTTCGCTTCGTCTTCTCCTCCCTCAGATAATCTATAATAGGCAACATAGCCTTTCCTACTTCATGGTTTATAATATTGAAGGGACGATCAGCCATGTCCAGCGTAAGGGTAACGATGTGGTCGGTATCTTTTTGGTATCGAATCATTTTAAGAGCCTGTGTTTTTTTTTTGCGAGCCCTGGGCTGCGGCCCTGGGTGAATGTAGGTTCGACTCCTCCAGAGTCTGTAGTGTAGAATATGGAGAAGACTATTTTATACTCGTTCTATTATGGTGGCTACGCCCATGCCTCCGCCGACACATAGGGTTACTAGGCCTGTTGATAAATCTCGTCTTTCTAGTTCATCTAGTATGATTCCTAACAACATGGCTCCGGTAGCGCCGAGTGGATGCCCCATTGCTATCGCTCCACCGTTTACATTGAGCTTATCATCCGGGATATTCATATCTCTTTGTAGTTTTAATACTGGCGATGCGAAAGCTTCGTTCATTTCCCAGAGGTCGATATCGGAAGCCTTCATACCCGCTACTTTTAAAGCTTTTCGTACCGCAGGTGTTGGCCCTTGTAACATTATTGTTGGGTCATCTCCTACTGTTGCGATGCTTCGGATGCGTGCACGAGCTTTTAATCCTTGTTCTTTCCCTGCCTCTTCGTTGCCAATTAAAACCACCGCAGCTCCATCAACGATACCAGAGGAGTTTCCGGCCGTATGGATGTGCTCTATTCTTTCCAATACGGGATGCTTTTTTAAAGCAATAGCATCGAAACCAGTTGCGCCTATTTTAGCGAAAGCGGGTTGAAGAGCATTCAATGCTTCGATAGTCGTATTTGGTCGTATGATTTCGTCTTTCTCTAAAATACTCAACCCATTCACATCCTGAATAGAGAGTACGGAGCGATCAAAATAACCATTGGCCCAGGCTTCGGAAGCACGTTGTTGAGATCGTAAGGCGTATTGGTCTACTTCGTCTCGGCTAAACCCTTCTATGCTCGCGATAAGATCGGCTGATATTCCCTGAGGTACATAGCCCAATCGATCAATCACTTCTGGATCAAATAACAATGCTCCTCCGTCTGAACCCATTGGTACCCGACTCATGCTCTCTACTCCTCCTGCCACGACCAGCGATTCCCAGCCAGATGCAATTTTCATAGCAGCTAAATTGACGGATTCTAGTCCCGAGCCACAAAAGCGATTGATTTGCATTCCGGCGACGGACTCGCTCCAACCGGCGTAAAGAATGGCGGTTCGTGCCAGCACTGCTCCTTGATCACCTATTGGCGTGACGCAGCCTATGATGCAATCATCCACCAAAGAGGTGTCTAAGCTTGTTCTGCTTTGTAAATGCCGTAAGCAGGTTGCTAGTAAGTCTAAGGGCCGAACTTCATACAAAGCGCCACTTGGCTTTCCTTTACCACGAACAGTACGGAGGGATTCGAATATGTATGGTGTGGTCATTTTTGAATTAGCGGGTGAAAGAATGAACAACTGTAATTTCAACTTCAATAGTGATTGCAAGGTTAAGCACAAAAGTATTACTATTTATGATTATTTGATAGATTCGGTATTTTTTCCTCGACTCGCCATGCTCGCTCGGGATGACAGAGTAGTGTTAGGTAATTCGAAGTTTAGTAAACGTACCGAACGCACCAATCGCATTGCTAACCGTTCCTCCTCTGATATGATATATCTCCATTCGATCTGCGATCTTTTGAGAGGACATGCCATATCCTTAGATTTGTACCCCAAACTTTAAATCTTGTAGAAAAAAATAGGTCAGAGCCTTCGGACTGATTATATTTGAGGCCTATGGGATTTTAAAAAATTGCTAAAGAATGGTGCGGTCGACCGGAAACCGAACACCGTGTACCCGAAACCGAGCAATTTATAACGAACAAAAACAAAATCATATGTCAAAGAAAAATTTATCTCTAACTCCATTCGCACGACTTTTCTTAGTTTTGCTCATCGCTGGGCCACTCTCTTATCTCGGTGCTTCTTATTATAACGGGGAGGACGGTATTCAGAATATAAAAGATATGGTTGGAATTGGACAAGAGTCTGAATCAAAACAGACAACAACTGATTCTGAATCCTCTTATTTGCTGGAAGCAGAAAATAAGGAACTTCGCAAAAAGATAGAAACCCTAGAGACCGAAAATGAAGCATTAGAAATGGAAAATGAAGCATTGCGAAAGCAATCGGAACAATAACATTCTAGCGCTCTAAAGCAATATTAGATCAATTTAATATGACACAAAAAATAATTTAGATCACTATACACTCAATCATTTAGCTAAAGCACTCTCCCTCTGGTCGTTTTACTTTAACTAAATGATTGCAGCGATCTAAGTTACTTTTTTATTGTTACTCAACAAACTTCTTACAAAATGGATTTTAACACTTTTACCGCCTGCTCTGATTTATTGCTATTGACCTTACCTTCTACCAGCTTTATTGTACAGATAGGAATCAATGCGCTGGCTTTATTTATTGCTGCCCAATTTCTGGAGGGGATACAAATCAAAAACTTAGGAACCGCGGCTATGGTTGCTGTGGTTATTGCTTTTTTAAATATCGCCTTAACCAATTACCTCGAAGCAGATTACGGCATCAGTGTTTCTGGTATTGCTAATTTCGTCGTAAGCGCAGCTGTTATTATGATTACCTCTATTTTCTTTGAAGGCTTTAAAGTTAAAGGCTTGCTCTGGGCTGTTATATTGGCTGTGGTGGTCGCCTTCATCAATGGCTTTTTGTTTAAACTATTGGAGCATCTGGAAATATGACTGTTAACATTAACTATTAACGTTAACTTCCCACTGATGCGAACTTCCCACTGATTCTAAGGGGCTCCCGATCAATGGCCAAGTGAATGGGTTATTTTTTTTTGCGAACGCTCTTAAGTATTACACTAAAAATAATTTCCCGACTTTTTTCGTGGAAACAATTATATAAACCACTCTCCCTCTGGTCATTTTGATTTACATAATCGTTTCCAAATCGGGAAGTTAATTTTTCGTTGTTACTAAGAACAGCATAAGGTCTACTTTTGAAGTAAAAAAACTTTACATTTGCGCTTTCTCTTTTAAACTCAGTGTATTTTTAAATATCGGCAAGGTTTATCAACTCTGAAATGAAATAGATAAATCCTGACGCTATTTTGTAGTACACTAAAACACCATAAATAAAATGGCTAAAATATTAATTAACGACGGCATGCACGCAGATGGTAAAACGTTACTGGAGCAGGCTGGCCATGAAGTACACACGACCACCATTCCACAAGAGGAATTGCCTACTCAATTGCCTGGCTATGACGCTATTATCGTGCGTTCTGCTACTAAGGTACGGGAGGCTTTAATTGATCAATGCCCAAATTTAAAAATCATCGCACGGGGTGGTGTTGGTCTTGATAATATTGATGTAGCTTATGCCAAAGACAAAGGTGTTGAGGTTATGAATACGCCTGCGGCTTCCTCTGCTTCTGTAGGCGAATTGGCTTTCGGTCACTTCTTCAGTTTGGCCCGTTCACTTCATCACTCTAATAGAGAAATGCCGAATCAAGGAAATACGGCTTTCAAAAAATTAAAGAAAAAATACTCTTCAGGAGGTACAGAGCTAGGTGGCAAAACATTAGGGGTTATCGGCATCGGCAGAATTGGTCAACAGACCGCTCGTATCGGTTTATCTCTGGGAATGAATGTTCTTCCTGTTGATCTTTTCATCAAAGAGGTAGATATAAATATCAATATCCAAGGCGTAGCAGATCCGATAACGGTTACCCTTCCTTCTGTTTCTATGGAGGAGATGTTGGCTCAGGCGGATTACATCGCTTTACATGTTCCTTCTACTGGGAAGCCGATTATTGGGGAAGCAGAATTTGCTAAAATGAAAGACGGCGTATTCATCGTCAATCCTTCTCGTGGTGGCACTATAGATGAAGATGCATTGTTAGTAGCTTTGAATAGTGGCAAGGTTGGTGGCGCTGGTTTGGATGTTTTTGTCAACGAGCCTACGCCTCGTCAGGACTTATTGGAACATCCTAACATTTCTTTGACGCCGCATATTGGTGGTTCTACAAAGGAAGCGCAGCGGAATATTGGTTTGGAGTTGGCAGGGAAGATTAATGCGTTTTTTGCTTAATTTATTCTAACAATTTAATTACAAAAAAAGCCTGACGAGTAAATCGTCAGGCTTTTTTTATTTCTTGTTAGAGTTGACATTTAGTTACACCTTTTAATGGTTCTTCAGATGTGATTGGATTGTTAATTTGTTCTATTTCAACAATTCGCTCTACCGAAACTGGATTATTCCGAAAAAGATAATAGTCATTATCTGAAGTAGGGTCATCAAAAATATAACCTTGTATTGAGAAGTCATAATCATTTATATCGAAAAAGTTATCTGCTGAACAAATACTTTGACTATTACAAAAACTACCATAATCTATAATTTTTCCAATTACAGTAAACCCTTCTGCTTCAGCTCTTTCTAAATCATGGTTAAATACATCTGCTAGACTTATAAGCTTATTTGTATCATCATACCGAATCATCTTTTGGGCACAGTCATCAACAAATACAACAGAGTTATTACTTCTATCCCTAGTTTCTGTTGGACTAGAAAAAGCGGTAAAATCTCCTAGAACATCTATTGCTATGTTTAAAAAACCTTGCCCCTCTAAAAACATCCTCACATTCTCCGGATCAGAAGCATCAATAACCCCCACATCCGTCTCCGCAGTACATCCATTTTCATCCGTCACTACTAGATTATAAGTACCTGCTACTGAAGCAGTATAAATAGCCGAGGTGGAGACAATTGTCCCTGCTTCATTTCTCCATTTATAGTTAGAGAATCCCGCATCTCCTTCCAA
>JBLHRR010000133.1:0-16365 GCA_047626155.1 Saprospiraceae bacterium | reverse complement strand
TCAAGGGAATAACAGCCAAAGTTTTTATTATTATAACAAGGCGCTTGCAGTGATGGATTCTGTGGCAACTTCAGAAGATGACTTTTGGCCTGTATTGTATACGAACCTTGGGAATTATTACTTTTCCAACTTCGATTTAGAAAATGCCATTCTTTATTATAACAAGGCATTGGCGGTTGATGAGAGGGTTTATGAAAAGACGAATCTAAGTTTGTTGATCGATTATTTTAATTTAGCAGCGGTTTATAATCTATCCTCCGAATTTGAGAATGCTTTGTTGCATTATGAGAAATCTTTGGATGTTTTTGACCGTAACGGTTCATTGGATTCTTTTTATTGGGCAACAATTCAGTGCAGTATTGGGGATATTTATTTTAAAATGGAAGAGGTGGATAAAGCCTTTGATATTTACGAAAAGAGTTTAAAACCTATTGTAAATAGAGTTGGATATAATGCCTTCAAAAGTAGAGCTTTTAGAGCTAAAGGAAAATGCTTAAAGGAGCAAAGCTACTTTGCGGAAAGCATTCCTTATTTTGAAAAATCAATGCTCGTGTTAAATGCAAAAAGAGAAAATCGACGAGATCTCATTTACGATTGTTACCTCTTTATGGCTGATGCTTACAGTGGAATGGGAAAGCAATTAGTGGGGCTGAATCTGATGGACACCGCTTTTATGACTATTGGGTTTGACTTTAAAAAGCCTGTATTTTGGAGTAGTAAAATCAGTAAAGTCAAATTGATAAAGGGCTTGTCTATAAAAACAAAGATATTGTTGAGCGTCTATAAAGAAAACGGAAATACTTCTGATTTACTTCTGGCACAACAGAATAACAATCTAGAGCTACAAACTGTCGACTCCATCAAATTAGACCTCAAAGAAAAAGGCTCTCAGCAATTCGTCACCGATCAGTTTTTCTCTGTTTATGAAAATGCCATAGCTATTGAATACGAATTGTACCAATCGGATAAAGATTTAGAACACCTCAATTATGCTTTTCGAAACGCTGAAAACTGTAAAAGCAATGTCCTTCTTGAAGCGGTTCTAAAGTCAAAAGCGCTAACCTTTGCAAACCTGCCTGACATCCTTCTGAAAAAAGAACTAAACCTGAAAACCAAAATTGGTGACACAGAGCGACAAATATATACGTTGAGAAATGATGATGTTGAAATAGACAGTGTAAAGATCAGGGATTTGAAAAGCAATTTGTTTGACCTGAAAATAGAAATGCAAGAGCTGTTGTCTTTGTTGGAGGACAATCACGAATCCTACTTCAATTTAAAATATAAAAACGCGGAGACCGATCTTTCAAAAGTGCAGAATGAGTTATTAACAGAGCACAACAGCATCATCGAATTTTTTACGGGAGAGGATCATTTTTATGGGCTACTTATTAATAAAGACAGCGTTGTTTTGAAACGACTAGGAAAGACAAACGATATAGAACCGCTGGTGAAAAAGTATTGTAAGACGCTATCTTCCTTTCGCCCTCATATTGTGAATATGGAAGAGCATTGTGAGAATTTAAATGACTGGTCTTTTGAATTGTATCAGCTTTTATTAAACCCTTTTTCGGATTTATTAAAAGAAGAACTCACGATTATTCCTGACGGTATCTTAAGTTATTTGTCCTTCGATGCCTTAGTGAAAACAAAGGCAGCTAATCCCTGGGAATTAAATACCTATGATTTTTTGATTCACCATCATACTATTAGTTATTATCATTCTGTAGAATTAATGTTGGAAAATAAACGGACAGAGGAACAAGCAAAGAAGAATCAATTATTAGCCATTGCGCCAAGTTTTGAAACGCACTATCAAGGAGAATATTTACGCTCAGATGAGTTGGCTCCCTTACAGCATAACATAAACGAGGCAGAAGCCATCCTTGCTTTTTGTGATGGGAAAATACTAAAAGGAGAATCAGCGAATAGAGATGATTTTTTTGAAGTCGCGGAGGATTACCGTGCCATCCATTTCGCTACCCATGGAAAGGCAAATGATAAAAATGGTGCCTTTTCTTATCTGGCCTTTTCTCAAAACGAGCAGAACTCAGGAGACGATAATATTCTTTTTGCACAAGACATTTATGATCTTGATTTAGAGGCTGATCTGGTCGTATTATCTGCTTGTGAAACCGGGATCGGGGAGTGGGAGCGTGGCGAAGGAATGATAAGTATGGCTCGCGCATTTTCCTACGCGGGTGCAAAAAATATTCTAACTACCTTATGGAAGGTTAATGATGATAAAGCAGGTATTTTAATGCAACATTATTACAGAAACTTGCAGAAGGGAATGGGGAAGTCCTCAGCCTTGCGACAAGCAAAACTGGATTACCTCGCTGAAAGCAAACTGGAGAACAGCCATCCTTTTTTCTGGGCCTCCTTCATATCTCTAGGGAATAATGAACAAATGATTCTGGATAAGCCGGGAGGAATTGGAATAAGACTGTTGGGAGGTATTGCTTTTGTAATTCTATTGTTGGGTATCTACGGATGGCGACGGCGGTCTGTTTTCGATCAGTGGATGTCACGCAGGGTATAAGCATAACGATATCATCTAATCACTAAAGTCCAGCTTCAAGATTCATGAATTAATTAGAACAAGGGCAATACCTATTGCTCCTTCTTTTTATCTCCTTCCTTTCTTGATAATAAACTCTTTAAAAAGTCCTTAATTATTTTCCAAAGATTCATAGTTGTGATTTTAAATGTGAAGAAATAATGTAACTATTTAGTATGTGGCAGTTAGCAGATAGCTTCCCTATAATGTACGAAAGTGGGAAGCCATCTGCGAACTGCAAGCTGCTGAACAGTTACGAAATAATTACTAAAAGATATCCAATATTTTTATTTCGGAATCATTAAATACTAAAGTCTCTCCAACACTCTTTTGCAGCATTTCTTTAGCGAGTGGTGCCTGTGGCGAGATGGCAAAGAATTTTTCTTCTTCCACTTTGATTCGTCCGGCTGCAATGGCAATGAAATAATTCCCTAGGCTTGTTTTCACAACTGCTCCGAAAGTTACCTTGTCATAAATACTATCAGCATTGATTTGATCCAACTGGCTTTTAATGAAAATTGCTTTTGACAATTGTTGCGCATGATTGTCTCGTTCGATACTCATCATGGCGCGGCCCGTTTCAAATTTATCCCCTGCACTGCTCTTCGTATCATCGTTGGCAGATTCTTGTGCGGAGTCCATCATTTTTTCAGCAATGTCCATTCGTTCTTGAATGTATTCCGTGCATTGCTCAATGAGAGATTCTTTTATTTGTAGCTTGTCCATTGGTAATTGTTATTTTTTGAGACTGAAACCTCGTTTATTAAACTAGGATAGTGTGATAATGTTGCTTTTTTTAGAACTAGCTTTAGATAGAGCAACTGGTTCAGATCGCTTTAACCGTCAGAACTATTTTGCAAATTTAAGAAAGAGAATGAGAAAATAAGCGTTCATTAATTATTGAAACATTTGAAATTTTATTTTGTTAGTTCGATTAAACGAGTATATGAAAATCCAATTAGGAAAACCAAGCCATCAGAGACTGCGTTCTTTTTTAGAAATACAGACAGGAAAGGACTACAATTATAAAGCGCTAAGGGGTACAAAATCCCCACCCGTAACAGGATTCGATAACGACCACAGCTCCATCGTTTTAGGAAAAGGGGAGCTGGTTTGGCAAAGGGCGAAAAACGCACTTCAAAGCTGGGAACAATTTCCGGTTCCCTGGACTAAGATTGAACCAATCGCTCCATTAGAAGAAGGGCAGGTGGTAGCGGTACTCTTTCGTTTATTCGGGCTATGGTTTATTAACTCAGCCCGCATTGTATACACCATTGATGAGGAAAAAGAATATGGCTTCGCCTATGGCACCTTGCCGGGCCATCTTGAAAAAGGAGAAGAATGTTTTTGGATTGAAAGAAATGAAGCAGGAGAAGTTAGCTACCATATTCGCGCATTTTCGAAACCTGCATATTGGATTATCTGGTTAGGTTATCCGGTGGCAAGATATTTTCAACGTCGCTTTGTGAAACAATCTTTAGCCCACCTTAAATCCCTTTGCTATGATATCGCTTGACGCTTATACGATCAGACGAACCCCCCTTATTACAGGATTTATACTCTGGCTATTATTGTTTGCAGGAAAGATCCCCTTTTCGCCGTATGCGAATGAACAAGTGCATATATTGTTATTGGCAGCGCCTTTGTTTTTGCTTCCCTCTTTTCTATACCTAAAAGGGTATACAAAAGAAAGTTTATTGCGGGTACTTATTGCAGCCGCTTTATTTTCATTGGCCTTTCAAGTTCCTAAAGGAGCCTTGGGTGCTCTCCTTGTCATCCCCTGGTTGTTGGTTGCTTTGTATGAAGTCTGGCAATCCTGGAGATATGATTTAGAATTGTCCTTAATGTCCATTACAGCCTTAGCAGCAAATATATTTTGGTTGGTCGCCGCTGCTTGGGCCATTCCTGATCGGCTGGGATACAGTCCTTTGGATTATGATCCGGTGATAATCTTACTGACAGTAGTGCATTTTCATTATGCAGGGTACATATTGTTACAACTCTATTTGTTGGGAAAGCCTTATTGGACAAAAGCTTATGGAAGGTTTGTTGGAATACTATTGTTAATTGGAATGCCAATGGTGGCCATAGGTATTAGTGCTACGCAGGTCGGTTTGCCAGTAATGATAGAATCACTGACTGTCACGATTATGGCTCTTGGAGGAATAGGAGTGGGGCTAGGATATTTGCATATGGCCTGGAAAGAGAAAAAAGTAATTACAATGTTATTATGGATGATTTCCGGACTCTGCCTTTTGGTCGGAATGTCATTGGCAATGCTATACGGTTGGCGTTTTCATCACGATTACCAATGGCTATCTATTCCTTGGATGTATGCGGTACATGGAACATTTAATTCGATGGGTTTTGCCTTATTTGGTTTGGCCGGATGGCTTGTAAATCAAAGAAAAGGTATTGAATCGACTGCATGATGAATCACTATTTCCGTTTGAGAATAATGATTCATCATACACCGGTCATATTACAATCTACTAAAAACAACAAGCCTTGTTATTTCTTTCCTATTCTCCAGCTTCACAGGTAAGTCATCTATCTTTTCATTAAAATAACTCCTCCCAACTCAGTGGGTTCTGCTTCAAATCTCCGATTCGTTGCTTCAGCGCATTGTCGATCATTTCCTTTTCTGCCATGACCTTTGCATTGGTTTTATAGCTACCTGTTTCTGTGTCATGCTTTACGACATTCCGCACGCTGTTTTCCAGAAGAGAAGTGCGTTCAAAATTGTTCATTTCAAAAACATGTTCGTGCTCATGCAGAAGGTAATCGTAAGGGCTTCGGCGTGAAATCAGTTTAACCATTACAGGTGCTGTTTCAACCGTAATAAACATAAGCATGACAAAGATGTTTGCAAGCAGGATAGCCTCGCTTTGGCGGGACAGCCTATCCAACGCTTCCATCCGTGCTGCCAAACCACCAAAGGCTCCGCGTTCTAGGTTTGTAATATCGTTGTTAACGGTTTGTTGGATTTCTTTAATGGCAGTTTCTTTTTCAAAGATGAGCGGTCTGTTGATGGCTAGTGCAGCGTTCAATTCTTGCTGTGCCATTTCGGCCTCTTGCTTTTTCGCTTTGTAGATTGGCCCCATGTTTCTGATCTTCGAACCACCGCTGCCGTCTGCTTCTTGCATCGCCATCATAGCAAGTTGATCGCGGGTGGCAGTCTTGGCTTCATTTTCTGATTTTAGCGTAGCAATTTCTGTTTGGTAGTTTTCGATTTGGCTGGAGTAACGGACTTTTATTTTGTCTTCCTGAGTTTTGTAAGTCTCTTGTTGCATTACGAGCAATTCAGAGTTAATTTCTTTTTCGAAAATTTTCAATTCCAATGGTTTGGAAATAACCAGGGCTAAAATCACCGCCATCGCAATTCGCGGAAGTGCGACAAAGAGGTCTCTGAAAAATTTTCCCTGGCTTTTCATGCTACTGACAATATACCTATCCAGGTTGAAAATCATCAAACCCCATACGATTCCGAAGAGCGCGGCTAAGATATAAGAATCAAAAACGGTGTAGAGGGCATAGCTTGCAGAAAAGGCAGCCAGCAAGCCGGTGAAGAAAATGGTAGCGCCAATGCCGATGTATTTGTTTTGGTCAGAAGGACACTTTTTCAGTAAAACCTGATCAACGCCAGAACAGTCGAGTAAAAACTTTTTTAAGGTGCTCATATACTAGTGGGTTATCAATGAAGTAATCCTTCGAAAGTCTACTTTCTTTAGGTCATATGAGATTTTTATAGATCAATGTTGTGGAAAATTGGATGAGCATGAGAAATGCAAAGGACTTCCCAATAAGCACTCTGAAAACGCATGTAAATTTATTCTTATCTAGATGAAGTCTAAATAAGAAAGCCAACCTAAAAATGGAACTTCAAGCATGATTTTCCTTGGAAGGTTTCATATCTTTGCCTCGATTTTCAAAAAGGGTTTGGAAATTACTAAAAACGAAGCACAAATTCCTAATTGTCAAGTAATTACAATTTTGGAATAAATGCCTCTTTAAAGAAATTGTTCATAATACAATAGTCAATGACAAACGGAACCACCAAATCAGCACTTCTGATTCTACTTATGGCCCTACCTTTTGCCACATTCGCTCAAAGCGGAGGAGGCGAAGGATCCAACTACCTTCTTATTGCACTCTTTCTAATCGCCGCCTTATTGCTCGTTGCAGTAGTACTCAACGTGGCAGAAAGTCTGATGCACATAGAAGCGAAGAAACTAGGAATCGACTCAGAGGAAAATGGTTATTCATTATTTCCAACAACTGGGAAAGAGACAGGCGACGGTAAAAAAGTAACGAAGCTCAAAAAAGGATTCGACATTAAGTTAAATGGCGAAGCAGAAGCAATCCTCGATACTGGATCTGCAAAGACTTACGCCATTCAACCTAAGAACTTCATCGGGATGTCTCCAATTCCAAAAGTATTATTTGAGGCAGGCGATGAAGTTAAAGCAGGTGATCCTCTTCTTTTTGATAAAAAAAGACCTGACGTTATGTACTGCGCTCCAGTAAGTGGAGAAATCGTAGAAATACGTCGTGGTGAAAAACGATCCATCAAAGAAGTTATCATTCTAGCGGATAAAGGCGAAATGTCTTATAAAGCCATCACCGCTCCTGCTTTAACGGTAAGCCGCGAAGAAATGGTCAACTTCCTTTTGGCTAACGGCATCTGGCCTTTGATCAACGAACGTCCATATGACGTAGTGCCAAACCCAACAGTTGTTCCTGTAAACGTTTTCATTTCTACATACGATTCTGCTCCTTTAGCTCCTGACAATAACTTTGTTGTTCAAGGTCAAGAAGCACATTTTCAAAAAGGATTGGATCTATTGGCTACCTTAACTTCTGGCCATGTACACCTTGGATTGAATGCGGCAGTAACACCGGCAACGGCCTTCACCGAAGCGACTGGTGTTGCAAAGCACTGGTTCCAAGGGCCACATCCATCGGGGAATGTTGGTGTTCAGATTCACCACATCGAACCAATCAATACGACTGACAAAGTATGGACTTTAGGGGTGCAGGAAGTGATCCAAATTGGAATATTATTCAACGAAGGCCGTTTTGATGCTTCTAGAATTATTGCATTGACTGGTTCTCCATTGACACAACCTAAATATGTGAAAACCCACCAAGGTGCAAATGTAGGGGAGCTGTTAGAAGGAAATATCGCTTCTGATAACAATCGTATTGTATCAGGAGATGTATTGAGTGGCGCGCAGAAAGGAGCTGCTGAATTCTTGAATTTCCACGAAGATCAAGTAACGGTATTGGAAGAAGGAAATGAGTACGAAATGTTCGGTTGGTTATTGCCACTGACTCCTCGTCCTACCATTTCTAATACTTACCCAAATGCTTTATTTGGAGAAATGAAATTTGAAGCCAACACCAACACACACGGTGAAAAACGTGCTTTTGTAGTTACCGGACAATATGAGAAAGTGTTGCCAATGGATATTTTTCCACAACACTTGATGAAAGCAATCTTAGTTAATGATTTCGAAAGAATGGAAGGACTGGGTCTTTGCGAATTAAGTGAAGAGGATGTTGCACTTTGTGAGTTTGTATGTACCTCTAAGCAACCACTACAATCAATCCTTAGAGAAGGATTGGAAGTGATGCGCTCGCAGGGATAAGAAATTTTAGCAGTTGGCTATTAGCAGTTAGCTGTTAGCCACACACTAATAAGATATATTTTAACAATTGAAATAATATAACAACGATATGGCATTGTTAGACTTTGTAAAAAAATTCGAACCAGAAAAGAAAAATTCACCATTCTTACACACATTGTATGATGGCTTCTTTACTTTCTTGTATGCTCCTGATCACGTAACGAAAGGAAAAGGGGTTCATATCCGTGATGGTATGGATTTGAAGCGTACCATGGTAATGGTAGTAGTAGCTATGCAACTGTGTTACGTCTTCGGAACTTTCAATATTGGACATCAGCATTTCACGGCATTGGGAATGTATCCAAGTTTCTTTGAAGGTTTTCACCTCAAATTAGCTTACGGTTTAATTCAGCTTTTGCCAATCTTTATCGTTGCACACGTCGTAGGGCTGGGAATAGAATTCTGGTATGCCGCCAAAAAAGGCCATGCCATTGAAGAAGGATTCCTAGTATCTGGTGCTCTGATTCCATTGATTATGCCGCCAGACATTCCTTTGTGGATTCTGGGTTTATCCATCGCTTTCGCCGTTATTATCGGAAAAGAAGCTTTTGGAGGAACGGGTATGAACATTTTGAATATTGCCTTATTAGCTCGTGTCTTTGTCTTCTTTGCTTATCCAACAACCATTTCTGGAGACAGTGTATGGGTAGCTGGTTTAGCAGATCAGGGACAAGGTCTGGTTTCTGAATACGGCTGGAGTGTCAACCTCTTCAATGGTTTCTTTGAATCCATGGGGTGGGATACTTTTAGGAGCGGGGTCGCGGTAGTCGATGGCTACTCAGGAGCAACGCCACTTAGTTTAGCTTATCAAGGAGGCTGGGAAGCAGTGACTCAACAGTACTCGACGACTCAAATGCTTTGGGGAGGAATTCCTGGATCCATTGGAGAAAGTTGTAAACCATTTATCCTCTTCGGTGCTGGTATGTTAATCGTAACTGGAATCGCAAGTTGGAGAATCATGTTGAGCATGTTCATTGGAGCTGCTCTTTGTGGATGGTTATTTAACCTTTGGGACGTAACACCATTTATGGATGTTCCATGGCAATACCAATTCTACATGGGTTCTTTCTTTTTCGCAATGGCTTTCATGGCAACAGATCCGGTAACCGCAGCATCTACTGCCACTGGTAAATGGATCTACGGTTTCTTCATCGGTTTTGTAGGAATGATTGTTAGAGTAATTAACCCTGCATATCCAGAAGGTTGGATGTTGGCGATCTTATTCATGAATGTTTTTGCACCGCTCATCGATCACTATGTAATTGAAGCGAACATAAGCAGACGATTGGCAAAAGTAAAGAAGGAAGAGGTAGCACCACCAGCCTACATGAGAGAAGAAGGGGTAGCAGCTACAGCAGAGTAGGTTTTGCAATAGCATTAAAAGTATAATAAAATATAAGTTACCCTACACTTTTTGCCCACGCAACGCTGTTTGAAAGAGAGCCGCCGCCCGCGGGTAGTAAGTGGTTAAAGACAAGTTTGTTTTTAAAAAGTGTACAGTAGTTTAAATTAAATAACACTAAACGTAAGCGCCCTGTTTTTAAGAATTTGATAAAGAAGGCAATTACATTTATAAAAAAAATAAAAATGCACAGTACTAAATATATATACACTTTTGTTTTTATAATGACATCAGGTGTAGCTTTATTGTTAACTGGCTTGTACATGGGATGGAAGGATCAGTCTAAGATCAACGAATCCATTTTTAATAAGCGTGCAATTTTGAAATCCATCAACGATTATCTCGGAGACGGAAAAGACGCTGATACGATTCCTGATGAAGAAGTGCTCTCTATCTTTGATGGCCGTGTTCAGCAGATTGCCTTAAACATGAGTGGTAAAGAATTAGAAGAAGCGGAAATTGTTGCTTCTGGTTACAAAGGAGGAAAGCCGGAGAATATCGACTTGGCAAAGGAGAAGAAGAAAGAGGAAGCGACTCGTATTTTTCCATTGTACATTTACAAATCAGATGGTAACACCTTCTACATTACTTCTGTTAGAGGGAGTGGACTATGGGACGATATCTGGGGAAACATTGCCTTGAAGGATGATATGTCAACGATTGCTGGAGCGTCTTTCGATCACAAAGGAGAGACGCCTGGTTTGGGTGCAGAAATAAAAGACAATCCTGTTTTCTCCAGGAACTTCAAATCAAAAAAGATTTACTCAGATTCAGGAGAATTCACTTCCGTCAAAGTAATGAAAGGCGTGGCAAAAAAAGGAGATCTTCACGCAGTAGATGGTATCTCCGGAGCAACCGTAACGGTAAACGGTGTCTCAGAAATGTTAAATCGTGGCTTGAAATATTATGAGCCTTATTTTAATAAAACAAAAGGGAAGCCCTTAGGGCTTAAGTAACTTTAACTGTTAACCTAAACTAAAAGGTCCCACTATCGCATGCATTATAGGGCAGTTTACGTTTTGGTTAAAAGTTTTAGTTAAGAATTTAGTTAAATAAAAATTGATATAAAATGGCAGAAGATTTATTACAGAAAGACACGTTGAAAGCAGCTCAAAAGGAACCATTATTTGGTAAAGTAGAAAAGAAATTACTGAAGGATCCTTTGAATGATAACAATCCAATTACAGTACAGGTATTGGGTGTTTGTTCTGCATTGGCCGTAACCTCTTTGATTTACCCATCATTGGTAATGTCAATAGCGGTAGTATTCGTTTGTGGGTTTTCCAGTTTGTTTACCTCCTTGGTTAGAAACCATATTCCAAAGCAGGTACGTATGATTGTACAGCTTGTGATTATTGCCACCTTGGTAACCATTGTAGAGTTGGCACTAAAAAGATTCAACTACCCAATCTACAAGCAGTTATCTGTCTATATCGGATTGATCATTACCAACTGTATCGTAATGGGACGTTTGGAAGCTTTCGCAATGGCCAACAAGCCTTGGCGTTCTTTCGTAGACGGAATCGGAAACGGTTTGGGATACGGTGCAATCTTGTTGATCGTAGCCTTTATAAGAGAATTATTTGGAAAAGGATCTCTTTTCGCTGGTAGTCCAATTGAATGGAAAATCATCGGAGCAAGTCCTGACTACATGATCAATACTGTAGCTAACGGTTCTTGGTTCGGTTGGTATTCGAACAATAACTTGATGGTATTGCCAGCTGCCGCGATGTTTATTATCGGGGTGTTGATTTGGGTTCACCGAAGTTACAATCCGAAGTTGGTGGATGTATCGTAGTAGTGTTTTGGTAACCGCAAAGGTGCAACACTTTTTAGTGTGTCCCTTCTGTCGACTCGACAGGTTTGTGGTGAAAAAAATGTTATTTAGTTTTTAAAAATTATAATACTAAAATAAAGAAAATGGATTTTTTCAACGTATTTATAAAAGCAGCTTTCATAGAGAATTTGGTATTGGCTTACTTCCTCGGAATGTGCTCATACCTTGCCGTTTCCAAAACAGTGAAAACCGCTTTCGGTTTAGGACTAGCCGTTATCTTCGTATTGGCGGTAACGATGCCGATCAACTGGATGATTAGCGAGTATTTGCTAAGCGAAAACGGATTGTTCGGAATTGATTTGACCTTCCTTCGCTTCATTCTTTTCATTGCCGTAATTGCTTCTATGGTACAGTTGGTAGAAATGATTGTGGAGAAAGTTTCACCAGCACTTTACAACTCACTTGGTATCTTCTTACCATTGATTACAGTGAACTGTGCGATCCTTGGTGGCTCCCTTTTTATGGTTGCAAGAGATTACAACTTTATGGACTCCCTGGCGTTTGGTTTAGGAGGTGGGTTTGGTTGGTTCTTGGCGATTATCGCTATTGCTGCCATCCGTGAAAAAATCCGTTACTCCAATGTACCACCTGCACTACGTGGCTTAGGAATGGCCTTCATTTTGACAGGACTAATGGGAATTGCTTTTATGAGTTTGATGGGAATTGACCCAGCAGCACTTGGAAAGTAAACGATTTGAATAATGAATAACGAGTTTTGAATATTTGATTGAGGAAAATAAAGTATAAATAATATGATAGTTTTATCCACAGCAACAACCATCATCTCCGCCGTAGCGGTATTTAGTAGCGTAATCATGGTATTATCGTCCATGCTTATTTTAGCACGAAAGCGATTAGTACCCCAAGGCGATGTTAGAATTATTGTGAATGGCGACGAAGCCAATCCAATTTTGGCGCAGCCAGGATCCAATTTGCTAACCGTCCTTTCTGAAAAAAACATCTTCTTACCATCTGCTTGTGGTGGTGGTGGAACTTGTGCAATGTGCGAATGTCACGTTGACGAAGGAGGAGGAGATGTACTTCCTACCGAGTTAAATCACTTGACTAGAAAAGAAGCGGCAGAAAACAAAAGATTGTCTTGCCAGGTGAAAGTGAGAAGTGATATGAAGATTAGAATTCCAGAAGAAATCTTTGGAATTAAGAAGTGGGAATGCGAAGTAGTTTCCAATTATAACGTGGCGACTTTCATTAAAGAGTTTATTGTAAAATTGCCAACAGGACAGAACTTAGATTTCGAAGCGGGTGGATATATCCAAATTGATGTACCAGAGATTGAGGTTGATTTCAAGGATATGGATATCACAGCGCACCCTAAGTATCATGACTCTCCTGATAAATTCCAGAAGGACTGGGACAAGTTCAAACTGTTTGACTTGAAAATGAAAAATGACGAGGAAGTTTTCAGAGCTTACTCCATGTCTAATCACCCAGCAGAAGGAGATATTGTATCCTTGACCATTCGTATTGCTACGCCGCCATTTGATAGAAACGCTGGCGGTTGGATGGCTGTAAACCCAGGAGTTTGTTCTTCCTACGTGTTCGGTTGTAAGGCAGGAGATAAAGTAACCATCTCTGGTCCTTATGGTGAATTCTTTATTAAAGAAACAGAAGTAGAAATGTTATATGTAGGTGGTGGAGCAGGAATGGCGCCAATGCGTTCTCACTTGTATCACTTATTCCACACCTTGAAAACAGGTCGTAAAGTGACCTTCTTTTACGGTGGTAGAACCAAACAAGAATTATTTTACGTAGAAGAATTTAGAGAGATCGAAAAGAAGTTCCCTAATTTCAGATTTGCGATTGCCTTAGATAATCCTTTACCAGAAGACAACTGGGAACTTAAAGAAAACCTCGACGATCCAAACGGAGACGGTTTCAAAGGCTATGTTCACAACGTAGTAATCGATGAATTTTTAAGTAAGCATGAAGCACCAGAAGATTTAGAATTATACTTCTGTGGTCCTCCGATGATGAATCAGTCTGTTCTTAAAATGGCTGATGATTGGGGTATCCCAGAAGAGAATGTTGCTTTTGATGACTTTGGAGGGTAATTGTTAGCCTTTTGGAATGTTGGAAGAAAAAACCCGCTTGACTTTGTCGAGCGGGTTTTTTGTGTTTTTGGGAGGGCTGTTCAGATGAAGATGATAATGGTTATATTTACCCATTCGCGGTTTATCCGGGTGGTTTGCCAGGGCCATTGGATGATTATTATAATGAGATGAATGCGCATGAGGTTATTCAGGAGAATCATTATTATCCTTTCGGCATGGGGATGGAGGGGAGTTGGTCGAATGAGACAGCCCCTGAGCAACGATATCTATATAATGGTAAAGAGAGAGATACTGAGCTTGGATTGAATTGGGATCACTTTGGATTTAGGATGTATGATTCGAGCATAGGGCGGTTTACAGGGGTTGACCCGATTAGTGATCAGTTTGCGCATGTGTCTACGTATAATTATGCGGAGAATAGCCCGATAGCGAACATTGATCTTTGGGGGCTTCAAGCAATGTCAGCAAATGCTGCAAGAGATCCTAAGACTCAGAAATGGATTAGGGATAATCCCAAAAAAGCTTTTTTGGGGGGGCTTGCTTTTGCTGCTGCTCCAGCGGCTATTGCACTTGCTCCTGAAGCGGCTCTTGCGAGTATGGGGATGTCACTAGTATATGAAACAGGTGGAAGTGTCGTAACGGGGAATGGCTTAAATGAAGTAGATCTTGCTGACGTAGCTATTGCAGGAGCAACAGGAAGCTTTTGGACTGGTTTAATATTAGGAAGTGTAGTTGATATAAAAATGGATGGGACAAGTCAGTCTGCCTTTGGAATTGTTGGAGATAAAAAAGCTCTAACCTCAATAGGAATTGACCTTACAATTGGGGCGGTAGGGAAAGCTGCGGAACAAGGAATATCAGCAACAGCAAAGGCACTAGATGAAGCAGCTGATGGTTTTACGGATTTAGCTAAAAAGCTTACCGATGATAATTACCTTCCTGATGCTACTTTGAATACTAGATATTCTAGGAAAGCTGCTGCTAATATGGCTGGCGAAGCTGGTCATGGAACAGTTTTGAGAAATGTAGGAAATGCAGCTAAAGCAAGTGCAACAACTATCAGAGATATGTTAACACCTTGGGCGCAAAAAGAAGCAACTGATAATGATAATTAATTTCAATAGACAGAAGAGATGAATACTGAAAAACATCAAGGTTTTTACAAGAAATATGATTGGCTTATTTGGACAGGAATCGTATTGATAATTATATTTTTTGCAGGAGTCTATGAATATGTAAGTATTAAGAGGAATCCTAGATATGCCATAGGGGAAACAAGAAAAGTAACTTTATCTAAAGGAATCAAGAGAGAAACAAAATACGAATTCTCTGTTGATGGTAATAGATTTAGAGGAACATATGTGGAACTATCATTTAATGCTAAAGAAATAGTAGTCCCTGATGGGAAGTACTTAGTTCTTTATTCTGCGAGTAACCCTGAACTTAATCAGTTGTTAGTAGATAAACCTATTTTGGATAATATTGATATTGATAGTGTGAATTTAGTTGGCTTTAATGAAGAAGATCTTAGTTGGTTTTACTAGTTTCTCTTTATACAGACCAAAAATTGACAAAAAGATCTGTTTAGTAAGAATAGACAGTAAATTTAGTTTCATTAAGAAGAAACTGCTGTCCATACGTGGCCAGCAGTTTTTCTTTTCTTGGGCTGTTTTTACAAAAGGAAATTGTCAGCAGAACTACCACCGCACTCCTCCCAACGCGCAGGAAAAAAGGAGTTCCTCGGGACTCCACCAGCTTCCAGTTTCGCGCCAGAAAGCCTTCGGCGTTTCTGTCACGGAGCTGGGTCTGGTTCCGGCCTCGTCACAGTCAGTTCTCAGTGTGCCGTTAAAAAATGGCACCCTTCCACTGCCTCCTATTTGCGGCCTGCAAGGTCGCCTCAGTGCTGTTTTTGAAAATGTATTGTTATAATAACGGATCAAAAAACAGCACTCTACCCACGAATCTCCGCTCAGCACTGCCAGTCGTGCGCAAACACCGCTAGCAAAACTCTTGCACTTGCTCTGTCAGGCTTCGGCTCCCACCGCAGTCGGCCGCCGTGTTGTCAGCTCCTACGTCGTTCCATCACGAAGTCCTCTGGAGGGGATTTTGTCTTTGTTTTAAATGTACTTGGTCGTACCAGGGCGTGGCATCAAAAGCCGGCCAGGAAAGATTGTCTTAGAATTGAAGTTGGCGTACGGCCAACTTTTGAAGCCAATAAAAAATATGCAAAGTAGCGCCGAAGGCTGTCTACTTTGCATATTTTTTATCGGCCTTTTTTTTCTTTTAATTGAAAAGAGATTAAGGTTAGTAGGAGTTCAATTAAAAGAAAAAAAATTGGCACGTTCGAGGGCAGGAGGATGTTGAAAATGGGATGCGTTTTTTTTATCGCGAAGCGTTGCGAGTACCGACAGAGGCTGCTGTGCGTGATTGGTAGGAGTGTTGTTAGACAGCTGCCGTCGGAGAAATAGCAGCGAGCATAGGGAGCCGGCTACAAAGGAGGCACGACGACTAGGCGAAATGCGACCGGACTAAATGTTGTGAAGTGACTGCCGGAATGAAGAGAGCTAGCTACGATATACCAGATACCGCAACGGGTTGGTGGCGGCTGTGGTGGAGGGAGGAGAGGACAGCTGGGATATAGTAGATTGGCGTGCGTCCAAAGGGTTTGGTTGGTGGGGTTTGGTGGCCTGAAATGGAGGTAGTTGCTGAACGCGGAATAACTGCGTTGGGTTGGTGGTGTTGGATTTAAGAAGCGTAGGCTTGGCGGGTTTTTGCATGGTGAATTAGCCCATCGATGGAATACA
>JBLHRR010000132.1:0-16631 GCA_047626155.1 Saprospiraceae bacterium | reverse complement strand
CACTTGGTAGACATCCCCATTATTTTAGATTACAACTTTGCTTATGACAATTGGAAATTTGGACTGGAAGTAGGTATTTATGCCAATGTTTACCTCAAGCGCAAAGGCGATATTTTCACCCCCGACGATGAAATTTACGACCTGGCAACCGATGAAAGCAAATGGTATAAAACCAATGTGGGTATCACTCCTTATATTGGTTTGAATGCCGCTTATTCCATTAATGATTTTTTCCAAATACATGCCTCCCCTGGATTCCGATTCAACAAGGTGTTTACAACAACTACCAAAGCTAGTCCCGCAAAAGAAGAGCGGGCTAGTTTAGGAATGCAAATAGGGCTTCGGTACTTTTTTTAAGCAAAAAAAATCGGCGTTTCGCCAATTGTATTTTTTACCGCAACGGCGCAACGAGCGCAACCTTAGTTCCCTTTTTTGTGTAGGTACATGTAGTCCTCAATAAAAAATCGGCTGTACTTTTACAAGTACAGCCGATTTTTTCAACTATATAAACGACGACTACATTCCTTAATGCACCACCATAAATGGTTTCGACACTGGCTCCTGCCCTTCTATTTCCACCGTCAATACATACATTCCTTCTCCATAGTTTGAAACATCGAAGTGTATTTGTTTCTCGGGACTACTGGAGATATGCTGCTCTGCTACTTTCTGACCAAGGCTGTTGTAGATCGAAACATTCGCTGTCCCAGTAACAAAGTTTGCAAGACGCATGTACAAGTCCTCTGTCGTTGGGTTTGGATATAAAGAAAGTGCATTCGCATCAATTTTTAATTCATCCTCTTCCCCATCTCGTCCATCAGCATCCGCCTCATTGTCTTCATTTTCATCGTTAGTCACTAAACCTGATGAGCTGGATACGACTTCTAAGGTATAATCTTCAACCTCCCCTTCTCCGAAGTCGCCACAAGCTGAAGCGTAGTAGCCGTATTTCATTGATACCCGCATTCGAGTTGTGCCCAATACTGCATCTTCCGGCACATTGATGTAACGAGTTACCCGTCCGTAGTGTATGGCATGTGCTGCGAGTTCATTATCGTCTTCGAAGTCTCCGTCCTGATTCCAATCAATCCAGACCGTCCAAAATTCATAATAGACCCCTGATCCAAAACCAGGCTTCAAGCGAATACGGTGACTCTCTCCTGGTGAGATATAAGTACTCATGGATCTGTAATCGCCATATCCTCCGTCATTCCCAGAGTTGTTATTGATGTCTCCCATCTTCACTTTTTTGATCCATTCAAAGTTGGTAGACTCAGAAGAAGATTCACAATATGGATCACAACTTTCCTGTACTCGTTTTTCAATGATATTTGATTCTCCAACATAAGTATTACAACCTGCTCTTCGAGAACATCTTAAGAACCAGGTGGTCTCTGTCAAGTCTCCAGGATCGTAACTTAAATCGGTTACTCCCTCTATTACCGTCCAACCATTTTCGTTATTTACGGTAGGTGGCTCATCTGTTGAAGTATTCTTTAACCACATATACTCTATTTCTCCGCTCCCTCCTGATGAAGGACTAATGTTATGAATAGCCGTAGGTGTTATATTCCCTGCACAAAGTAATTCATCATCACCTATCTGACCCCCATCTGTTACATTATCACAAAAGCTGATGGTCACTTTATAGTCCTCTACTTCTCCTTCAGTAATGCTATCACAACTAGAAGCAAATCCATTATAAGACATGGCGATACGCATCTGGGTTTCCCCTAATTCGGCAGAAGCAGGAATTTGAATTATTCCATTAATTTCATCATAGAATACTGCATTATAAGCCCGTTCTGTTTCGTCATCAAATATGCCATCTTGGTTGAAGTCAATCCAGACGCTCCAGTATTCCCAATAGGAACCATCTGAAAAACCAGGCTTTAGTGTGATAGGATAGCTTTCTCCTGTAGCCAATTCAGCTATCTGATCTGTGTAATCGCCATAGCCATTATCATTTTCAGATAAATTATTAATCCCTTCTAAAGTGACGCTTTCAATCCATTCGTACTGTGTGGTCAATCCAATGCTTTCACAATAACAAAGAACGTCTTCATCGATGGATCCAGAACAATTATTATCTATGCCATCGCATAATTCAGTAGCACCAGGGAATACAGTTGGATCCGTATCATCACAATCTAGCGATTCTTGCACGCCATCTCCATCACCATCACAGGCAATGATGTCAGCTTGAGTTTCGCATCCGGTATTATTATCAACCACTGATATAGAACCAAGAACGGCCCCCGGAGTATTAATCAGATAAAAAGCACCGCAACATTCCGTCAAAGATCCGTTTCGATCTACCCGCATACTTGTTGCCGATTTGATATTCCCATAACCATCAATATTGGTAATATTAGCATTCATGAGTGTATTGAATGATCCACCGATTGATGTTAAATTGATTAAAGCATCTACGTTATCAACAGAATCTGCCAGTCCTATTAAGAAACCTCCTTCGATATAATTAAGATTAGATAATCCATTGATATTTGCCATGGAAGGCAGAAAGGTCAGATTGAAAGTACTGCCTATGTATCCGAGATTATTGAGCCCGTCAAGGTTTTGTAATTTATTCATTCGACCAATGAGCACCTGCCCCTCCACTCTGTTAAGAGAAGAAAAACCATCCAGATTAGAAATGGAATCGTTATAAGCCATTTCGAGATTAGTCCCGATGTATTTTAATTCTTCAAATCCATCTACGTTATGCAGTGAAGGATTTCTTGAAATAAAAATACTGGTACCTACAGTATCCAGGCTTCGCAAACCGTTTAGTGAACTAAGGTCGTCATTGAAACGCAGATCCAGCGTTCCTCCTATGTATTCCAAACCATACAAACTATCGAGATTTGTAATAGGACTACTATTACTGACAGTCTTAACTCTGATAGAGCCAGTTACTTTTTTGACATTTCCGTAATTAGAACGAAAGTTATCAACATCACTTTGCGAAAATAGGAAAATAGGACCATCATATACCTGAGCATAGGATGGATTGTAGGAAAGTAGATATAGCACAATAAGTTGCACTAAGCCTTTTGGATAATTCTTCATGGGTTCTAGTTATTTGTAACAGTCCGATTACATTTTAGTAGCAAACATATGGAGGGAACGATAAAAGGAGGGTAAAAAACAGAGGGGTTTATTTTCTGCCGGGAGCGGCAAGTAGGAAGAAGGGATTCTAAGTGACAACGAAAAATTAAATCCCGATTTGGAAACGATTATGTAAATCAAAACAACCACAGGGAGAGTGATTTATATAATCGTTTCCACCAAAGAAATCGGGAAATTATTTTTTGTGTAATACTAAGAGGATAAATAGCAAATTTTCTGCCAGATTCGTTTTATTTTAACAAAACAAACAAGACCTCGCTTCTGTAGGATACAAGGCATGTTATTTAAACAAAATACGAATGTCCTTAGCTCATTAGATCTTGCACCGTTTCAATATGTTTGGCAATGGTAAAATAGAATGTGCTTCCTTTACCTTCTTCTGAGCGGACACCAATTTCACCTTGGTGTTGTTCCACTACTTTTTTACAAAGAGACAAGCCAATCCCTGTTCCCTGGTATTCATCAGTGTTATTATGCAATCGTTGAAAGAGTTCAAAAATTTGCTCCTGATAATCTGCGTTAATGCCGATTCCATTGTCTGTCATTTCCATGTACCAACATTTGGGTCGATCCTCAAAATGAATGACAACTTCAGGAACAATCCCTTTATCAATATATTTCAAGGCATTAGTGAACAGGTTTTGAACCAGTTGCTTGATCTTAATTCTGTCCCCTTGGACACTTGGTAATTCTGTTGTTATATGAATGGAGGCACTCGTCTGATTAATTACTGACTGAATTTCAGAAAGGATTTCTTTGACCATTTTATCCAGAGAAAATTCTTTGATGTTCAAACGTCCAGCATCTACTTGAGAATAAGTACGCAGGTCTCTAATAAGGTGGCGCATGTTATCAGTAGCTAAAGAAATAAACTGCATGTATTCCTTTTCTTCATCGCTCAGTCTTTCGCCTAACTTTTGTTGTAACAGTTGGATAAAGCTCTGAATGGTACGTAAAGGAGTCTGCAAATCATGAGAAGCAATAGATGCGAAATTATTGAGTTGCTTGTTGGATTCAATGTAAGATTTAAGGCGTTCGTTTTGCTCCATAATTTCTGTGATGTCAACAAGATAAGATAAGACACCTGTTACTTCTCCCTCCATGCTTAGGAAAGGGGTTTTATCGTTTCGGTACCATCGTTTTTCTCCCATTCCATTCTCGCCGGAAAAGATTCTACTGTGTATCTTCTTTTCTGAAAGAGCTATCATATTATCTTCTTCCAGAACATCTTCTATTTCCTTGTTTCCCAACACATCTCTCAAATTTAGTCCCACGAGCTCTTCAGGGTTTTCCAAGCCTCTGCTTTCTGCAAGTTTCTTGTTACAGACGAGTATGTTCCCGTTTAAATCTCTAAACATAAAGGGAGCAGGAATGGCCTCAATAATTTGTCTTTGCTGATCAAACAAACGGTTCGTCTCTTCATTTGCTATATATTTTTCCGTAACATTTCGAATAAAAAATATAACCTTAGGAGCCTCCTTTCTGGTATCATCATATACCGCACGGCCTTTAATCATCATTTTCGCTCCTTTCTCATTTTTCATCTGATAAACATAGGTGTAAGGTTTCTGTTTAGCTTCCTTAATAATTCTGGCAAAAAATTCTTTGGCAGGTAATTTATTGTGCATTCCAGTCACATAAAAATATTCAGAAGTAGCTTTCAGCAGCGTATCTCTATCCGGAACTCCTAATATGTTCAGGGCTTTTTGATTACAATCAATAGGGACTCGCTTATCCAGACAAAAGTAAAGTATCCCTTCATGGGTATTATCTAATATTATCTGGTTCCTTCTTTCCTTCGCCTCTAAGGACCTACTTTTCTCATAGTCTTTCGTCATGTCTTGTACGATCACGAAAGCGAGATAGGAGCCTTTTCCCAGAGAAACGACATTTATTTTAGCAGGAAAAGCAATTCTCTTTTTGGTGTAGACCTCTGCTAAAGAATATATCGCGCCTCCTGCAAATACCTTTTCTTTATGTTGGGTGGCAACTAATTCATGTACATCTACATCCGGATGAAATCGACTTGTTGAAGCTAATAAATCAAATCTATTCAGACGCAACAACTCCTCTTTTGTATACCCCAACAAAGCCAAGGCCGATGGATTACAATCTAAAATTTCCTCCTCTTTATAATTATATAACAACACAGCATCAGACATGTTTTGGTACAGACGCTGATACTTCACTTCAGCCCCCTCTAACAATACATTTGTACACGTCTCTTCTTCCCCCCCAATACTAACTGAATTTTCATTATTCATAAATCCATTACTAATTTAGCTCGGCCCTTGTCTTATAAAACGACAAGGATTTTATTATTATTCGTATAAAAATAATAACCCTCTTAATAAAATTAAAAGAGTTTTATTTGGATACTTTTGTTTATTGACAAACTAGTTTTTGAGTGGTATCCTAGACTTATTTGGGCTATTTAGTATATTGAAATTTAAATATCGAATATCCAGATTGATATTCTCGTGCTAAAAGACTAACACATCATTGACATCTATTTTCAATACTATTGAAAACGGACTCAAAATAATAGTTGTCTTTTTTTACTATTCAAGATTGGGATTGAAAACAACTTTTTATTTTCAAAAACGATGCCACGCCTCATTGTTCTATTGCATTACTCTCTACTCAATTTAATTAGTCCCTCTAAGGCTATCGTTAGGGAACGAAAAAGTAAAAAAGCAAGTTAATGGCAAGTAACCAAATTGACTCCTAAAATTATGAACCTGTCTAGAAAGTATTGCCGTAGCTTGCACGCTCAGATTAGTCTTGGGACTACTATAGAAAGAATGATAAGTCGATTAGAAATACCAACTTACAATGAAGCTCATGAAGTGGTTTATGTTACAGATTAAATCTTCACTTTCTCTCCTAAAAATTTAGGTTGCTTTCCGAATAGTAAATCCAACAATACTTTTACTCTAGCCAATCGCTCCCTTAATTGCACCTTAAGCCCAAAACGTAAACTGACATCTTTTGCGTTAAAACCTACGGCTTTTATTCCCTTAGCATTGGCTATAAAGATCGCTCGTTCATTATGGAATGGTTGAGAAATAATGGTAACAGACTCCTGTCCAAAAACTACTTTACTCCGAACAACAGAATCCAAAGTCCTAAAGCCTGCAAAGTCCAGGTGAATTTTCCCTGGAGGAATACCCCTTTTAATAAGGTCTTCTTTAAATGTGGTAGGCTCGTCATAGCCCTCTCGGCTATTATCGCCACTCACCAAAATGACATCAATTTTCCCTGATTCGAATAACTTGACGGCAGCATCTATCCTATATTGATAATACAAGTTAAGCCATCCACTTTTAAGAAACTTACCGGTCCCTAACAATAGACCTACTTTATTATATGGAATATCTTCTGTGGAAGAATAAATACTTTCTGCAGCGGTGTGTTTGATGGAGAAGTCAGCAACAGCAATTAGAAGTGCTATGAGTAAGAGAAATACGAATCCCATTTTGAAGAGTTTGAAGAGTTTTTTCATAGCTGTTTTTTTGAACGTTTTTTTTGTACTAAATGACTCCCTTTTGCTCGAAAAAACGTAGCGCTCTTTGCACCGTTGCGGTAAAGCTTGCCACACTCAATGCACCACCATCACCTTTTTCGTTGCTTCTCCCCCATCATATTCTAATCGTAAAAAATAAATGCCGACAGGTAAGGACTCCACGGAGATGGGTCTGATAAAATTTCCGTTACTTTTACTTTCATAAACTAGGTGGCCACTGGCGTCAAACAACCTAACATCTACTGCTGTTGTAATTCCGCTATCCAAATCTATGTAAATACAATGTTGTGCCGGATTCGGAAAGAGGATCGTTTCATTTTCAGCCAATGGTTCTTTTACCTTACAATCTTCATAATTCAATAAACCCTCGCGTTCCATTTCCAGAGTCATCACCATCCAGGCTTTTTGTTCGAGGGTAAACAGACGCATACAATTGTCATCAACGTAATCCATAAAATTCATGAACATATCTCTGCTATTGCAGGAAACCTGTGGGTATGTGGGACAGCCAGAATAAGAACTGGCCTGAAAAGGAGTATCGGAAATCCCGTCATCACCATCACAATCAGCGCCGGAAAAGATGTGATTCAAACCAAAATAATGACCAACTTCATGTGTTGCTGTTCTGCCAAGATGAAAAGGATATATGGTACATCCACTTCCAAAGTATTGATAATCAATGATAACACCATCCTCTCCGGGGAAACTAATATTAGGCGGCGCCGTTTGGCCTAAGTATTTCCCGCAGGTGTTACCGACCCAAATATTCAGATAATGATCGGTATCCCACGAGTCTGAACCTCCTTCATCACTGTAATACAATTTCGCTCTGTTATTAAAGCTCTTAACATCGAAGGTATTGGCGATACAATCTACAGCTGTTGGTTGGTAGATAATTCCATCATGGTCTTCTCCTAAAGGATCTTTACCGGCTAGGCAAAAAGTAAATCCGATATCCGCTTTCAAGTCACGAAATTCTTCGGGGATCAGATCCGTATCTACATTGCGCGCATTAAAGTCTTCATTGAGTACCGCTATTTGAGAAAGAATTTGTTGACGGGGAAGTCGTTCTTCCTCATTGGTATAGAGAACATGAACTACAACTGGAATGACATACTCTTCACGGGCAGTCGCTGTTTGCTGATCTTCCTTTAGCCAATTTTGAATCTTAGCATTCCGTTCTAACAATCTATTCTCATAACTTTCTTCATTTTCCAACAATTCATTTCCGCAACGTAATGGAGACTGCTGTGCCGTGGCAAAACAACTACAGATAAGAGTGGAAAGAAAAACAAAGAAATACTTATTCATATTTCAGGTACGAATACCATTTTCAAGATTACTGATTAATCAGCTTATACAAATCGTCCAAATTCGGTGTCAGGATAATATCTGTCCTTCTGTTCTTAGCCTTTCCTTCTCTGGTCGCATTGGATGCTACAGGTAGGTAGAAGGCTCTTCCCGCTGCCGTTACATTTTTAGGAGCCACACCTCCCGGCCCTGTCAATTCTTTCACTACTGCAGTAGCTCTTCTAACACTGAGATCCCAATTTTTTGCTGAACTTCCATCTGAATCCGTATGTCCCTCTACAAGGATATTGATATCTGGATTGGCTTTTAAAACTTCTCCTAATTTACGGATGGCGCTTCTCCCTTTCCAGTCTATTTTATCAGAGCCACTGGCGAATAATAAATCCTGACTTAGTGAAACATATACTTTTCCATTGGCTTCGGTGACGGTTAAATCAGAATTGGAGAAGCCGAGTAATGCCTGATTCACCTTTGTTTTTAAAGCGAGTAAAGCCGCATCTTTATTGTTTAACAAGCTATTCAATTCGTTGACTTGTCTTTGATACTCGTCGCAATTTTTGATGGGTGCATTTTCGCAGGCATCCAATTGTGCCCGAAGTGTCCCCATCCCTTGTTGCAAACGATCTAGCTCCCGGATTTTGTCATCACGTTCAACACGGGCAGCCGCCAGGCTTTCACTGAGCTGTTGGGTTTCTGAGGAGGAAGCGTTGAGTAATAATTTGTTTTCTTCCAATAACTCATTGTAGCGCCTTTCGACGTCTTGTACGTAACGTACTTGAGTTTCATACTGAGTACGCATCATATCGCTTTCCGATTGTGCTTTGGTTACATCCTGTTTGAGAATGCTCATATCTGCTTCCGTGTAGGTGAATTCTTTACCACGCTTTTTGAGTCCACTGACTTGTTTTTGCCAGCGTTTGTTACTTTCTTCAAGTTCGGCGTATTTCTTTTTAGGAACGCAGGAGCTTAAAAGCAAAGTGATTACGAGGAAGCAGAAGGTGTAGGTGTATTGTTTTTTCATGATTTCGTTTTTCTTGTGGAAGATCTGAACGCTGAGCAGAGGACTAAGTTTATGAGCTTTGAATCTTATTATTTTACTTGCCTTTATGCTAAATATTAAGATAAGGTTTACTAAAGTTTTCCCTACTGTAGACGGAAGTTTAGTAAAATCTCCTATGTTAGAAGATGAGGATTACTAAAGTTTTCCCTACCCTACGCGGAAGTTTAGCAAACCTTTAAATCTACTTTACAACCCGAATATATAAAAAAATCACCTTTCAGTTTTGAAAGGTGATTTTTAAATTTTTAGAGTTCTTTGACGAATTCCGTGTTTTGTAGTTCCTCAAATAGATTTTCAACTCTCCTTCCGTTGCATTACAGTCGTTTTTGAAGAATCTTTTTGAGGAACCACGTCATTTATCAAAGAAGGGTCTTTATATAGTTATTCGCTAACTATTCTAACCTAAATACGATTTTAGGTTGTTTCTGTTGTAGGATTTACGCAATCGTCGAATGGCTCTTTCCTTAATTTGTCGGACTCTTTCACGGGTTAGGCCGTACAGTTCTCCGATTTCTTCAAGGGTTAAAGATTTATATCCGTTTAATCCGTAGTAAGAAGACAGTACTTCAACTTCTCTTGGAGAAAGGATGGACAAACCTTGTTGTACTTCGTCCTTGAGTGACTGATCCATTAAGTTGTTGTCCGGGCTTTCTGAGTCTCCGGAAGAAACAACATCTAACATGGTAGAGTCACCGTCTTCTCCGCTAATTGGTGCATCGAAAGAAAGGTGTCGACCATTTCCTTTAAGCATGTTCCCTATTTCTTTTGGACGCATCTCCAAGATTTCTGCCAGCTCTTCGTGTGTTGGTTCTCGCTCAAATTCTTGTACAAAATTTAAGAACGCTTCATTTACTTTATTGTAGGAACCAACCTTATTCAATGGTAACCTAACGATTCTAGAATATTCTACGATGGACTGAAGAATAGCTTGTCTGATCCACCAAACGGCATAAGAAATGAATTTGAATCCTTTGGTTTCATCAAAACGCTTTGCCGCTTTCATAAGCCCCACGTTTCCTTCATTGATCAAATCACTTAGTGAAAGACCTTGATTCTGATACTGCTTTGCTACAGAAACTACGAAACGCAGGTTTGACCTGGTCATTGTATCCAAAGCATCCTGATCTCCATCTCTAATAAGTCGAGCTAGCCTTGCCTCATCGTCCCCAGTTAGCATAGGGATTTTACCAATATCATTAAGATATTTGTCAAGAGCGAGACTCTCTCTTGCTGTAATTTTGTTAGTAATTTTTAATTGACGCATGTTCCGACCTTATAATTTAGAAAGTTGTTGTGTAGTTGTGCTCGAGGGAAACAAACTTCTTTTGATATGACAAAGCTGAGTAGAGATTCCCCTATGAAAGGTTGGCTTCAGCGGTTTTGGTCATATGGTTCTACTCAAAAGAAGTAAACACTTGATATATAATACGCTTTAAACTAAAAAAAGTTGTTATTTATTTACAATAAAACTTGACTTTTTTGTTAAAAACCCTTAAACGCGTACATCTACCTTAATTACAAGCATTGCTCCAAAAAAGTTTCTGGAAATGGAATTATTTTTAAATGACATGTGTTAAAGCTGACTTTACACCTGTTAAACAAAATATACTTTGGTTATAATTAAATAAAATTCATAATTATTTCGAAAGCTTAAAATATGATGAGCAGTATCTACTGTTTACTTTTTTTGATTTTTAGTCAGTGTTGCCTTTTATTTGGGATGTATGTAGGGGGGGGGAATTTGGTGAGAGGGGGCTAAACTTCATAACCTTTCTTCGTCCAACGACATCGAGTACTCGTGCAATTTTGGTACTAAATGATTTGAGTGGGTGACATATTTCCGGAATCCAAGTTTTGGCCTTTTGCTTTAGCTACTGGCAGTTAGCTTCGCTCAGACGCGTTAAAAGGCGCGTTCGAGGGAAGCCAACTGCTAACTGCCAAAAGCAGGGAATTCGTCACGCACTCAAATGATTTCATTTGGTGATAGCCAGTAAATTAGCTTTGCACCTTTGCGGTAAGATTAATTCATTTGACCAAATGGATTTACTTAGAGCGAATATATTACATTTCTAAAATAAAAAAATGGCCCGGAAGTTACCTTCCGAGCCATTTTTATTATTTGTATTCTATTGTTACAAGAACAATGTATTAATCACGTCGTGGGGAGTTCTCTCGCTCTGGTCGTGGCAACAAAGCTTTACGAGATAAACGCAGCTTTCCTGTCTTTTCGTCAATTCCGATCAGCTTTACCTTGATGGCATCGCCTACTTTCAAGACATCTTCTACTCTATCGATGCGTACGTGATCCAACTCAGAAACGTGAACTAAGCCACTCTTTCCAGCGAAATCAACGAATACACCATAAGGCATTACAGAAGCAACTTTTGCATCGAATTCATCTCCTACCTCAGGGGTAAAGGTGATGGCTTTGATTTGCGCAAGCGCCGCATCAATAGATGCTTTGTTTGGAGAAGAAATGTTGACAACACCTTTGTCGCCTTCCTCCTTGATATTAATGATAGTATCAGTAGTCGCTTGAAGTTCCTTGATGATACTTCCACCAGGTCCGATAACGGCACCGATGTAACTCTTATCAATGATCAACTCAACGATACGTGGAGCGTGTGCTTTGAAATCTTCACGAGGTACAGAGATGGTTTTAGCCATTTCTCCAAGGATGTGGTTACGTCCTTCTTTCGCCTGCATCAATGCTTTTTCCAACATTTCGTAAGGCAATCCTTCGATCTTGATATCCATCTGACAAGCGGTAATTCCTTTGGCCGTTCCTGTCAATTTGAAATCCATATCTCCAACAGCATCCTCATCTCCAAGAATGTCAGAAAGAATCGCGAAACGATCTCCGTCAGAAATCATTCCCATTGCAATACCTGCAACCGGTGCTTTTATTTTCACCCCTGCATCCATCAATGCCATAGAACCGGCACAAACCGTTGCCATAGATGAAGAACCATTTGATTCCATAATATCAGAAACCAAACGAAGCGTATATAAATTATCTTCTGGTAATACTTGTCTTAGAGCACGAGCTGCTAAGTTGGCGTGTCCAACCTCACGTCGTCCAGGACCACGCATCATCTTCACCTCCCCTACTGAGTAAGCTGGGAAGTTGTAGTGTAGAATGAAGTTTTCGAAACCGTGTACCAATGCCGTATCAACCATCTGCTGATCCAACTTAGTACCCATTGTCAATGAAGTCAATGACTGCGTTTCTCCTCTGGTGAAAATCGCAGAACCGTGAGTAGTTGGTAGGTAATCTACCTCTGTCCAGATGCTTCTTACCTTGTCGGTAGGACGTCCGTCCAAACGTACACCTTCCGCTAATACCATTTCACGGATCACTTCCTTCTGCAATTTATATAAGTACTTATTGATAAAGTGTTTTCTTTCAGCGTAAGCTTCAGCACCTAAGGCTTCTTCTATATCCGCTTTCAACTTTACCTTTACTGCTTTATATCCATCTTTACGACCTTGCTTATCGTGGAAACCTTTACAAACAGCGTAGATGCCATCTTTAGCTTTGGCTTCTACCATTGCTTTGATTTCTTCATCTTCAGCATGAGGTTCTAACACTCTCTTTACAGTCGCTTTCTCTCCTACTTTATTTGCTAAATCCAATTGTGCTTGACACTGAACCTTAATGGCTTCGTGTGCAATCTTGATCGCTTCAACAACATCCTGTTCAGAACATTCTTTTGCTTCTCCTTCTACCATCATCACGTTGTCAATCGTAGCAGCAACCATAAGTTCCATATCAGAATCTGCCATTGCAGAACGATCCGGGTTGATGACGAATTCGCCATTGATACGTGCTACTCTACATTCTGATAAAGGTCCTGCGAAAGGAATATCAGAAACGGCCAAGGCAGCAGAAGCAGCTAAGGCCGCAAGTGCATCTGGCTGAGCATCAGGGTCAGAAGAGATCAGGTTGATGAGAACCTGCGTTTCGTTCATGTAACCATCAGGAAACAAAGGACGAAGCGCTCGGTCTACCAATCGGCAGATCAAGATTTCGTAGTCAGACAACCTTGCTTCTCTACGGAAGAAGTTACCAGGGATACGACCCGCTGCTGCGAATTTCTCCTGATAATCTACAGATAGAGGAAAGAAAGCTTGACCTTCTCTTGCTTCGTGGTTAGAAACCACAGAGCAGAATAACATGGTGTTACCCATGCGAACTACAACGGAACCGTGCGCTTGTGTCGCAAGTTTGCCCGTCTCAATCGTTACTTCCCGGCCATCCGGTAAGTTGAACGAAGTGGAAATTGGTGTTTGTGCCATTTCACTAAAAGTTTAAAAAGTTAAGGCGAGCCTGCGTGGAAAAGACTTTATGTTTGGGGGAAGTATCGAACAAGCTTTTTGTCCAATCTCATTCTTCCTTGCAGAAAGTCTTTTTCAGAATCCACAGACTCTAAATATGATATAATCTCGATTTAACGTGTTGGGACAATCAGATAGATTGCCGGTAAAAGGTGGGCTTAATTGGTGATTGAAAGCTAACTCAAAAACAGATGGGTTTGCACAGTCAGAAATTTTGCTAAACCTTTCACTTGTCTAACTTTCAACTGTTAACCTTAACTATTAACTTCCCACTGGAGTACCTAGAGGAAAGCTGAAAAACTAGGAGTTAATTATTGAACAGTTGTATTGAATTTAAAATTCAATGTTAGAACGGGGGCAGTGAAGGCAAAATTCTATTATCGTCAGCCTGCACTACATAAGTACTAAATAACTAATAACAAGTATCAATACAGGAAAAATAATTTAGACCACTATACACTCAATCATTTAGCTAAAGCACTCTTCCTATTGGTCGTTTTGCTTTAACTAAATGATTGCAGTGGTCTAAGTTAATTTTTCATTGTTACAATACGACAAAAGGCAGTATCCGTTTTCAACAATGTGAATGGATACTGCCTCTTTGTGTATTACTTACGTACGTTACGGATTTCGAGTTTCTCGATTAACGCTCTGTACTTCATAATGTCTTTCTTTGCGAGATAGAACAATAATCTTTTTCTCTTACCAACGAGTGTCAACAAGGTACGTCGACATGAGTGGTCTTTTTTGTTTCTTTGCAGATGTTGGGATAATTCCTTGATTCTGAAAGTGAACAATGCGATTTGGCCCTCAGTAGAGCCGGTGTTAGATGCAGATCCGCCGTATTCAGCAAAGATCGCGTCTGTTTTTTCTTTTGTTAAGTAAATTGCCATTTTATATAATTTTTACCATTAGTGATGCTATGATCAGTTATAGCGGGTGCAAAGGTAAGTATTTTTTGTATTAAAATATGGATAATGGTTTGTGAATTGCGCTTTAATGAAGCAATGCCAATTAAACAATTAGTAATCAACAACTTACATAATAATTACAGCTCGCCTTTATCTCCAAAGACCCACAATAATTAATAGCGATGAATAATATATCTCCCTCAAGCATACGATGTCTTTTACTTATGAGCTTTTTCCTCTTGCTTTTTATCAATTTTGGCTTCAGTCAAGTCCCATTGTACAAAAACCGCCTTGATGTTCAAATTTATCAATATGCAAGTCATTTTCTTCTGGATCATCTGCTAGCAGAGGATATCGACTTGGGCTTCACACAGGCTTAGGAGTTTGTTGGTAAAAAAATTGAAAGAAATAATTATAAACAATGAATTGGTTTAGACCTCACTTTAATATGATAGATTACTCGAAGCTGCCTTCTCCCGAGGTAACTTTATTACTTAATGCTCACGCCCACAATGATTCTCTGCAACAGTTTCCTTTGATGAAAGCTTTGCATCATGGCTATACTTTTATAGAAGCGGATGTACATTTGATCAAAGGGAAATTGTATGCCTACCATCGGAGGCCATTCTTCCCTAACAAAAAACGCACGTTAGATCAATTATACCTAAAACCGCTTTTCGATATCTTTCAGCAGAGAGGTGGTTTCATTTTTCCTAGTGACATCGATCAACAAACGCTTCATTTATTGATCGATGTCAAAACAGATCCGGTTCGTACCTATGAAGTATTAGAAAAGGAATTGAAACCTTATGTGGAAATGCTGACGACTTATAAAAATGAACAAGTGCACCGAAATGCAGTCAGCATTATGATCACGGGGAATCGATCATTGGAATTATTGAACTCCTCCCCTTTTCGATTGGCTTGTGTGGATGGTAGAGTAGAAGATCTGGAACAAGGATATTCTACTACTTTGATGCCTTTGGTTAGTGCAAGTTATACTAAACTGTTTGGGTGGTTTTCCAAATATCGTAAGCACATTAATGATCAAGAAATTCAGCAGCTTCAGGATTTGATTTTAAGGACACAAGGGAAAGGCAAAATGCTTCGCTTGTGGAATAGTCCGGAGTCGAAAAAAATTTGATCTGTTTTATTGGAGCAGGGGGTTGATGTTATTAATACGAATCAGTTGGATCGGTTGCAGCGGTTTTTGACTGGGATCTAAATGCAGGAGCTTTAATCGCGCAAAAAATGATTTATCTTTTAACCAAAAAATTTGTCTCCAAACGCTAGGCACAACCTATGCCCTACGTTCGCTCGGTAAAGAGTTTGCATTTTCACCGAGTCGTCCGATGGGAACTAAACTTACCGTATAATAATATGAGGATTTCGCTTTTTCAATTCATTCAAAGCATCTACACCAATGTTTTTCTTTTGAACACCACCAAATGTTATTTTCCTAAACCCTTTCTTAAACTGGCAGTCTTTTGGAATACTTGTAATTTCATTGTTTATTACATTAAGATCCGTCAAATTCTCAAGTGTTAATAATTGAGAAGGAAATTCCTTTAATTTATTATTTCCAATATGGATTGACTTCAACCTTGGCATTTCTGCTAAATCTTTTATGTAGTGACTTAAGTCTTCATCAGAATATGTTGACTTGGCAAAAACAATAGTTTCTAAATTTGCAATCTTCTTTATCGTTGAAAAGTGTTCAAATCCATTCCTTATATCAAATAGGTGTAATTTATTAAGATTTAATAAATCCCCTTCTATTATTGGAATTGAATTTCTAAAAGAAATCCTTTCAAGAGCAATTAAATTATTCAAATTCTCTTTAATTGGGAAAGGAGTACGAATAGTTAAACCAATCGATTTCAACTTTGGTAAGCGAGCTGAGCAAATTGAATCTAGTAAGGCCTCAGGGTTTATTACTGATTTAAAATAAATACTCTCTAAATTTTGTAATTTACTCCATTCAATTAAAACATCAAGAGAGATATACGAAGGGGTAACAGTCAGCACTTCTAAATTTTCCAGAGCGCTAATTCCTTCAGGCAATTTTTTTAATACTGATTCATTAATACTTAAAATCCTGAGTTCCGATAATTTTGAAATATCATCAGACAGCACAGCAAAAGAACGACAAAAGACTAGTTCTAATTCTTCTAAATTTTTAAGCTGGTAAAAACTTGCTGGTAAATCAGTAATCCTCATTTTATTTAGCTCTACACTTTTCAACGAATCAAGCTGACTAAAAACATCAGGCAATTCAGAAAGACTTTCACTTCGGATATATAATTTTTCCAGCGAAGAAAGTTCTCCTATTTCATCAGGTAACCGTTCTAAG
>JBLHRR010000131.1:0-16642 GCA_047626155.1 Saprospiraceae bacterium | reverse complement strand
GACCGTCCCTGTTTGTAGCACGATACAACCCGGATTGACTGAGGTGCATAGCACCGACACCGCTAAAATTCGAGCGTTTTCCTTTTACTTACAGTGTCGATGCTATTCACCTATAATGGCTTCTGATGTTATCTTTCTACAAACAGAGTCGGTGCTAGGCACCTGTGAAATGTAAATAAACTATTGAGCTATCGCTTTTCGATCAGCCCTTCCTGGTGCATTCCTGACGACAGCTCATAATCACCGTTTTCCATTGGTGTAATCTCAAAGTAAAAAGCAGTAGGCGCTTTATACCCTCCGAATTCTCTAACTCCTTGCATGTCACATTGCATATTGTAAACCCGAATTTTTCCATCCTTTTCGGCAACGGTATAAAAACCTTGTGCAAACCATTTCATTCTAGCAGCCAGTTCTTCATCTACATCATCGAGGAACTTGTCATTGATAGGAAAAGCATGAAACTCAATATCATTTTTCTTTAGCATTGAATACCGACCAATATAGAGCTGCTCTTTATCCTTCGCTACACCGTACCAAACCATATTTCCAACCTTCACAGGAACGGTCAGTAAATTGAAGGAAGGAATATTTTGTGCTTCCAACTGGCTGTAAAAAACTTGCTCGATGCGTTCCTTATTGGCTAATGTAAAAACCAAATAAAGAGAGCTTACTAGCAGACCAATGTTATTAGGAATGTTACGTTTCCTATCTGTATTTTTGAAATAGATAACACTTACCAATACACCAACTAAAAGCGGCAAAGTATAAACAGGATCAACGATATTGATGCTGTCAAAACTAACTCTCCAGTTGGTGAAAGGCAGGAACAATTGAGTACCATAAGTCGTGAAGGCATCCAGCAAAATATGTGTAAATAAAGTCAGAAAAACCAATAACCATAACCTGCTAAAGGGTACATCCTTCGTCCATTTTATCTTACTTAATATATAAGCAAATAGAAATGCACCTATTAGTGAAAAGAGTATCGAATGGCTGTATCCACGATGAATAACAATTTTTTGAAACTCATTGAAAAAAGGAATTAGTAGCACATCCAAATCTGGAATGGTACCACCTATTGCTCCTAAGGTAGCAGCTTTTCGACCAAGCTTTTTACCAAGTACTGCCTCTCCGACAGCAGCTCCGAGAACCGCTTGTGTTATGCTATCCATTATTTCAGTTTATTGTAAACAAATCCAAATACATAGCGCACTAATTCTTTACAACAACCTTATTCAATCCAATCTCATTTGCATCCAGCAATTCAAGAACATAATTGCCGACTTCCAATCTAGAAATATCAATCGTTTCTGTAGCATTTCCTGATAAAATAAGTTGACCATTAGCACCATATAAATTATAAGTCTCAAAGAATTCGTGGCCTTTAATTTTTATAAAATCTGAGCTGGGATTCGGGAAAACAAAAACCTTATTCTGGTAAATGTTTTCGGTGGAGGTCGTCGAAAATGTTCCGTGAATGTACTTAACCGTTCCGTCTCCTGAAGATGCTAAAGCGATATGAATACCATCTTCTCCGATGGCCAAATCCGCCGAACTAACAGAAGAAAGATAGACCGTATCCTGAATAAATGCAGTGCCAGCAGTAATGTCATCGGTGTAGGACAAATATAGTTTTGTACCCCCACTATTCTCTCGCCAGGAGATAACCACCTGGTTGTTGTAATGATCAATTCTTGGGAAGTTTTGACTCGAGGTCTGCGGCAATTCGCCCAAGGGAATTACGGAAGCCAGGGCTCCATCACTAAGACTTGATTTCGATAAATAACAATATCCGTCCGATAAGAAAACGCTGTACAAACTGTCTCCAATAATAACACCATCCGGCCCGCTAGAAGGACATGAGAATACCACCCACTGATTGTCATCTACTGCAAAGCCCTCCGAAAATGTTGCCCCCGAATCTGTAGAAACCGTGGCCCAGATGTCTCTGAGGTTATTCAGATTATCTCTGTAAAAAACGACGACCGTTTCCCCCGATGCTTTGATGGAAGCCGGACAGCAATCACAAGCCATGCTATTCGGTCCTGACCAGCCACCAATGTTTACCTCTTCCGTGAAAGTGCTCCCATGATCAAAACTTCGCCTGACTACATAATGAGGATCTTGTTCATTGTGACTCATTTTCATAATGGCCACTAGTGGATTGCCCGCCGGGTCGATGGTCACTGAAGGAAAGCGAGAGGCACTGTCGGGATAGTTTTCAATTAGTGCTGGTACGCTAAAAGATTCTCCGTTGTCAAAAGATCGGATAATATAAGTTTTCTCATCCCACTCCTCATCCATAAAACAAGCATAGATGGTATCATTTCTACTTGCAATATCTGCCCCGGTCCAGCTTGCCACATAGGCGCCGGTTGTATCATTGTTTAGTTTTAACGGATCTGTAAATCCGGAAGCTTCCAACTTTGAAAAGTAAATGCTATTGTTTCTTCCCCAAGTAATGACCGGTTCATCGTTTCCGCCAAGAACGATACGTGGGTAATCTTTTCCAAAGGAGGAGGGAGCTACATCCACAGGGGTGGACCAGTTTATATTAACCTGAGCCGGCAAGGCCGCAATCATAAAGCTGAATAGAAAAAGGCAAATGGTAGATTTCATGATATTTATTTTTAAAAAATCAAAATTAAAATGTCAATCAAAATCAAAACCTTCTAACATGAATCCCACGTATTGGGTTTTGAATTTTGATCAGCCCTACCCTCAAGGAGGAAAAGGACTCCGTATTTTTATTGTTATTAAAATGGCGTCTTATAAGATGCTTCATTCACAAAGGTATCATCCGTCAACGTCTTCAAGTAATTAATCAAATCTTCCTTGTCCTGTGGGGTTAAAAATAAACCAGTATCTTTTGTATTCAAAACAGTAGGATCAGCAGTCGTCGATTCCTGAATGCCTTCATTATAATGGTCAATGACTTGCTCCAAAGTTTGAAATCTGCCATCGTGCATATATGGAGCGGTGAGGGCTACATTTCTCAAAGTCGGTACTTTGAACTTCCCTTTGTCATTTGGATCTTGAGTAACTGCTTCTCTCCCAATGTCCGTCATCGTTGCATCCGTATCCAATCCGTTATTCATGTATAAGTCATTCTCGAAGTTTGCACCACCATGACAATGCGCGCAATCTGCTCCCGATAGATCTGGAAAAAATGGATTGTATTCCGTTTCAAAAAGGAGACGTCCACGTTCTTCGCTTTCGCTTAATTGAACTTCACCAGCCAGATACTTATCATATTTTGAATCGTACGAAACGATGCTCAACATGAACTGCTCCATGGCTAATGACATTTTTTCATCCGTCACTTCTGCCGAACCGAAAGCCCTGGTAAATTGATCCTGATACGTTTCGCTGTCAGTCAATTTTGCAATGACATTTTCTAAAGTCTCATTCATTTCCAATGGATCTTGAATTGGTTTTAAAGATTGGTCCCGCAATAAATTTGATCGACCATCCCAAAAGAATTGATTGCTATGCCAAGCCATATTGAACACAGGCATCGCTTGACGTTTACCAGGAAGCATTTCAACTCCGATAGAAAAACGAGTGGAATCGGAAAAGCCATCAGGTTGACGGTGACAACTGGCGCAAGCTTGAGTTCCGTCTTTTGAAAGCATTGGTTCGTAAAACAGCATTCTGCCTAATTGAACGCCTTGCTCTGTTAGCGGATTATCGGCAGGAAGATCAGGAGTTGGTAGCGCACCGTATTCCAATGTAAATGGAGTCTCGTCTATGACTACTGGATCTTTTGTTTGTTCTTCATCTTTGCCACAAGCCACTGCTAACAATAGACTGACAAAAAGAACAGCTGTGAATTTTATTTTAGACATGGTTGTTAAATTTTAAGTTAAATACACTTTCTGAGTTCGGAACCCCTGCCCCTAAAAGGGAGCTACATATTGGCTAAACAGAAGCTTGCGTTTAAAAGTCTACAGTAGTTTAACAAGAATATTTAAATTTTACATTATTCCGTAAATAATGGATTGCTGATAAAGCTTTCATCAGTCAATGATTTTAAAAATTGAATAAGGTCGTCCTTTTCCTTTTCGGACAAGGTCAATGGTTGAATAAATTCATTTTTATGCGGATGGTTTTTACCTCCAGACTGATAGTGTTCGATGACCTCTTCCAAGGTTTGCAAAGAACCATCGTGCATATAAGGAGCGGTCAGTTCGATGTTTCTCAAACTTGGTACTTTGAATAAAGCGCGGTCAGATTCCTCACCTGTTAATCTAAATCTACCCTCGTCTGGATACGTTTCATACAGCCCATTATTTTCAAAAGCATAGTTGGTGAAATTGAAATCACTATGACATTTTGAGCAATTCGTTTTTTCACTAAAAAAGAGATTCATTCCACGAATAGCGGCATCAGAAAGCGCGGACAGTTTATCATAATTTTGATACTGATCGTAAGGACTGTAACCACTTAGCAAACTTCTTTCAAAACAAGCGATGGCGCGAGTGATGACAAAAGCATCTACCTCCCGGTCATAAGCTTCTTGCGCCATTTTGATATAGCTCGAATCGTTTTTTAATCTATCCGCAATGAGTACAATATTGAAATTAAACTCATTGTGTTCCTGTATAGGAACTAGGACTTGCATTTCTAAAGTCGGGACACCACCTTCCCGAGTGAGGTAAGGCTGATAAGCTACATTCGCTAAGGAAGGAGAATTGCGGGTACCGATCTCTTCGGCCACTCCTAAACTAAAAGCGACATCATCGCTAAAAGCTAAATCTGATTGATGGCAAGTGGCACAACTAATAGAGCTATCCACAGAAAGTGCAACATCAAAAAACAATCGTTTTCCTAAGTCCCATCGAGCTTTTGTAAATTCATTTCCTTCCGGAAAATCTATATCTGGAAAGCCTTTAGGAATTTCCATCAAAGCAGGTAAATGAAGTGGCTCTACTTCTCCGTCTTTTCGACAAGAAACAACCAATAAAATCAATACTAGAAAATAGAACCACTTCATAAATATATCATTACACAAAAAATAATTTGTTATCCTTTTACGCTCAAAAATTTTGATAAAACGCTCTCTCTAAGATCGCTTAGCTTTAACTAAATGTTTGCAAGATAACAAGTTAATTTTTTGTTGTTATCTATTTTGAAATCAACTTTTTCGTAATAACAGGCTGCCCTTCTTTAATTAGATTAACAAAATAAAAACCCGACTCTTCAAGAGTCAAATCAATTGTAGTATTACTGTTAATGTTATCAAAAAACATAACCTGCTTTCCTAAAATATCAGTTACAGCTACTTGGTAATTTAAATCTTGACTTGTCTCTAACATTATAACTGCATTTCCGTCCGTTGGATTTGGAAAAACCTCAAACTTACCAACTTCACTAAAATCAATAGTTGCAGAAGCAAGACCGGCGGCGGCAAAGACGTAGTCTCTAAAGTTCTCCAAACACTTCTTTGCGTCTCCATAGTCACCGTGAACGATTGTGCCTGTATTGACGTCTATATCTTCCAAGGCACGGGTATAATCCGCATCAATATTGATGATAACTTCATTGTTATCCGCTGCTGCTTCTAGTGGAATTTCAGTTGTAAAATAGTTTACATCTCCCAATCCGTGTAATTGAAAATCCTGATCAAACCCACTTCCTCCACTTCCTTCAAAAGCTACGAATCGGTAACCTGGAGCCCAGCCCCAGTGCATCGAAGGAAACTTGGGTGCCAGTGGATGTTGCGACGCGTAACTGGCAGGGTCTAAATGATTGTAGTCTGAATCCACTCCGATGTGGAGCTTCACCATTTCCACGGCAGTGATGTCATGATCGCCTAAGTCAACTTGAGTAGCTTCGGACACATCTGCCAAAATCCATAAGTCTTCAATAGCGGTTTCGGTTCCTCCATCATGGACAATCGTGATTTCAGAAATATAATACTGTAAACGGGTGACTTCAAAGTCATTGTCGAGGTTGTTCTTTGCGGGGCTTTCCATCGCAAAGTTGGCATTCCCTAATTTATGGTTAATGTTGAGTTGAACGTTGTTTTGAGCAAAAGTGCTCATACATAACAGTACAACTGCGGTTAAGATTAGTACTAATTTTTTCATGTCGAAAAATTTTTTGATGTGAATAATAAAAATATTAATAATTGTGACCATCTCCTTTATGGTCTTCGTTTTTAACGTAATCCATTTTGCAAACAGGACATGTTCCTACTTCTTCACTACCGCTTCCTTCGCAGTGCATTGGACAGATATAAGCAGCGGTGTATTCTTTGCCTTGTTTTTCGGTACTGGACGAGCTACTACCATTACAGGATGAGATGGCAAGACCAGCAGCGGAAAGCGCTACAAATAAAAAAATGATTTTGATGTACTTCATTGTAGTATTTTTTTAGTTAAAAAAATGATTTAATTAAAAGCAATTATCCTTGAGTCTGTTCAATTGTAATTATTCTGTTAATTAAAGCTGCATGGTTCTTAACCGCAATGAATTAGCAATCACTGAAACCGAGCTAAAACTCATTGCTGCTGCTGCGATCATAGGCGATAATAACAATCCAAAAAATGGGTATAATAAACCGGCAGCTATAGGAATGCCTATTACATTATAAGCAAATGCAAAAAACAGATTTTGCTTGATATTTCGCATGACTTTATGACTTAGGGTTTTAGCTTTAACGATGCCTTGCAAATCTCCTTTCAGCAAGGTAATTTTAGCACTTTCAATGGCGACATCCGTGCCTGTTCCCATTGCGATACCGATATCCGCCTGTGCTAAAGCAGGAGCATCATTGATGCCATCACCAGCCATTGCGACTACCTTGCCTTCCGCTTGTAACCTTTTAATTTCCGCCAATTTATCTTGCGGCAGGCATTCTGCTTTAAAGTGTTCGAGGTTCAACTCTTTGGCCACTGCCTGAGCGGTATTATGATTGTCGCCTGTAAGCATATAGACTTGAACACCGTCTTTTATTAATTCTTGAATGGCCGCTTTACTTGTTTTTTTAATGGCGTCCGTTATCACTAAAAATCCGGCTACTTTTCCATCTATAGCGAAGTAGGAAACGGTTTTACCTTTTTGCTGTTGATCGGTCACTTCTTTTAGTTGCGCTTCAGAAATGGAGACTTTTTCTTGTTCCATCAATTTATCATTTCCTATGGCAACGGACTGTTTCTCGATCCTTCCAATTACACCTTTACCAGATACCGATTCGAAATCATCAATGGTCAGCATTTCAATATTCTTGTTTTTTGCTGCGCTGACGATTGCCTCTGCTAGAGGATGTTCACTTTGTGCGTTAAGGGAAGCTGTAAGTTGTAACAATTTGTCTATATCGAAGTTTAGAAAAGAATGGATTTTTTCTAAGGATGGTTTTCCCTCGGTAATGGTTCCTGTTTTATCGGTAATTAGTACATCTATTTTATCCATTTTTTCTAGGGCTTCTGCATTTTTAATCAACACCCCATTTTGCGCGCCTTTTCCTACGCCTACCATGACAGACATGGGCGTAGCTAAACCCAAAGCACAAGGGCAAGCAATAATCAGTACCGCCAGGGCATTTACAAAAGCAAAAACATAAGCAGGTTCAGGACCAAAAACGACCCAGAGTATAAAAGTTAAAATGGAAACACTTATTACAATAGGTACAAAATATTTAGAAACCTTATCTGCCATTTTTTGAATTGGAGCCCTAGAGCGGCTGGCCTCATTGACCATTTTAATGATTTGAGCCAAGAGTGTTTCGTCTCCCACTTTTTCTGCACGCATGACAAAAGAACGATTTCCGTTTATGGTTCCTGAGCTTACTTTATCATTGACTTTTTTATCAACGGGAATCGGTTCGCCCGTAATCATAGATTCGTTGATGCTGCTATTCCCTTCTTGAATAATACCATCTACTGGGATTTTATCGCCTGGCTTCACCCGCAGCAAGTTGCCTACTTTTATATCGTGGATTGAAATTACTCGTTCTTCCTTCCCTGTAACCAATGTTGCCTCAGTAGGCGATAATTTGATAAGTTCTTTAATGGCTCCGCTGGTCTGACTGTGTGCTCTTGCCTCCAGCAGCTGTCCAAGTAGTACTAATGTTAGAATAACCGTTACTGCTTCAAAATAAACAAAGACACTACCATCTACACTTTTGAACTCATCAGGAAAGACAGCAGGAAACAATAATGAAACAATGCTAAAAATGAAAGCGGCTCCCGCCCCCAAACCAATTAAACTAAACATATTCAAATTCATCGTTTTAAAAGAAGTCCAAGCTCTTTTAAAAAACATCCAACAAGCATAAAACACAACCGGCAAGCTTAGAAAAAGCTGTAGCCAGTTTCTAAGTTTCACATTTAGATATTCATTAATTGGGTTTCCTGGAATCATCTCCCCCATTGCTAAAACAAAAATAGGGATGGTAAACAATGCTGCTATTTTAAATTTCTTCAAAAGCTTTTGATAGGTCTGATCTTCTTCATTGACAGGTGTTACGGCCACTAGATCCATCCCACATTTGGGGCAACTTCCAGGAGCATTAGTCCTAATTTCCGCGTGCATTGGGCAGGTATATTCGGTACTTTGCAATACGGTCTTAGCTTCCTGTACTAGGTCCATTCCACAGACCGGACAATCACCTGGCTTGTCATACATTCTATTTCCTTCGCAATGCATTGGGCAGTAATATTTGCCGCCGTCTTTACTGGCTTTAAGGGACTGCATTTTTTGTACCGGCTTTCCCTCCATTTCCTCATTCGCTAATCCAATCGCGTACTGCCCACCGTCTTTTTCCAAAGCAGCTTTGAAGCTCGCTATTGGAATATGTTCGTTCATTTCTATAGTCGCTGACTTTTTTTGTAAATCGACTTCAACATGGGACACGCCTTCTACTTCACTCAATGTCTTTTGAACGTGAGTACGGCAACCATTACAGGTCATTCCAGCTATTTTATAAGTATGTGTCATTTTTCTCTTTTAGATATTTATTGAGCAGTAATTACATTTTTCACGGCACCACACTTCATCATTTTATCCCCGAAATAAGGATTCCGGATTTCTGCTTCACGACTTAGCCAGTCTGCACCTTCGTTGTTGTTTACCATCGGGCAATGCTGCACGTAAAGCGTATCCTCCGGAACACCAAATACTTTAATGCTTTTGATCAAGGCTTGTGATAAAAAGTTAAATTGCTTACGTTGTTCTTCAATATCCATGGAGGAGCTTATCTTTTTATTATGCCCCTGAATGGTTTCGAGCTGTTGCATCCAATAAAGGTATGCATCTGATTTTACTAAACTCATATCTACCTTAGCAAGAGTTTCTCTTATTTTATTGCTGCCGGTAATAGCTTGTTCGTTATCCGTTGCAACCAAAGCATCTTTGAGCAAAATATAAGCAGTCGAAACATCAGCCAATTGCTTTTTAAATTGGACCGGTGTGGTTTCTGTATAGTCAGGAAGCATGACAAGGCTACTTTCATTTTTCACTTTGACATTACGGTTCATCATGCTCGCCTGATTGTTGAGTTGCGCAGCCGCATCAATAGTAAAACTGCCATAAGTAACGACCTCCTCCCCTACTTCTAATCCATCTAGAATTTGATAAGTATTGCCTTGTGCTTCTCCGATCCCTACTTCTCTAAATTGAAAAGAAGGAACGGTCATATCTGGTACTTTGACATAAACCACTGAGCGTTTTCCTGTCCATAATACCGCAGATTTTGGGATACTTAATTGGACTGTTGTATTCGACTTTTTCTGTAAGGTACCATACACTAACATTTCTGGTTTTAGCAAACCTTTTGAATTTTGAACTTCCGTTCTAATCGAGGCGACACGAGTACTTGGGTTAATCATTGGGTCTATGAAAGTGACCCGTGTTTTGAAAACTTTATCAGCAATGGAAGGAGCGGTAAACTCTATTTTATCTCCTATATTAATTGCAGATAAGTCTGCTTCATAAGCATCAAATAATACCCATACTTTTCGAAGGCTCATTAATTCAAAAAGCGGTTCACCCTTCTTAATGTAATCGCCTACCGACACTCTTTTATTCGTTACAATTCCCGATGCATCAGCATAGACCGTAAAGGTTTCTTGAATTGTTCCATTCTGCTCAATGCTTTCAATCGTAGCATTTCCAATTTTCCAATAGCGTAATTTATTGCGAGCCGCTTCTAACAGGCCAGGGTTTAGCGCTTGTAATTTTAAAGCTTCCAATAATTCTCTTTGCGCGGTAATCAATTCAGGAGAATAAAGCGTTGCGATTTTTTGTCCCTTGCTCACTTGCTCTCCTGTAAAACTAACAAACAACTTTTCAATACGTCCGGGAACATGAGCCACTTGGCTGGAAGCTAACCTTTCGTCAGGTTGTACTTTGCCAGATAATCGTATGGTTTGACCAGATTGTCCAGCAGCTTCTCCGATGATTGTCGTTTGAATATTAGCGAGTTTCACCGCTTCAGAAGTCATTTCTAAAACCAAAGGGTCATTGGAAGTATTCGCCTCTAATGGAATTAAATCCATTCCGCATAAGGGACAATCTCCCGGTTCATTTTGCTGAACCTGTGGGTGCATGGAGCAAGTCCATATTTCCTCACTACCTGGAGAAGAAGCTTCCATGTTATACTCAGAAGTATCCATCGCTGAAGCACTATCTGCAGTATTTCCAAAAATCAGATAGCCCGCTCCCAGACCGATTACGACGGCAATGATTGCGGTAATGATTATTTTGATATTCATATTGTTATTCTATTTCTCTTTTCGTTTTCTGTTTCCGTTTTCCGTTTTCGTTTCCTTTTTCCGTTTCCGTTTTTCAACTTACATCCCCCCAATATCTTGTGCCATCTTGTATCCCATCACTACCCCAATAATTATCAAGAGGATGAGAAAAGTATAAACAATTCGTTCTACCCTTTTGTCTCTGGGGTCAGTAATTTTTTTTTGCTCTTTCGATTTTTTCTTTCGATTTCTTCTCATCACTTTATTATTTACTAATGAGATATCGTTCAATTTTGCTCTTAGCTAAATGACTTTGAACAATAGCTTTAAGTGTTTTCAAATCATATTCAATCAGTTCTTTCTCCAATTGGAGCAATTCATCAAATCCAATTCCCATCGTGCTGTAATTCGTCTGCAAAATATTAATAGCCGCTTTCGTGATTTCGATTTGTCGCTGGTATAAATCCGATCGTAATCGAGCGATCTGATAAGCTGCATAAGCTTGTTCAATTGCTGCGTCAAAGCGGTTCAACATAGCTACTTTTCTATCCGTCAACACCGCTATTTTCAAATTCTCCTCTCTTTCCTTTGCTTCGTATTTCTTTTTGTAAAGTGGAATTTTTACAGAAGCTCTGACTTGCACAATATCCCTTCCGTTATGAGCTGGTTCGGCATCGTTTCTTTTATTGACCATCATGTAATCCAGCCCGACACCAAATGTAGGCTTGTTGTTTAAATCGTTTAATTTAATCGCCTGTTGAGCTACCTCTTGTTGTAATTCAAACATCCGTAACATTGGATGATTGGCTTCGACATTAGCGATCAAAGTCGTTTTGTCAAAAGGAATAATCGCAAAGGACAGACTGTCTTTAATGATGACAGGCGTTTGTATTGAACGGTTGAGCAATTGATTAATAGTGGCTGTTGGTTTTACTTTAGTAACCTCCAATATACTTAGCTCTTGGTTGAGTTCTTCTGTTTTGAGTTGCACACGAAGCACATCTGCCGCAGTCGCTTTCCCGCTTTCTACTTTTGCTAAAGCCAATTGATTTAGTGCTTCGAGCAGCTCCAGGTTTCTGCTAATAATGGATTGACTTTTCTCTATTTCATACAATAAAAAGTATGCTTGTTTTATTTGAAAAGAAACATTTAGAGCACTGGCACCTATTCTTTCATACAATGCTTTTGCTTTGGCAATTTCCAAGTTTTTCTTTCCATCCAACAGTCCTTTCCAGGGAAGCATTTGAGTTGCGCCTACCCTGAGAATTTGCGCCCCTAGCCGAGTTTCTACTGGTAGCGGAAATACGCCCAAACCTACTTCCGGGTCAGGACGTTGACTGACTTGTGGCGCTCTTTCTAAAGCAGTAAGGTATTCCTTTTCTAAAATTTTCAACTCCAAATTTTCATCAATAGCGGTGCTAATCAATGTATCCAAAGGTTGAGCTATAACTGAGCTTGCTCCTATTGAAGCTGCCAAAAATAACACTGTGATTACAGAAGTCGTTTTATTAACATTTCGAAATCTATTATCAAGTCGCAAACTCCATTCTTTCCATAGTGCATAAAGTACAGGAACAGTAAACATAGTTATCATTTGCAAGGTCATTCCTCCAAAAGAAGGAATCGCCATTGGCAGCATAATATCCGCTCCCCTCCCCGTAGCAGTAAGCACAGGAAGCAGCGCTAAAATAGTAGTAGCCGTTGTCATCATCGCAGGACGAACTCGACGAAGCCCTCCCTCAACAACAGCATCACGTACTCCTTCAATCGTGGTCGGTTTGTTCTTTTTAAAACTGTCCTGAAGAAAGGTAGCAACGAGAACCCCATCATCTGTAGCAATACCAAACAGCGCGAGGAAACCCACCCAAACGGCGACACTCAAATTAATGGTTCTAATTTGAAAAAGGTCTCGCATATTCGTTCCAAAGAAATTGAAATCCAAGAACCAACTGGTGTCGTACAATCCAATCATTATGAAACCTCCTGCAAAAGCGATGAATACCCCCGTAAAAACCATCGCGGAAATTGTAACCGATTTGAATTGAAAATATAGAATGAGAAATATGATGGCTAAAGCTATCGGAACTACGATACTTAGGCGTTTGTTTGCTCGGACTTGTTGTTCATAATTTCCAGCAAAACGGTAGCTTACACCAGCGGGTACTTCTATTGTTCCATTGTCAATTTGTGACTGCAAATAGGCTTGCGCATTATTGACAACCTCCACTTCTGAGAAACCATTCTCTCTATCAAAAAGAACATAGCCAATTAGAAAACCATCTTCACTTTTTATGGATTGTGCACCTTGCTCGTAGCGGATATTTACCAAATCGCCCAAAGGAATTTGCTGTCCGTTAGCTGTTGGTACAAATATTCTTTTTAGTGCTTCTGGATCATTTCGCAACTCTCTCGGGTAGCGGATTCGAATGGCATATCTTTCCCGACCTTCGACTGTTGAAGTCATGGTCATCCCTCCTATTGCTGCCTGAATGTATTGTTGTACCTTTTGAATAGTCAATCCATGACGGCTGATAATATCGCGATCTATATCTAAAAGCAGATACGGTTTCCCAACGATTCGGTCTGCAAAAACAGCCGCATCTTTAACGCCCTCTACTTCCTTTAACTGTTGCTCAAGTTGCAATCCAAAGGCTTCAATAGTAGCCAAATCGCCCCCACGAACTTTAATCCCCATTGGCGCACGCATTCCAGTTTGGAGCATCACCAAACGAGTTTCGATTGGTTGTAATTTCGGAGCGGAAGTTACTCCTGGTAATTTGGTCGCCTTTATTATTTCATTCCAAATGTCATCAGGGCTTTTTATTTCGTCTCGCCATTGTCTGAAATAACGCCCATCTTCGTCAGGGATTAATTCACCAAATTCATCTTGGACATAGTCTCCGTTTTCGTATCGAAATCGAGTACGATGTCCGTTTTCATTTGTTTTATATTCTGACTTATAAAGAATAACATTTTCATACATAGACATCGGTGCGGGATCGAGTGCCGAATTAATTCGACCTGCTTTTCCGACTACCGTTTCTACTTCAGGAATAGCAGTGACCGCCATATCTAACAGGCGAAGATTCTTGATATTCTCCTGCATTCCTGAATGGGGCATCGAGGTGGGCATCAATAAGAATGAACCTTCATCTAAGGAAGGCATAAATTCCTCTCCCGTATTTTGATAAACTAAAAAACCTTGATAGACGATAAACGAAACTACTAATAAAAACAAAATTTTGAAACGGAGCAAAAACCGCAAAATGTTTTCGTAGAAATAGATAATCAAATAGAAAAAGCCAATCAAACCACCTGCTACGATGACGATGAAAAAGAAGTTACTTAGGTTGCTTTTGTTTACTCCAAGTGGCATCCAAACCGTTGCCAACAACCAAGCTACAATTAGGGCATAAATTAAATTAGTGAAAACAGAAAGAATATTGGCATTTCTTTTAGAACTATATTGCTGTATTAGCAAATGTAGCATTCCTGTTATACCTACTACAGTCAGAATACTTCCTAAGAATGGATTATAAAAATACGCTATAAATAGTCCACCTAAAAAAGCTAAGCCATTCCCAATATAAGATAGTATTTTACTTTTCGATTTAAGAGAAAATATCGTGTGCGCCAATGGTGGAATAATCGTAATGGCCACAATGATAGAAGCAATCAGCGCGAAGGATTTGGTAAAAGCCAAGGGCTTAAATAATTTCCCTTCTGATGCCTCCATTGTGAATACTGGAAGAAACGAAATAATGGTAGTAGCTACTGCGGTAATAACGGCAGAAGCCACCTCGGTGGTCGCTTCATAGATCGTTTCTAAAAGCGGTTCATCTGGTGGAGCTTCCTCTATACGATTGACTATGCTTTCTGTCAGTACAATCCCCATATCTACCATGGTGCCGATAGCAATGGCGATCCCAGAAAGCGCTACAATATTGGCATCAACCCCAAAGTATTTCATCGCAATGAAACACATCAAAACAGATACGGGTAATGTTCCTGAAATCAGAATGGACGATTTCAAATTAAGCAACATCAAAATGACGACGATAATGGTGATTAGGATCTCAAGGGTGAGTGCTTCTTCGAGTGTTCCGATTGTCTCATTAATAAGTTGAGTACGATCGTAGAAAGGAACTATTTTGACTTGTGAAAACGTACCATCCCTAAGCGTTTTACTAGCCAGACCAGGTTCAAGCTCTGCAATTTTTGCTTTTACATTTTGGATAACCTCCAAAGGATTTGCACCATAGCGAGCAATGACTACACCGCCTACTGCTTCTGCTCCTGACTTATCCAAAACGCCCCTACGAGTAGCAGGTGCAATGTTTACTTTCGCTACATCCCCTATCCGAATGGGAACATTATTGTTAGATGTAATGACGCTTTTTTCGATGTCTTCCACATTTTGAATATAGCCCAGTCCTCGCACAAAATATTCAACCAAATTGATTTCAATAGTTTGCGCTCCTACATCAATATTACTTTCTTTAATGGCCTTCATCACTTGTTCCAAAGTGATGTTATTGGCTTTCATCGCATCAGGATCAACGTCCACTTGGTACTCTTTTACGAAACCTCCGATAGAGGCAACTTCTGCGACCCCTTCGGCAGCAGATAATCCATAGCGAACATAAAAATCCTGAATGGTTCGGAGCTCATGTAGATCCCAACCGCCTGTTGCGTTACCCTCTTTGTCCTGTCCTTCTAAAGTGTACCAAAAGATTTGCCCTAGAGCAGTAGCGTCTGCTCCGAGTGTTGGCTGCGCGTCTTCAGGTAATGTGTTGGCTGGTAGCGAATTGAGTTTTTCGAGTATCCGACTTCTACTCCAGTAAAACTCTATGTCATCATTGAAAATAATATAGATACTAGAAAAACCGAACATCGAATTGCTACGGATACTTTTTACGCCAGGAATACCAAGCAATGCAGTGGTTAATGGATAGGAGATCTGGTCTTCCACATCTTGCGGAGAACGCCCCATCCATTTCGTAAAAACGATTTGTTGATTCTCCCCAATATCAGGAATCGCATCCACCGCAACAGGGTCACGAGGAAGTGCTTCGATACCAAAATCGAAAGGAGCCGTTACCAATCCCCACCCTACAAAAAGTAGAAGTAGCAAATAAGAAACGAGCTTATTCTCCAGAAAAAATCGAACAAAGTTATTGAGCATATAACATCTTTACTTTCTTTAAAGGTTGGTCAAAGCACAGATCGTCTTTTAAACCAAACTCAAATGACTATAGAAATACCATCCTGTCCAGTGCGATTGAACGATGAGATTTCAATAAAAAAGAAAGTAAATATTATAAACGGTAGGTTTCCAATAGGACATAGATGTCCTTTGGTATTAATGGAGGTTTGTAGTGCGCGTAAGTCGGATTACCTGTTTCGGAAACAGCAGACTTAAAAAAGGATTCTACAAAAGCTATGACAAAATGTTGTAATTGAGCGCTAACAACAACTGCATTATTGACCTGATATTGTTGGTCCTGGTCTGATTGAAAATGAAGCGTTTTATTACTGCAACAATCTTTTTCACTTGCCTCTTTGGCCATATCTCCTTTCATTGCTTTCTCCTCCATCATCTTTTTATGATGTGGACAATTTTTCATCCCCTCTCCTATTTCATGGCAACTTTTAGCTTTTCCGAAGAAGCTAATTGTTTTGAGTTTCCCTTGGCAGTAGTGCATATCCACGGTAAAGCCAGCTGATGTGAAGAACATCAGGATGGCCATAGAGATGGAGAACATTTGATATGTGATACTGGTTGATTTCATATTCTACTTCAGCAAATATACGAAAATATCCATTCCTTTATTTTCCAAGTATTACACAAAAAATAATTTCCTTATTTCAAAGTAATTTGTTGGAGGTCAAGCTGTGAGCCCCTAGGCAAATTAGTAAGCTTCCAATACCGAATAGCCTTTAAA
>JBLHRR010000130.1:0-16667 GCA_047626155.1 Saprospiraceae bacterium | reverse complement strand
GATGTCGATCCACTTCAATCTCAAGAAAACGAAGTGTTGTTTTTTAATGCTCAGAAAGATGGCCGTGATGTTGCCTTGAATTGGGTGACCAATACGGATTACAAAAATGATTATTTTGTTGTGGAAAGATCAGTAGATGGCGTGAATTTCGAGCTCTTAGATCAAATAATAAGCAGCGGGGAATCGGAAGGCTCCGTCAATTATCAATTGGACGACGACAATGCTTTCAGGGGCATCAATTATTACCGGATCAAGGAAGTATTTTATGATGGTACTTACCGATATTCCCAAATGGAAGAAGTGGCTTTTGACTTGGATGTTAATGAATTTACATTGTTCCCTAACCCTACCGATAAAAAAGTTTTTGTGAACCTCAAAGATTTTGTTGGTAATAAAGGAACAGTCGAAATTCATAATGCTCTCGGACAAAAGGTTTATTCTCAACAGTTTGATGATATTCCGTCTCATCCTATAGCTATTTCAGTAGCGGGTTTGAGTAGCGGAATGCATGCCGTTTCGGTAAAGGTTGAAGACAAAAAGATCATAACCGAAATGTTGATGATCAGTAAAATGTAGAAAGCAATGAAAATGGTCGGTTAATCTTAAAACCTACTTAGTAGATAAGGGAGACCGGTCGTTTTGAGTGCACTTAAAAAGGAGTTATCCCGAATTTTTGTAAATACAAGAATTCGGGATTTCTTTTTCCCATTGGTTCCCTTAAGAGTAAGCCCCTAGTCCACCCCACCTACCTCTCCTGCTCCAATTCAAAAGCCTCCAGGGTTCCGCCTCAATTCGATGTGGCAACCAAGCCACAGCCTCTTCTGTAACTTTATTCGCCGCCACTTTTTTCAATAGCCAATACAAATAGCTGTAAGCATTGATATTATTTTTAAAGCAAATGCCGATGATAGAATACAGCACGGCAAGATGTTGGGCCGCCTCATCAGAACCAGCAAACATATAGTTTTTCCGTCCCAGGGCGATTGGACGAATCGTACGAAGATACAGGCTACTGGTTTCAACTAAGATAAAGTATCGGATACCTTGGACGTATCCGATAGCTTGATTTTACTTAGATTCCATTTTAGTCAATTCGCTGTACCCCATGAGTTTTCCCTTTTTGTTATATGTTTCAGTCCTGACGATTCCTACATTTTCAGCGTACCATTCTTTGGAGCTACTTTTTATCTTGACCATCATTTTGGTGGAAGTTTTTTGCGTCAGTACCAGACAATCAAAAGTTCCTGCTGGCGTAGTGATTTTTTCCTTAGCTTCTACCTCTCGGTCCGTAATCTCGACGGTCATTTGCATGTTGATGGGGCTGTCGCCATCCATCTGCACGACTAGTGATCCATCCGGAAGTTCGGTGCCCACGGCGGCGCTGAACGGGGGAATTTCAAATTCCGAAGCATCCATGGTGAATTCCATGTTTTTGAAACTTTCCATCATAGCTCCTTCCAGTTTATAAGCCATATCAAATTCAAACTTCCCGGCTATACACTTTGCTTCAAAGGTATTATCAAAGAGGAGCTTATCTTTTTTGTCAAAAGCTTTAGACGAAACGGTAAAAGTAATTTCATCCCCATCTTCTACTTTGTCAATTAATTCAAACGTATTTCTTCCGGTCACTTTACCTTTTTTATTATAATTAGTGATTTCCCAAATACTACCTTTTACTTGTGGAAGGTATGGTTGACAATCTACTTGGGAAAAAACGGGACCGGTGCCTAATAGCAGTAAGAAAATAAAAGTAACGAATCTCATGGTTTTTCATTTTTAGTTTAAAAAAAAATTATTGGAGTCTTTGGAATTCAAACGCTTGAGCGTCTAAATATATTTCTGCTTTTCTCAAGTCACTGAGCACAAAGGTGTTAATATAAAATTAAACAACTAAAATCTATTTCCATTATTTGTTATTTTAGCACGAAAATACTCATTATGCTAAGGCATAACCTACCCGAAAGACTTCGGTCGGGCTCCATTTTTCCAGACTCACCTAAATTAAAAACTAACGCTCTAAAAATACCGAATTACTATTCTACAATGTTTAATTTCATTAACCAGGAGGATTATTATAAGCACGAAATCGAGCAGGTTAAAAGAATCCTTAAAACGATGACCCGGACTGAAAACAATCATAAACCACTTCTACTCAGCAGCCAATCTTTTTTTCGTACCTTAACAAATCTAAACCTCTTGAAATATCAGATATTTATCGATATGGCATGCTCGCAGAACCACGAGAATTCTAATGTGCTCTAAATCTTCCTCAAAATACCACCCTACTGATGAAGTTAAAAATAGCTTTCATACTCGCTTACTTTTTAGCCTGCCAAAGCAACTTGTTTGCTCAACCAAACACCTGTGCTATTCCTGGCCCCGTTGCTGCCGATGATTGTGTAGATGCCTGTCTTTATTGTGATTTGGATTATAACGGATATTCCGGTATCTCTACAGGTTATACTCCGGATGGCGGAAATGTATTTTGTGGGCAAATGCACAACAACCAATGGTTTGCATTTATGGCCTTAACCACAACCGTAGAATTTACCGTCGAAATTAATGCTTGCCAGAATAATGAAGGGCTTCAATCTGTCATTTATCCGGATTGCAATCCGAACTCTGGATATATCGTTTGCAACGGAGGCTCAGGCAATTCCACAACCCCATTAGTGCTCACAGCTACTACTTTGACCATTGGAGAAATTTACTGGTTTTCCATAGATGGATACAGTGGAGATAAATGTGATTTTAATCTTAGCGTAACCCAAGGTACCACTTCCCCACCTTTGTTAAATTCCATCGGTCCGATAAGAGGAGATTCCTGTATTTATCCCGGAGAGGTATCTACTTATACTATTGATGGCTTACCAGGCCCTCCGGCTCCTGACTATGCCTGGACCTGGCCGGCAGGGGTTACTGGAACGGCAACAGATACAAGCCTGGTCATTAATTGGGGCCCAACCGGTGGACAAATTTGTGTAGAAGCCAGTAACTTTTGTAATAGCAGCCCACAAACTTGTATTGACGTTTTTGTACACGATATAATCCCAACAGAATTAGTAGAGGTTCTATGTGAAGGAGATTGTTATACTTTAGGCAATATTGATTACTGTGTCGCAGGATTTCATTCGGAAACTTTTGACAATTTTCACGGTTGCGATAGTATTGTTAACCTCAACCTGAGTTATTATCCTGCCGTTGTAGCAACAGGCGAAAACTTTACACATTGCGTCGGAGAGGCTGTTGTTTTATCACCACAAATAAATATTGGCGAGGCGCCCTACAGTTACTTATGGGACACCGGTGAAATAACTGATAACATTACAGTTACATCATTCAACGCAGCAATACATACGGTTACCATAACCGATTTTTGTGGTACAACAACGGAGGTGGAATTCAACATTACAATTTGGGAGGCCCCCGAAGCTTACCTAGTCGATTTGATTTCCATCTGTGCTGACGATCCAGTCGGAGTTCTGGAAATAGAATTTTTCGGCCCGGGGCCCTGGAGCTTTACCTACATGATAAATGGCGTATTGCAAGTTCCGGTAACCGATATTTTCGAAAGCCCCTATTACTTGAATGTTACAGAACCCGGCGATTATGAATTGGTAAGTGTCAATAACCCGGATTGCCCAGGACTTGTTTTTGGAGTCGCCATAGTTTATTTGACCACCGTTGAATTAGCCATGATCGGAGAAAATCCAAGTTGTTTTGGTGTGCAGGATGGCATCGTGAATGTAAACGTCCTGCAGGGAGATGCACCCTATTTTTATTCCTGGAATAATGGCGCGGGTAACATCGAAGGCTTCGATGATTTGGAGGAAGGTATATATTCTGTTACGGTTACCGATAACCTCGGTTGTACTGGAGAAACAAGCATCTCACTGATCGAACCGGATGCCTTAGCTACGGATGCCGTTCAAACACAAGGAGTAGATTGTAATAACGCTTTTGGCGGAAGCATAGATTTAACCGTTTTCGGAGGCATCAATCCTTATACTTTTTTATGGAATAACGGTGCTGGCATTGTAGAAGATCCTGACGGACTCACAGCGGGAATGTATGTGGTAACAGTTGCGGACCTAAACGATTGTGTTGCGATTGACAGTGTTGAAATAACTTCCAGCTCAGTGGTAATCCCCTCCGCCGTACTTGGCGGAATGATCACCTGTATGAATACAGAAGTCAGCCTTGACGGCTCCGGGTCAACCGGAGAAGGAACGCTTCAGTTTGAATGGTATGACCCCAATAATAATCTTGTAGGAAATTCGGCCATTATTATGGTAAATACACCAGGTCTATACAACCTCATTATTTCTGATGATGCTACCGGATGTACAGGCGTTGCCAATCTGGATGTAATGGCGGATAACACTGCTCCTACAGTCAGCGCACTAGTTTCGGAATTCATAGGGTGTAATGGCAATTCGGTTGTAGTTGATGGTTCCGGATCGACTGGTAGTGGAACTTTATCTTACGAATGGATCGACGCTGATTCAAATGTGTTAGGTATCGAAGATACGTTGGAAGTTACCCAGCCTGGAAATTATACCTTTATTATTACGGACAATACAAATGGCTGCACGGCAGAAACAACTGTTGAAGTTCAAGAAGATGTGGACTTACCTCAGGCTTTTGCTTCTGCTGATGGCTTCCTTAATTGCACCAATCAAAACGTGTGGTTGGATGGCAGCTCCTCATCTGGAAATGGAACGTTGGAATACCTATGGCTGGATGACAGCGGTAATACGATTAGTACAAATGCTTCTGTCGAAGTAGGTGTTTTGGGCATTTACACTTTAGTAATCACTGACCTGTCTAACAATTGTACTACGCAAACAGATATTGAAGTAGCATTAGACATCGAAACACCCAACCCAATTGCTACTACAAATGGCATCCTAAATTGCACCAATCAAAATGTATGGCTGGATGGCAGTTCCTCTACTGGAAATGGAACACTGGAATACCTATGGCTGGATGACGCCGGGAATACGATTAGTACAAATGCTTCTGTCGAAGTAGGTGTTTTGGGCATTTATACTTTAGTGATTACAGACCTTTCTAACAATTGTACCGCAGAGACAACTGCCGAAGTCGAACAAGATGCTAGCTTACCCCAGGCAATTGCTTCAGTTGATGGCCTCCTTATTTGCACCAACCAAAACGTATGGCTGGATGGCAGCTCCTCCAGTGGAAATGGAATATTGGAATACCTCTGGTTGGATGACGCCGGGAATACGATTAGTACAAATGCTTCTGTCGAAGTAGGTGTTTTGGGCATTTACACTTTAGTAATCACTGACCTTTCTAACAATTGTACTACGCAAACAGATATTGAAGTAGTATTAGACATCGAAACGCCCAACCCAATTGCTACTACAAATGGCATCCTAAATTGCACCAATCAAAATGTATGGCTGGATGGCAGTTCCTCTACTGGAAATGGAACACTGGAATACCTATGGCTGGATGACGCCGGGAATACGATTAGTACAAATACTTCTGTCGAAGTAGGTGTTTTGGGCATTTATACTTTAGTCATCACAGACCTTTCTAACAATTGTACTACGCAGACAACTGTTGAAGTGGAACTAGACATGATAGCCCCAAATCCCGAAGTCTCCATTAATGGGATTCTTAATTGTACCAATTTAAATGTTGAATTGAATGGAAGTACTTCAACAGGGATTGGCGCTCTAGAGTTTTTATGGCTCAACACTATTGGTGCTCCAATGGGAACGAACGAAACCATACAAGTAAGTACCGCTGGTTTTTATACATTAGTAATTACAGACTCACAGAATGGTTGTACTTCAGAAACAGCGGTAGAAGTCTTGGCAGAAACCAGTCAACCTGTTCCGGAAATTATTGCGGATGGATTATTGACATGCTCCAATATCAATGTAATGCTGGACGGAAATGGATCTTCAGCTCTTGGTACTTTAGAATTTGAATGGCTTGGCCCCAATAATATACCTATTGGTACGAATGAAACGGTAAGCGTCAATACTGTTGGAATGTACACCTTAATTATTACAGACATCCAAAACAATTGTTCTGCAAGCACTACTTTTGACCTTTCTCAGGATGCAGAGATCCCTGTCGCTATTGCTGTTACAATAGATTCCATAACTTGCATAAATACTTCTGCAACAATAGATGCCAACAATTCAACAGGAGCCAATGTCCTGACTTATGAGTGGTATGATTCTAATGGAAATCCAATAGGAACGGGTTTGACCATCTCTGTAAATTCAGCGGGTAGCTATGAATTAGTGGTTACCGATGTAGTGAATGGTTGCGGTAATAACACTTTCGTTACAATTATTGGAAGTCCGGATATTCCTATTGCGATGGCCCAGGTATCGGGACCAATTACCTGTACGGAAACTATGGTCAATATAGACGGCAGTCTCTCTTCTGGGACCGGGCCTTTAAATTATGAATGGTTTGATATGGGGGGGGGGGTAATTTCGCAAACGGCGCTTACAGCTGTAAATCAGGCTGGCGATTACAATTTGGTCGTAACCGATATAAATAATGGCTGTACTTCCGAAACGAATATTACCGTAGAACAAAACATAGAAGAACCAGAAACAAATATCCTCTCTCCAGATACCCTTGATTGTGACAACACAATAGTTGCCCTTGATGGCAGTAATTCTGTAGGGATTGGATTATTGAGTTTTGAATGGTATAATGAACTTAATACACTCATTGGAACGACATTAACAATAAATGCCACTACGGCCGGAACATACTCATTAGTTGTAACAGACGACTTTAACGGATGTTCTTCTTCCCTTTCCGTTGTGGTCAATCAAAACGCCGATTTACCAACAGCAATTGTCGAAAGCCCGGAGATATTGACTTGTCAAAACCTTTTGATTTCTTTAGATGGAAGTACTTCATCGGGCATTGGCAATCTGACTTATGAATGGTTCGATGATGTAAATACCTTGTTAAGTAACGATCCCAGCATCCCCGTTAATTCCCCCGGAACATACACCTTAAATGTCATTGATATTTCTAACGATTGTTCTGCTACAACAACTGTCGAAGTATTTCAAAATACAAATCCACCTATAGCAAATGCGGGACTCAATGGTACCATCAATTGCAACCAAAACGCTGTTGACTTGGATGGCTCTGGGTCAAGTGGCAATGGTTTACTAATCTATGAATGGTTCGATGAAATCGGAAATACGATTTCCAATAATATCAACACTTCTGTTTCGCAACCTGGCATCTATCACCTTGAGGTAACTGATACAAGCAATGGATGTATTTCTTCTGACGAAGTAGCGGTTTTTCTTGGTGCCGATGTACCTTTTGCTGATGCCAGTTCAGATGGAGTATTAGATTGTAACAATACAGTTGTAAATTTAGGCGGCCCCCAAACTGCTACAGGTAATAGTATAAATTATGAATGGCTTGACGAGACAGCAATCCTGCTTGGAACGAACGTAAACCTATTGGTAACTACTCCAGGACTTTACGTTTTGGTGGTAATGGATACCGATAATGGATGCGTTATGACAGATACCGTCCTCGTGAATGAGAATCTAGAATTACCAATTGTCGATCCGGGTCTTGATGGAATTTTAAATTGTAATCTAACAACAATTACCCTAGGAGGTCTTGGAAACAGCTCAGGTCCTGAATTTACTTACGGTTGGCTGGATTCTTCTAGCAACATTTTAGGGACAGATTCAATCTATGTTGCAGCTTCACCGGACAATTATACTTTACTAATCACCAACACAAATAACGGCTGTACCGCCTCATCAGAAGTACTAATCACCGAAGATATAATGCCTCCTATCGCTGATGCCGGGATTGGAGGAACCATAAGCTGCGATGAAAGTAGCATTTTCTTAAATGGGAGTAATTCCAGTGGAAATAACCTTTCCTTTGAATGGTTTGACGAGGATCAAATAATCATTGGAAGTGACGATGTAGTAGAAGTGTTAGAAGCGAGAATCTTCACCTTAGTGGTTACTAATACAATCAATGGATGCACTCATTCAGATACCGTTGAAGTATTGTTGGATGAAAACCTACCGGAAGCTATTGCCACGGTAAATGAAATTTTAACCTGTGCGATTCCGCTCGTAACTTTAGATGGTTCTGCATCTACCAGCCCAAGCGGTAATTTGGCCTTCGAATGGTATGATGCAAGCAATCAATTGATATCCAATTTGGAATCGGTTGATGTAAACCTGCCGGGCATTTACACCTTAACAATTACCGATACTCAAAACGGATGTACCTCAACAACTTCTACACAAGTAAATCAGGATATAATTCCACCTATTGCAGAAGCCGGTGAAAGTTTATTTCTCACTTGTGGTAATGATCTCGTTACATTAAATGGCTCGGGATCGGGTGCCGCTAATTTATCGTTTGAATGGTTTGATGATAATGCGACCATTATTGGAAATACAGCAAGTCTGGAAGTGGCCTCGGCAGGAATTTACAATCTGCTTGTTACAAATACGGAAAATGGTTGTACGGCCAATGACCAAACAGAAGTGCTAATAGATACCAATGTCCCCGCAGTGGAAGCGGGGATTGGAGGTGTTTTAACTTGTGGAATACAAGAATTGTTATTAGAAGGAACTGCTTCTAATTCGGGCTTAAATATGGCTTATGAATGGCAAAACGCCGCAGGGAATACTTTAGGCAATTTACTGACCTTGTTCATCAATGAGCCAGGTACTTACACGCTGATTGTCACAGACACTATTCTTAATTGTACGGCACAGGATGAAGTTATGGTAACGGAAAACATGGTAGATCCTTTTGCACAAATTGATCAGATTAGCGCCTTGAATTGTACGGACCAAAGCCTTGTTTTAAATGCTGGTGGCTCTATTCCGATAGGAAACTTAGATTTTACCTGGAGCACTCTTGATGGCAATGTGCTTTCTGGAATAAATACGCTCAATCCTGAAATTGATGAACCAGGGACTTATTTGCTAACTGTTACGGATCTAATCAACGGTTGCACAGATACCGCGACCATTCTGATTAGTCAAGACAATCAATTGCCGGAAGTAAATATTGATGAGCCCTCTTTACTGACCTGTGTTATTACGGAACAAGAACTTAGCGCCATCAATTCTTCAGTTGGTAATGATTTTGATTATTCCTGGACATCATCCCCGTTAGGTGGCATTGCGTCTGGAGGAAACACATTGAGTCCAACAGTAGATCAAATCGGGCAATACACGCTCACTATTTTAAATGCAACTAACGGTTGTGAGAATAGCGCTACGGTTACCGTAAACGAAGACGTTCAACTCCCGATTGTCGTAGCAAATGTAGAAGACGAACTGGATTGCATAACAGAAACGCTACAAGTAAATGGCGATGGTTCTTCTTTTGGATCAACATTCTCTTATAACTGGTCTGGACCAAATGTAATAGCAGGCGAAAATACAACCTTGGCAACCGTTAATACTTCCGGTATCTACACACTTTTAGTAACCAATGCAACAAACGGATGTACACAAACAGCAGAGGTAACAGTCGAAGAAAACACAGATATGCCGGAAGCTATGGATGTCTTAATCTTTCCACCTCTTTGTTTTGAAGACGATGGAACTATGGAAATTCTGTTTACGGAAGGAGGGCAGGAGCCTTATCTGTATTCCATTGACGAAGGGCAAAATTTTTATTCCGCCACCATTTTTAATTCGCTTCCATCTGGAACTTATTCGATCATAGTACAAGATGCCATAGGTTGTGAATATGAAGAGCAATTTACAATGCCTTATGTACCTGAATTGTATATTGAGCTACCATCCGAACTGGTTGTTCAATTAGGAGAGGCAGGAGAAATCCAAGCTTACGTAAATATAGCACCCGGCCAGATAGACACTATTATTTGGACACCGGCAGAAGGCCTAAGTTGTACAGATTGTTTGAATCCAATTGTAAATTCTTTTTCAGAAATGCAGTATGCCGTAAGCGTAATTGATACAAACGGATGTGCCATAAGTAGTCAAGTTTTATATCGAATAGGAAAAGCAAGGAATGTATACATTCCATCTGCCTTTTCTCCCAATAATGCGGATGGCATCAATGATCGTTTTATGATTTATGCCAAAGCGGGTATCATCGAATCTATCAATACCTTCCAAGTTTTTAGTCGTTGGGGCGAAATGATTTTCCAACAAAATGATTTTATGCCTAATGATCCTGCGACCGGCTGGGATGGGTTTTTTCAGGGAGAGGCACTACAGCCTGGCGTTTTTGTGTATTGGGTAGAAATTGAGTTTGTCGATGGGTTTAAGCAAGTTTTTAAAGGGGATGTGACTTTGATGCGGTAGGGGGATTATGGAAGAACCGTATACTATATTATACGGTAATTTCTATCCTATTATTTTCAGGGTCTAAAACCACAGATTCATAATAACCGTCTCCAGTGTACCTCGGTTCATCGACTACTTTTATATTATTCCTTTTCAGCTCCTCCGTCAACTCATCAACCTTCTCTGTACTACCAACAGAAATGGCGAAGTGAATAATACCAACATAACCTGTAGTATCATTGTTTTTATTTTCTGGAATCTCCACTTTGTTCATCAATCCCAATCTACACCCTTTATCAAAACTTAGAAAATAAGAAGTAAAGTTCTTATTTGGATTGTGGTACTTTTCTCCCGCCTTGGCTTTGAAGTGTTTTTCATAAAACGATTTCATCCCTTCTAAATCCTTGTCTCATCACTGATGGCTGTCATTGCAATATCTTTCGGTATCTCCTTGCCCAAGAGATCTGGTTAAGGAAAAACTTTTGGCTAGCAGCTCATCAGACATAGTAAAAATGGCAGTCACCTTATGACTGTGATTTAAATCTGTCGTTTCTTTTGACATCGAAATCAATACCCCCTTCCACAGCCCACCTCAAACATTGCTGTACGATTTCTTTTTCCCTCGCATGACTATTGTTAGATAAAAAAACGATCAGCGAGTGCTTATAAGAAGCCACTACTTCATTGATTCCGTCAATGAAACCAGGCGAGAAAAACAGGCTAATTTTCGGAAGAATCAGCGCAATCAGTCCCGACCGATTCTTCCTAAACAAAGAAGCGTGAAGATTGGTGGTGTAATTGAATTCCGTAGCAGCAATACGAACCCTGCTCTTAGTAGCTTCACTAATATCGGGGTGATCAGATAAGTCTCGGGACAGGGTAGAAGTGGATAAGCTTAGCAGCTTCGCTAAATCCTTAATAGTTATTCTTTTCATTAAAGTAGGTGTTATTTCTAGGCGTAGAAATCCATAATCAGCTAATGAAAAGGTAAATATAGAAAACAAACTACCAACAGAAATCAGTCCCGCAATCGTTTGCGGAAATTCTATTTTTGCGATGGAAAGTAAAATAACATTAGTTACATTCTAAATAGGTTTGATGTTGAACTTGCATACAAATTTTGTAGAAAAAGTAGGGTATTTATTCTGTTTCTTCAATGCTTATAGTATATTTGACACTAAACATTGAAAAAGTCCAACTATTTTATACCCCATCTACATAAGCTCTAATAGCTTTTACACTTTATATTACAGCTGTTCCTCGGAACACTGTTATTTGAATTTCCATTAATTAAATCATTTAAACTTATGAAAAACATTTACAAGTATTGCTTCATGTTGGTATTCATGATGGCTATCGCGTCTATGGGTTATTCCCAGAAGACTGTGAAGGGAGTCATTACGGATGCAGAAACAAGTGAACCCTTAATAGGAGCAACCGTACTAGCGGTGGGTTCATCATCTGGAACAGTGACCGATATTTCAGGTAACTATTCCTTAAACATCCCTGACGGGATCACTACGATGGAGGTCTCTTATACAGGGTACACCACACAAAAGGTAGAAATAACCGGAGATGTAATCAACATCGAGTTAGCCTCCGGTTCTATACTGGATGAAGTGGTCGTAGTGGGTTACGGTACATTGAAAACCAAAGAAGTCACGAGTTCCATTACAAGCGTAAAAAGCGAAGACTTCAACGTTGGTAATGTAAACTCTCCTGCTCAATTGCTACAAGGTAAAGTAGCCGGTTTGACCATTACCAGCTCTGGTGGTGATCCAAACGGTAAAGTGGGTATTCGTCTTAGAGGTTTGTCTACCATTGGTGCACAAACAGAACCTTTAGTTATTGTAGACGGAGTACCTGGTGCTTCTCTTTCTAACATCGACCCAAGAGACATCGAAACTATTGATGTACTTAAGGATGGATCTGCTGCTGCCATATACGGTACTAGAGGTTCTTCTGGGGTTATCTTGGTTACAACCAAAAAAGGAAAAAAAGGTACTTCCCGAATTACTTACGGTGGTAACGTTTCTTTTGAAGGTATTTCCAAAACTCCTGAAATTGCATCAGCTGCGGAATTTAGAGCAGCTGGAGGTAATGATGTAGGATCAAATACAGACTGGTACGATGAGATTTCTCAAACAGGTTTTGCTCAATCCCATAACTTGTCTCTTGCCGGAGGAACAGATCAGACTTCTTACCGTGTTTCTTTCAACTACAGAGACCAAGATGGAGTAGTGAAAAACACAGGATTTGATCAGATCAATGGTAGTGTATCTATTAATCAGAAAGCTTTAAATGATAAATTATCAATTGGGCTTAACATGATCGCAACTAACAGAAGTTCAGAGATAGGATTTAGAGAGGCATTCCGTTACGCGACCATTGCAAATCCTACTTCTGCTGTATACAATGAAGATGGATCATTCAATCATCCAAGTGGATTTGATTCTTTCAACCCAGTTGCTTTAGTAGAGCAAAATGTTGCAGAGGAAGAAACCAATGAATTATTGACAAATATTGTAGCTACTTATGAAATCATTGAGGGTTTGAAGATTACAGGTAGTTATGCAAGACAGAAAAAGGATATTTCCAGAAATGAATATTACCCATCTGATTCCCGTTATGGCGTTTCGGAAGGAACTGCTGGAGCTTTGAAGTCAGAAGAAAAAGAGTGGAATAACCTATATGAAGGAATCATTGCTTATAAGGGAAATGCGGGCAAAGTTGATTACAGTGTTTTAGCTGGTACTTCATTCCAACAATTTAACACCTCTGGATTTGGTGCTAGTGCTACTGGTTTCTTAACTGATGACAACTCTTATAACCAGATAGCTCAAGCTTCTGATTTCAGAACGGGTAATGCAGCGGTAGGTTCTTACGGGCAATTCTATAGATTGCAAGCACAGTTTGCTAGAGCAACTGTTAATATAGATGATACTTACTTTGCCTCTGCTTCTATTCGTAGAGAAGGTTCTGACCGTTTTGGTGAGGACAATCGTTATGGTATTTTTCCAGCGATTAGTGCGGGTGTAGATATCTCTAAACTAGCGGATATTAAAAATGTAGACAACTTGAAATTAAGACTTGGTTATGGGGTGACAGGAAACTTGCCTGGTGAAAACTACCTTTTCCAATCTATCTTCGTTCCTGGACCACAGTTCTTCTATAACGGAAACTATGTTCCTTCTTTCGGACCACAAACAAACGCAAATCCTGATTTGAAATGGGAGACGAAAAGAGAGGTTAACTTCGGAATCGACTTTTCTCTTTTCGACTATAAGTTAACAGGTGCTCTTGATATCTTTAATAGAACAACAGAGGACTTGATCTTATTGGTTGCTGTACCTGTACCTCCGAATTTAGCGGGCAACACTTGGAAAAATGCGGCTGGTTTCTCAACTAACGGTATTGAATTGGCGGTTAACTATAAGTTGATTAATAATGGCAACTTTAGCTATACACCAGGTCTTATCTTTACTTCTTACAAGACGGTTCTTGATGAATATAATGATTCTCCTTCTTTCTTTATTACAAACCTTGGTGCACCTGGACAGAACATTACAGATGCAGGGGTAGGCTTACACTTTCTTGAAAAAGATAAAGAAATCGGACAAATCGTAGCGCCTACTTTTGAAGGTGTAGACGATGAAGGAGCTTACATTTTCAAAGATCAAAATGGTGACGGAGAGATTACTGCAGACGACTGGGTTGTACAAGGAAATGGATTGCCAGATTTTGAAATGTCTTTGAACAACAATTTCAAACTTGGAAACCACTGGGATATGAACATCTTTTTAAGAGGTGCTTTTGGTCACAGCTTAGTTAACACTTACAGAGCTTTCTACGAAACGTTCCCTGATGAGCCAGGTGCTAATTTCTTAAATACTAGCAAAGCAAATAAAGCAGTTAAAACAGCTTCTTATAACTCTGAGCACGTTGAAAAAGCAGACTTCGTAAGACTAGATAACATGTCTATCGGATATACTTTTGACACCTCTGATTCTAAGTTGGGTGGTATGCGTTTATTTGTTGCAGGACAAAACTTATTTACTATTACTGGATATACGGGTGTAGATCCTGAAGTAAGATTAGGTGATGCAGGTTCTGTAGATAACGGTGGCGATGAAAGCGATACATTAGATCCGCTTGCTCCTGGTGTAGATAGAAGAAATAGTTATTTCTTTACTCGAACATTTACGGTGGGTGCTAACGTTACTTTCTAAGAAGAATTAAAAAGTAACTAACAATTAACCTTCTTTGAGAAATGACGTGATTCCTCAAAAAGATTTTTCAAAAAAGATTGTAGTGTAACGAAGGGAATGTTGAAAATCTATTTGTGGAATTATAAAAAACGGAATTCGTCAAAGAATTATAATTAATTAAAAATTAAATATTAAAATAAATGAAAAAATTAATAAATCTATTAATGCTTCTTCTGGCATTTACCATCTATTCTTGCTCTGATTTGGAGCCAGAATTTACAGATGTAATTCCGGAAGATCAATATTTCCAAAATGACGATGCGTTCATTTCGGCACTAGGGGCGGCTTATACCAACCTCTATGGTTTTATGAATCATGGTAACATTTTTTCTCTGGATGTAACTTCTTCTGATGAAGCTGCGGTGACGCACAAGGGGCCAGATTGGGAAGATGGTGGACAATGGTTGAGAATGCACCGTCACGAATTCTTTGACGGAGAAGGTGTTTTTGGTAACGTGTGGAACTTCTGTTATGGAGGTGTCAATACTTGTAACCGTTTGATTGCTACTTTCGAAACGTCAGGAGCAGACAACCCGAACGCTGGAAACTTTATCTCTGAATTATTGGTGTTACGTGCTTACTATAACATGATCCTTTTGGATGTATTTGGTAACGTACCGCTTTTGAAAACTTTTGATGTGCCAGAAGGTTTCCTTCCAGCTACTGAAACTCGTCAAACTGTTTTTGACTTCGTGGAAAGCGAAATTTTAGCTAACATGGGGAATCTTCCTCGTGCTAATGATTTGTCTACCTACGGTCGTATGAACTACTACGTTGCACAAGCTATGTTGTCTACACTTTATTTAAACGCTGAGGTATACACAGGTACACCAAGATGGCAAGATTGTGTCAATGCTTGTGACTCTCTTATCATGGACAATGCTTACTCTTTGGAAGCAAACTACTTCAATAACTTTGAAGTGAACAATGGTGGTTCTGCTGAAAACATCTTTGCGATTCCTTACGATGGAGTAAATGCAGCTGGTTTCAACTTGGTACAAATGACCCTTCATTACGAATCTCAGAAAACATTTAAGACTGTTGATCAGCCTTGGAATGGATACTGTGTACTCGCTGATTTCTACAACGCTTTTGAAGAAACAGATGAGCGTTTTACCGGTGGAGACAGAGGATACGGTGTTATGTTACACGGACCTCAGTACGATGCAGACGGAGCACTTCTACGTGATGAAGCGGATTCTTGGTTTGAAGACCATGCCTTTGATGGCGACGCTCGTGTAGTCGTATTCGATCCGGTAATCAATGAATTAGCGCCTGGTGCATTTAGAGATGGTGGTGCTCGTATGTCAAAATATGAGTATGAACTTGGAACGGTACAGCATATGAGCAACGATTTCGCTGTTTATCGTTACGGTGAAATTCTATTGAACAAAGCAGAGGCTTTACACAGAATGACTCCTGGAAACGGAGAATCACTGGACTTGGTTAACATGCTAAGAAACCGTGCAAAGGCTGCTCCTTTTGCTGCATTGGATGAAGACAACCTACTCGCAGAAAGAGGACGGGAACTTTGTTTCGAAGCTAAGCGTAGAGCGGACTTGATCCGTTTCGAAAAATGGGATGACGCATGGTGGGAAAAAGCTGTATCTGAAGACTATAAAACTTTGATGCCTATTCCTGCTGATCAAATTTCTTTGAATAGTAATTTGGCGCAGAATCCTGGATACTAATATTCTTTGTATTTAAGATAGTCAGTTTGTATTAAAACTGATAAACGATTTATTTGGGTCGCCTGATTTTTTTTATAAATTAGGCGACCCATTTTTTTGAGAGGGAGTAACCGCTACGGCGCTACGAAAACGCAACGTTTTATCACGAACTGAGCGAATCTACGAACATGACAAACCGGAGGGCTCAGCATTCGTGGGCCACGATATATGGCGGGCTGGGAATGGCAAATCATGAGGGTATGGGTGACGGCCTGAGCGGTAGAGCCTTTGATTTGTCGAGAATTTTGCATACCTTTTTTTCGACTGAAAAAGTATGTCGCCGAAGGCAAGCCGTAATGTTTAAATTAAACAACAAGGCTCATTTAAAATCAACATAA
>JBLHRR010000129.1:0-16718 GCA_047626155.1 Saprospiraceae bacterium | reverse complement strand
AATAACACTCATTTGTTTTATTGAAATTTAACCTGGACAAATTTACTTTTAATTAGGGAGTAAGAAAACAAAAACAAGTAGACAAAAAAGCCCAAGGAGGTCTAAAAAAACCAAAACCCAAAAAAAAAGGAATCTTATGGTGAAATTACATCGAATGTTATATCATTTTCGTAGAAGGATAAAGGGTTTTCTCATAAATAACTATATTGCATGACATAATAAATGAACTTACCAAATAAGATAGAAGATTGCCATGAGCTGATTAAAGCGTTATTAATTCAGCTAGAAAGACTTACGGCTAAGGTAAACGAGTTAAAGTTCAAGTCAAACAAATGAACAGTTCAAAGCCACCCTCCTTTGATGGGTTAAAAAAGCCGCCACCTAATAAGAAAAAAAGGTAAAAACCAAACGGTGACCGAAAAGAACACGCAGGGAAAGCTTTAGAAATGACTAGTAATCCGGGTACTACAGTTAGTTTAATTCCTGATGAATGTAGTTGAGGTCAATCTTTAAATGAAGTGGAAAAAGAATTATGCGAAAAAAGACAGGTGTTCGATATACCTGATCCAAAATTATTTGTAGTAGAATATCAAGCATTATCAATGCGACTGCCTATCTTGTGGTAAACAATTTCATCAGCCATTTCCGAATCAAATAAATGCTCCTGTCCAGTATGGCTATGGGGTAAAAAAATAAGTGACTTTATTAAATAATAAATTCCATCTGTCTTGGCAAAGGACACGAGAACTTTCCGGTGATCTTTATGGCTACCATACGAATGATGGTACTCAGCAGAAAATTCTTAATAAAGTTTACGGTTACCTAGAAGAACCCGAAGATCAAATAAAGCAAGCTGTTTTAGAAAGTGAAATAGCACATGCAGATGAAACAGTCGCACGTGTGAATGGAAAATCGAAGTGGCTTTACGGTTTTACGAGCGAATTTTATACTTACATGTTTTGCTATGATAAAAGAGGATCACTAGCTATCAATTCTGAGTAATCTGTTTTACCTAAATATACAGGGACATTAGAGTTTATTGTTATAAAAATTGTAATTGACTAATCCTGCACAAGCTACAGCTTGGCTGTTTATAGAAGGTTGATTTAAAACAATCTGCCAATCTTCTTCATAGTAGAGGCTAAAGGAAATATAATCACCCCCTACCCTCCAGATCTGGTATTTTTCCATCTGGTGAGTGATATATTAAACTTGTTTTGTTAACGCTTTTAATCGAATCGGGATATAAATTTAAAACAAGTAGCAGCAATATGCTTTTAATGAAAGGAGGGTGATTGTATGAAGGTTTCTAGAAAGGGAAATTATCTCGGTTCTTACCTGTGATCTGCACATGTTCTCCGTCGCTCATCACCAGGTAAGGTCCGCTACGGATTACTTTTATTTTATGCAACATGTTCACCGCCTCAGAACGACTGGCTCTAAGTAATCCATACTTCTCTAATGATTTCATGAAGGTCCCCAGGTTTTTTGCGATCATCAGTTTTTCACCATTTGTAAAAAAGAACTCGCAATAATTACCGTGCGCTTTCAAACGTATGATTTCTTTTACCTTATGAAAGTAGATGTGCCTGTCGTCATATAGCTTGATTTCCGTCTCCTGAGAATAACTTTCATTCCGTTCGTTTTCTAAAAGCTGTTCAAAGATAGGTACTGTTTTTTCAACAGAAGCACTTTCTTTTACCCGCCGTATCGCGGAAATCAACTCTTCCATTTCCTGCAATGGCTTCAACAAATAATCGAAAGCACTGAGACGAATGGCATCAATGGCATATTGTCGATAAGCAGTAATAAAAATCACATGGATGCCTTCCTGAATAACTTCACGGGCTATTTCCAATCCACTTCGTTTCGGCATTTGAATATCCAAAAAAACGACATCCGGACGCAACTCCAGTATCTTATGATTACCCAAAATAGCGTCATCATAAGTTCCAATAATGGTAACTTCAGGACAATATAATTTTATCTGTTCTTCCAATTTAACGATAGAATATTCGTCATCGTCAACTATGATTGCAGTGAGGGTCTGACGCATCGTATCGTGTTGTATTATGTTGTATTGTGTTGTGTCGTGTTGTGTCGTGTTGTGTCGTGTTGTGTTGGTTTTGTTGGTTTTGTTGGTTTTGTTGGTTTTGTTGGTTTTGTTTTTGTAAAGTAGCATTTATGGTGAGGTAGCTAGTATTAACACCTAAGGTAAGTAAAAAGAATGAATTTTCACTCCTCAAGGCTACTACACTTTCCTAGTGGTTTAATCCCCTTACCACTTATCTACCAAAACATACCGATTGTCCTCTTAAATTGTCGATAACTTTTTCTTAAAATCACACCATCGTATTTTACAGTACCAAAAAAACAAAAATTGAAAAATTTGATCTGCGTGAAATATGCCAATCCTTAAATTTTCGTTGCGTATGCGTCATGACGTAATGGTTACACTCCCCCTACTTCAAAGCCACCATATCTCTTAACTCCCCATCCGAGTACTCCCCTATCCACTTTTCTCCAGTATTCACCGTCAAATTAGCCAGTTCTTTTTTAGTTTGTAACAATTCATTTACTTTTTCTTCAAAAGTTCCTTTTGTTATAAAACGATGTACCATCACATTGTTTTTTTGTCCGATCCGATAAGCCCTGTCGGTCGCCTGTGCTTCCACAGCTGGGTTCCACCAAAGATCGTAGTGAATGACGTTGCTCGCCTTGGTAAGGTTCAAGCCGGTACCTCCAGCTTTCAGAGACAAAATCAGTACCCGTGTAGCTCTATTGTTTTGAAAGGCTTCTACCATTTCATCACGTCCCTTTCGGGAAACACCACCATGAAGGAAAGGAATGCTCAGATGGAATTCTTTTTCCAGCATTTCCACTAGAAGTTTACCCATAGCCTGGTATTGCGTAAAGATCAAGGTCTTCTCGCCATTGTCCATAATACTGCGCATGAGGTTAAATAACATTTGGGTTTTACCGGAAGCCGTCGGATCTGCATCTCCTTTTTTAAGGAATTGTACCGGGTGATTACAGACTTGCTTTAAAGCCGTGATCAATTTTAAAACAAGACCTTTACGTTCTATGCCTTCTGTTTTTGCAATAGTCTCTAAAGTGGTATCTACTACATTTTGGTACAGTGCAGCTTGGGAAGGACTCAGCTCGCAATACTGATCCTGCTCAATTTTTTCCGGCAGGTCTTTGATGATACTCTTATCCGATTTCAAACGCCGGAGGATAAAAGGCTCCGTTATCTTTCGGAAGCGATCCAGCTTTTCCTGGTCTCGATCAATTTCAATTGGTTTGGCAAATTCATCTTTAAACTTTTTCAAACTATCCAGATACCCTTTATTTACAAAATCGAAGATACTCCAATATTCACTGAGGCGATTTTCAACGGGGGTTCCGCTCATCGCTATCTTCACAGGCGCTTTTATTTTTTTAATGGCTTTAGTTTGCGCCGTTCCTGGATTCTTAATGGCTTGGGCTTCGTCAATAACCAATAGTAGCCATTTTTGCTTTTGCAATTTTGCAGTTTCAGAACGAGCTACACCGTAAGTAGTTAACAATATATCTGCATCCTTCAGCGGTTTCAAATCCCGGCTTGGACCGTGGTAAATATGACTCCTTAGTCCCGGTGCAAAACGGTTGATCTCCTTTTCCCAATTGGTCAACAATGTGGTCGGAACAATGACAATCGCTTTTTGTTTTTCGAATGCGCCATCTTCTTTTAGCTTCAGCAAAGTAGTAATGACTTGCAGGGTTTTTCCCAAGCCCATATCATCCGCGATCAGACTTCCGAAACCGATCCTGGAATTTTTATACATCCATCGATAACCGCTGAGCTGATAAGGGCGCAACGTAGCTTTCAGACCTTTAGGTACCTTCACCTTTTCACCACGAAGCAGATCATTCATCAGTTTTTTGACCTTCTTTCCCAGTTCTACTTTTGCGCCACCATAATCTTCTGTCAATGCAACCTGCAGCAAATCCTTAGAATCCAAGTCCGGCGGATCTTTCAACTTCTCAATTAATGCCTTTATTTCTGATTCTTCAAAGAAAACATATTGGTCATTTATTTTGACAATACCGGAGTACTCTTTGACCATTTTTATAAATTCATTAATAGACAACTGTTCATCTCCTAGCGCCACTTTCCAACGAAACTTGAGCATCTCATCCATGTTCAACAAAGTGGTGGTGGAGACAACACCTGATTCTCCCTTCGCTTCTACACTCATGGACAAACGAGGGCGCATCAACTTACGCAATGCTTTGGGCAGCAATATTTTTATACCAAACAAACGGATGGTTGGCAGTATTTTAAACAATACATTTACAAACGTATCAGAATCGAAATAAACCGGTTCCTCCCCTTTGTTCGCCACCAATTCATTGATCTCTGGAAAGTACTCAGAAAGCATCGCTAGATCACGAAGGACATCCATCCGAATATTGGTAAACTTAGATTGCGTCAGTATTTTTTTAATGGAAATCGGAGCAGAAGCTTTCCTTGATTTCTTTTGGACAGCCACATTTACTGCGAAAGCTTCCCCATCCAAATCATCTACTAGAATGACAGGGACAAAATCTCGTTCTACAATGAAAAAGGTATTCAACCAAAGCTGAATTGCCGTGGGGTATTCTTTGTTTTCATAAGTTGAGAAAGACAGTATGGCTCCATTAAAAAACAGATGCCCAATTTCGTGTTCTGCAAAACGATATTGAAGGTCGTGATTGGTTTTCACAAAATGGCCTAGAAAAAACGAAAGCAGAGCAGACAGCCTATCTCCGTCAGCAGGCTCATTTATATCTTTTCCATTTCTGTAAAACAAAACATCCGTGGCCATAATCTGTTGAATATCAGCGCAAACACTAGCTACTACTTCATTTAATAAAGCAGGCAACCAACGTACCTTATAATGCTTCGCTCCCACCCGCAACAACTGTGGCAGATAAGCCGATTGCTCCGCCAATTTCAATGCAAAACCATAAACTAAAACCAAGGTCTTCACCGCATCCGCATACTTAGAAAAATCCGCCAAAGGCACCTTTTCTATCCAGTGAATAAGTTCTTCTTTTTTGTCAAAAGACAAAACCGTTTTACCTGCTTTATTCCGCAAAGTTGAATTCAGAAAGTCACATTCTTCATCCAACAATACTTCTACATCTTCTACCGCATCTACTTCAAACAAGTCCAATTCCTTCGTTAGCTCTTCCTTCCGTTTCTTTATTATTTTTTTAGCAACAGCAGTATAAGCCATCTCTAATATTTTCTTAAAATCACCAGCAGGATAAAAAACTGGCTTTTCAGAAATGATGGTCAATAGATTTTCTTTAAGGTCCGGAATTCCAGAAAAATCCAGTTGCTGATAAATGGCTTCGTCCCATTTATTGGTAATCCGATCACTAGAGAAAGACTGTTGTAACCTTGTTGTTGGAGTAATAGAAATTTCTTTCTGCCCTTCCGCCGTATAACCAATTCCTTCCAGTCCCTTAAACAAATCAAAATCATGCAATTGAAAAACAAGAAAAGGATTTTTGTCTATTTCATTAGCAACCAAGTACAAAACCGAAGCCATGTGTTTGCAAGGCACCGCAAAGTCGGGACAAGAGCAAGACCCTTCCAGATCGTCCCATGAGTTGGCAAACAACTTAATGTTACGCACATCACAAAGCTGCTTCAAATCCTGCGGCAATGTTCTGTTGAGTAACTTAGATAGGTGAAGCGGATTAGCCGTAACCAATTCAATGATACCCGCTTTCTCCGAGGCCGAAAATGGAGGAACAGTAAATTTCACCTTGTAGGGAGTCCGTTGCGTTCCCTGAACATTCGCTGAGATTTTATTTTTATTGATGACAATATCTTTAGCCAGTCCCTTATTGGCGTAGGTACGGCCACGAGGAAGGCGGTTAGAATAGTCGATATCGGTGAGGGCATTTAGCCATTGTTTTCCCCACCAGGTATTGCCATAGGTTTTTCTCATTGGATCTGAATATTGACAAATATTAGTACTTGAATTGCTTTAGCAAAAGTAAGGAATTTAATTACGAATTGAGCGTCCTTAGAGATATAGAAAATCCATAAGGTTTGTCATATCTAAACCAAAACAAAGGCGCGTATTCTAAGCATTGAGTGCAATCGTGTGCTAAACCCTAGGTCGCTTACAATATTTTGAAATATTCTTGTTATTGGCTATATTTAGAAAATGTATTTATGCTATTAAAATTTTGATGCAAAACGTCCAGCTATGAAAAAAGTAATACTCTTTCTTTTCCTGTTCGCTTCTATTAGTATTAGACTTTATTCCTGGGTAAATTATGCCAATGACTTCATCATTTGGGACATGGCCCTCGAAGGTGATCAGTTATGACTTGAGTTTCATTCAAAGTAGTACCTATATATTAACTTTAGCTGTTCCGGGTGTAGACGCCCTCAATGAAATATTTAAATTCCACGCAGAGATCATTGTTGCTAATCAAAACGGATCTGCAACAGCAAGTGCGGAGTTACCTACTATAAATGCCCTCTAATGAAACACCCAATGCAAAACCACCAAGGATCCAGCCAGCCCCAAGCCTACTTGCCAGATTTCTTTCGAATCGTAATGCACCATATCTCCAAATTTTTTCCAACCGGCCCGAAAGGAACCGGCCCAGACCAACAAAAAGCCAATGAGTACCACCCAACCTGCCCGAACGAAATAATTCATCTCTGGGAAGAAGTGAATGATGATCAGGTGTAAAGGGATAGTTGATACAAAAGCAATCAACGCCACTCGATGATTGGGCGCCACTAGAAACCCGGCAGCGCAAATGATAACAACAATTCCGCAATTGATGTAATAACGCAATTCATTGAGGGTGTGGGTAAAGGCCGCTTCTGGGTTTTCAAACTTTACGTAAAGCAGAACCAAACCCATAACAATACCTGTACATAAAGTAAAAAGGATCGTCTTTCGTCCGGCATCGACCATTTGGGTATCTGTAGCCTCCTTGTTGATATAGACTTTATAAATATCCACAGAAAATAAAGTAGCTAGAGAATTAAAGGTGGAATCTACGGTACTCATCAATGAGGCAAAGAGGGCGCAGAGGATGATGCCCTTGATGCCAACGGGTAGATAATTGGAAACGATATATGGGAAGGCCATATCTGGTTCTGCCAATTGGCCGCTTTCGCCAAGAATACCATAGAGTGCTATCCCTGGAATAACAATAACGACCGCCATTACATACTTCATGACGCCACCAACCATCAAGCCTATTTGTGCTTCCCGCAAGTTCTTTGCAGCAAGTGAGCGTTGTATCACGGTTTGGTTGGCGCACCAGTAATTGATATTGAGTAAGAAGAGTCCGAAGATGTGAATCCAGGGGAGTTTTTCATGATCAGCAGGCAAATGCAGGTGCATCAACTGGGGTGTTTTTTGGTACAATTCGCCCCAGCCACCTAGCTCCTGAATGGCAACGAAGGTAACAACAATTCCTCCTGTCAGTAAAAGACCAAACTGTATAATGTCCGTTTTTACAACAGCTCCCAAACCACCAAGATAAGTATATATCGCTGAGAATACGCCCAAACCAACGATCATCATTCCAATACGAACGATCCGATCTTCATGGATAACTTTAAAATATTCTTCAAAGACCAAATCTGCAGCATAGGCTCCCCAAAACAGTGCAGCCCCTAAAGTAACAGTAGCAAATAACAATATATTGGCAACGCTATATAACAAAGCAACCGTATTCCCTAATCGCATCTTGATGAACTGAGTAATCGTCATCACTTTCTCTTTCAAATACATTGGAACGAAAACGAATGCCGCTAGTAAAATACCTTCTACTGCGTTGATTTCTAAACTGGCTTGTGCCAAACCATATAAGTAGGCGGAACCCATCATTCCCAGAAACTGATACCCTTGTATGTTCGTAGCGATGGTGGACAATGCAATGGATGGCCAACGAAGATTCCTTGAACTAAGGAAATACTCCTCTGTAGTGACTTCTCCCTTAGTACGACCTGCCAAGGCTACTAAGAATATGACGATAAAGTAAGTAACAACGATAAGTAAATCCAGCATCCTTTATTTTTAACTATACAAGTGAAATAATTGCAACATCAAAAGCAACCTCTGACTGCAAAATCAATTTTGATTTCCATTTTAATTTAAATTTCACTCCCTCTTCCCTCCCCCAAGCGGTGTTTGCGGAAGTATTGTTGGAATACGCCTTTGGGCTTCCGGCATTGAAATCGTTCTTAGTCTTGGTAATACATATTTCGCAAATAACTTACATTCGTCAATATGCGGATAGCCCGAAAAAATAAAGGCACGGATGCCCATATCAATATAACGTTTTATTTTTGTTAGAATTTGATCGGGGTCTCCGACCAGAGCGGCACCACAGCCGGAGCGGGCACGACCGATGCCCGTCCACAAATGATCTTCGACGAATCCGTCAAGATCAGCAGAATCGCGCATTTCGGATTGTCGGGCTACGCCGTAGGATTGGGCATCCAGCGCACGGTTTCGGATTTCTGTGCCAGCAGCTTCATCTATTTTTGACATTAATTTTTTAGCAGCGATTTTTGCTTCATCCTCTGTTTCTCTAACGATGACATGTACCCGCAATCCGAAATCTACAGTGCGACCGTAAGCAGCAGCTTGATTGCTCATATTTTGCATGAGTCCTTGTAATTTTTCTTCAGTTTCTGGCCACATCAGATAAACATCACAATGCTCGGCACAAAGGTCAACGCCAGCCGGGGAGTAACCTCCAAAATACAACAAAGGCCCTTTATTTTGCTGAAAAGGCTTCATTGGCGCAGACGGAAGATTAATGTTATAAAAATCGCCCTTAAAGTCAATGAAGTCTTGAGTCCATCCTTGCTTAAGTATTTCGATGACCTCTCGGGAACGTTGGTAACGGTCCGCTGAGGACAAATCCGTACCAGGTAAATTGGAAGAAATTATGTTGATTGTCAGCCGGCCTTGTAAGATGTGGTCCAATGTAGCAATAGCACGCCCCAACATGGGTGGATGCACTTCACCACAACGGATGGCCGTCAACAAATTAATCTTTGAAGTGAGCGGCGCTACCGCGGAGGCAAAGGTCATGGTATCCTGCCCCACTTGATAAGAGGACGGCAATAGGATGTTACGGTAGCCCAATCGATCAGCCGTAATAGTGATGTTAGAAGCATTTCCCCAATTACTCTTGAAGCGGTCATCGTGGGTTCCAAGGAGTTCGTCATCACCATTGCAGATGGGTGCAAACCAGGAGATCTCTACGCCAGGACTGTTTTTAGATCTGATGTTTATCGAAGGTGTGGGCATTTCTTTTTTGCCGGAAAGGTAATGTTTTTTGGTGACTTCATGCGCTCCGCATTTCGTGTTAGAAAAACCACAAAGGACACAAAGATCACGAAGGTTTCACAAAGTAAAACAGATAAAAATGCTGTAACTGTTCAGTGGGGTATAGTTTAGCTGTGGATGGAAACTTCCTTCTTCCGTCTCCGGTCTGAATAGTTACAAAATGCTTTAGTATTGTCGTACTTTCTCCTTTCTGAACTTTCTAGCTTTTTACATAATTATGCCATAAAGTAGAGGCCAACAATACTGAATATCTAATATACTTACCTTTTCGAATCGTAAAGGAATTACCCCGACCCAAGGGTACGGGGTATCGCGCACCCACCACTTGGCTTTGAATAGTTCTCCGAGGCAAGCGTCGGGGAATTCTTTTAAATTAAAACAAAAGCAATGCAATCTAAACAACTTTCCGAAGAATATAGTTTAAGAATGGCCACGCAGCAAGAAAGCCCCGACGATCTTATCGCCGGGGCTTTCTTGCTAAAAATAGAGAGGCATGCTTTACTATTCGGATTAGAGTTAAAAAAATGAATTTTGAAGTGTAAAACCAAGAGCTACCGAAGCTTCCAAATTTCACTTTTTATTGGCGATTGTATTTTAATCCACAATCGTTTCACGATTTTTAATATTTTCGATGTCAATAAATGATATCGACTAGCAATCAGGTTCCCGATTTCTTTTATTACTTTTTTGGGTGTTCGCCGAGAGAATGCTTATATGATATTAATCATTCTACTGAGCGAAAGAGTACCCCTTTAGTTACGGGAATTAGTCTCTACTTTTATCCGAGTTTTGAGGCAGGAAGTTGGCACCTTCTACCTCCGAATGTGCTGGTGGTTCTATCATAGACCCTCGTGTTTTATGGTATGAATGAATTTTTTATCTTTGGTTCTTTTATTAAAATAAAAAACCTTTACACACCCTAGAAGTTTAGAAAATCGAATTATCTTTCACTGTTGCATTGCATGATTATATCGTATGGTTTTTTTTGATTGGAGGAGCAGAATGATACTCAAGTCCATACGCTACGATTCTCGGGTGTTTTAGTGTAACGACTTTATACGAAACGATTTTATTACTTCTGATTAAAGAATATTCAAATATAATTATAATTCTACAATAATCAAATTATTATTTATTTTATTTTACAATACGTTAAATTAAAAGAATCTTATGCTGCCAATTGTGTCATTTGCAGAACTTAACAAGATGAACTGACTAAAGAATTCCTCCTTCATTAAAGAATTATATTTAATATACAAGTGACTATGAAATACCCTTTTTTCATCCTACTCCTTCTTCTATCTGTCAATAGTACTGCTCAATCTTTTTTGAATGGCTTCGTACTAGACTCTAAAGACCAACCGCTCCCCTGGATTGCTACTATTGTCCTTTACGAAGACAGCACCTATGTAAATAGTGGTAATGACAACGAAATTGGCGAAACTGACAGCATTTGGGTCCGTCCTCTTAAATACTTCTCTCGTTCTGATAACACTGGAGCTTTTCATTTACTTATAAAGGATGAAAAAAATATAAATATCGAAGTAACCGTATTTGACCATATAACAAAGTATTCAACAAAATATACACAGGAATAGAATATGGTATTAGCACCGAAACATCAATAGAAGAGGATGACATCAACATAGTAACCAATGGTTACCTCTTCGCTTTTCATTTGGGCTATGAATTGATCAACTATCGTAAGTCTTTTGTTATGCCGAAGATTAGCATCAAACGCTATCGTTACCGATTGATCAACAGCCCGGATGAAAAAAGTATTCCGCTACAAGCCTATTTACAAAACAAAGACCTGGATTTACGATTTGTACAACCCATTGCAGATATAGGTTTAACTATTGGTTATAAATACCGTGGTAAAGATTGGGTAGCTCCCGGCTTCCTTTTAATCGGTATGTCAGGAGGCTACGCTGTTTCTCTTCGAGATGAAACGAAAATAAAAGGCCTTCGTAGCAAAATTTCAACAGATCAAAGCATCGATGTAGGAAGACTTACAATGAGTTTTTTCTTTAGATCCTACTTTGAATAGAAATGACTACTTCTATAAACACCAACCTATAATATCATGTTCTCCAAATTTCACTCCTGCAAATACTGATAAGATCATCAGCGGATACGCAACTAAGGTTTTCTAGACCTTTTATTATTTACCCCATTTGTACCCATTGGAAATAACTTTAAACGATTTCGTTGCCTACAATCACTTACCTAAACAAACAAGTTTCTCCCCCCAAGCAACTTAATACATTAACCCCTTCAATCCACACCGTCAGAGTGCTAAAGGAATTGAACGATCTACTCTCTCTTAATTAAGTTGACTTCCATAGTGATCGATGTCATCAATACTTACATAGAAACAATCTATACTGTAAAACACGCTTTCTCTAAAGACTCTCCCCTTTTCCACCTATATTTGTTTCCAAATTGATCACCTCACAAACAATAACATAATATGGATACATCTTCAAATGGAGTGGAGAAATGCCCTTTCACAAGTGGCATGCTCAAACAAAGTGCTGGCAGCGGCCCAATAAACCGCGATTGGTGGCCGAACCGATTAAAGCTGAACATCCTTCGGCAAAACTCTGAGTTGTCTAACCCGCTTGGGGAAGGATTCAACTATGTAGAGGAATTTAAAACACTTGATTTAGCAGCGCTGAAAAAAGATCTTGTTGATCTGATGACGGATTCTCAAGAATGGTGGCCTGCAGATTATGGTCACTATGGCCCATTTTTCATTCGTATGGCTTGGCATAGTGCAGGTACTTACCGTATCCAAGATGGACGTGGTGGTGGAGGAACAGGGATGCAACGTTTTGCACCGCTTAACAGTTGGCCGGATAACGGGAACCTCGACAAAGCTCGTTTATTGCTTTGGCCGCTTAAGCAGAAATATGGTCAGAAAATTTCATGGGCGGATTTGATGATCCTTGCAGGTAACTGCGCACTGGAATCTATGGGCTTTCCTACTTTTGGTTTTGGTGGTGGACGACAAGATGTTTGGGAACCGGAAGAAGATACTTATTGGGGTTCTGAAAAAGAATGGATGGGAGATGATATTCGTTATGCTTCCTCAACAGATACAGAACGTAAATTGGACCAGCCGCTTGGTGCCGTTCACATGGGATTGATTTATGTAAATCCTGAAGGTCCAGGAGGAAAGCCTGACCCAATCGGATCAGCTCATGATGTCCGAGAAACTTTTGGTCGGATGGCAATGAACGATGAAGAGACGGTTGCCTTGGTTGCAGGTGGACACACTTTTGGAAAGGCACACGGAGCTGCTGATCCTGACAAATATGTGGCTGCGGAACCAGAAGGAGCTACGATAGAAGAGCAAGGAACTGGTTGGAAAAATAGCTTTGGATCTGGAGTTGGAGACGACACCATTACAAGTGGCTTGGAAGGAGCTTGGACGCCAAACCCAACCAAATGGGATGCGGACTACTTCGATGTTTTATTGAACTACGATTGGGAATTAACAAAGAGTCCTGCTGGTGCAAATCAGTGGACACCGACTGCCGCTTCTTCTGCTAGAATAGCTCCTAGGGCTGGCGATGCAACGAAGACTCAGGCCTTAATGATGTCAACTGCTGATATCGCATTGAAGGAAGATCCTGCTTACTTAGAAATCTCAAAACGTTTCCATAAAGACCATAAAGCATTTGAAGATGCCTTCGCTCGAGCTTGGTTCAAATTGACTCACCGTGATATGGGACCACGCGCCCTTTACCATGGTTCGGAAGTTCCTGCTGAGGTTTTAGTGTGGCAAGATCCGATCCCGGAAGTAAAGCATGCTTTAGTGGACGATAATGATGTGGCTACTTTGAAAGCAAGCATTTTAGCTTCTGGTTTATCTGTTGCTCAATTGGTTTCTACCGCCTGGTCTTCTGCTACAACTTTCCGTAACTCGGACAAACGTGGTGGTGCTAACGGTGCACGTATCGCACTTGCTCCTCAAAAGGACTGGGCTGCAAATAACCCTGGCCAATTGGCAAAGGTTTTAGATACATTGAAAGGCATTCAGACAGCATTCAATGCAGGAGGAAAGACCATTTCCCTTGCTGACTTGATCGTATTGGGTGGATCTGCAGGTATTGAGCAAGCGGCAAAAGCTGCTGGTCATAACACTGTGGTTCCGTTTACCGCTGGACGTGGAGACGCGGTTCAAGAACATACCGATGTTGAGTCTTTTGCAGCCTTGGAGCAGCAAGCAGATGGTTTCCGAAACTATGCGACTTCTTCTTACCATATGTCCGCAGAAGAAATGTTGATTGACAAAGCACAATTGATGACATTGACCGCGCCAGAGATGGCTGTTCTTGTTGGTGGGCTTCGTGTGCTTAACGCAAATGCGGATCAGTCTCAACATGGTGTTTTCACAAAACGTAAAGAAACATTGACTAACGATTTCTTTGTCAACTTACTTGATCTAAATACAACCTGGAAAGCGACTTCTGATGCGCAGGATACTTTTGAAGGACGTGACCGTAAAACGGGTGACCTTAAGTGGCTCGGTTCCCGAGTTGACCTTATCTTTGGTTCCAACTCTGAGTTGAGAGCGATTGCGGAGGTTTATGCTTCTGGTGATTCTGAGGGACGATTCGTGAAGGATTTTGTAGCGACTTGGTCTAAGGTGATGAATTTAGATCGTTTTGATTTGAAGTAAATTAGTCAACTATTAACTCTTGACTTTTAACTCTTGACTCTTCCCACTAATGTATTGAAAAGGACAGCTGCAGTTTCAAATAGGTATTAAAATAAGGCCCAGCGTTTAACGACGTTGAGCTTTGTTGTTTTTGATTTGGTGCGGGTACGTATTGGTGCGTTTACTAAACTGGAAAAGTTTAGTAAACGTTCGCACTTTTGTTGCGCAAGGTGCGTAAGAGCGCACCGAGGTAATGACTTTTGTTAGAAATAGTAAAAGCTGGGAGCTTTAGACTTGATGAGAGTTCGCATTCTATTTTGCCCATCATCTCGTCGCTACTAAGTAGATAGGTCGCTTTCAGGTGACTGTCTTTGTAATTAATATATTCATATTATCTAAAACGTTCCTCATCTTGAGTATTCATTTCTTCTCAACCTATCGATGGCTTTCTCCAGTCAATAAGTAATCTAGAAGGCATAAAGCCAAAAATAAAGGTACGACATAAGTATCCTGAAATTTTTGACTACCTTGCTTTCTGCTTTACGAAATTATTAAGCAGTAAAATTATTATTAACCAAATATAAATTATTAAAAATTTAGATTATGAAAAAAATTATACTCCCTTTTCTAGGTTGTTTAATGATGTCTGTCCTATCTTTTGGGCAAACCTCTTTTAGTGACGATTTTGACTCTTATACCCCCGGTGACTGGCTGGGAACATCTGCTACAGAGTGGACTACCTGGAGTGGAAACACCGGAGCAGGAGCAGACGACGTGACTATTACAGATGAAGACGCCGCTAGTGGGTCTAACTCAATTAAACTTGGACCCGCAACTGGAGGTGGTGGCCCTGAAGATGTTGTGTTATACTTTACAGGAGACAAATTTTCTAGCGGTAATTTAGATATGAACTTGAACATGAAGGTTATAACAGGTGCTTATTTCAACTACCAACAGGAAGTGGCTATAGGTGCAACCTGGGCGATGAATGCAATTTTTGATGCGAATGGCGCAGGAAGTATAACCGATGGTGCTAATGCAACTACAATGACATTCTCTTACCCTATGGATACATGGTTTAACTTCCGAATGGCTACAAATTTAGATGCGAACAAGTGGCAAGTTTTTATAGATGGTGCTTGTGTAGGGTCTTTCGCAAATGTCTCTGATGGTATTGCTTCCATTGATATTTTCCCAAGAGGAGGAGATGAATTCTTTGTGGATGATTTCTCTTACGAGTATGAGCTTGTAGCTCCAGTAATTGTCAATGATGCACAAGCCTCTTTGAAGCTTTCTGAGGTTAACGGCTTGGTCGGAACGACAACATCAATTGAAGGTATTCTTACCAATGTAGGAACTTCTATGATTACGGAATTTTCTGTTGCAGCTAATATCGCTGGGGTAATGACTCCTTTCGCTATGAATAGCTTAACCTTGGGGACAGGTGATTTTATGGCTTTTTCGATTGACGATAATTTCTCAATGCCAGAAGGAAGTACAGATGTATCTATAGAAATCCTGTCTATAAATAGTGGAACATTTGATGATCAAGATGTATGTAATGATGGGGAGTCTCGCCAAATTAATGCAGTAAGTCCTGCTCCATATAAAAAAGTGTTGGTAGAGGAAGCAACTGGAACCTGGTGTGGATGGTGCCCAAGAGGAACGGTTTCTATGGATAGACTTTCATCGAAGTACCCTGATAACTTTGTTGGAATTGCTGTTCATACTGGAGATCCAATGCAAGATAGTCTTTATAGCCCTGGATTCGGAAATAATAATTTCCCAAGTGCTAAGGCTGATCGTACGGATTGGGTAGATCCAGGGTTTGGGACTTTGGAACCTGCTGTTCTCGCACAGGCGCAAATTCCTGTTGTTGCTACCTTATTAAATGGAGCTACCTGGGATCCTGTAACAAGAGAATTACAAATTGCGCTTACGGTAAGTGCTTTAGCTGACATCTCTCCCGATTATAACATTAACATTGCGCTTACAGAAGATGATGTTACCGGAATTGGACCAGAGTGGGGACAAGTAAATTTCTACAGTGGAGGTCCTGATTTAATTGATATAAATGGCGTGAACTGGAGTGACCTTCCAGCCACAGTAAATGACATCGATTATGACCACGTTGCAAGAGCTATTCTAGCTCCTATTGAAATGGTGGACCCTTTTGATATGGATGATGACGATAGCTTCACTGAAACATTAGAGACCGGTGGAAATAAAGTATTTATGTTTACTTACACCATCCCTGAAGACTTTAATGAAGATAAAATGCACCTGGTTTCTATGATTATTAACCCTGATAGAAGCATAAATAATTCTGAATCAGTAACTATTGCGGAAGCTGTTGCGAATGGCATCGTATCAACTCATAGTGTAGATTTAGGCAATGTAACCAACATCTATCCTAACCCATTCTCAAACACAGCTACCGTTAGCATGAATATGACGCAAGCTTCAGACATTTTAATTGAAGTAATGGATATTAACGGTAAATTAGTAATGATGAAAGAATACCAAAAGCAACCTGCTGGTCTTTTCAATATTACTTTTGATGGCTCTAGCTTGGACGTAGGTATGTACGTAATGAAGATTACTGCAAACGATAAGTTTACTGCTAAGCGACTTTCTATCATTCGATAATGATTCGATAATGATTCGATAATGAT
>JBLHRR010000128.1:0-16770 GCA_047626155.1 Saprospiraceae bacterium | reverse complement strand
GATTTAGCTAAGACAATTAATGAAGAAATAAAAATTTTTCATGGGCACCTTTGTTACGAAGAGTTGAGAACCATTCATCAGAATAGTAATGCTAAAGTGATCTGCTGGCTGCGTGATCCGGTTGAAAGAGTAATTTCCAATCACCGACATTTTATAAAAAGAAATAGCCTTCCAAACCCTGTCCGACCACATCAACATCGAGTCAACGAATCATTATTGAACTTTGCGCAAAGAGAGAGTAATCGCAACCGGATGAGCCAATTCTTAGAGGGTATTGATTTACAGAATTTATTTTTTATCGGATTTCTAGAATCTTTCGAGAAAGATTTAATCCACTTATCAAATCTATTGGAATGGCCCGATTTCAATATCCCAAAATTGAATACTTCGACTTCAGGCGAAATGGGAATACCTATAGATATACTATTGGAAATCAAAGATTTAAATAAAATTGATTATGCTTTATACAACAGCGCTCAGGCTCTTGCAGAGCGGCGAATAGAGAGATGACTACGTAATGTTACATTCGTAGCTAGTTGCCTAAAAAGTATATTTAAAGTAATCAATATCCTCTTTATAAAATTCCGCCACTAATCTTTTCAATCGTTCATCATAGTGATTTTGGTAATCAAGACTTAATGGATTTACGTTTAGTTGAAGTAAACCTGGGGATAGCGAAAGCATGGAAGTTAGCTGGTTGAAATCTCGTTCCAAATATTCAAACCGACCAATGAAATCGAGATCTATTTTTCCATTCTTATCTTTTAGCCAATGGGTTTGAGGCTGAAGGTTGAAGAGTGTTTCAGAGGTTAAATCCTTTGTTGTCATTTTATGGGTGGCCCATTTTTTAAATGATTTTTTAAGTGCTTCGTCTTTTATTAGGTCATTTCTAAAACGGAAATGATAAAAAGACAATAATCGATCCCAGGGATTTCTTACAAAAGTAAATTTAAAAACCGCTTTCCATTTTTCTTTACCTAATAATCCAATAATTTTGTGGGCATCATTATGTTTTCGAACAGCCCTCTCTTTACTTACTCGATTGAAATCCAGCGTCCATCTCATACTCGTACCTGCCGTTTTGGGAATATGAATAAAGACCACATCTGTTCTTCCTTTAATAAAGAAAGGCCAAGAGGGGGGGGGCATCTCCTTTTTAGGCTCGTCAGAAGTATTATTACGTTCCATGCAGTATTACATTTCGTAATTTCGAATTTTTTTCAATCTTAATTTTCGCGTTTTTTCATCAATAGAATCTGTGAGACAATTATTGATATAAAAAGTAAGCGCCTCATAAATGTTTTTTGAATCATAGATGGAAGCTCCCTTGTCAATTACAACAACTCTAGTAGCGATTTCCAATACTTTTTTAATATTATTAGAAACAAATATAACAGCTTTATTAGGGCGCTTGACATATGCTTTTAAATTGTCGTAACATTTAGCTTTAAACATGGAATCTCCAACAGCAAGCGCCTCGTCAATAATAAATAAATCTGGTTCAGTAGCTATAGCAACAGAATAAGCTAAGCGAACTTTCATACCTGAGGAATAATTTCCAAATGGGGTGTCCAAAAAATCCTTATACTCAAAAAAGTCAATGATGAAATCCATTTTCTCTTCTAGTTGCTTCTTTGACATGCCCAGCATAGCTCCTTTGATAAGGATGTTTTCTCGCCCTGTAAACAAAGGTTGCATTCCTGCATTTAATGCAAAAATAGGTGTGATTTTGTTGACATCATTAAAAGTGATTTCTCCATGATCTACAGGATAAATACCCGCAATTAATCGCATTAAGGTGGTTTTTCCTGAACCATTGGCGCCAACTACCGCTAGTATTTCTCCTTCTTTTACTTGCAAGTCTAAACCCTGAATTGCCCAGAATTCGTGCTTACGCAATCGCAACTCAGTTGGCCGACGGTTTAGCAATCCATGTCCCATATCTAGCATGCCGTAGTACAAACTAGACTTCAAATCCCTACTAAATTTCTTGTAGAGATCCTGAACGGAAACCATTACTTTTGCTTCTTCCATTGGGATGTAATCTAATGACTAATTGTTATTAATTAATTTGTAATTAAACGCTCTAAGACCCTTGGTCCAAGCACTTGGAAAAAAAGGAATGCCAATACAAAAAGGATAAAAGCACCAACACTGCAAATCAGAAAACTTTGTGTTTCATAAAAAGTACCCGCCACCAATAAGTCCCGACTAAAGCCAACCAAATAAGTCAGTGGATTCCATTCGATAAAAGTAGCAAGGCCGCTAATATTTAATTTTGGCGTGTAAACAATCGGGGTTAAGAACATCAATAATTTTAGAAATTCATCTATCACAGCCACCACATCTACGGCCACGACCCTCAATACCGCCACCATTAAACCAAGTGCCAAACCAGCGAATAGTAATGGAATCAAAGCGAATGGGAATAGTAAACTTGTCCAAGTTAATTGAACGCCATAAAGCAACAATACAATAACATTGATGACAAACGGGATAGCAAATAAAATAAGATGCACAACGATTTTATTGACCATCAATATTTCTTGTGGAAATTTATTCATGATCATCATTCGGCCACCGCCCAAAATAGTTTGACTCGTCGTTTGATAAATACCAATAAAAAATCCCCAAATCGAAGTGCTAAGCAAAACATATGCAGGATAAGGAATGGCCGATTCGCCAGGTTCAATAATGCCAGCACTATTCAAAATAATCCAAATAATTACGGATAGGATAGGGTAGATGACCATCCAAAGAATACCAATAAAAGATTTCTTGTAACCTGCGAGAATATCAATCCGTATCAGCTGTAAGAGTAAGAACCGATACTTTCTCAAATTTGAAAAGAAGTCTGACCAGTTTTGTTTGAATAGAGGATATATTCCCATTTGTTTTGTTTCTTTGTCTATAGAGAGGAAGCGCTACTTTAAAATAACTTCTATTAAGAGGAAACGAATTTGAATAGAAAAGTTAGCTTTTTTTATGAAAATAAAGAAATATCTACCCGACTTCCTCAAATAACCAATATGCCGTCAAATTTATGAAATTGAATGACTTAAAAAAGAACTGGGACCAATTTGGTAAGGAAGACCCATACTGGGCCATTCTAACTGATCCAGACAAAAAAGACAACAAATGGGATGAACAGGACTTTTTTGAAAGTGGTCGTTTGAGGACGGATCAAGTCGCAAAAAGAATTCGTCGCTTAAATCCCAATTTTTCCTTTCATTCTGCATTAGACTTTGGCTGTGGGTCCGGTCGGCTTACGCAGGGGTTAGCGAATCATTTCGAAATGGTAGCAGGTGTGGATATTGCTGCTTCTATGATCCAACTGGCTAATGAGAAAAATAAAAAAGATAATTGCACCTATTTCTTAAATGAGAAGAATGACCTTTCCTTATTTAAAAATAAGGAATTCGATTTTGTCTTTTCTGAAATGACTCTTCAGCATATGCAACCGAAGTATGCAAAAAATTATATTAAGGATTTTTTGAGGATTATAAAACCAGAAGGTATCATAATGTTTCAAATTCCATCCAAGCCTGATAGGGGAACACGAATTCATCATAGTTTTTCTTCCCGAATAAAACAAAGTTTTTCTCGTTTTTTAAGACCCAAATCACTTGAGAATAAAGCCCTAATTATGGAAATGTATTGGATTCCAATTGATGAAATGGTTGCATTTTTAACTGAACATGGTGCAAAAATAATAATGATCAAAAAAAATAATGCGGCTGGAGATTCCTGGGATAGCTATTCCTATATTGTTGGAAAAGTCTAAGATGTTTGATTTACCTACATTTTTTAATATAAAATGAAAATAGCAATTCTAGCCGATCCACTCGACAACCAATCCGCTGGTGTGCATACCTATACTAAGCAACTAGTAGAAGCGCTGATTAAGTATGATACCCAAAACGAATACCTCCTCATCAGAGAAAAAAAAGATCCCAATCTTACGATTACTCAAATTGCCATACCAAATATTCGACTGCCAATCGGCTTTACCTCCCTCCGTTTGTTTTTTATTATACCGTACATCTTAAGAGTGGAAAAAGTAGATGCAGTGTTAGAACCTGCGCATTTTGGCCCTTTTAATTTGCCAAAACGCATAAAACGAATCACCATGATTCATGACTTAACGCCGCTGTTATTTCCTCAGTACCATCGCCTCCATAGTCAATTATTGCAGCGCATTTTTCTTAAACGAATTTTGCGAAAAGCAGACCTGATTCTTTCTAATTCTGAAAATACCTCAAAAGACCTTGTACAGTTTTTTCCATTCGCCAAATCAAAAATCAAAACCATCTTATTGGGTAGGGATACTGAGTTTCAACCCACACCTTCAAGAACCTTTCTCCTCAAAAATGAAATAGCCGACCCTTATTTCCTCTCCACAGGGACCATCGAGCCACGCAAAAACCTAAACGTACTACTAGAAGCATATCGCTTATTTAGAGATCAAACTAAAGAAAAAGTATTACTGATCCTTGTCGGAAAAAAAGGTTGGAAGACGGACGATTTTTTCTCTAAATTGAAAATACATCCTTACCGAAAAGATATTATCTTGACAGGTTTTGTTGTGAAAAACGAGTTGATTGAACTCTACTCACATGCCTTGGCTTTAGTATATCCCTCTTTTTATGAAGGATTTGGCTTGCCAGTGCTCGAATCCCTTTCTTGCGGAACAAGGGTCATTTGTTCGAATTCATCCAGCTTCCCCGAGGTTGGAGGATCTGTTTCATTATATTTCCAACCGGAAGATGCAAAAGAACTTTTGGGACTTTTACAGACCGTTTATCAGGATTTTAAACTAAGTATTAATCATAAAACATTACTATTCAATCAAGCCTATAAATTCTCTTGGATGGATTATGTAAAACAACTGGAGGAAGCAACTTTATGACGGAAGAAAGAGGCATGATTTTCCTTCTGTTGAAGCAAATGTATAGTAATTTATAATGCATGTTTCGCTAAGAAATTACTGAAGCATTAACTTGAATCGTAATGTAAACGGTTGTATTTTCAACCAAGTTGAATGAAGAAAAACTAATTCGAAAACTGATGAGAAGACTAAAAATACAAACTGACTTTGATAACTTACTTTTTTCAAACTTGTTCGCTTGTAGTAAATACATTTTCTGTTTACTTGCTATTTCTTTGATCTTACCGACTAAGCTAGAAGCTCAACCGGCTAACGATCTCTGTTCTGATGCCGTGTTGATATTAACACCTAGCTCAGGAGGCACAGAATTCTCTGGAAGTGGTTCGACTCTAACTGCTACAACAACGGACTCTCCCCCCAGTTGTGGTTCGGGCGTAGATAACAGTACCATAGGTGGGATTTGGTATAAGTTTGAAGGAGAGTCAAGTACTTTATATTCTCTTTCAACTTGCGATCCTTTGACAGATTTTGACACTGAAATTAGTGTTCACTCCATCACAGGCACGGGATCATGTATGACAGGTATGGATTGTCTGGGAGGAAATGATAATGATGCTAGTTGCAGCTCTAATGTGAATCGCTCTACTTTCTCTATTACTACTCCTGCGGGGTCAGTACCATCTACCTATTATGTCTATGTGACCGGAGAAGGCACAGCTACAGGCACTTTTCAATTAAGCCTTACCGATGGACCTCCATTACCAGTCGAACTCATCTCTTTTGCTGGGGATATACAGGAAAGAAGCAACAGGTTGAGTTGGAAAACGGCTTCTGAATTTAATACAGAAAGGTATGTTTTGGAACGATCCATAGATGGAAAGTCCCCTTGGGCTGAGATAGGATACATCAATGCAGTTGGCTTCTCAAATGAGATTCAAGAATATGACTTTGAGGACCTTAACCCCGTTCCAAAAGCTTATTATCGATTACGAAGTAGTGACTTTGATGGACATCAGGATATTTCAAAACTGGTTTATTTGGAGAGAACTGAAGATGGCTTTGACTTTATTGACTTAGTTCCAAACCCTACAAGAGATTTTGTGCGTGTCCAATTTAATCAGATTTCAAATGGTCCGGTTACGTTTACCTTAATGAATATTCAGGGTCAAATTCTTCGTCAATGGTCAACAGACGTTCAGCAGGGAGATGGCGAAGAGCAAATTGATTTAAGTGAATTAAACAAAGGCTTGTATTTCATTCAACTCAACAACGGAGTGGAAAGCATTTCGAAACGGGTATTACGCTTGTAGCGTTTGACTTAATTTTCAGGACAGTCACCTGTCAGAAAAAGCAGTATCGAACTTTTCCGATACTGCTTTTTCTATTCAACTCATTACAAATAGATATATCTAATATAATATAAAAAAAGGGTACTTTCTTTTCAGTTCTTTTTATTATCTTTGGTAAAGTCCTAATCATCTCAATTGCCTCGCTTAAAAACCCTAATTTTTTAGGTGCTTTTAAAGCCAAAAGTACAACAAGAGACTTTCTCTATGTCAATTTACTTGACATAGAGGTCTATTAAATAATAAATCTCATTTTTAATTAAACTAACTCGTCAAATGAAACAAATTACCTACTCGGTTTTCGGTATTCTGTTATTTTGCCTTTTAACGGTAAATGCCCAAGCACAAAAGCTTGTCGAAGATGTGAATATATCTTCTGAGAACGCCACTCTTCAAATGGTCGATCAAACGCCACAATCTTATTTACTCGAAATTGGTGGTCCAGACAATTATTATTGGAAAGAAGAAATCAATGATGCAAAAGCTATTAGTATTTCTACCCTTAAAGCCAATGGAGAAAAATTCTCTGACGGGCAGTACAATTTACAAGTAACGCCTATTATCAAGTTTACGACTGAGCAGCAGAGCTCCCTTCGGGAGGCAAGAAATAAAAATGATGAAGCTGCGATCGCGGCCTTCCGCCAAGCAAATAATTTACCTGCTTTGGTAGAAGTATACAACATAAACTTCAGCATCAGAGACGGAAAATTTGTCTCTCCTGATCAAAAAGAAGCCAGATTATCAATTCCTGGTATTTCCAGCAGTTGGGTACAGGATCATCCCGCTCAATATGCTTCCTTGAATACGATTGAAATGGACTATAGAAAGTCTGTAACGGCTTCCGATGGTCTTACTTACGCAACTGATAATACTTCCATGAGCGAAGATGCACAGGTAATTGCAACAGACTTAATAGTTCAAGGTAGTTCTTGCGTAGGATTTGATTGTGTTAGTTCAGAATCCTTCGGCTTCGATACTCAAAGACTAAAGGAAGATAATCTACGTATTAACTTTAATGATACTAGTAATTCCGCCAGCTTCCCGTCAAACGACTGGAGGCTTGTAGCGAATGATACAGCCAACGGCGGAGCTAATTATTTTGCTATAGAAGATGCTACAGCAGGAAGACGCCCTTTCACTGTAGAGGCAGGAGCACCTATAAATAGCTTATATGTTGAAGCTGATGGAGATGTTGGAATTAAGACCGCAAATCCTGTTGTAGATTTACACATAGTAGAAGGAAATACACCAGCGATACGTTTAGAGCAGGATGGCTCTGATGGCTTCGCTGCTCAGACTTGGGATGTCTCTGGTAATGAGACCAACTTCTTCATACGTGACGTGACCAATAGCTCCAATTTGCCTTTTAGAATCTTCTCCCAAAGTCATGATGATGCGCTTTGTCTTAGAAATGGGAAGATTGGAGTGAACCATGATAACCCGATTGCCACCTTGCATTTAAGAGGAGGAGATGGACCAACAAAGTTATTTATTCAGGATCTCAGTCCGACTTCTGCAAATCGTACGTTGATGATACTTGAAAATAGGGGTGGTAACAGAATCCAGTTCAACAATACAGACCCTGCTGATGCTTCGGAATATACTTTGGGGTTGAACAATAAAGGTATTTTAATTATGTCAAGAATAGGTGTAAGCGGTACGGCTTTTACGGTCGATGCAGCTAATAATGTTGGCGTTAAAACCACTTCGCCTGATTTTGATTTCGAAGTAAATGGTACTGCAGGTAAAGTAGGTGGAGGAATTTGGTCAACACCTTCTGATAGAAGGTTAAAAACAAATATTGTGGATTATACTGATGGTCTGGACCAACTACTTAAAATACGACCAGTTCGATATGAATTTAATGGCAAACATGGTCTAACCACCGGAACTAAATTCGTAGGTATTATTGCACAGGAAATGCAGAAAGTAGCTCCTTATATGATTAAGGACATGACACATATCGACGACGAAGGTGTCAAAAGTGATTACCTAAGCTATGATGGTTCTGCACTTACTTACATGCTGATCAACTCTGTGAAAACGCAGAATGATAAGATTGAAAAGCAAGCGGAAGAAATTAAAGACTTACAAGCACAATTGAGTAAACTGGAGCAACTTCAAAAAGAAGTAGCTGAGTTGGCGAAGCTAGTTAGGGAAAGTGCTAAAAACTAAGCATCAATTTTTAACGTTTTAATTTACCTTAAATCAAAATATTATCATGAAATATATAAAATTTATTTTCATCCTCTTGTTGCACTTCTCTTTAGTGCAAGGCACTGTTGCACAAAGTGCAGACACAGATGAAAACGGAAGAACAAATGCAAAGCCGTCTAGTGAGTCTGCAGTCGAAGAAGCTGGATCGACTACTTCAGCTGATCAGGATGTTTTCCGAAAAAGAGGCCACGATTTTGACGATGCAAATGCAGAACCAACCCCTCAAGATGAGGTAGACACTGTATTCCCTGATGACTTGGATGACCTACGAGCGGAAATGAGTGTCTCTGGATTCGTTAGTAATAAAAAGATTCAAGTTCAATTAAATGCCCTCCAAGAAGAGTTGGCAGAACTGCGTCAATACAACGAATTGCTTCGCCTTGAAAACCGCGCTATCCGAAGAAGCTTAGGTAGCTGCTGTACTGAAATTCAGGATGGATTAACAGCAAAGGACGCATATCTTTTACAAAATGCACCGAATCCTTTTAATGGTTCATCAGATATAGAGTTTTTCATTCCACAAGATATGGAAAGCGTAACAATAGAAGTACGCGACCTGAAAGGAGTTCTAATCAAGTCATTCAATGTTACTGAAGCAGGTATGGGGAAAATCACAGTTGATGCTAAGGATGCTTCTTCAGGAACGTATCTTTATACCTTAATGATTAACAACGAAATCATTGACTCTAAAGTGATGATTTTATCTAAATAACAACCGTTTTACAGTTATTGATTCTGAGTATCTAACCTTGGCGCAAAGCATCCTCCCTTTTTAAGTGGAATACTTTGCGCCATTGTTTTTTTATCGAGCTATTAGTTCCCAAATAACCAATCTGACTCATGAAAAATTTATACGTATACCTATTGTTATTCTCTTTTGGTTTAATCGAAAATGTAAATCTGTCCGCTCAGGAGGTTTCAGAATTTCAATCTGTCATAGGACAAATTAGTGAGTTGGAAAATAAAAAAGATCCTAAGTGCCATGCCACCGCTTCTCGTCTCGAAGATTTTATATATGGAACCCCACTTAGTTTTGAAGCTAGAAGTAAACGAATCGCTTTTCAAAAGGCTTATGTCAAAATGTTGTGGCTGGATTTTACAAAGCAAAAAAACAATCAAAAGGACGAGGGAGATGATCTGGCATTATTCAAAGAAGTTGAACAAAAATATTTTGAATACACTGCTGACCAACAAGGCATCCAACTTGTCTTCCTAAATCAACATCAACTACTTATTCCCGAAAGAGATTATCGGCAATACAGTTCTATCGCTTATGCATTGCGAGCGATTTTATCTGTTCAGCAAGCCAATATTTTTGAATCAGAATCGCTGGCTAGTTTAGATGCAGCAGTGATGGCCTATTTTAAGAAAAGTGTTGATTTAGTTGTGTTGGCTTTGTTACATGAATCAGATCAGTTAGCAAGAAAAGACAATGAATTTCAAATTAGCGCCATACACATCGACAAGGCTACAAAGAAATTGTTCAATAATTTGAAACCAGTCATCCCCAATATTTCCTCAGGACAAGCAGTAGATCAAAAAGGTTTTTTATACAAGATCATCGATCAAAAGCAAGCTGCTTACCAAGCTTATAATCAAATCAGTCAGGGTGTTTTTCTAAGAAATATACAAGTCTACTTTGCTAAGGTGCTTTGGCCAACTGATCCGAATGGGAGTAAAAAACTCACCAATTTCTACACCGAATTCATGGTGCAATACAGTTCCGATCTACTAGCTTTTGCAGAGGTAAAAGCCATACAACAAAACAAATCGACGATTGAATATAAAGAAATCTATGAGGCTGTTCAGGTTTACCTGCCACATACCATCAACCAGTTTGAAGATGTAACGTACTTTCCCAATCTTGATCTTTCAGAACAAATAGTGATCGAAGCATATGATCTGGACGCTTTTCGCGACAGCGGTTTACATTGGCAATACCTGAAGTATGCTTTGGATGATCGCAAATCAGATCTTAATGTCGCTCCTGATCCTTTTGCCTTGGAGTTGCTGGTAGAAGGGATTGCCCAGTTTGCGGTAGTGATTTTTAGAATGGCCGGTAGCAATGCAAAAAAAAATGGAGCAGAGCGAATGGAACAACAATATATGACCAATGCCCTGAAAGCTTTTCAGCAAAAATTAAATGCGCATCAGAATGTCCAAACTTCTGCTAATAACAATAGTATTGTTTCAGGGCAATCAACCAAAAAAGAAAATGCAGGAGCACCCTTTTCTGAAATATCAGATGCATTTGATCTGGATTTCCAACACCGTAATTCCGACTGGTTGGGGCGAGCGATAAGAGGCTATGTCTTAAAGGAAGAAGAAGGTATTGCTCGTTTGTCTATTCCGCCAGCCTTTGGAGGGGGAGGGGTAGCTGCCGAAGATATTGATAATGATGGCTGGGTGGATGTACTGCTTTTGGGAGGCCGTGGTAATCGTCTTTACAGAAATGACAAAGGAAAAGAATTGTTAGACATAACTGCTGAATCGGGAATCGATTGGAAACGACCTGACGGTAATTATGGCGAACCTCGTCAGCCCATTATACTAGACTTTGACAACGACGGTTGGCAGGATATTTTTATTTCATACGTCAATGATACACATCGCATTTATCGAAATAAAGGAGATGGTACTTTTGAAGATATGACTCTCCAGGCAAACTTAGGAGGGGCAGGTGAGGTCGCTGGTCCCGCTACTTCCATTGACTATGACAAAGATGGATTGGCAGACATTTACATCGGTTATTTCGGCAATTACTTAAAAGGAGAATTGCCAACTTTGAAACGCCACAATACCAATGGCGGAAAGAATAAACTGTTTAGAAATTTAGGCAATTTTAAATTTGAAGAAGTGTCGGAAGGATCTGGTTTGCAAAACGCAGGATGGACGCAGGCAGTCGGTCATAGTGACATCAATGGCGATGGTTGGCAAGACCTCATTGTCGGAAATGACTTTGGTGTCAATGCCTATTACCTCAATAACCAGGATGGCACTTTTACGGACTCAAGTAAAGGCATGGGGACAGACAAACCTTCCTACACGATGAACATCGGAATCAGTGATCTAAACCAAGATATGCGTCCAGATTTTTACATCTCCAATATTGTAGTGATGGAAAAAGACGATAAATACGTGATGCCAAACGAAGATACCAAAGCCCACTTTGATCCTGCATCCTTAGCATCAATGCGAGTGGTGGAAGCAAACGATCTTTTTATTTCTGAAAGCGATAATAAAGGAGGAGTTTCTTTCTCAAAATCAACAGCAATAGGCAGAGGGTATTCCGCCACCGGTTGGTCATGGGATGCCGACTTTTTCGATTACGATAATGACGGCGACGATGATTTGTATTGCCTGACTGGAATGAATCAATATAGTGTTTACGGAACGACTAATGAATACTATAGCAGCCCGGAAGGGGAATCTAAAAACGTAGTCTATGCTGCCAGTAATACAGAAGCTAATCTTTTGTTTAAGAATGAGAATGGAGCGCTCGAAGTCGTCACAAATTCTGGGGGCCTAGACTATTCAGGCACCTCAAGATCTGCAGCCTTTTTCGATATGGACAATGATGGAGATCAGGATATTATCGTTAATGATTATCAAAACAAAGCAAGGTTATTCTTAAACAACAGTGAGCGACTTTCTAACAATTGGATTGCAATTAAGCTCGTTGGTGATCCTACCCAAAATATTACTAAAGATGCAGTAGGCACTGCCCTCATTCTCACAACTCCAAATGGTGAAATAAAATGGAAAGAGGTTTATAGTACAACTGGTTACTTATCAGTGCATCCAAAAACCACTTACTTCGGATTGAATAAATCGAAAGATTGTACGTTGGAAATTCGATGGCCAAATGGTCACATTCAAAAAGTAAAAAATCTAGAACCTAACAAAACGCATGTGATTCATTATAATAAATAACCTGAATGGGGTAATTGGTCTATATATAATATTAGCTATATTAATAAAAGTATATTTTTTGCATCAAATTGATGTCAATCCCTCATTATTTGATAGAATCAAAATCTATTTTATTATCTTTACTGTCTCCCAATCACTGCCTTAACCGATGTTCTTTTTAAGTAGCATTTAATCCAAAGTTGAAAAACACATTTCTTATTTTTTCTCAAGTCTAAGTTTTTTAACCTCGAATTGAATGAAACATTCCTATAGCCATTTGACCTGACTGTGAGCTGCTTTTATATTCATATGGTACTCGTTCCTTTTCGAAATCAGATCTAAAAAATAACTATAGATGAAACCTCAACCAATTTCAATGAAAAATACTTATTCAACGCTATTTTATCGTAGCAAATCCTTACTCTCCTTACTTTTTCTATGCTGCTTTTCTTTTTATAATCTAAACGCTCAAACGGAAGATTTTGAAGGAGAAACATTAAGTGGAACTACATTCACCACTGGTGGTTTTCTATTTAATACAACAGGTGACTTCCTTATAAGTGAAGCAACTAATTTCTCTTGCGGAGCTACCAATCCAGGGACAAACAGGTATTTAGATACTGGTTTTGGAGATGGCGCCTCAAGTGGTAGTGTAGGAACTATAGCTCCAGCAACTGTAGGTGTGACTTTTCAAGTCTCAACTACAGTTGCACAATGCGCCTGGACAGGTCAAGGTGATGGAATTAATAATCTTGATGGAACAATTCGAGTAACGGGCACAAGGGTCGATAACACAACAATCTCTGAAGATTTCTTTATTGATACTACAATTCCTGATGATGAATTGGTGCCTTTCACTTTTTCTGCAGGTCCCTGGGCGGGTCAAAATTTAAAATCTTTAGAATTTATATTAATAAGCCCCGCAGGTGTAGACTATTTAGCTTTGGATAATTTCGTTTTTGAAAGTATCTCAGGCGCCATTGTCTGTCCCACAGTAGGAGCAGTATCCGCCAGCGAAACCTCCGTCTGCGCAGATGAACCCTTCAATATCACTTCTACAGGACTGGCCAACATGGACGGTACCTCAAATATGGAACAAGACTTCGGGATTCAATATGTCGCTTTTACCAGTACACCAGCTGACCCATATGTAGGGGGAACTTCTTTAGGCACAGTTTCTTTTGCGATGTTAGGGGGAGGCGGTACTACAGCTAGTTTGACAGGTGCAACACTTGGAACTGCAGACTCTTATGAGATCTATGCGATTCTTTCCCCGGCACCAACTGATGCTACCTGCAGACCTTCAGCAATGACGAGCATTACGGTAACAGCACCTCCAAACGTTACCTTTAATTTGCTTGCTTCTCAAGATACCTTCTGTATTACCGAAGGAGTACAAATAATTGGCGGCGGATCACCGACTGGAGGAGCATATATGGGACCTGGAGTGACGGATAATACTAATGGTGTTGATTTTGACTTCGACCCTGCAGCTGCTGGTTTAGGTCTTCATGTTTTAACTTATACATTTACAGATGTCAACGGATGTACAGGTAGTGGCTTTGATTTTATAAGTGTTCAGCCTTTACCAACGGTAAACTTCACTGCGCTAGCTGATCTTTGTTTAGATGATGGTGTACAGACGAGCCTCGGTGGTGGTTCACCAACGGGAGGACCTGGTGACAATTATATGGGACCAGGTGTTACTGATAATGGCGATGGAACATATGATTTTGATCCCGCCGCAGCTGGAGTAGGAACCCATGTCATTACCTATACTTTTACTAGCGGTACTGGTTGTGGGACCTGCAGTTTTGGTTGCACTAACACTGCCACTGACAATGTGCAAGTTTTTGCAGCACCAAACGCTAATTTTACAGCTCCGGCAGATTTATGCTTAGATGCGGGTGTTCAAAATAACCTAGGAGGTGGAACACCAACAGGAGGTGTTTACATGGGACCTGGTGTTAGCGATGATGCTAATGGTATGACCTATGATTTTGATCCAGCCGCAGCAGGAGTTGGTACACATGAGATTATATATACCGTTGGCATTGCGGGTTGTACGGGCTCAGGTTCGGATATGGTAGAAGTATTTGCTTTGCCAACTACAACAATGACCACATCAGCTGACTTTTGTGAAGACGCAGGTCTACAGACAGGCCTAAGTGGAGGAACACCAACAGGACCTGGAGGTGTTTATTCCGGTACAGGCGTTACTGATGATCTTAATGGGATGACTTATACATTTAATCCTGCAGGAGCAGGAGCAGGTGTTCACACGATATTTTATAATTTTACAGATGGAAATGGCTGTACTGGAAGTGGCTCTGATTTGGTAGAAGTATTTGCTTTACCAGCCATTAATTTCACAGCACTTCCTGACCTTTGCTTAAACGATCCTGTTGTACCTAGTCAAGGTGGAGCAACGCCTTTTGGCGGTGTCTATATGGGGCCTGGCGTTAGTGATGATGTTAATGGATTCACATATTCCTTTGATCCTGCAGCAGCAGGAGTAGGCGTTCATACGCTATCGTATCAATTTACAGACGGAAACGGATGTACTGGTACCGGCACTGATATGGTAGAGGTCTTTTCTATTCCTAACGCAGCATTCACTGCACCCGCTGATCTTTGTATTTCTGCAGGTGTACAAAATGACCTTGGCGGTGGAACACCAACAGGAGGTGTCTATATGGGACCTGGTGTTAGCGATGATGGCAATGGAATGACTTATGATTTTGATCCTGCAGCGGCAGGAGTTGGAGTACATAATATTACTTATACAGTAGGCATCTCCGGATGTTCAGATTCCGCAATGGATGGTGTCGAAGTTTTTGCTTTACCAATTGTTATGATGACTGGACCAGCTGACCTCTGTCTTGATGCAGGTGTACAAAATGATCTTGGAGGCGGGACACCAATGGGCGGTATATATATGGGCCCAGGTGTGAATGATGATGCCAATGGCATGACCTATGATTTCGATCCTGCAACAGCAGGTGTCGGAACACATGAATTGGTTTATACTTTTACAGATGCAAACGGTTGCACTGGTAGTGGCTCTGATATGGTTGAAGTTTTTGCTTTACCTACAGTAATGTTTAGTGCGCCAGCTGATCTCTGTGTTGATGCTGGGGTACAAAATAACCTTGGCGGAGGAACTCCTCCACCAGATAGTATAAATTTTGGCAGTGGATTATATGCTGGCCCTGGTGTTACGGATGATTTAAATGGATTTACATATTCGTTTGATCCGGCAGCAGCCGGAGATGGCGTACATGTCTTGTCCTATACTTATACCGATGAAAATGGTTGTTCCAGCACAGCTACGGATATGATAGAAGTATTTGCTTTACCCGTTGTCATGTTTACTGCCACTGCTCCTCCGCTCTGTGTTCAGGATCCTCCTGTACCCAATCTTGGAGGTGGTACACCAGTTGGGGGAGTCTACAATGGCCTTGGAGTAACTGATGACAATAATGGAACGACCTTTACTTTCGATCCGACAGCTTCAGCTCCGGCAGGAGGAAACATTCCAGTAACTTATACTTTCACAGATGCAAACGGTTGTACTAGTAGTGTAACAGACAATATATTTGTTAATCCAACATGTTGTATGCTCGACGTGACCTGCCCTCCTGTCGGCACTGTCAATTTAGAATGCTTTGACCAACTTCCAACTGGTCCTATAAATGTCGCTGATTTCATGGCTTTGGGTGGTGTAATAAATGGCAGTTGCAATCCACCAGCCGTATCATTTAGTGATTCAGATGACAATCTAACTGGTTGCATTGCTGATCCTCGTACAGTTACGAGGACTATTACCTTAACTGACCCAATTACTGGGGAATCAGTAGATTGTCTCATCGATTATGTTTTTGAGGATATAACCCCACCGACTGCATCAAATCCAGTGACTAATGTAGCATGCTTCGGGGATATTCCACCTATAGATCCAGAAGTAGTATTTGATGAAATGGATAATTGCCCGAATAGCAATCTCCAGGTTAGCTATGTTACAGAAATACTTCAAGGAGGTTCTGGTTGTGCCGGAGATCCTGCACAATTGGTTCGATTTTATAATGTTTGTGATTGTGGAGCAGACAGTGGTAATTGTATTACAGTTGATCATTTTATCAATATTGAAGACGATATACTCCCTATGATTACTTGTCCCGCAGATGTAACAGTTGGCTGTGTGGATAGCACAGATCCAATGGATACAGGTGAGGCAACAGCAACAGATAACTGTACTGGTGGCACTACACCAGCAGCCATTTGGATCAATGAATTCCATTACGATAATACGGGAGGTGATTCAGGCGAATTTGTAGAAGTTGCAGGAAATGCAGCCTTTGATTTATCGACCTGTGATATTGTTTTATACAATGGAGCTAGTGGTGC
>JBLHRR010000127.1:0-16775 GCA_047626155.1 Saprospiraceae bacterium | reverse complement strand
ACGTTTGCATCTTTTACAGTGGTCAATTCATCTGAACTGACTTCATCGACCGCGAAGGTCAATCCTTTCTTCTCTCGAGAAATACCAAGTGCCGTTACGACAATTTCCTCAAGTTCAAGTCCTTCTTCCAAGACCAGGTCAATCGTAGACAGGCCTTTGGTTTCTTTTCTCTGGGCCTCATAACCCGCGTAAGTAAATTCAAGTATAGCTTCATCACTAGATACGTTCACTCGATAGTTTCCTTCGAGATCAGAGACCGTACCATTGGATGTCCCAACTTCCAGAATGTTGACACCTATAAGTGCCTCATTTGAAGAGTCGGTTACTTTACCTGAGATTGTTTTTTGAGCAGTAACTAAAGAAGCTACCAGCAAAAACGAAAATAGGGTGGTAAAAATCCGCATTGTTTTGATTTTAGGTTAAAAAATAAATTTTCATACATACATAAAACTCTAGATAATTAATGGATCTTCTAGTCTTGGGGGCGTATTTACTAAAAGTGATATGAGTCTCTGACGAATCTCCTGCTATAAGTTATAAGGAATAAGAAGTAAGCTTTCTTCGAACGCACCCGTCTGGCCTTAATGCGAGTCTAAGGAAAGCTTACTACTTATTACTAAGTTTGTCATGCACTCAAGTGATAGGTAACACGTGGGATTATTTCAATCAAATTTCCATCTTCGGAATGCCTCAATCGCTTCATATTCTGCCAGTCCAAGGTTCCGATATTTAATGGCCGTTTCTCGATTTCGATCTTCTGCTCTAACCCAAAATTCCCGTTCATCATCACCCGGGAATGGCGGGCTATCTTTCTGAGATTGGTGCATGAAGATTGCCTTTCTTTTTCTATACAATTCTTGCGGGCTAATTGGGACAGCCATCTCTATTTCGTCAATTGCGAATTCGTGCCAGGCTCCTCGGTAAAGCCAGAGCCAGCAGTCTTTTATCCATTTTTTCTTTTTAAGATTTTTGAATGCGCCTAATATCGCATCCAGGCAAACACGATGAGTGCCATGTGGGTCTGCTAAATCTCCAGCGGCAAAGACTTGATGTGGTTTTATTTTTTCCATCAAATTACTAATGATAGTAATGTCCTCTTCTCCAAGAGGTTTCTTCCGCGTGGCTCCTGTTTCATAGAAAGGGAGATCCAAAAAATGAATTTTACTATCATCCAAACCACAAAAACGAGCGCCTGCCCGAGCTTCTCCCCTTCGGATAAATCCTTTACCCAACAAGGTCATTGGTGAATCCTTTTCTTGAAGTTTTTTATTGGCTAGTTTATTCTTTAATTTCGTTAACTTCTTCTTCCCTTCGGTATTCAACAATTCATTAGACTGACCAAATTCTTCAACGAATTCTAAAAAGCGAGAGAGGTCATGATCGTGAACCGCTATGTTTCCAGAGGTTTGATAAGCAACATGTACTTCGTGTCCTTGCTCTACCAAGCGTTGGAAAGTCCCTCCCATGGAGATGACATCATCATCTGGGTGAGGACTAAAAATAATGACTCTTTTCTTTGCTGGAGCTGCTCGTTCGGGACGGTATTTATCGTCTTCTTTTGGTTTTCCGCCAGGCCATCCTGAAATTGTACGTTGAATTCTATTAAACACTTCGATATTGATGCTATAGGCCGAACTTCGCTCTATAATCAGACCACTGAGGTTATTTTCATTATAATCAAGATCTGTTAATTTGAGTATCGGTTTGTTCACTTTCTGCGAAAGCCAGATCACGGCACGAGAGATAAGGTCTGTGTTCCAATTGCACATCCCAATTAGCCATGGGGTCTTTATCCGAGTAAGTTCTTCTGCCGCACCGGTGTCAACAAGAACTTTAACATTAGGATGTTTTTGTAGAAAAGTAGCTGGAATAATAGGCGTAATAGGTCCCTCTATTGCTTTTTGTACGACGGAGGCCTTATGTTGTCCCCAAGCCATCAAGTAGATAGTACGCGCCTTCATTATACTACCAATCCCCATCGTTATAGCGCGATGAGGAACATCTTCTTCTATCACAAAATCACCAAGTGCATCTTTTCTGGTTACAGGATCCAGGCGAACTAATCGGGTGTAAGAATCCTCCCAGGATCCGGGTTCATTAAAGCCAATGTGACCCGTTCTTCCTATTCCTAATAATTGAATATCAATCCCATTATTAAGGTCTATAAGCTTTTCATAGTTTTTACAAAACTGTTCCACCTTAGACATTGGAAGTGTACCGTCTGGAATGTGAATATTTTTTCGTTGTATGTCTATATGTTCAAAAAGATATTCATCCATAAATCGAACATAGCTTTGTTGCGCATCCGGATGTATCGTGTAATATTCATCAAGGTTGAAGGTGATCACATTTTTAAAACTCAAGCCTTCTTCCTTGTGCATTCGGACTAGCTCATTGTAAACCTTTATTGGCGATGACCCCGTTGCTAAACCAAGAACTATGTTTTCTCCATCCTGCTGTTTTTGCCGGATGGCAAGCGCGATAGAACGTGCAATATGAATAGAAGCTTTGTTAGAGTCTTCCCATATGTTAACAGGAATTTTCTCGAGCGATTTTAATTTGTATTTTAAGATCCTTTGATCTGATTGAGTTTTATTAGACTTCATATAGAAATTTCTTTTTTATCATTCCAAATTAATGTAGCAGCTCCTAGTAAGGCCGCATCATTTACTCCAAGAGAAGAAAACCGAATATTTAAATTATTATTCAAGGAATAAAGCGTGTTACAATCTACTTTTTCTATAATAGCTGGTTCCAAGAACGTTCTGGCCTTTGCAAGACCACCGGTCAGAATAACAGCTTCCGGATCAAACAGTGTAAATAAATTAGCAATGTTTTCTCCTAATATTTGACCGGTCAAGAGGAAGGCTTCCTTAGCTATTGAATCTCCTTCTTTTGCGGCATCAAAAATTAATTTTGAGGTCAATTCATTAAAAGCAGAGTCCCTCAAGGGGCTGCTCATTTTTTTATGTGCTAACAATTCAACTACATTTCTAACCAAGCCGGTACTGGATACATAAGCTTCCAAACATCCAAAGCGTCCACATCCACATTCTCGTCCATTCTTTTCAATAATCGCATGTCCAAATTCACCTGCAAGCCCAGTCTCCCCAATTAGTACCTTTCCATCTATGACTACTGAGCACCCTAAACCAGTACCTAGAGTAAGTAAAATATAGTTCCTCATTCCTTTTGCTTCCCCATAAGCTCCCTCTCCTATTGCTGCAATGTTGCTGTCTTTAGATAGGTGAACTCCAACATTAAATTTATCTTCAAGGAGCGAAATCAGATTTACATTGTTGAGAAACGGGATATTCGCTATTTGATTAACAACACCATCTTCCGAAGTAACACCTGGTACGCCAACTCCTACCCCTTCCAATACAAAGTCATAGTTTAATCCATCACTCAGCTTATTAAACTCTTGATACAAAGCATCCGCAAAATCAAACTCATTAGTAAACCTAGCGGTATCTATATGTGCCTTCCCCTCTATTCCTTTCTCCATATCTACTAAACCTAACTTAGTATAGGTCCCCCCTATATCAATGCTAAAAACTAGTTTATTTAACGATTTATCCATATAGATTTTTGCTGCTATGTCGTTGCTTCTTCCGCAAATGTAAAAAAAAGAACTCAATAAATGTGCGCGCGCACGCAAAATAAATATAATATTGTGCGCGCGCACACAAAATATATAACAAATAGGGTGCGCACACACAAAAATTAAAAGTATACCTTAGTTATTTCCTATTTTTTTTATCTTCGCGGTACAAAAGACCGAAGGTTCACTTTAAACAATATTTAAGCGAATGAAAAAAAGAGTTAGAATTAAAGATGTAGCGGAGCGCGCAGGAGTATCCACAGGAACTGTTGATCGGGTCATCCACAATAGAGGAAGAGTAGCATCTGTGGTTAGGGAAAAAGTCTTAGAAGTGATGAAAGAGCTTGGTTTTCAGAGAAATATGATGGCTAGTGCTCTTGCGAAAAACACCATTTATCGGGTAGCTGTTTTGTTGCCGGATTACAATATTGACCCATATTGGGAACAACCATATGCGGGGGTCGAAGAAGCTAGAAAGTTAACACATCTGTACGAAATTGAAATTGATTATTACTTCTTCGAATTGCTAGACCCAAGTGATTTCCATAAAAAAGCGAAGGAGATGGTTCAAACGGCTCCAGACGGGATTCTTTTTCCCCCTCTGTTTTTAAAAGAAGGAGAATGGTTAATGGAAGAATGTCATGCAAAAAAAATCCCCTGTGTTATTTTCAATACCAATATCCATCCTTCTAAAAAACTTTCTTATATCGGACAGGATTCTTACCAAAGTGGGGTTCTTGCTGCTAGGCTCTTGAATTTTGGGATGCTTCCAAATACGACCTCTATCATTTTAAACCTGACAAAAGGGTCTACGAATGCCCGACACCTAATTGAGAAGAAAGAAGGCTTTAGAAACTATTTTGAAAATAATACTAAAAAAGAAATTGAAGTATTTGATCTTGAATTTGAAGATTTTAATGATCCTATAAAGCTTCGCCTCTTTATGGATCAACTCCTAATCGACTACCCAAGACTGTCGGGAATGTTTTTCACTAATTCCAGAGCTTACAAAGCAATAGAGTGTATGGATGAGGAAGTCATTCAAAGAATAAATATTATTGGATTTGACATGGTAGAAAAAAACTTGAAATACTTATTTGAAGATAAAATCAACTTTTTAATTAATCAAAATCCGATAGAACAAGGCTATTTAGGTATTGTTACCTTATACAATCATTTGATCCTAAAAGAACAGATAGACGAAATTCAATACTTACCTCTGGATATAGTTGTTAAAGAGAATATGCAATATTATCAAAAAAGGGGGTATACTATCACTAAAGCATTTGAGGATAAAAGAGGAGAACATTTATAAGTAATAGTTTCTCTATTTATCAGATAAGTCTATTCTTGAACTTTTTTTTAAAAAATTACTAATCAACTCTTCAAAATTATAATTTACTCTTTTTGGTTTTAACCAATTTAATTATATTTCATCTTCATCACTAAAATAATAGAGGCAAATATAAATGTAATAGAGTTACAGGCAATAATTGGAATGTCCTTCATTAAAAAACCATAAATCAGCCACAGAAGAACACCAATAGTCAACGTAGCGTACATTGGCAGAGATAAGTCTTTTGTGTTTTTTGTTTTTATGACTTTAATGGCTTGAGGGAGGAAGGAAAAAGTGGTTAGAGTGGCTGCTACCAGGCCAAGTATGGTGATGCTATTCATATTGTAAAAGTAGAAGCTCTGATCAAAGAGCTTGTTAGGCAGAAAGTTAAAAAACAAAGATAAGAATATCCATTTGTTATCAAAACGGTTAATAGAGGAACCAATTTATAGGCATTCTTGGTACTTCGCTTTGAGGTAGAGTTACCAAATTCACCAAGACAGAGCGCGACCGAGCCGCAAATGAAAATTTAAATTGAAACCCGCCCACCGACGCAGTCGGGCTGGTCAAAACCCGAGATGCGGGGCACTCTAGTTTATCTGAAACTTTGTTTTTTCAGCAAACGTCTATAGAGTTGTATTACATAAGGCACATAAGCCTTCTAACGTAAAAGAACACATAGTAAAATGCTTTCGCATTTTTTACATAGTTCACACAGCCTTACTTTTTCACGCAGCTTTTTTTTATTAACTATTCATCCTTTCACAAATCCTCCGTCGTAAAAGAGGATGCCGGCAGTCCCTCTTTATTAAACAAACTTGCCCCACTCGTATCTCGCCATGCATATCTGACATACTTGGGCTTTGATATAGATGATGCGCAAACTTTGATTTTATTCCCTACAATTTCTGCATCAGCAATTACATATTTCTTATCTGCCCCAGCTATTTCAAAACCAGTTAAGGTTGATCCTTTTATCATTAATCCAGTACCAACCTGATCGAATTCGATAGCAATTTTTTTTCTTTTAATGCTAAAATTTTTAAACAAAGGACCAGAAGCCACTATTTTTTTTCCATAGTCATTTGCCAAAGCAAGTCCAGCGAGTCTGGCACCAACATCTGGTTTATTTGCGGGGTGAATGTTGGCATTGTTTCCAATATCTAAGGTGACAACCATACCCGTTTTATTTAAGGACAAAGTACGTCTTTGGGCATCTCTTAATTCTTGAGATTCATCCAAGTTTTCGTTACCACTATTGTTATATCGGTAAGGTGCAATTTGAACAAAGTAAAACGGGAAATCGGAATTCCATTTTGTTCGCCAATCCTTTACCAGGGCGGGAAAAAGTCTTTCGTATTGGTCCGCTCTTCCAACATTAGCTTCCCCTTGATACCAAATAGCTCCTTTAAAAGTATACGGAGCAAGTGGGTGAATCATACCATTGTAAAGCGTAGAAGGAGTCGCAAAAGGACTTGGATACACAATATACGGTCGTTCTTTCAATCTCAATTTATCCATATCATAAGTATAAATATCTCCGTTGAAAATCTCGGCTGTAATGGTATAATTCCATTTTCCTTTTAAAGAGATCGTAGCGTTTTTTTCATTTGTCAATTTAATATCCCACCCAATACTCCCAGGTCCTCCCGTATCAATAATTCTAATGGCTATGGTATTTTTACCTTTTTTCAGCAAAGACTTTGAAATGGGATAATTTCTGTTATCGGCATAATTACCAAAAGTTCCACCTATCTTTTCCCCATTAAAAAAAACAACATCTCCATCATCACTTGGTCCCATCTCAAAAGCATAGTCCGTGGAGATATCATCTAGGTCAATCGTTTTTCGAAACCAAAATGCACCATCCACATCCCTGCCTTCATATAGGTCGAGCCTTCCGGGTAGTTCCATTGTAGACCAGTTACGTTCCACATACGCGGGTTGTGCCATTTCCATGTGGCCTAAGTCAATGTCATTCCATGCAGCCTGTGATTTAGGAAGAGGCATTTTTTCCCATTTGGAAAACCAGTCATTGTTAGTTTTTTCCCTAGTGGGGTCCTCTATGGCTGCAATGATTTCCTCAAAATCGCTGAATGTTTTTATTTGCTTTTTGCTAATCCAGGACTCTGCAGGGGTTCCGCCCCAACTAGAGTGAATAATTCCAATTGGAATGTTTAGTTCTTGATATAATCGTTTGGCAAAGAAATAAGCTGTTGCACTATAATCAGCAGCAGCAGTTGGCGTACATACTTCCCAAATCCCTTCCAAAGAAATATCCTCTTTCATGTTGTAGTTTGGGGCTACCGTAAACATTCGAATATTTGGATATTTAGCATTAGCAATTTCTTGCTCCGAATCTTTTATAGGATCACCAGGTGGCCATCCTTTTAGTGGCATTTGCATATTTGACTGCCCCGAAGCTAGCCAGACTTCGCCAATCAGGACATCGTTTATTTGTATCGTGCCACTTGTAGCAGTAATGTTAAGTTCGTAAGGCCCACCAGCTTCGGGTGTATTTAGGTGCGTTGTCCAATTGCCATTTGCATCTGTCGTAGCCGTTCCCTTATCGCCCCAACTTCCTGTTATAACAATGTGATCTCCTGAAGGTGCTTTTCCCCAAACCGCCACTTTTTCTTTTTGTTGCAAAACCATATGATCGGTAAACAATTTATTTACGGATACCGTATAAAAGCTTAATGCTTCGTCAATGGCAGGTTGAACCAATTTCTCCATGGCCATATATCCTGCTTCATTGGGATGCACCAAATCACCCGCCGTTGTATACTCCGGTACTTTCAGCCCATTGTTTTCATCTTTCATGGCACTGTGGTAATCCACGTAAAATAGATTATTTTGCTTGGCATAATTTTCCAAAATCTTATTCAATTCAACGACTTTAGCAGCGGGCTCAAGGTCTGGGCTCCAAGGAAAATCCAATGCGGGCAATACCGAACAAATCACGACTTTAATATCATGCTGAGTGGCGAGTTCTGCCATCGACTTAATATTTTCAGCAATATTTTCTATAGGAGTATATCCTGTGTTTCCAGCAATGTCATTTATTCCGGCAAGGATAACGACTACTTTGGGTTGAAGGTCGATGACATCATTTCTGAATCGCAACAACATTTGAGGGGTCGTTTGTCCGCTTATTCCCCGGCCGATATAACTTGAATTTTCAAAAAATGAAGGGCTCTTAACTGGCCAGAAGTCGGTGATGGAGTTCCCCATAAAGACCACTCTATTTTCTCCAGCGGAAAGCGGACCTAATTTTTTATTGGCATCTTCGTATCTTTCGAAATTGGTTTCCTTGTACATATCTCGCCACTCTTGGGCGATTATTTCATTTGCAAAAAAAAATGAAATAAGTATAATTAGAATTTTGGATTTATTCATCTCGGTGTTGTTTTAGTTAAATTACCGTACACTTTTTGCCAACGCAGCCCCCTGCCCCTAAAGGGGAGAACCACCCGCGAGCGTATCGGTGAAAAAGGAGCTTGTTTTAATAATGTACAGTAGTTTACTGTTTTAGTATTACACAAAAAACAAAGTAATTACGTAAGTAAATTTCCTTCCTCATCCCATTCTGCAATCGTCGTTCGCTTGCTTTGGTCGACACATTTGGCCAACCATTCTGAGTCATAATCAACATCATATTCTGCAAGTATTTCTGCGGGGACACCGTCCCAGACATTTGCAAAATTGGAGGTGACGCCTAAGTCATCAAAACCCATTCGAGTCGTATAATATCCGGTGACTGTTAGGTTCCGAATCAAGTTGAAAAAGGTAATACCGTGAGCCAATTCAGGATGTTTATTCCCCGGATCGGGATACGCTATGTCTTCTATAATTTGAATTTCTTCTTCCGGTGTACAGTCAATAAATACTTTATTGAATCGCTGATTGGAATGGGAGTCTAACCACATCAGTCCGCCACGAATTGGGAGTTGATGCTTTGGTAAATCTTTTACAATGAAGTCTATGAAGTCCGGTACTTCTGCATCGATTGCGGAACCTGCAGTTGGTGTAGCAGGTAGAATGAGGTCACAGAGCACCGCAATGGTCGAAAGTTCGTGTTTGTTCAGATAGCTTTCTTCTTTTATCTTTTCGTCGTGTTCAATTTCGCTAGGTGTTCGGCCATAAACATTTTCAGTTGCGGTAGCTTTCTCTTCGTCAAGAGGCTGGTCGGTTTTGCAACCGGTAATAGAGCCTATGGTGGTGCTTCCGATTGTGCCAACAAGTAAGTACTTTAGGGAGTCTCTTCGTTTCATATGTTATTTTGTTTAAACTGCTTCACAATATATTCCGAGGTTCGCATAGCCAAGGCCATAATAGTCCAGGTGCAATTTTTATCCGCTTGACTGACAAAAGGCCCGGCATCAACTACAAAAACATTATCCGCATCATGCAACTGACAATACTTATTGGTAACCGATTTTTTAGGATCATTCCCCATTCTGGTCGTGCCCACTTCGTGGATAATTTGCCCCGGATTTAAGAGCCCCCAATCCTGTTCTTTAGTGGGTTTCTCCCCTAATGGAATACCGCCCATGCCGTGGGTAATTTCTTCAAACGTGTCCTGCATATGTTTCGCTTGATTCCTTTCATGGTCAGACCATTTATAATCAAATCTTAAAACCGGGATCCCGAATTGATCAACAACAGTCGGGTCTAATTCACAGCGATTATTTTTATCGGCAATAGATTCTCCTCTACCAGCCATTCCCACGGTAGCACCAAAAAACTGTTTGACATCTTTACGAAGTTTACCGCCATAGCCGCCTACGTCACCGCCGATATATTTATTCAAATCAGAAACATTGAATCCAAAACCGTAAGCAGGCATGCCGAGTCCACCCCATACTTCGATGTGATAACCACGTGGAAAGTTCAACTTTGTATTATCCAACCACCAGGGCGAATAAACGTGCATACCACCGACTCCGTCTTCATTATAATCTGTTTTCCTGTTCATCAAAGCAGGTATAAAAGCAGTTCGACCGCCGCCTGTAGAATCGTGTAAATATCTTCCTACGATGTCACTACTATTACCAAGTCCGTTCGGATGTTGTTTGCTTTTGGAATTCAATAAAATTCTTGCGGAGCTACAAGCAGAGGCGCCCAAGACCACCGTACGAGCTTTTAATTTGTATTCTTTTCGATCTTCTTTATTGATAAAAGAGACACCCGTTGCTTTGCCTTCGTCATTGGTGGTTACCGTACGCACCATACTATTTACGAACAGGTCTACTTGACCACTACCATTCACTGCCGGAATAATAAATACCGAACTGGAGGAAAAATCTGCGTACACTTTGCAGGCGCGGTTACATTGCCGGCAGTAGAAACAAACCCCTCTGTCATTATTCAACTTTTTTGTCAAAATGGATAAGCGGGAAGGGATCACATCTACGCCTGCTTTTCTGGCTCCCTTGATATAGAAGAGTTCGTGAAGGCGGGGTTTTGGGGCAGGTAAGAAAAAACCATCCGGGTCATTTTTCCGGTTTTCTTTAGAGCCAAAAACACCTACCATTTTATCGAGCTTATCGTAATAAGGTTTGATGTCCTCATAACTGATCGGCCAATTATCTCCTAAACCATCTACATCTTTATGTTTAAAATCCTTGGGACCAAACCGCAAAGAAATCCGCCCCCAGTGGTTCGTACGTCCACCTAACATTCGGGCACGCCACCATCTAAAATCAGTTCCTTCTTTCTGAGTATAGGGTTCTCCGTCTACCTTCCAATCGCCCCAGGACATGTCAAAATCGCCGAAGGCACGGTTCGTACTTGCGCCTCTTCTGGGTGATTCCCAAGGGAACTTCATTTGTGTTGCAGTCGTGGGATCTTTCGGGTCGAAAAAAGGACCCGCTTCTACTAAGGCTATTTTTAATCCCGCTTCAGATAGAATTTTTGTAGCCATCCCGCCACCAGCCCCTGAACCGACGATGATTGCGTCGTATACTTCGGCGTTTTCTTTTATTTGCATAATTTTAATTTTTTAAACTCGACGAAAATGAAGAAGCTGGCAAACCTTCCAAGTTGATCACCATCATTATCGTAATCATTCCAAGCAGCATCTGTCACCATACCTAAGCCATTGAATTCATTGGCTTTCTCGTTGGTGGTATTAACAAGTTGACCATTTTGATTTTCTAATAACAGACTATTCACAGCCATAAATATTCAATTTGTATTTTTATTGTTATACCTTATGTCTAACACCTCTTAATCACACCCCGGCACATCCACACCATCATCATCAATTTCAAAAGGACCTAAGCCCTCTATATAATCTTTTATAGATTGGTAATCTGCAGACATACTTCCAGGATCCCCAGGAGGCATATATAAGTTCCAATCTGTATTGTTTTCAAAATTCCAAGCATTAATATTACTTAACCTATGACAACTTTAACAATTGTTTCCTGGAATATCAATATGTGCTAATCCCCAGGTCGAAAATTCGTTTCCAATCACACAATATTTACTATCAGGTGTTGCAACTTCAGGTAATATAGGTTCATTCGTACCGTTTGGCATTTTTGCTCCAACTACCCACCTAGAATGAATGAAAGGGTCAGAGGTATGACAAGAGTTGCATCCTTGGATGGCAATATCTCCTGGAGCTTTCCATGCATCTTCATAATTTGAATCGCTAGAAGTTGGCACATTCACATTAGGTTGGTTCTAATTATTTGTGGGTAAGTAACCGTCTATTAATTCAAGAAATGTAGTCTTGCCTGTCGTTTTATTGTAACCAATCATTTGTGCAAAATCATCACCCCTTCTACAAAAGAAAACCCAAACAACTTCCGTCTTCATAGGTGCCTTCAATTCTACCTATACGTGAACCTATCAAACAATCTCCATCTAAATCTGGATTGTCACATGCGTGTTTAGCTTGGTCTTCAAATACTTCTATTCCGTCAACATAAATGGGGATTAATATACCATCTTCACAATTAAAGGTTGGTATTGGTCCTAATTCGGCTTCAATTAATTCAGCTTGAACTAAGGCTGAATCTGACGTAAAGTCTGGATCATCATCATCAGATTGCCCCATATATTCCTCATCTGTGTTTGGATCACCTTTACTACATTGTGATAAAAACAGAACCACCGTAACTAAAAAAAGTAGAATTATTATTTTCTTCATTCTAAAGTTTTTATTATTTCTATTTATTTTACATTTGGAGCAAAGTATTCAAAAGTATCTACTCCCAATAACCCAAAAGTAACTAATAAAATCAAAGCCAATGGGAAAATTGATAACAATACATTCCCACAGACAACTATTTTTGCTATTAAGCTAAACGATTCATCATTCTTAAAACCTTTATAGGTGTTTGTTAATCCTTTGTAGTTGAATATGAAAAAAAATATCCCTATCACCCCTGAGACTCCTCCACCAATTGAACTGCCGAGCTTAAGTTTTTCCATTGATATAACCAGCCAGAAAACAATTGAGACAAATAAGATTATTGAAATCAATGAGTACCTAAAAGCTTTCCTAGAATGTTTGCTAAGATTATTATCCATGTTTTTCTGTTTATTATTTTCAATCACAGCTCCACAACCTCCACACAGCCTCTATCCGCAACCGTCACATAACACTTACCATAATCATTACTAAACGTAATATTCGTCGGCTTCTCACCTTTCAGGTTTATTTCTTTCAACAATACCCCCTCTGGAGATATTACAGCAACGGTTCCTTTTCCAAATCGGCATACATATAGATTCCCATTTTCGTCACAACGCATTCCATCTAATCCAAAATCTTCAAATGAAATAAATTCTTTCTTATTTTTTATTAAACCATCTTCGACTATATCATAAACCCATATAATGAGCATGCGCCTCAGAAGCCCCACTCGGAATTCGAATATTCTCCACTATTTCCTGTACTTCCCGCGGAGGAGCTGGCGTAAACTTAGAGACCACAATCGTGATCACAAAATTGACGATCATAGCAACGGTTCCAAATCCTTCTGGCGATATTCCAAACCACCAGTCTTCTTTTGTTCCGCCTCCAAACCAATCAAACTTAAATTTCATCATGTAAAATAGCATCAATAAAATCCCGACGACCATTCCAGCGATTGCCCCTTCTTTGTTTATCCTTTTACTAAAAATCCCCATGACGATGGCGGGGAAAAAGGAGGCCGCTGCCAAACCAAAAGCAAGAGCAACCGTGGCCGCTACGAAATCAGGTGGATTAATTCCAAAGTAGCCTGCAACACAAACCGCGACTACCGCTGATAACCTCGCTGCAATTAACTCTCCTTTTTCCGAGATATCGGGATTGATCATTTTTTTAATTAAATCATGAGCTACGGAAGCAGAAATTACTAATAACAATCCAGCCGCGGTGGACAGTGCCGCCGCTAATGCGCCCGCTGCAACAAGCGCAATCACCCAATTCGGTAATTTGGCAATTTCAGGATTGGCTAGCACCATTATATCCTTATCTACTGTCAACTCATTCAATTTTGCATCGCCAACATATTGTACTCGCCCATCGCCATTTTTATCCTCAAAAGAGATGAGTCCTGTTTCTTCCCAGGTGCTATACCATTCTGGCAATTCAGAATATTTTTTGTTACTAATGGATTCAATCAAATTCGTTCTAGCAAAGACGGAGATGGCCGGTGCGGTGGTATATAATATTGCAATAAATAGCAAAGCCCAGCCTGCAGATTTACGTGCATCAGATACTTTCGCCACCGTAAAAAAACGAACGATAACGTGCGGCAATCCAGCAGTTCCAGCCATGAGTGCGGCGGTGATAAAGAAAATATCAAGTTTTGATTTACTACCGGAAGTATATTCTGCGAAGCCTAGTTCTCGATGAAGTCCATCTAATTTATCCAAAAGATATACTCCGTTTTCATCAATACCACCAAAGCCTAATTGAGGAATCGGATTTCCAGTCATCTGAATAGAGATAAATATTGCCGGTATCATAAAGGCGAAAATCAAAACACAATATTGAGCAACTTGTGTATAGGTTATTCCTTTCATGCCTCCTAATACGGCGTAGAACAGCACGATTATCATTCCTATAATTACTCCAGTATTAATGTCAACTTCTAAGAAACGAGAAAACACTAGTCCTACACCTCGCATTTGACCCGCCACATAAGTAAAGGATACCAACAATGCACAAAACACCGCCACACTCCTTGCGACATTAGAATAGTATCGGTCTCCAATAAAATCAGGGACGGTAAATTTTCCAAACTTTCGCAGATAGGGAGCTAACAATAAGGCTAATAAAACATAGCCTCCGGTCCAGCCCATCAGATACACAGATCCATCATATCCATTAAATGAAATGATTCCCGCCATAGAGATAAAGGAGGCTGCCGACATCCAATCTGCTGCGGTAGCCAATCCATTTGCCAACGGAGAAACGCCTCCTCCAGCAACGTAAAATTCTTTAGTTGATCCAGCTCTAGACCAGATCGCAATTCCTATATATAAAGTGAAAGTGATTCCGACCAGAATCCATGTCCATGTTTGCAGTTCCATATTTCTAATCGTTTAAGTTGTGTTTTTTATCCAGTCTATTCATCAATCCGATGTATACAAAAATCAGTATTACAAATACGTATATCGATCCTTGTTGTGCAAACCAAAATCCTAGTTTGAAACCTCCCATTCGGATCGAGTTTAATTCATCGACCAAGATAATTCCAAATCCAAATGATACCACAAACCATATCGATAATAGGATTGCTAGGTATTTAAGATTGGTTTTCCAATATGCTTTGTAATTTTCATTTTCCATAAATGTGCGTTTGAATTTGAGCTTGATTCATTGTGTAAGTTTTCCACAAAAAATAAATCACCTGATTGACACGAGCGGGTTTGACAATCTTTTGTTGTTGCTAAGATAGAATTTTTCCTTGTCGGGTAACTAAATATCCTTCGCATTTGTAAAAAACATTATTTCTAAATTCATTAAAGTTCGTTTTGCTAGAAATCACTTCCACTTCCCCATTACATTTTTCAAATAGATTATTAGCAACCGTCATATTACAAGGCGACATGGAAGTACCCCTATCCCCTATTTTAATATTAATTGAACATGAAGACCTTGCGTCAAAACAAAAACAAGAAGGAATAAAATAAATCTTTACATACTTACTTTCTAAGTTCTTTAATGGTAGCTAAACTTTCTTTTGTCAATTTTTCAATTGCCCCCAAATCATAATTTCCATTTCCATCCTTCACCATCAACTTAGAACCCATTCCAACACAGAAAGCTCCTGCATCAAACCAGCCTTTTAGGTTTTCATAATCAGGAGAGACTCCTCCGGTCGGCATAACATTAGTCCAGGGCTGTGGGCCTCTGATGGCTTTTATAAAACCGGGACCATAAATGCTTCCTGGAAATAATTTCACAATTTCACAACCCATTTCTTCTGCACGTGCAATCTCTGTTAGACTACCACATCCTGGAGACCATAGTACTTTTTTCCGATTACAGACTATAGCAATGTCTTCTCTGAATACGGGCGTTACTACGAAGTTGGCACCCAATTGTAAATATAAACTAGCGGCTCCTCCATCGGTAACCGAACCTACGCCCAATATCATTTCAGGCAATTCCTTTTCGCAAAATTTATTTAACTCGCGAAATACCTCATGCGCATAATCGCCACGGTTGGTGAACTCTAACAACCTGGCTCCGCCGTCGTAACAAGCCTTTAAAACTTGTTTAGCAATCTCTACATCTGCATGATAGAATAATGGCACCATGCCGGTTTGATGCATGACGTTTGCAACTTGTAATCTGGAAAATCTAGCCATATTTTTTAATTAAAAATTAAAAATTGAGAATTAAGAATTAAGAATTATGTTTCGTTGCGCTCCTTTGCGCCGTTGCGGTTACCCCACGCTAAACTGCTTTGTTAAGCTAATTATCAATTATCTTGCGACCCGCCCACTAGCATCGCCACCCATCAATTTCTCCACTTCTTCCACAGTCGCCAAATTCGCATCACCATAAATCGTATGTTTCAAACAAGAAGCAGCGACTGCAAAATTCAATGCATTTTGGTCATCATCAGGATATTGCAACAAACCATAAATCAAACCGCCCATAAAACTATCCCCACCTCCTACTCTATCAACGATATGAGTAATTTGATAGGTTGGTGCTTCATACAAAGTTTTACCATCGTACAAGACACCTGACCAAGTATTGTATGAAGCACTAATGGAGCCTCTTAAAGTTGTAATCACTTTCTTTGCCCGAGGAAACATTTTCATTAGTTGTTGCAAAACCGATAAATAGGATTTGGCATCCACTTCATGACCAGCGGTAACGTCAAGCCCTTCAGGGTGTAAACCAAAATGCTTTTCCGCATCTTCTTCATTTCCCAAAATCACATCACAACCTGCCACCAAAGCAGGCATGACATCACCAGGTTCTTTTCCATACTTCCAAAGTTTTTTTCGGTAATTCAAATCAGTCGAAACGGTTACACCCATTTTATTGGCAACTTGAATTGCTTCTAAGCAAGCATCTGCAGCCCCCTGCGAAATAGCGGGCGTAATTCCTGTCCAATGAAACCATCCAGCATCTTTGAAAACTTCTTCCCAATCAATCATTCCTGGCTGAATCTCAGACATCGCAGAATGTGCTCTATCATAAACGACTTTACTCCCACGACTGACTGCACCTATTTCCAAAAAATAAATACCTAGCCGGTCGCCTCCATAAACGATGTGGTCCGTTCCTACATTTCGTTTTCGCATTTCCATTAAAGCACATTGCCCAATGTCATTTTGGGGTAGTCGAGTTACAAAGTCAACAGG
>JBLHRR010000126.1:0-16900 GCA_047626155.1 Saprospiraceae bacterium | reverse complement strand
TAGAAGTTGTTCGTAGTTTTGTTTGTTCTGTCCCGTTGAATTTGTTCGTAGTTTTGTTTGTTTTGTCCCGTTGAAGTTGTTCGTAGTTTTGTTTGTTTTGTCCCGTAGAAGTTGTTCGTAGTTTTGTTTGTTTTGTCCCGTAGAAGTTGTTCGTAGTTTTGTTTGTTTTGTCCCGTTGAAGTTGTTCGTAGTTTTGTTTGTTCTGTCCCGTTGAAGTTGTTCGTAGTTTTGTTTGTTCTGTCCCGTTGAAGTTGTTCGTAGTTTTGTTTGTTTTGTCCCGTTGAAGTTGTTCGTAGTTTTGTTTGTTCTGTCCCGTAGAATTTGTTCGTAGTTTTGTTTGTTTTGTCCCGTTGAAGTTGTTCGTAGTTTTGTTTGTTTTGTCCCGTAGAAGTTGTTCGTAGTTTTGTTTGTTTTGTCCCGTTGAAGTTGTTCGTAGTTTTGTTTGTTTTGTCCCGTTGAAGTTGTTCGTAGTTTTGTTTGTTCTGTCCCGTTGAAGTTGTTCGTAGTTTTGTTTGTTTTGTCCCGTTGAAGTTGTTCGTAGTTTTGTTTGTTTTGTCCCGTAGAAGTTGCAGATTACTTTATTAAGTTCTTTAGAGTCAATATTTCCACCTGAATCGCATCATATCTCACATCATTTTTATCCAGTAAAGAAGCTGCAGTTTTCAAAGCGTTTAAAGCCTTTTCATATTGCTTGTCGAACATGAATTCAGTAGCCGTGAAGTAGTGAACGGTAGCCATGTTTGCTCTTTCAGTGTTGCCAAGTTGCTCCATCAATTTGTTCTGCTTCACCGTGATGAATTTTCTTTTTGAAACGCGGTTGTATTTTACTTTACCCTGTTGCTTAGCTAATTTCCAGTTGGCCCAAAAGCCGTCACCATCGTTGAATTTGAATAATCCTTCTTTTACTAAGAATCCGTTGTACCAGTTGCCGGTAAGAATGGCACCGTTAGGGAAGTTCATAATTCCTTTCCCGTGACGCTTTCCTTTTTTGTACTTCCCAACGAACCGTGCGCCACCTGCAGTATTAAAGATACCCTTACCATGTGCTTTTCCATTTTTCCATTTTCCTTCGTAAGAGGCGCCTGTTGTAAAAGTAATGTTACCGAATCCCTCTAGGTTATCGTTTTTGTATTCGCCTTTATATACCGTTCCATTTGCCCAAATGTAAGTACCCATCCCGTTCATCAAGCCTCTTTTGAATGTTCCGATATACTGATCGCCGTTGTCTAATAACTGGGCGCCTTTTCCATGGCGGAAACCCTCAGCGAAATTTCCTTCGTAGTAGCTGCCATCAGGCCAGCTTTGCTCACCATATCCGTTTGGCAATCCATTCATAAATTTACCTTCGTAAGAACTACCATCAGACCAAGTACAGCTACCTTCGCAAGAATTCTCACTCTTAGGGCAAGAAGAATTTACGATGCGGGCAATGCTAGCTTTAGAGTTGTTGAATTTTGGTGCAATAGCTGCGAAAGAAGAGAATGTAAACAAGCAAAAAGTAATCAGGAGGATGATCTGAGAAAGTTTGTTTGTTGATTGCATGAGATTGTAGTTTTGGTGATTCTGAAAAATTGTAAAAGGAGGGATGTAAATTGTAAGTGGTAAAAAACTGTAAGTGGTAAAAAATGTAAGATTCGTTATCGTGGAGGGAATGAAGAGGGAAATGTTTACAAAGAAAGGAGGACTTAGTCGTTCTTGTTTTTTGTCGGGGGAAGTTGTGGTGGAGGTCTTTAGCGAGGCTCGTAAGAGGAGTGAGCGTTTTATGTGGGAAGTATGTAAGTGTTTTTCTCGCTATTGATAACACAAAGATAAGCCAGAATACCCACGCCGGGCAATGCATGAAAGCCAGTATAAAATTGATGTAAATAAAATGTTATGTCTTAAAGACTGGAAAGGAGGGGAATAAGTATTAGCATAGAAGATATGCTGAAGCTATATACAAGATTAAGGGTAGGAACTTTTTTAAAGTACCCCTAAAAAAAAGTAAGGCTGTATCTTTCGATACAGCCTGTAGGTATAAAACTGTTACTGAAAATGGTTGAAATAGTGCATGGTTAGTATATCTGCTACTATTGTGTGTAATATAGATAGCGATTCTAAACCTGGCTGTTGGTCCTTATGGACCTTGCTTCAATTTGGTGCGGATTAATATTATATCTCAGTAGGGGACTAATATACTCGATATGCTTTATCATTTTGCAAGGACTATACCAATTCGATTCCCGATAACCCAGTAACGATGCTACATATCGCTTATTTCATATGTGTTGCTTTTGGGTTAAGCTTATTACCTCATCATCTTTATCTTGTCATCTTTAATAATGGTCATTCTTTAATACAAGTTTCTGAGGCCTACAGAGCCAGTAGCTAGTCGCCAACAGTTGGTATTAAAGACTAAAGCCCAATTCCTGAAAAGTCCATACCTAATTGTTTCCAAAAGAGAAATTTAATCCCTAACTTTGCATCCCGTAGTGTAAAAACCCCTCTGGGCCATTTTAATTAATATTTTTTATGACAAAATACATCTTCGTTACGGGCGGTGTCACCTCTTCATTGGGGAAAGGCATCATTTCAGCTTCTCTTGCCAAATTGCTTCAGGCACGTGGCTACAAAGTAACCATCCAAAAGTTTGACCCTTATTTGAATGTCGATCCCGGCACACTAAACCCTTATGAGCATGGCGAATGCTATGTAACAGAGGACGGTGCAGAAACAGATCTCGATCTGGGGCACTACGAGCGCTTCCTAAATAGTCCTACCTCGCAGGCGAATAACGTGACGACCGGTCTCATTTACCAAACGGTAATAGAAAATGAACGACGTGGTGATTACCTCGGCAAAACTGTTCAGGTCATTCCTCATGTAACGCAGGAAATCAAAAGACGAGCACAACTTCTTGGATCTACTAATGAGTACGATATCGTTATCACTGAAATTGGAGGAACGGTAGGAGACATTGAATCGCTACCTTACTTGGAGGCTTTGCGTCAATTGCGTTGGGAATTAGGTCGTGATAATTGTATGGTGATCCACCTTACACTGGTACCTTACTTAAAGGCCGCAAAAGAATTAAAAACAAAACCTACGCAGCACTCCGTGAAAGAACTAATGACCAGTGGTATCCAACCTGATATTTTGGTTTGTAGAACGGAGTATCCGCTGAACATGGATATCCGCCGAAAGTTGGCTCTTTTCTGCAACGTAGAAGTAAGCTCCGTCATCGAAGCCATCGATGCAGAGACCATCTATGATGTGCCGATTCTAATGTACAAGGAAAAATTAGACGCCACCGTCATCAATAAACTTCGATTGACAGATAGGCAGGAACCAAACCTTAAGAAATGGAAGTCCTTCTTAAAGCAATTGAAGTCACCAAAACGAGAAGTGCGCATTGGCCTTATCGGAAAGTACAACGAATTACAGGATGCTTATAAATCCATTTATGAATCTTTCATTCATGCAGGTGCCGTCAATGGCTCTAAAGTGATTGTTGATGCGATTCACTCTGAGGAATTAGAAACCACTGAAGCCGCTATTGCTAAAAGACTGAAAGGGCTTGATGGTATTTTGGTCGCTCCTGGTTTTGGAGAAAGAGGAATCAGTGGTAAACTTAAGTCCATCAAGTACGTACGGGAAAATAAAATTCCGTTTTTTGGAATCTGCCTGGGGATGCAATGTGCTGTAGTTGAGTTTTCTCAAAATGTATTAAAATTAGAAGATGCTTCTTCAGAAGAGGTAAGCCCTAAAAGCAAGAATAAAGTCATTTACCTGATGCCGGATCAAATCAGTATTTCCCAAAAAGGAGGTACAATGCGATTAGGTGCTTATGATTGTACGCTGGAAAAAGGTTCGCTTGCCGCAAAAGCTTATGGCCATACCAAGATCAGCGAACGTCACCGTCATCGTTATGAGTTTAACAACGAATATAAAGCAGTCATCGAAGCTGCAGGCTTGAAAGCCACAGGTGTGAATACCCAAACCGGATTGATAGAAGTCGTAGAAATGGATAATCATCCTTGGTTTGTAGCCGTACAATTCCATCCAGAGTTGAAGAGTACGGTGGAAGTACCACATCCTTTGTTTGTTTCTTTTGTAGATGCTTGCGCAAAATATCATCAGGCACAAAAAAAAACGGAGGGCATCATTGAAGTAGTTCAATAGTCTATCTATAAGCAGCTCAGAGGATTTCGATTTTCGAATTCCTCTGAGTCACTGCTCTCAAAATCCAGTCCTCTGCTAAAAAATAAAAGTAAATACCCGGTTCTGCTCTTAACGGCTCTTTGGTTTGTCTTTCTCACTTGGCAAGCAAAAGACCATCCCTTCTTTTGGGACACGGTACAATTGGCTTCCAAACATGCCTTTTGGTACTATGAAAACAACTTCCAATTCTTTTTCCTTCCCGAAGTCATAGATAGTGGTCATCCTCCTTTTTTCGGAATGAGCCTAGCGGCCCTTTGGAAAATTTTTGGACAGGAGCTATGGGTTGGACATATGGCGATGCTGCCATTCTTACTGGGAATCATTTTCCTGTCTGCTAAAATAGCAAACTACTTCTTTGAAGAAATGGGATATGTAATATTACTGTTATTGATAGCAGTCGATCCTTTTATCTTAGGGCAGGCCGTTTTAGTGAGCCCAGATGTGCCGGTTTTGTTTGCCTTCCTCTTAGGGATCTATGCGATATTAAGAAAGCATTCAGCATGGAAAGTAGTGGCAGCCCTGCTATTAGCGGCCGTGAGTATGCGCGGGATGATGTTGGTCGTAGTCTTGTTTCTTTTTGATTTATGCAGAGACCTTGATTTTAAAACCATTTCGATAAAGGTATTTTTGCAAAAAGTTGCTCCCTACATTCCTTCTGGTTTGTTCGGTCTCACTTTCTTAGTTGCTCATTACCAATATGCCGGATGGATTGGCTACCACGAAAATTCTTCCTGGGCTCCTGCCTTCGAAAAAGTCGGACTGATGGGCGCTTTAAGGAATATCGGCCTTATCATTTGGCGCTTACTTGATTTTGGGCGGATTTCCATATGTCTGTTGTTGTCTATAGGAGGCGGTTTCTATTTTTATAAAAATGGTCTAAAAAATCAAAAAGCAAAAGAATTGTTATTGCTGCTGACCTTAGCCGTGCTGATTTTAACGCCATCTTTAATTATCCATAAACACCTGACGGCGCATCGCTACTTATTACCGATTACGACCCTGATGAATTTTGCAGTTGTATTTGTTTTGTTACAAACAATAAAAAAACAGCTTTGGCAAAAAGCATTGGCCGCCATCCTAGTCCTGAGTCTCTTTACCGGGAATGCCTGGGTCTATCCTCAAAAGATTGCTCAGGGTTGGGACAGTACGTTGGGACACTGGCCCTACTATGATCTCCGTCAACAAATGCTCGACTACATCGCTAAAGAAAAAATCCCGCTGGAAAAAATCGGTACCGATTTCCCCAATAATACAGATCTGAAATACATAGACTTAAAGCCAGGAATCGGGACGTTCCCCCTGTTCGACCTCAAAACTCAGGACTATATTCTATATTCTAATATTTACAATGATTTTTCGGATGAGGCAATAGATGAGCTGAGCCAGAATTGGAAGGTTAAAAAACAATTGGAGCGTTTTAATATTTGTGTAATTTTATATGAGAGGGAGCGGAGGTGAGTTAGTTGGGGAAGGAATGACTTATAGAAAGCCGTAGTATTTATGCTAGCATGCTTAAATAGGAACGGAGATAGAATAAGATTATTTATGTTTATTTTAAACTACTGTACACTTTTTAAAAACAAACTTTCCTTTAGCCACTATGCCCACGGGCGGCGGCTCCCCTTTAGGGGTTTGGGGGTTGCGTGGGCAAAAAGTGTATAGTAACTTACTATTTCTTTACGAACGTTTATAAAGTTAATAATTCCGAAAAAATAAATGAAAATGAATACCCAATCAAATTTTAAAGGAGAGACAAGGTATGGTTTGCCAGAGGCGGATCAAATTTTATATAACAGGCATTATGTCTTAGGTTATTCATACTATTTTAGACAAGCAAAATGGGCTTTAGAAATAGTAGATGCTGATGAAACCGAAGTAGTACGGCAAGACAATTTTCGAGCTGATTACAGAGTTCCTGAAGAATTTAGAGCAGACCTAGATGTTTATAAAGGCTCAAAATATGATAGAGGTCACCTTGTGTCAAGCGCAAATAAAAGGGAAACTAACCTTCAAAACAGCGAGACTTTTTTACTTTCCAACATGTCTCCTCAAAAGCCCAGATTTAATAGGGGTATTTGGAAATCTCTAGAAGAAGCTGTGAGGAAACTGGATCGTCAAAAAAAAGTATTTGAGACCTATGTAATATCAGGCCCTTTGTTTTATTTTGATAAAGAAGTGAAAATGATTGGAGATTCAAGTGAAAAGATTGATGTTACGCTACCGATCCCTCATGCATTTTTCAAATCAATTCTGGCAGAAAATAACACAGGAACAATTAATATGTGGTCTTTTATAATTCCTAATGAGCCTACTGACAAAGAATTAGAGGATTTTTTAGTGAAGACTTCTAAAGTTGAAAAAATATCAGGACTATTTCTATGGGAAACTTTAGTAGGAACGAAAATGATAAGAGAGAAAAATAGATTACGAAAAATGTGGAAACTTTAATCTAATAAGAAATAAAATATTGCAGATTATCTAGATCCAAATCCCCTACCATCACGCTTGACTAATAAACATGAAAAAGAAAAGTCTAAAAGAACTCAACCGCCTAAGCCCCTCCGCTTTCAAAGAAACGAAACGTAATCCGGTTGTTATAATATTGGACAACATCCGCTCTGCCCTCAACGTCGGTTCCGCTTTTCGCACCGCTGATGCTTTCGCTTTCTCGGAATTACATCTCTGCGGAATTACCGCCACTCCACCACATCGCGAAATCCTCAAAACAGCCATCGGAGCAACAGAAGCGATGCCCTGGACTCATTTCGAAAAGACAAGCGATTCCATTAATAAACTAAAAGCAGAAGGTTACCAGATTATCGGTGTAGAGCAAACTGATGAAAGCGTTTCTCTATTGGATTTCAATTTTGAAAAACAAAAGTCTTACGCATTGGTATTTGGAAATGAAGTGGAAGGATTAGGTGAAGAAATACTACCATTACTAGATGCCTGTATAGAAATTCCGCAGTTTGGAACAAAGCATTCCTTGAATATCTCGGTTTGTGTTGGTGTGCTCGGTTGGGAAGCGTTGAAGGGGTGTAGTAAATGATAATGTGCTTTCTGGATCGTTTCGGCTTTTTAATTACAATTAAAAGAAATTAGAAATGTTTGAATTTAATGGTGAATGGGTCGTTAATCTTAAATTGGAAGAATTTTTATTGCTTAATAATAAAAGGTCTCAAAGCGATTTAGAAAAGGCCAACCAACCTCTATTTGAAATTGGAATTCAAGATGAGTTCAACGAGAATCCTGATCCAGAAGAATATCAAATCAATACGATAAATTGGTTGATGGATTCAAATAATCAAAAGGCTATTCTATCTAGCTTACTTGACTATTGCAAGAATACAATTTATCCGCACTACAAGACATTCATGTGGGAAAGTGAATACCCAGATTGCTATCCACAGCTTAATGAAATAGGCGACCTGAGTAAGTTACTAAGCATATGGAGTGTAAGTATTAATAAAATAGAAAAAGAGGGCTCTGCTTATTATACATTCAATTGCGAGTCATGCCTTGACCACGAACATGGAATAGTAATAGGAGGATACAAAGATGTAATTTTAGAACATGGGGGAGAATTAGAATATGATAAGATTTATAATCATAAGGGAGTTGATCCTAAGAAAGAGCAAGAGAAAAATACGGAAGAATATAGAAATATAGAATTAAAAATCTGGAATCCTCATCCGAAATATGGGAAACTAAAACCTTGGCAAAAAGACTTAAATTGCTATTATCCTTTTGGGTTATTCCATCGCAAACGAGATGAAGAATTAATTCAATTTCTAAATAATGGATTAGTTACTAAAGAGCCTCTTATATCTCGAATTTTAGAATTGTCTATAATGAAAGAGCGTGAAAATTTAACAGCATATTTCATCGAACAAACTCCAGAATATAAGTTCACTCCTTTTAAAGAAGCACTGAAGAAAGATAGGTTTGATTTAACGGATAAGCTGATTCAACAAGGGTTTAACATAAACGAGAAGGTCGCTCAATCATCGCTCTTCTATGAAACGATAGGGGATTTAGCGAAAGCAATTTCAAAAAACGAAAAGACTGAAATATTCACAGTTAGGTTGAACTACCTATTGAGTAATGGCTTAGACCCATATTTAGAGGATGGTTTTAATCGGAATTCATTGTATCGAATAAAGAGGATTGACGACGACCTTGTTAGAGCAAAAGTAGAGGAAGAAGTGATGAAAATTTTAAATCCAAAAGTGACGAAAAAATTAAATTCAAAGCTAAATCTCTTCGGTAAAATCAAAAGAGTATTTGAAAAAAGAAAAAGGTAGTAATAATCATAGCGAGAAGACACCCTCCACTAAAAGAAAAACGTAGCGCCATCGTAGCGCCGTTGCGGTTACCCCTTCCTATCGATACCCATACTTATTCAACTCATCAAACCGGAACCCAAGCCGTACCCCAAAGAAAAACTGCAACATATCCGTCTTATTCTTATCCGCAGATTCCGGACTCGGCGTCACATCTCCTGACAATAAGACATTCAGATCCTTCCATTCCACATTCGGATAGTAGCTGTAGCGGAACAAAGGCGTGAGCGTCATGAAATCAGAGAGCCCGATATCAAGCCCTGCACCGATCCCAATTCCCAATCCGAACTCGTTGGATCGGGCCTTTTCGTCGTCTTGCTTGAAGCGATTGTGCATGTAAAATACCTCTGGTGAAATCTGAAAGAAGAAACCTTTACTGAAGAAATTCCCATCCTTAGAGAAAGTCGGGCAATTACAATCGCCCTCTATGTCGAGTGCATAAAAGCTGGTATTGAATAGAAGGCTGTAACTATTCGCCGTCATGTCAAAGTTAGTGCTTTGCAAATCAGTCCAGTTTAGCACAAAGCGGGAGTACATTAATTGAGGCGTAAATTCTACTCTGTAATCCTTTAACCTAAACCAACGATCCACTCCAAAGGCGGTTCCTGACCGCAAGGGGGCAATCCCTTCATTTGGGTTAGTAGCGTTATAGTTGTTGATTAGGTTTTCCCAGTTAGAGGCATTCATTACTTTATAGCCAACGGAAATGCCGTATTGAGCAGATAGGCCAGTAGCTAAACAAAGAGATAGGGAAAATAGAAAGACAAATTTTTTCATTTACTGTTAGTTTTAGATTTCCTTTCAGGAAACTGAATTTCGTATGGTGGTTTTTACAAAGCGCTGATTTTTCTATACGAAATCAAAGTGCGATTAGCTATTTATTAGCTATCGCTTTTAGGAACCGCATCTAAAAGCAACGATCAAACATAGGTATTATTTTTAGTTGGACTGTTAAAGCTAAGGATCAATTAAAAAATAAGTTATAAATGTTTGAGATTATTCTTTTGTGGCTAATCAAGGCGCTGAAATTGGATTAATGCCTTAGCATAATGAGTATTTTAGCAAGGAAGAGTAGTTGACAAAAGAATTCGTCAAAGGTTATAACTTATTCTTTTATTGATTCTAAGCATCAATTCCGTACTTTTGTGTTCGCAATCAAATTTTCCAAAAGGATACGCCTTATTTAGGGACGTCCAAAAGCAGAATACATTGAAGACAAAGACACTTAGAAAGGATAAAGTAAACGTGATTACACTCGGTTGTTCCAAGAATCTAGTGGATTCGGAAGACCTCATTACACAATTAAAGGGTAATGACTACGAGGTCAGTCACGAAAGTGAAGAAGAAGACGCCAATATCATTATTGTAAATACCTGCGGATTCATTGATTTGGCAAAGGAAGAATCTGTCAATACGATTCTGCAATATGCGGAAGTGAAAAAACAAGGCGGGATTGATAAACTCTATGTCACCGGCTGTCTCTCTCAGCGTTATAAAGACAACCTGGAGGCGGAGATTCCAGAGGTAGACGCCTTTTTTGGTACCTTAGAAATGCCTGCCTTATTGGCAAAATTGGAAGCTGACTACAAACACGAACTCATCGGTGAACGGTTTACGACTACGCCTCAGCATTTCGCTTATGTAAAAATTAGCGAAGGTTGTAACCGGACTTGCTCCTTCTGTGCGATTCCTCTTATGCGCGGAAAACACATTTCCAAATCTATAGAAGCTTTGGTAACGGAAGCAAAGAACCTTGCCCGACTTGGTGTTAAGGAAATCATGCTCATCGCTCAGGAGCTGACCTATTATGGTCTTGATCTTTATAAAGAACGCGCCCTTCCCCAATTGTTGGAAGCTCTAGCAGGTGTAGAAGGGATCGAATGGATTCGCCTACATTATGCTTATCCTTCCAAATTTCCGATGGAAATTTTCGATGCGATGAAGAAGCATCCTAATGTCTGTAATTACCTCGACATGCCTTTGCAACATGCCAGTGATTCCGTCTTGGAAAGAATGCGTCGTCAAATTACGCAGAAGGAAACTCGCGTCCTTTGTAATGAAGCTAGGGAGCGGATCCCCGGTATTGCTATCCGAACAACTTTGCTAGTCGGTTTCCCAGGAGAGACAGAAGAAGAATTCCAGGAGCTTTGTGATTTCGTAGAAGATATGCGTTTTGAAAGGGTAGGGGTTTTTCAATATTCACATGAAGAAGATACCCGCGCCCACACTTTGGAAGATGATATCCCTGCTGAAGTAAAAGCAGAACGCGCCAATCGTATTATGGATATTCAACGGGAGATATCTTTTGAAAAAAACGAAGAAAAAATTGGACAAACACTCAAGGTGCTTTTTGATAGAAAGGAAGGAGAATATTTTGTCGGTCGTACAGAAAGTGACTCTCCGGAAGTCGACAATGAAGTACTAGTGGCTGCCGAAAATCAATACGTCCGAATCGGAGACTTTGCGATGGTGAAGATTACTGGTGCAGAGGATTTTGATTTGTATGGGGATGTGGTGGTTTAACTTTCTCGCTACTAACAACCTTTCCTTTTAGCTTAATAGAGGTTATTCCAAATAGAATGGCATGGTCGGCCGGAAACCGAACACCGAAGACCCGAAACCGAATAACCTCTAATGGTTATCTCAAAATAAATGCCGTCGGGAGAGAAATGATCAGATTTTCCAACAATATTTAATGGATCTACTGAGCGGGCGGATGCTCTCCTTTAGGAGCTGGAGGTAAGTATGGCAATGGCTCGGCTTAACTTATTTGAAAAAAAAATAACAATAGTCTTTCAATTGCTTCAAATAGACCAAGTAAACAGGTGAGAACCCTTTTTTATACCCTGGAGGCAAGCGGAGAAAAACGTAAAAACGGTTACTAAACCTCGAGGTTTAGTAACCGTTTTTACGTACCTATTCGCATCAGTTAAGGAAAAAACACAAAACCACTCTTCTCCGACTCCTTCCCCACCAATCGCAAAACATACATCCCATTGCGATCTCCAAAATCAGGAGTAATTGTATGAGGTCCTGCTCCTAACAATCCTAAGTCTTGCTGAGAGATCAAGTGTCCATCTAACGAATATAAACGTAGTGAAAATTCCTCCGCCTTTTCCAAGTCAAAGGAAATCACATCTCCATTCTCAAAAGGATTCGGATAAACAAAATCAGAGAAATTTACTGCCAATGGACTTGTCGCATTAATCATTAAATCCGTTCTCAAAAATAATACAAAACCATCATGGTCAGATACGCCGTATGCAGATTCACTATTAACTAAACCTTCTGGATGATCTGAGTTGCCTCGGACATATTCCATTCCGGTAACGGATATGCCATTCAATTGAGTGCTCAGGCAATGATCCAGCGTTTGGGCATTTCCTCTGAAAACGTAAGAGTATTGTTCTTCCTCGGCGAGTAGTTCATTTTGATAAAGGAGTGGAGGATCAACAATATCCTGAATGAGGTATTCCGCTCCAGCAGAAGCTAAGCCGGATATTTGTCCAAAAACATCTACGTAGCCATCTGAGAAATTAAAAGCGTTATAGTCTCCAACAACGATGAGGTTGTCATCCTGACGGCTTTGTACCATTTGTGCCACAGAGACCGCCGCTTCATGCCTTTTCAGACGAACATAATCTTCATTGCTTCCTGTGATGCCATTTAAGGACCGAAGGTGGATATTCAATACACTAACAGGTGTCGGAGGAATGGTTGCAAAACTTGCCTGAAGTAAAAGAGGGGGACGGTCGTGAAGCGTTCCACCTGTGCTAAGTTGCTCATTGACACCAAGCTGAGTAACGCTAACATCAGTCAGTTTATCATTGACAAGGTATCCATTTTCTATAGAGAAATTGCTGGAAGTTCCACCAAAGAGATAGGGCGTGTAATTAGATTGTTGTGGAAATAGTTCTTCAATTCGTTCGATTAAATCTTCCAGTACTTGAATGCGTTCTACTTCCTGAAAAGCAATGATGTCTGGTGCATGCATTGCTTCCATAATATATTTTGCCAATTTGCTGATTCGGATGTCGTAGCCAAATTCATCTGCATCAAGGACGTATACATTGATACAGCCAACACTAACCTCATTGTCTTCTTTTGGACGCACGGCCTGTTCCAGCACATTGGGTTCATACGAATAAGTGGTTGGGTAAAAAACATAGGAGGGATCCGAGAAACTCATGACTCCTTCAGCAGATACGGTTGTTCCGCTATACCAGTCTGGAGAGTCATTAGTCAGGCGCCGAATGTCCATTTGGAAAATCTCGGGGTTGCCATCCCAAACAGGAAGCCCGGTGGTACCTGGAAACGGAATTCCTGCTTCTCGGAAAGCGCGCGTTCCGTTGAGCGTAACATAGGTTTGTCCATTATTATTAGTTGGCGAATTGGTTATTCCATTTTCAAAATGAACCAACATTCCCTCCACTCGTTCCAGCTCTGCAACGGCTTGAGGAATAGTAGACGGAAAATTATTGTTAAGTAAAACAGACTCAGGAAGTGTGGCAGTACCAACTATCTCATAGTCCAATCCCTGATTAGTGAATTCCGTCAGTGCTTGATATTCTATAACCAATCCCGAAACATCAACGAGATCACCAACCGAAACCTGTGGCGTATTATTGCCGGTATAAACCATCATGCCATCGGAAGTCAAAGGATTGTTGTCAGAACGATCGGTAGGACATTGAATGAAAAACCGATCGGACCCAACTGCGGTTACTACGTTTTCGTTTGAAGTAACCTGCGAATTAGCATAGGGGCTTAAGGTGGTGTTACTTTGTATTTCCCATATCTCCAGAGATTGTGCGAATGAGGAGGTAGATAAAAGAAGTAAATATATAAAGAGGTGTATTCGAATCATATTCTTATATTCGTTAGTTCTTGTCAGTAAATATTAGAGTTTATGCTGAAGTGCTGGATAAAAACATCATTTGAGAACATGCAAATTATTTTGGAATAAACTCTATTACACAAAAAATAATTTCAGAACCTACTACATGCCCTGCAATTTCACAAACTACTCTCCCTGTGGTCGTTACGGTCATAAAATTGCAGGGCAGATTCTGAAGTTAATTTTTTGTTGTTACTAAGAGAGTTTAATTATTCAAAAGAATCAGTGAACTATTGCACTATTATATTATTACTATACTTATGATCGGAACCAACACCTCACTCTACGACAAAGCGTATAATCCTTTTTTACAAGGAGCCTTTGTACTTGCTATAAATATCGCCATAATGCTACTGGCAAAAATAGTCAATTCCTCAGGAGTCACCACGGTTAGTGCGGGCTTTTATTGGCAAATCATCGGCACGGCGATGTTATTTTATGCAGTGTTTAATAGCATCTTCAGTTTGTCTACTAAGAACATCAACAAATATTGGCTACAATCGATGCTGAGCTTTGCGGCGATGGTCGGAATCTCTGCCTTGGCGGCCTACTTTCTATCTGGCGAATCCATCAATGAAGCAGGCCCTTATAAAGTTATTTTTACGGTACTTACTTTTGGCTATCTGGTTTTTCTCTCCATTATGAATTTTATGAAAAACATCGTTAATTATGCGGAGCAGGAGGATTGGCAGGCACCCAAAAAGCGAAAGAAATAAAGAGCTAAAAGATGATGCTACTAAAAGGTTGGGAAGGCGACACTATAAATAATAACAGTGGAGAGCCGCCGGACGTTTATAGTTTAGATTTTACAAAAAAAATAAAACCAATATAACATGTATCAAATCATCCTATTCGCCAGCTTACTATTTTTACCTCTAAGCTGCACCACACAAAAAGCATCAGCAGACAGCAAGGTTGCAAAAGGTGAAGGTTCAGCTACACTCGATTCTAACAATCAAATGGCAAATGATACCATTAAAAAAATAATCAAAACTGCAGAAGAATGGAAAGCCGAACTCACTGCCGATGAATTCCATATCCTTCGGGAAAAAGGAACGGAGCGGGCTTTCACTGGAGATCTGCTGAAGAGCAAAGGAAAAGGAACCTATGTTTGCGCAGCTTGCGAATTACCCCTTTTTAGTTCTGATACCAAATTCGATTCTGGAACAGGATGGCCGAGTTATTACAAGCCTGTTAACGAAACCAACGTGGCAGAAGAATCTGATACTAAATATGGTTGGAGCAGGGTCGAAGTGCTTTGCGCTCGTTGTGATGGTCACCTCGGTCACGTTTTTGATGACGGTCCAGAGCCTACGGGATTGCGGTATTGTATTAACGCGGTTTCTCTGGATTTTGTGAAGGAGTAAATCCATTCTTAAAAAAGGAAATGAGAATATATCCTAATGGATTTATAAAAAAATGCTTAGTCGTTTACATGAAACGACCAAGCATTTTTTTATGATATTGACTTGTTGTATTGAGGGAAACGTAGCGTCTTCGTAGCGCCGTAGCGGTTACTCCCTCTCTACTTCAAAATCGTAATATCTCCCCGATAAATAATACCAGCTCCAATATCCAAACGGAGCACATAGTAGTAAGTACCCTGAGGTAGTTCGTTCCCGTTTTTATTGGCGCCCCCCCAGTCGTTAAGATAGGGCTTGGCAGAATAAACCACATCTCCCCAGCGATTGAAAACGATCAGCTCTTGTTTGCTGAATTGACCCGGTTGATCGGCAATGTCCGGGACAACAAAGAAATCATTGAGGCCATCTCCATTGGCTGTAATGGTATTCGGAAAGTCGAGAAAAATTTCATTTTGTAATTGAATGTTAACCGTAGCCGTATCACAAGGTTCCGGACAATTTTCATTACATAGTTCATATTGGAAGCTAATTATAGAACCCAATAAATCAGAAGTAGCCAGATAATTGAAAACGCCATTATCTTCCTCATCTAACTCGCCGACAGGTTCTTCCAGAATATTGAAGTACCAATCTGGTATATTATCGTAGCTGTCATTGTCAAGAATACTAATTGGGATATTTAAAATACCAGGTTCTCCAATATAGTCATCGTCAACTGCATCGGGAAGGACGCCAGACATTATGACGATGGTGTCGGTATCATAGTTTGGACAAATGTCTGAGGATAGGGACCAACTTAATACAATGTCCGTCGCTCCCATGCTGCTCAATATTGGTTGGTTAGAATCAGCATCACTGATCTCCGCCGCTCCTTCAAGTAGCGTCCATAATCCGGAAGTGTTTGAAGGTTGGTTGGAGGAAAGGGGCAGCGTTTCTCCGCAACTAAATTGATCTGCTCCTGCATTAGCAAGGCCCAAATCTGCGAGGCTCAATACCGTTAGATCTAGCATAAGAATACTATCACATCCGTGGAAGCTTTGTTCCTCAAGCGTTTCGTCATATTCCCCCGTCATCGTCAATATTTGCCCATTCCAAAGAAGGGTATCCCCAAAGCAAATGGACAAAGTCTCAGAAGAATCAGCCAGCGGGTAATAAGAAATAGAAACAGAAATAGTAGAGTCGCAACCCTGAAAGCTTTCTTCTTCTAACAAGATGTCTCCGCTTAGGTTACTTTCGTTAAATATAATCCCATGTAATTCTAATTCGTCTCCGTTACAAAGTATATCGGTAATAGATTCGACCGCCGGATCATAATGACTGATATTAATAATAACAGTAGAATCGCAGCCGATATAACTTCCTCCACTGATCACATCATTTACGGTGCTTTGATCCAGCGGGTAAGTTATCCCATTCCAAACTAAAGCATCACCATCGCATAAAATGGTGTCAATGGTATGTTGAGCTACAGGGAAGTACGCAATACTTATAGTTAGAATGGAATCACAACCTCTGAAGTTTTGGTTGAAAAGAGTATCCATTCCTCCGAGGTTCATATCATTGTAAGTAATGTTGTTGATCACCAATTCGGCTCCAGTGCATAAGGTCGTGTCTATATTGTTAAAGCTAGACGGAATGAAGCTGATTACGATATTCAAAATAGAATCACAACCTGTGAAGCTGCCACTAGGAAAGGTGTCAGAACCCATCGGATTGTTGCTGTCGTAAATGGTACCATTAATGGTGACTGTTTCTCCTTCGCAAATACTGTCGGCGTAATCGTTAACGACTGCTCCGCCAAAGATCAGGTTGATCATTACTGTAGAGTCGCAACCGTTGAAACCGCTCATGACTTCCGTTCCCATAGGTAGATTGAAACTATAAGTCGTATTATTGACGACCACGGTCTGTCCTTCGCAAAGAGAACTGTCTATCTGAACGATGATTTCTGGATGAAAATCAATATTGACAATAACAAGAGAATCACAATTATGGAAAGAAGCATCGGTCAGTACAATGGTGTCTGATGTATTATTGACATCGAAAAGAACCCCATTGATTAAAGTATTTCCTCCAGTGCAAAGCGTTTCGTTAAT
>JBLHRR010000125.1:0-16903 GCA_047626155.1 Saprospiraceae bacterium | reverse complement strand
TATTCAAAAGTTTATTTATTATACCGAGGTTGAATTACTACTCAATAATGACAAAAAGAAAGCTTCATTAAAAGAAGAAATTACGGAAACGGGAGAACAAGAGTTAGAAGAACAAAGTCAAATTATAGCTCAAAAATTTAATCGAGAGTCGGACATTGAGTTACATGTTAAGCCTTTTAATATCAAAATAAGTTCCTTTCATTTTGAGGTCATTATTGCCAATATTGTAGACAATGCTTTCAAGTTTTCTAATAAAGGAGATAAAGTTATAATTGAGGTAGAATTAGATGATTCTCATGTTCATATTACAGTTATTGACAATGGTGTAGGATTTAATGAAGTAACACTAAATCAAATCGGAGCCTTCACTCAATTTAACCGATCAAAGATGGAGCAGCAGGGTTTAGGGCTTGGATTAATTACCAGTAAAAAACTCATAAACTTTTATGAAGGAGAATTGAGCATGAGCGAAAATAAGCCCAAAGGAAGCTGTGTTAAATTATCCTTTTTGATAGCTGAATAAAAACCATATGGTAACAATATATTTTGCGTAAAAAGCAGGAGTTCTCACTTTACTAGTTTGTGTCTACCAATTAATTGTAAATCAGCATTTTTGCGAACTATTAATTTGGTAAAAATACTGATTAAAAATGACAAATAGATCTCTAGTTTATTTTGATAAAGTTTACTCCGAAGTGGTTGTCCCTCACTTTGAAAGCATAGAGGATGGCAGAGATGACAATCAATCATTTCCCCTTGTAGACACATTGAAAAGTGGGTTTGCGATTTATTCTTTAAAGAGTCGTTCGTTACTATCATTTCAGACACGGACTACGGTTGAAGATCGTAATTTGAATAAAGTATATGGAATCGGTAAAATTCCAAGTGACAATGGATTACGAAAGATCCTGGATAATGTATCCCACCACCTCACCCCATCTTGCCCAGCCATCTGAGCTGACCTATCTTTGCGAAAAAGCAAAAGATGAAAAAATCAGAAAGAAAAAATCACATCAACTATTGGCGTCAAAGCGGCCAGACGAAAAAAGCCTATAGCGAGTTAGCGGGAATAAAATATGCTACGTTCATTTCCTGGTTTAAAAAATCAGAAGAAGAACAGATCGGTCGATTTGTAAAGTTAGAAAAAACAAAACAGAGTAGTGGAGAAGCAGCAGCAACAACTCAACAAGTGGAAGAGACAGAAGAAGCTGTGGAATGGCTGCCGCATCGGATTGGTCCTGAAATTTTGGAAAAATTTGAAGCGGAGGTGAAGGGAGGCTAGGTGGAGTTGGTTGGGGGCTTACTGTAACCATGCTATCGAGGACAAGCCAGCAACCACGGAGGAACTTTCTCAAATGAACCGAGATTTCGTAAAAGCACTGAATGACAAAGATGCAGTCGCGGCTGCAAATTGTTATACAGAAGACGCAACTATTTACCCACCTAATGAAGCACCAGTTACAGGTCGTGCTAATATTCTAAAACACTGGGAAGGAGCAATAGCCGCTGGTGTATTTGAAGTAAAAGTTGCCACCGAATCTTCTGGTAACAAAGGAGATCTTGGCTATGAAGTGGGGCGCTTACAAATGAAAGTCCCATTGCCTGACGGAAGTGTCTTTGTAGAGAACGGTAAATACACTGAAGTTCTGAAACGTGGAGATGACGGACGTTGGAGGTCTCTTGTTGGAATATGGAATATGGAATACGGATACTTTGAGTTTGAATAGCAACCAGCGGAGATAGCGATTCGGTGACTGTACAGAGGGAGGTATTTGACTACCTTATCCGGTTTAGAAAAAGGCGCTTTGGTGTAAACGACCCATTCCTTCTTGTACAATACTTTACTATCTTTGATCCCTTATGAATGAATATTTCAAATCAATCATTCTGCAGAAAACAGGAGCTTCTTCTTTATTTGAAAAAGAGATGATCCAGGAATTGTGGAGTGGGTACGGGAAAATCATGCGAGTCGGATTGGAGAATGCTGCTGTCGAAAGTGTAGTAGTAAAGCACGTTCAGTTGCCCATATATAAAAATCACCCCCGCGGATGGAATACGGATATCGGTCATCAACGAAAGGTGAAGTCATACGAAGTAGAAACTACATGGTATGACACTTACAGCAAAAACAGTGCTGCCCGCCTGCCGCAATGTCTAGCCATTGAGACGCAAAATGAGGAGGTGCTGATGGTGCTGGAGGATTTGGATGAAGCGGGATATCCCTTACGCAAAAGCACTGTTACATGGGGAGAAATAACTGAGTGTTTGGCATGGTTGGCACAATTTCACGCAAGTTACTTGGGGAAAGTTCCAGATGGACTTTGGGACGTGGGAACCTATTGGCATTTGGAAACCAGACCTCAGGAATTAGCAGTATTGGACGATCAAAGGTTGAGAGCGGCAGCTCCTTTTATTGATGAAAAACTGAATACCTGTGCGTACAAAACCTTTGTTCACGGGGATGCCAAGCTGGCAAATTTCTGTTTCGCTAAAGATGGACAGGTTGCGGGGGTAGATTTTCAGTATGTAGGTGGCGGGTGCGGAATGAAAGATGTGGTGTATTTTATAGGAAGTTGTCTGAACGAAAGTGACTGTGAACGTTTGGAAGCACAAATCCTAGATACCTATTTCGAGCATTTACAAAATGAAATGAAGGAAAGAAATGAAGTGCTAGAAAGGGAATGGCGGTCTTTATATCGAGTAGCTTGGGCAGACTTTCATCGCTTCCTAAAAGGATGGAGTCCCGGCCACTGGAAGATTAATAATTATAGTGAACGTGTCACAGCAGAAGTGATCAATAGTTTATAGAAATGGATCTGTTACAACTTCATAATATAGCGATCAAGGCAGCCCTTGCCGCAGGAAAAGTCATTCAGCAATATAGGAATGAAGACGTTTCGGTGGAGCAAAAAATGGGAGGAGCAAGCTATGCTTCACAAGTCGTAACCGCGGTAGACAGAGCATGTGAAACAGCAATTTTTTCTCATCTACTTCCGACCTGTGACGAGTTTGATTTGGCACTTTTATCGGAAGAGACCGAAGATGATGGTAGTCGATTCGAAGAAGATTTTTTTTGGTGTATTGACCCGATGGACGGAACGCTTGCTTTTATCAATAAACAACCGGGCTTTTCTGTATCTATTGCTTTAATCGCAAAAGACGGGACACCGTATATTGGAGTTGTGTTTGATCCCAGCACGGAAACATTGTACCATGCTGTTAAAGGAAATGGGGCATTTAAGAATGGTAGCCCTTGGCAGATTAAGCATACAAATGACCATCTAACCTATGTGACAGATCGAAAGCTGAAGGATACACCTCGTGCAGCCGAAATAGAAAGGTTGCTAAATGAAAATGTAAAGAAGCTGAGTTTGAATGGGGTAAAAGAAATTGCTGGAGCGGGTGCAGTATTGAATGGCATCCATGTACTGGAAAATGGCCCTGCATGTATGTTAAAGTTTCCGAAAAAAGAAAGCGGTGGGGGGAGCATATGGGACTTTGCGGCTACGGCCTGCATTTACCAGGAATTGGCCTTACCCGCAACGAATTTTGAGGGAGGAAGATTGGACTTGAACAGAAAGGATGGTACTTTCATGAATCACGAAGGGGTCTTTTATTCTAATTTAATTTATAGATAAGCACTGTAGAATTAGCATTTGAGGACATACAAACTATTTTGGAATAAAGTCTAATAGAGGGGGTTAATCAGAATGAATAAGAAATAGCGTATCAATATTTAAGAAAATTTGTAAATGAATTGTGCGAAGAAGTTAGAGCATACGATGATAAAAAGGAGAGACCATTGGGAAATGAGAGAGACCACTAGGCTTTTAAATTCTGAGAAAGCATCTGATCCAGAATATATCGAGAGAATGAAAAATGAAAGAAGGGGAGAAGCGAACAATACATATACGCTCATGTGGCTTACTGCTAAAAAGCAACAGTGCATGATATGTTACTACCTTGGCAATCAACACCCATTTGCCAGGGAGGTCTTGATTCCAGGGGTAGTGCTTGCAATGGCCGCCAATAAAGCACTACTGGAGTAATGACCAACAAAAAACACTTTTTTCCTTTGTAGTCAGCCCGCTTAATCGCACCTTAGTGGAGTTGTATAATTCACCCAAGCTATGCCGGGTATGAGTGGCCTGACCTTGTTGGGAAAAATAAAGAAGATGATTCGTATTCCTCAGCCGATAGTCATGATGATAACCGCTTATGGTAATGCAGAAAACATGAAGGCAGCCAAGGAATTGGGCGCCGACGATTTCCTGACCAAACCCATTGACTTCAAAGCGTTGAAAGAAAAACTCAAAACAGAATACTGATGGCAAAAATATTGGTAGCCGATGACGAACCTGATCTCGAAGTACTCATCAAACAGAAGTTTCGAAAGAAAATCCGGGAGGGGAAATACGAATTTGTCTTCGCTGTGAATGGACGGGATGCACTCGATAAACTGGAGCATCACCCCGATATAGATATTCTAATCACCGACATCAACATGCCGGAAATGGACGGTCTGACTCTTATATGAAGTGCTGGATTAAAAGGGATTGATTTTCCGCATATGCTTTCCGTTCCGCTTTTGTTAAGGCGATGTGTAGTTTTTTTTTGCAAAGATTTTCCAAAGCGATGGAGTAGAAATATAACCTTGATAAGGTAATTTTGTCATTAAATCCGCTGATTGTCGAAATACAAATTACCTTTGTGCCAAATTAAAAAATTATGACAACATTCTCAGAATTAGGAATAAGTAAGGGGTACATACAAGGACTGAAAGAACTCAATATTGTAAGTCCAACTGAAATTCAAGCAGCAGTAATACCAATACTTTTAGAGACTAAGACAGACTTAATTGGTTTAGCGCAAACAGGAACTGGAAAAACAGCGGCTTTTGGTTTGCCTCTTTTGAACTCAATTGATGCAAATAAAGCCGAAGTGCAAGGCTTAATCATTGCTCCAACACGTGAGCTTGTGCAACAAATAAAAAAGCAACTCTTCAAATTTACCAAATACATTGAGGAGAAGATTTTTGTAGAAGGAGTTTACGGTGGAGAGAAAATAGAAAGGCAAATGAAGGCCTTAACTAGAACTACTCATATTGTTGTCGCTACACCAGGACGTTTGCTTGATTTAATAGAGCGTAGAGCAGTGGATATTACTAATGTTAAAACGTTAATACTAGATGAAGCTGATGAAATGTTGAGTATGGGTTTTAAAGAAGATTTAAATAAAATTTTAAAACACAGTTCGTCTAAACGAAATACTTGGTTGTTTTCTGCGACTATGCCAACAGAGATTCAACAGATCGTTACGACCTATATGGCACCTGATGTCGTTAGAATTGGAGCAAGAAAGAATGCTTTGGTAAATGAAAACATTACGCATCATTTTATAAATACCAAGATTAAGGATAAGGTAAGTTTAATTAAAAGGCTTCTTAATAAAAGAAAAGAGGAGAGAGGTATTATATTTTGTAGAACTAAAGCAGGAACACAAGCATTAGTGACAGAATTGCAAAACGACGGTTTTACTGTTGGTGCACTAGAAGGTGATATGCGACAAGTAGAACGCGATAAGGTCATGCGTGCTTTTAAAAATGAAAGCCTTCAAGTGTTGGTATCTACTGATGTTTCCGCAAGAGGTATAGATGTGAATAACCTCACTTTTGTGTTGCATCATCAGCTACCAGATCAGTTAGAATATTATACGCATAGAAGTGGCCGAACGGCTAGAGCAGGTAAAACAGGGCAGTCCATAGCTTTGATTATTCCTGGTGAAATGCAAAAAGTGATTGATACTCAAAAAGCTTTAGGTATTAAATTTAGGGAAATGACAATGTGATGTCAATCATTCTAATGAGCTAGAAAAAAAGCAGATAATATTCTTGAAGAAGGTTTTTACGATGGGGGAGTAGTTGCGACGTAGGAGCTTTGTTAAACAATGCGTATGGTGTTGATGTCGGGCAAAAGCTCGCTACGCCATATACACGAGACGTTATACTTATTTTAATAAAAAACCATAATGAAAAACAAAAGTCTGTTCTTATTAATGAGTTGGTTTATTCCTTTGAATTATTCTAATGCTCAAAATCTCCAGTTATGAACTCTAATAAAGTTGTTTTAAAATATAGGTTGAAAATCATCATTCTATTTTAAAGCAACCTCAAGAATATTGAAATTAGGAGATATATCAAATCAACTTCTGATCCTTCAATAGATGTAACCAATATGAATCATTTGATTTTCCTAAAAAATATCTTGCTTCTTTTATTGGCACTGCTGTATTGTCATCAGAGTGCTGCACAAACCTTTGTCAATAAAGATGCAAAGGGAAAAAATGACGGTTCTTCCTGGGAGGATGCTTATACCAATTTGCATGATGCACTTGTTGCAACTAAGAATGGAGATCAAATCTGGGTCACCTCCGGAACTTATTTACCCGGTAAACCCGGCGACCCGAAAACCACTACATTCCACTTAACCAAAGGCCTCCAATTATACGGTGGCTTTGCAGGAACAGAAACCAATCTATCCGAAAGAACCTCCCTAAACAAGCTAACCATCCTCTCCGGCGATCTCAGTCAAGACGATATCCCTGATGACTTCGAGACCAATCGAAGCGACAATGTCTCCACCATCATGCTTGTGGAAAACAAAACCCCTACCCGCCCAATAATTGATGGCTTTACATTTACAGGAGGGCATGCCGCAGAAAACATAGTTGATAATGAACAGTCTCAAGGAGGCGGTCTTCTTTCCTATTCATCAGCGATCATACGGAATTGTATTTTTTTACAAAACCACGCAGGCATATCAGGGGGCGCTTTATACTTTGAAGATTCAATTGTTTTTGATAAAACATCGACATTGATTATAGATAGTTGCCAATTTCAAAATAATAACTCAAAATACGCTGGAGGAATTTATGGTCTTTTATATGGAGAGACCAGTTCTATCAGTATAAAAAATTCTACCTTTCAAAAGAACTATGCAGGTAGAAAGGGAGGCGCGATTCAGCTAGTGGCAATGCCCAAGAGTGCTAACAATAAATTTGTCATTGAGCACTGTGATTTTGAAAATAACTATACCACTAAAACTCCTGAAGGAATAGAAGGAGGAGGAGGAGTTTACATTTCGCCAGAAGGGACCAGTACTTTAACTTCCATAAGCCATTCTAATTTCAAGAAAAACAGAACTGCTGGTTGGGGTGGTGCAATGGCAATCAAAATATTTCCTGGAAGTTTGGATAATCGAGTCAATATCGACTCTTGCAGATTTGAGACGAACTACGCAGATACCGGAGGAGCATTAATGTATCAATCAATAGGATCAAATGATTCTATTTTTATTAGCCATTCTCAATTTATAGGAAATACAATCGAAGATATATATGGTCGATTTGCTACTCATGGCGGTGCCGTACACATGAACTATGCCTTAGAAGGTAAAAAAGCATATAGCAGGATAGAAAATTGTTTGTTTGAAAATAATACAAATAAGGAAGGTGATGGAGGCGCGCTCTCCATTACTCCAGACAGGTCTGGGAGCTTTTCAAGTATTTACAATTCTGTATTTAGAGGAAACAGAGCCAGTGGTAAGGGAGCTGCCTTTGCTTATGCCGCAATAGATAAGGCATATGAGTTAGAAGGCTGTACTTTCGACAATAATAAGGCTACAAAAGGAGATGATCATATTTATGAAAAGCCTCTTTTTGACAGTACTTTATTTTATATCTTTTTCCATGGTGTATTGTGGGTGCAAATTTTATACAGCCTTTTGCTCTTATTGATATCCAGAGAAAGAACTACCTTTTATTATACCCTTTTAATGATTGGTATATCTCTGTTTTTCCTGGCCATTATTGATTTTAAAAATATTCCCTTTTTTAACAGCATTTCCACTCCTGATAGGTTTCTCTTTGTTCGACTTGCTCTGACTTTCATCTTAATTGGTTTAGTGAAATTTGCGCAGCATTATTTGAATGTCAACTATTATTATCCTCGCTTCAAAAAGCTTGTTTTATATTTCATGATTGTTCTCCTTCTAAATGATGCCGTCTCCATAATTAAAGATATTTTTCCTTCGTGGGAAATATATTTAGAACTAGGTGGGCTTAAGAACATCATTGGGAACCTTATTTTTTTAGTTAGTCTTCTTTTACCAGTAGTTTGGGCCATACTCGTTTCGAGAAAGGGCTATCAACCTGCCAAATACTTTCTACTGGCAATGCTTTTTACGGGAATAGCTCTAGTAATACTTATTGTTGTTAATGCGAAGTTCAGTCATTTTTTAGATGCTCCTGTAATAGCTATACAGTCCTTAATTTTGGGGACTATAATTGCCCTGGGCCTTGCTGACGGTTACCGGGTAAACTTACTCAAAAAAGATAAAGCAAGAGCAGAACGATTGGCAGAACTGGACGTCGCCAAAACCCGACTCTACACCAATATCACCCACGAATTCAGAACGCCACTGACGGTCATCATGGGGGCTTCCGATCTGGTAAAAGGAAATGAGTCGGAAAAGGATCTTATCAAACGCAACAGCAAACAACTATTGCAATTGATCAATCAGATGCTCGACTTATCCAAGTTAGAAGGAAATGCATTGAAACTACAACCACAACAAGGAAACATTATTCCCTTTACAGAATACCTTGTTGAATCCTTTCAGTCGATGGCGGACAGCAAACATGTTCGTCTCACTTTTTATCGGGAACTGGATGAATTAAATATGGATTATGATGCGGAGAAAATGCAGCAAATCATTTCCAACCTGCTCTCCAATGCCATCAAATTTACAGGTGCATCAGGTAAAGTTATCGTCCACGCAAAAGAAGAACTCTTTGATGGAAAACCTTATCTAACGCTAGCTGTCCGGGACAACGGAACAGGAATACCTGAAGCAAATATCCCTCATATCTTTGATCGGTTTTTTCAAGTGGATGATTCGGATGTGCGTCGTTCTGAAGGAAGTGGTATTGGCCTGGCCTTGGTCAAAGAATTGGTAGAACTCATGAATGGTCAAATAGAAGTGACCAGTAAAGTCGGTGATGGTACCGTCTTTACCGTCCGGATTCCAATTAGTAAAGTAGCACCCATTCAAAGCGAAGACATTAATGCAAATGAATTGTTATTGCCTACAGGTTCAAATAAGTCAAAAGAATCTGCTCTACCTTTCCAACCTTTTGCAGATGACCTTCCACTCGCTTTAATTATTGAAGACAATAAGGATATCGTCAGCTTTCTACGAACTTGTCTACAGCGTAAATACAAAATCGAAGTGGCCTATAATGGCCGAGAGGGTATTGACAAAGCATTGGAGATCATACCAGATATTATCATCAGTGATGTCATGATGCCGGAAGCGGATGGCTTTACCGTTTGCAAAACGCTGAAAGCTGATGAGCGGACGAGTCACGTCCCTATCATATTGCTAACCGCAAAAGCGACACAGGAAGATAAGGTGCATGGATTGGATATGGGAGCGGATGCTTATCTCAGCAAACCTTTCCATCAGGAGGAATTGGAGGTGCGTTTGCAAAAGTTAATCGAGTTGCGACAGCAATTGCAACAGCGATACCAGAAGAATTCCAACAGTGATCCCACATCAATAAATACGGAGGATACTTTTATTCAAAAACTCCGATCTCTTATCGAAGAAAATATGGAAGACGAGACTTTTAGTATCATTGACTTGTGCAGGTCGGTTGGTTTGAGTCGGATGCAAGTGCACCGAAAATTGAAGGCACTCACGGGAATGCCGGCAACGACTTTTATCCATACCGTTCGATTACAGAAGGCTTATAACTTATTATCTGACACGGATTTGAATGTTTCGGAAGTAGCTTATAAGGTTGGCTTTTCAAACCATTCTTATTTTTCAAAACTGTTTGTCAATCAATATGGGAAAATACCTTCTGAAATTGGTAATAATAAGTAAAAGCCGCATGTTACAAATAAAATACTGATTACCAGTCATTTAAATTCATGTATCGCTCCCCTCTGTTACATATCTGTTAGCCTTTTTTCTCTCCTGTTACCATTTTGTTAGCTTTTGTAAAAATGCTTATAGTCCCTATGAGGCTGTTGCCCCATCTTTGAGGTAGGCTTTTTTTAATCATAAAATACCTCAATATGAAAAACTTATACCTCTCTTTTTTGATCTTATTTGCTCTGGTGATGAATATCCAGGAGGCTAAAGCAACGACTTATACATTTTTTTCTTTCTCTGCAGCTAACTGGACAACTGCCAGTAAATGGATACCGAGCTACCCAGGCACAACCATTGATCTTGGTGACGAAGTAATTATAAATGGCATTTGTCATATGAATATAGATGTCAATATTGAAGGGACCTTGACTGTTAATATTGCAATTAAAGTAAATAGTGGAAACACCCTAGAAATAGAAAATAGCGGGGTAATTATTAATGAGGGTACTGTAAACGTAGAAGGGGGGGGGCTTACTATTGATGGCATATTAACGAACAACAACACCCTAAACTTAAAATCAGGAGGGGAACTTCGATTAGAAAATAATCCAGCTCAATGGCCAGGAGGTAATTTTAACTGGAATGATGGCGGCACCCTCAGTATTGGGGCAGATGGAGAACTGGAGTTACCTAATCCTTTAACTATTGCATCTGGAAGAACGCTAAAAGTGGATGGAACCTTAAGAAATTTCGGACATAATTTGACCATTGGAACCAATGGTTCGCTAATTGTCAATGGAAGTTTTATACTGCATAATACCGCTACACTTGTCAACAATTCTAGTGGACTGATGACATTAAATGGGCTTTTAAAATTTAAAAATAACAGTACACTTACCAACAACGGTGCCATTGATTTAAATACTGGAGGAGAGCTGTTCTACAATGCAAATTCTTCTACTATGCCAGGGGCCGTATTTAACTGGAACAGTGGTTCGGTTCGCATTGGTGGTAATGGTAATTTGGATGTAACAGGCTCTTATACGATCCCTCTTGATGGAACACTTCTTATCAATGGTATCATGGAACTCAATGGTACTATTACTAATTTTGGTGATTGGACTTTGAATGGAGGAGGTAATCTTATTTTAAACAATAGTTCCGCGACTTGGCCTGACGGCAATTTTGTTTGGGAAACAGCAAGTACAATGACTGTTGGTTCAAGCGGGACTTTGACGCTAACCAATACGACTAAGACTATAGAGGAGGGGCGTACTCTTCAAGTGGATGGTGAATTTCATATGGCGCTTACCAATAATAACCCAAGACAACTGGACGTAGATGGTACATTGATTAACAATGGAACCACAACACACATAAATGGATATAATGTAAATGTAGGTGGAGTCCTGAATAACAATAATGTTTTTACCCTAAAACAAGGAGGGGCTGTCAGTAAACTGAACATTACAAATGGAGGCCTTATTAATAATAGTGGGACTTTGACCAACAACCGAACTTTTACTGTTTTCTCAGGAGGGACTTTTAACAACCTTGGTGTTTTCATCATGCAAAATAATGGGATACTGGTTAACACAGGTGCAATGTATTTAAGATCAGGAGGGGAATGGAACTTAAATACGAATTCGGCGGAGTGGCCTGATGGTAATTTTATTTGGGAAACAGGAAGTATAATGATTATTGGAGAAGGTGGAAATTTAGGCTTGACCGGTTCTAAAATCATTGGAATTGGAAATACGCTTCGAGTAGAGGGTACCTTGGAAATAGCTGGAATCCCCCCCTTTTTAGACGCAACCTTGACGAATAATGGAACCATCGAAAATAATGGAACGGTAACTATTACTAGTTCAGATAAGCTAATTAATCATGGAACGCTGACCGTCAACGGAATTCTTGAGAACAACGGTACATTTACGGATACTGGTTTGCTAAATGGGAATGGGACTATTAACAGTTCTTCAGTTTATGGAGCGACGATTGCACCCGGACCCAATTCTATAGGACCAGGTTGCTTGAGTTTCAATGAAAATTTCTTCAATTTAGGAACTCTTGACTTTGAATTAGCTGATGGAAATAATTGTGATGATTTTGATCGCATAGTTGTAGATGGTAACGCCACAGTGAAGGGTACAATCAACATCAGTTTTATAGATGATATCGAACCATCCAACAATACAGTTACCATTCTCACCGCTACAGGAACCTTAACTTTTGATCCAGAAGATATAACCTGGCCCATAGATTACGAAGGCACTTTCTCCATATGTAGTTCTTGTAGTCCGAAGGAGCTAGTAGTCACTTTTATTAATTCTCCCCTCCCCGTCGAATTAATTTACTTCCGAGCTGCCTTAACAGCGGACAATAAAGTAAGCTTAGATTGGCAAACCGCCTCCGAAGAAAACAACAAAGGTTTCGAAATTCAACACTCCACCAATAGTCGAGATTGGGAAACAATAGACTTTGTAAATGGAAATGGAACTTCTACTCTTCTTTCTACTTATAATTTCCAGGATCAATATGCGGTAGAGGGTTACAACTACTATCGCCTCAAACAAATAGACTTTGATGGCGCTTATGAATATACAGAAGTCCGAGTCGTAGAATTCAACCAAACAGCAATTGATATTTTGGTATACCCCAATCCTACAACGGATGAATTACATATTGATTTGGGCAAGTCATTACACACTTCAACTAAAAACACCACTGGTCGAATTCAATTATTCAATAGCCTTGGAAAAGCATTGTTAGAAATGGATGCATCATCCGGTGATGGCTCTCCCCTTATTCATCTAAAGGCATATCCAAAAGGAATCTATTCCCTTCTTATCACCATAGATCAGGATGTCTTTACAAAACAGGTTATTCTTCAGTAGGTGGGGCATTTATTAGTCTTTATTCTATTATTATTAAAATCATTATAGGATGAAAGATGGGAAGGTTTTATTGATATTGTAAAACAGAATAAGTAAAGAGCAGCAAAAGATAAGCTGTGTAAATTCAAAAAACCAAATGAGTTATTCTTCAATTTCAATCATTAATACCCCTTTTCATTTTTCAATCCTTAAAAAAATTAAGATCATGAAAAACAATAAATTATTTTTTACATTGTACCTGGTAATGATGATAGCAAGTCATTCTTATGCCCAGTTTTGCACAGAAAACAATAGATTTACAAATGTGGAGTATTTCTCAGATAATGAAATCGAATCTCTAACAGATGTCACCTATGGAAATGCCATTAACGAACAAGGTGATTCTGAAGCATTGAAATTGGATTATTACTTTCCTACAAATAGTATCGATACGATGTCTAGCAGACCCTTTGTTTTGCTTATTCACGGGGGTGGTTTTGTAGGTGGGGATAAGAGCGGCTTGATAGACGAATGCAAAGAATTTGCAAAAAGAGGATACGTTACTGCTACTATTAATTATCGGCTTGGCTTTGATGAATCAATCCCTGGAGAGGATCTGAAAGCACTGTACCGAGCGCACCAGGATGCGAATGCTGCGCTAAGATATAGTATCGAGAATGCCAGTTCCCTTAATATTGACACCTCCTGGATTTTTATTGGAGGAGGGAGTGCGGGAGCTATGACGTCTCTATTTGCTGCCTATGTAGATGCGCAAGAATATGAAGGCTTTTATCCTGGAATAGGGACAACCCTTGGTTCTTTGGAGGATTCAGCAAATGATTTAACGCATACATTCACCATTAAAGGAATCTTTAATAATTGGGGAAGCGGGGTTATTGGTGCTATCCAACCTGAGGAATTAAAACCAATGATATCCTTTCATGGTGCGCTTGATATGGTTGTCCCAATAGATACTGCAGACAATGGTTTAATTGGCTCACAAGTGTTCCATGATATGTCAGTGGAACAAGGAGTATGCTCCGAATTAAACGTTGATCCTACCGGAGGCCATGTTATTTATAATACACCGGTAGAGATGATATTCAGGATTGAAAGAGCAAGTTGTTTTTTTAAAAGTGTCTTTTGCGACAGCTGTGCTGATTTTTATACCACTGATGTTATCCCTGCTGATTGTTCAAATATGCCTACTGCTATTGTTGAAACAACAGAACCTAATGAAATTTCTATTTTCCCAAATCCGATTTCTGACACGGTGCAACTGCAGCTTGATAATGACTGGAAAGGAGAACTAAGTCTTCGTATTGTGAATACTTTAGGCCAAGTGCTTTTTAATGAAACTTTAGTAAAACCCAGTCGGCAGATCTCCTGGGAAATAGATATGTCAGAACTTGGTCCGGGTGCCTATCAATTATTACTTTCTGATGGTGAGGAAATTAGGGTTAAACCCTTGGTCAAGATTTAAGTTGAAAATTTAATCTTAGCCGTCGGAAGCACCTTGTTTTCGACGGCTTTTTTAATTGATGTTATCACCAATTAAAGAATCAGAATTATGAAAAATCTCCTTTTAGTAGTAAAAATCTGTTCCTTGTCGTATTGTTCGTTTGGGCAGCTTAAACAAAGTCAGGTTTAAAGAAAGGCGTTTTCGTTTTAATGTCCGATTTGCCTAGAATTCAAAAGGCAGAGTAAATCCTGCACACAAAGCATATCTGTCAAGCATCGCTAAACGCGTTGTATTCTGAAAAAAAGAAACCTTCTCCTATAATATGCTCCTAAGCAGGTGATCAATTTATTGTAAACATAAACTTGACTAGCTGTTTAAATATTTATCGAATTTCAGAGTGGAATAGTAGAAAAAATAGGCGGTTTTATAATGATAACCCTAACTTTAAAATCAATTCTTATTCTTCATTTGTAGATCAAAAACTATAATTGTAAAGAAATGGGTTGTCCAATAATTAAATTGGTAATGGCTCTGAATTGAGCTGGGATTTTATCATTGACCTTAATATTTCAATCATGTCGCAGTCCTGCTTTCGTCTTTTTATCAAAGGACCAATTGGTCGCTCCAAAGAGTCGTTCCTCCTTATCATTATCTTTCTGCTACTTGGTGGAAATGCTCAGGCCCAACAAGGACTGAAAGCAGAGTATTACGATGGTCCCAATTTTAACCGTTTAGTGTCTGTCAAATATGTAGAGAATATTGATGAATACTGGAACGACCGCCCACCAGTGCCTGGCATAAATCCGCATAGTTGTTCTATCAGATGGAGGGGTAAACTCAAACCGGGGAAATCAGGAACGTATAAATTTTCCGCAAGGGTCGACGATGGTATTCGAGTTTGGGTAGATAATCGTTTGATTATTGATCAATGGGAACTCAACGACGTGGGCGTTTTCCAGAGTACCGTGGACCTTGTGGCACATCGGGATTATGATCTTAAGGTAGAATACTTCAACGCCTTGATTGAAGGAGAGGTGCGCCTACTTTGGAAAATACCTACAGAGGAAAAGACCTGGTATGAGCGTATATTTGGAGACGACAATAGCCATACTGTGATTGCTCCAGAATACTTTTTTCGACCTGATGAGTTCAATCAAAAGAAGGATGACTTTACAGTTAGTATCAATAATGAGGAAGGGAATGCTCCTCCTCCAAAGGATGCCCCTATTGCCCAAGTAAAAAAGACGAACTTCGTCAAAAAAAAGGAACGCAATAATTCAAGGGTACAAGCAACAAAAGTTCAGAAACGAGATGCTTCAAAAACAGTAGTCACCGCTAAAGAGATAGAGAAATATATTCCCAAAAATATAGCCTTCGAAAGAGCAAAGGTCAAAATTCTAGAATCCTCCAATAAAGAATTAAATTTATTCGCTGAATTTATGTTGGACCAGCCCCAATTAACTGTAGTGATCGAAGGACATACTGATCCTGTAGGTGATGCTGAAATGAACCTTCAACTCTCCAAACAAAGAGCTTACAAAGTTGCTAGCTATCTTGTTGAGAAAGGAGTAGATAGCAAGAGGATTAAGGCAGAAGGTCTTGGTGGCTCAAAGCCACTTGTTATGCCCGTAGAAGGAAATTATTATCCAGCGAATAGGAGAGTGGTATTTATAGTGAGCGGATTGGAATGATGACAAGCGCGGTAGCAAATACTACGGCTTTTTATAGACCAGACGCGTAAATACTTATTCCACATACAGCTTTTTTATAACCTCCCGCTCCTCATTCGATAAACGAATAAGATACAAACCTGTATTTAAATTCGGCAATACCGCATTACTCTGATCCACTGCTTGCTGATAGATCATTTTACCATCTCTATTCATAACTACTAAATCGGAAAACGTTTCAGCAGAGGTCCAATTTATAGCATGACCAGATTGCACTGGACTTGGAAAGAGGTCTACTTCGATGCTTGTCAATAATTCCTTAGTAGGAGTCGAATCAGTCAGCCTATAGAATATACCTTCATCTCCAGTAATGTAACCCGAGTAGGTTGTTAGTTGCATATCCGCCTCGTAAATAGAGGAGAATGTGCCTTCTTCCTCCCAGGTTGCTCCGCCATTTGAAGTATGGTATATAAGTGTAGTAGTAAAGTTTCCTACACAGATCACTCCATTCATTTCGTCTCTAAAGTGTACTTGTTTTAAAGTAGAATCATCAAATGGTTCAGGAATAACAATACTATTCCAAGTGCTCCCGCCATCTGTTGTTTTATGAAATTGGTCAGCTTGAATAGCGGCCCAACCTTGGACAGCTGCAGCAAAAGACAAATTATTACTTAGACGCTGCACCTTCCCAATGCTCGAATAATTCTCATTTAATAAGGTCTCCGTCCAGTTTACACCGCCGTCTGAAGTGCTTAGCATTCCTCCTTTATATGCAAACGTTCCATCCCAAGTTCCCAAAGTACCATGTTCTATATCCAGAAAATCTAAGGCTAAAATATAGTTTGTAAATTCCGTAACGGTCCATTGTGTACCACCATCTTGGGTCATGTACAGACTTCTATCTGTTGCGAAGAACCCTACATCCTGGCTAAGGAATTGACACTGGCCATTGCCAAA
>JBLHRR010000124.1:0-16978 GCA_047626155.1 Saprospiraceae bacterium | reverse complement strand
CGAAGCATACATTGGTGTACGCTTCGAAAACTTTCAATATCCTAATTAGAATTAGCTCAAACTAGTTCTGAATAAGGAACAATACCGCACCATTAGCTGTCGCCGGCATACCGAATGTATTCTTAACCGCAGCCTTCGCGATTCCACCAGTGGCAGCTACAGCAGCAGCTTTTGCATTTAAGTCTGCCATATCTGATACTGTAGGAACATTTGTCATATCCACGTTTACAAATGAACCGTCTGTTAGTGTCAATTGTAATTCACCGGTAGCGAGAAAGGTGGCACTCTGCACAACAGTTTCCCAAGTCAAACCTCCTGCTCCATCAGAAACTGGCATCTCACCAACTGTAGCAGTGTCTGATCCATCTATAATAAAACTGTATGGATCTGCAGCGGTACCAGTACCACCAGCTACATTAATACTGTTCGAATCATCGAAATCAACCGAACCACTTAAGTCAAGAACCGTAGGGGCTCCATCCTCACTGTTATAAGTCAACTCATTTGTTGCAGCATTCCAGGTAAGTGTAGTATGCGTTTCTGAAAAAGATACCTCATAATCTGCCCCCGTTAGGGTTACGCTGATATCACCAGCTCCAGATACTGTAGTATTCGCAGCATTAACATCTACTGCAAGCCATTGTGTACCCGGTACAAGAGGGGCAGCTACATCATAAGCTGCTCCAGTAGCATCATAGAAGTAGACAATCATGCCTAGTGTATCTAGAGCAACATGCGCTTCATTAATACTCACGTCAACTAAGGACGCATTCAGATTCGGATTTCCATTTAAGTGGATTACACCACCACCACCCTCAAGGGTGTTCTGTGCAACAAGGGCGTTCTGTACAAATAAAGAACTACCTCCCACTATAGTTAATATAGCGACAGCCAGGCGTAATTTTTTTTTCATAGCTTGATTTAATAATTTGTTTCTCATCGTACTTGACATTTAAAAGGTTTAGTTAATTTATGTTTTAAAAACATTATATAAATTTAATTGTGGAGGTGCTTGCACTGCCCCTGAAGGGGGCTTTCTCTCCGCCGCTCCTAAGTCGATTCTCTATAGACAAAAAATATACCTAATACTCTTTTGAGCATTAGGTATATAATGTTTTTTGGAAATACTTAAAATCGGACTTAGTCCATTCCGGGATGTAAGGTTATTATACAACCGCTGCATCCGAAAAGACCTTTAGGGTCTGCCCAAAAAGAATCTCCGTTTATCAACCCTGCATTCCTGGCATCTCCTATCGATTTGTAGGTTCCCTTTGCCAATTTGTTTCCAAGCACAAAAATAGCCTGATGTAAATTCTGCTCCGGGATTCCATTGTTATCCAAATCTAAGTTTGGAACAATCGGCACTTCCAGGGCATTCTGAATTTCATTGGTTGGATCGTCATCAGGGTCAATATAAGTTGACATCAAAGCCAACAAACTATCGATATGGAAATACCGAACGATCCCTGTTGCCGGATCTACTACCAATAAAGTAGAATCTCCCTGCATTATATTATTCAAGTTTTCAATTCTAAAAGGATCCTCGTTTGGGTCCAATGGTTTTACGTGTAATGTATTAGTAGGATCTTCGGTACCTATACCTACCTGTGCATTTAGCTCAGACAGACAAAGGGCTGACAGAAGGGTTACTAATACAATGAAATTGGTTTTTTTCATTGTTGTTATGTATTTTTTTTAAAAACATGGCTTACGTTAAAATATTGTTTAAAAACTATGCCAGTTCATTCATTTTTGACAAATTATGAAACATAAAATATGTGTAAAAATACGTTCTGCCTTGTTAAAGTGGTATAAGATTCTTCTTTAAACTACAAGCAAAAAAAGGAATAGACTATGGAAAAGAGAGCAGATTTCCTTTGCGCTTACAAAATGTACTAGTCCTTCAAATTTCGCCATCTCAAGGTCTAATAACCCTTACATCCCATACTCCCCCAACACAGAAGCCGTATTCTTAGTCATTCCATTTGGATACCTCCCGATCTCTCCTGTTGAAGTAGGATGTGTAGGGTCGCAAATGGTAAAGTTTTTTCCTTTATAATTGAAAGATCTTTTCATTTTTTCATCCATAACAACTCCCAATGTCATGTTATTGTTATAATGCGTAATAACGATCATGGGCAAACCTAACATTGTTTTTACAAGATAAAAATATAGTGCGCAACGATCTTCGTGGTCGGAGTATTTGCTATGAAATACCTGTTCGGCAAACATCGGTTGTTCTTTATCATATACATCCCAATCCCATTTGTATTTGAAGGCAGAGCGGGTAAAGCTGGCCAACACTTCTAGTTGTTCTCTCTGCGATTTCCCTTCCATCAATTTGCCTAGCTCCGTTCGAAGAGACTCATCCAGTGTTGCAGAAAGGCTGGCATTCATCATACCCATTTCATCAAATTTCGGATAATCGATTAAGATCTCCTGAACCACTTTATCCACGTTTACTGTTATTTCCTTAGGCTCTCCTTTATATTGAAAGGTGATTTTTTTAGCGACAGGATTCGGTGTCAGATTTGGCATCTTTTCCAAGCTAAAAGAAAAGTTTTTTCCCTCTGGATTTGCTATGAATTTGGGTTTATTGAAAACAGCAATCCTTGTATCCACGTTGTAGATCTTCGCCGTAAGATTGTAAAATTTCTTACCGTCTTCGCTAAAAGAAGCCATATCAATCATCTTCTCCTTCGTGGGCGCATACAGAAATACGTGAACTAATTCTGAAACCGTGATTCTGCAATCATAACCGGACTCGTTTAATAAAAACCACCAAACTAGGGCCTTATGTAGCTCTTTATCATTTATATAAACTTTATCTACGGCTTTGCGCACCAACTTTGCATACAACCAATCATTAAGTTGCAAATCATCCCGATGCTTCATCAAGTCTCTTAATAGCACTTGATACGGCCCCTCTTTCATTTTAGCATAAAACTTTTCCAGGCATTTATTCTTCGTGCATACAACCTTTCTTTTTTTATCTACGATAATCATCTCCGGACTATAGTTTATTTCCAGTTTTTCCATATAAAAGGAAATAGAGGATTTTACAATAGGCCGAGCAGATAAGGACAAATTAAAAAAGAATAAACTACACAGCACGAATAGGGGTTTCATTAGGTATCTCATAAAAATAGATTTTAAACTTCTTGTGACAGAGAATAATTGGTGTGTTCTAAACCTGGAGTAGCTCCTGTATTTGGTTCAAATAAAGTACCAAGCAGTCAATCCTAAGTCACTGATATTGAGAGGTTACTTAACTAGATATGGATTCATTTGCATACCAAGGGGACTTCTCTTTTCGCCACTATGTACAAAAATGGTCAAAAGTCAATATCTAAGCGGTCTTTGGAGGTAGTCAGTACAAAAACGGAGGCTGTACAGAATTTTCAGCTCTATTTAGGAGGCAGGATAAAATACATAAATAACTTTTGAATTAATACAAAACAATAAACCTGTGTTTGGAAAAGGTTCTAAAAAAACTGGAATGTTAAATATGTTATGACATTTTTACGGTAAGACGAAGTGGTGGTATATGAGGCTTTCCGCTAACGTAAGTTGATGCGCACTAAGGGGCCTGATACGCCACAGCTATCGTGATCCATCCACCCACTATACTTGATGAGAAGTCGCTAATTTAGCCGAATTACTCTCCTTCCACAATAACGAGGGCTCGTTGTAATATTTCATTGGTTCCTTTCTCTTTAAGGTATACAACAGGTTTTATGACTTCTATGATTTTCAAATTTCCAGTAGCGTCTCCAGAAATAGAAGCTTCACAATCCAGTCTTGTAAGAGAATAGTCCTCTCCTATCGGGTTGTGAACATAGATGTTTAACTCTTCAAAATGCCGTTTGATTCGATCGAACTTTCGCTCCATAGTACGGTTCGCTTCCACACCAATGGTTTTAGCTGCTATGCCGTGAATTTCATTGATAATTTTACAAAGGGTACCGTAGCTTTCCTGCATGTTGTAAGAGAATTGTTGAACAGCAAAAATACGGCTTCACCAAGGGAAAACCAAATCCACTTTTCAAAAGCGATAAGAAACTCCAGTCCGCAGACCTAGTAAGCCATAGAGATAATCTTTCTCTTTGTTGAATCCCTGCCGATACCAGGCTTCCATTTTCCAACTCATTTTGGGATTAAGGGTCATTTGAAAACCAGCGGCAGGCACTATACCTGTGAAACGAAAAGACGAATTTATCGTTTTTGATTCTGCGACCTTTGTACGCGTTCGAAGACTATATCCAGGGTTTATTCCACCAGTAGAAAAACCATCGGTGTCCGTATATAAGGTCTGTTTTACCATAGAGGTCGCTGAAGCAGATAAGCTCAGGTAAGGGCGCCATTTCTTGTTCTTTCGGAAAGAATAATTCGCTCCCAATTGATAAGTAATCATATTCTGCTTAAAAGTATAAGCCCTTATAGATTCCTCAGCAAGCAATTCTGGAGCTGTTTCGTCAGGCAAAAAGCCATCAGTATTTTCAAACAGTTGGATGGCTCTCAGTGCTGAAGCTCCTCCTCCATTCCCCGAATAGATGTTCCGTTGAAAATGAGCAGACCCGGTCAAACTAACTTTCGACCCTAGCTGATATTGCAACACTACTCCTACATCCCAGCCATATCTGTTGTTTAAGGCTATGGCTCCGAAATCATTATCATCGGAAGAATAGACATAGGCCCCGTTACTGAGCTCCTCCTCTCCGTTTTTCAATTCTCTTGATAGAAAAGAACCACCAGTAAGTCCAATACTCAAATACTTCCAAGCCAGCTTTTTCTTTTTGTTCGCCTTCACCGTAGCAGGTACTTCGGAAAAGTCATCAATTGGGTTCATTGCCATCTCACCTGAAAGCAACGAATAACTCAGGCTTCTCATCCATAAGCTTTCTATTCCCAACACTTTGTTATTATTGAGTATAGTTTCAATCGTCGTTTCAGTAGTAGTTGCCTTTTTTGTTTTAGTTTCAATTGCTTTATTATTGTTGGTCAGCCCTTGTTTGTGGCTCTGTTCTTTTGCTGTAGCTATGCTTAATATATTTTCAGGCTTTAATTCTTGAGTATTTCTTTCTTTTGAAATAATCGCTGACTTTGCATTTTCTTCGGATATCTTTATCCTGGAATTATTTCTAACAATACTTTTTTGTGGAACGATTTGATTATTGATAGTGGCAACATTCAAAGTATCATATTGTGTTATAATAACCTGCTTGAAAATCGTATCTACCTTTTCTATGTTTTTTTGTGAAGCCCGTCCTTGTTCCAGTTCCGCGACAGCGGTCTTCAGTTCTACCAAATGTTTATTTGTCTTATTCAAAGTGTTCGCTAAATAAATGGACGTAGCGGCCATGAACAAGAATCCCAGTCCAAAGAGCCAAAGCCAGCCGCCACCCCGTCTTTTCTTTTTCGGAAGTGGAGTTAATCTCCCGGCCACGTTGTCCCAATCCGCTTCCATGTATTCAAAGGACTGCGTTTCGTTCAACTTGTCAGAAAACAATTTGTCAAAATCCTTATTATCCATATTTACTTTTTTTCTCGTCTAATAATTGTAGCATCGCTTTAAGTTTAATTCTGGCTTTCGCTAAATTTGATTTGGAAGTCCCTTCGCTGATTCCTAGTTTTTTAGCAATTTCCGGATGAGTGTATCCCTCCACCACGTGAAGGTTAAAGGCCATTCGGTAGGAAGGCGCTAGTTTTTGCACCAGGTTCAGAACGTCTTTAGCCGTCAATAGATCTAGGGCAGAAGGAGCCGTTTCCACATGCTGCGCATAAATCAAATCAACCGTCTGTGGCCTGCTTTGCTTTTTGCGATAACTGTCAATTGCTGTATTCACCAGAATCCGGCTCAACCAACTTTTAAAGGAGCTTTCCTGCTTGTATTTATCCAATTTCATGAAGGCTTTCACAAATCCATCATTGAAGACCTCTCTGGCTTCCTCAGTGTTTTGAGCATAGCGGTAGCAGATGGTCATACCGTAATTATAAAAATGACGATAGATCTCCTTTTGGCTGACGGGATCAAATTTCCGGCAGTTAGCAATGAGTTGTTTTAAGTCTGCGTCTGTCATATAAAGGCTTAGGAATGTAATATATCGCTCCTTTTCCTATTAACACGCAGATTTTACGGAAAGGGTTGTCTGAGGGGTGAAAATAAGTTTGATAAATATTTAACTACCTCATTTTCAAATTACTAACCACATCCATTTCGTGGCGTACCCTCAACTGACCAATGACTTCAAGTGCCTCGTTTTTAACCAAAACATAGTAGGCACCTACCGGGTAATTTCGCAAGGAAAGTAGAAAGGCGGCATCACTTGTAAAATCGCTGTTATGCAATACCTCTCCTTTTAAGTTTGCGAGCTCGTAGGATAAGCGTTCGCCTGCTTTTCGCCATTGAGTAGAGAAAATATAGAAATCGCCATGACCTGTACTGGTGGGGTAAGCCAAGAAATTATCTTTGAAATCCTGAATCAAAATAGGTAACACCTCAGAGTAACTAACGATCTCTTTAAAACCCATTTGCTTTAGGCGATAATAGTATTTTCCGCCAGGCAATTTATCATCTATAAAATGATAACGTTGGCTTCTGTTTGAACTTCCATCTCCGAATGGTTCTATAAAACCAATGCTTTGGAAAGCATCTCCATCTACCGAACGTTGAATTTCAAAACCTCTGTTTTTATCTTCTCTGATGGTTACCCATTCAAGATGTACGGAATTAATATTCATGGTACGTCCATCAAAATAATCTAACTCAACGAAGTGTTTTGAACTCGGGATGAAATCGGTAAAACATAATTTTGGAAAAGCGCCCTCCCCTACTGATTCATAGGAAACGGTTGCATAAAGAATGGAAAAATGACACAGACAGAGTATTGCTACTGCCGTAGTCATCAGACGAGATACGGTCATACTATTTATTTATTTATTGGAGTTAGTTATCGCCGAGGGAAGCGAATATCAACCTGAAGAAACTACCTCTCACAAAGTAATAATCAAGTTAGTATCCTATTAATTCCAAAAAGTAGACCACAAGTACTAAGAAAGGGATATAAAAATGTCAACCGAGGGGAATAATATGAAAACAAAAAATTAACCTTCAGACAAAAAAAATCTCCGGGTATTTTGTTTACGTTATTATTATTATTATTGAAGAAGGACCCTGTTCCTCTTTTTTTTCTTCCGTTTTTTGAAACGAAAATTTAAGTCGTTGCATTAATCTGGAAATTTGAAGTTGGGTTTTAGACTGGTCACTGTCGATCAAGGCAGATAACAGTAGATCAGGGTTCCCCTCTGACGTAAGTTGATCTGAACTAAGGAAGCCCTGATCTACCGCGTCTAGCCACTAAATAGAACGAGAAGCCTTTGAGTCTTCATTCCACTACCACTCCCAAATCACCTAACAATCCGATTACATTCGCTTGAGAAAATTTAGCTTTCCGTACTTTATTCTCCACAGGGTTTATGCTAAAACCTACTGCTGTTCTAAAATCTGCCTTTTCCAAATTGGTTCTATCAAAGATGGCTTTCGTCAAATTGCACTGATCGAATGAAGCGCTGCTGAGGTTTGCTTCTGAGAAATCAGTTTCCTGCAATTCGCAAGTATTGAATTCGGTTCCGACCATTTTCAGTTTAAAAAAGGAAGCCAATTGCAATTGACAGTTAGCAAATTGAACTGAAAAAAGAAATTCCTTACAATCTGAAAATTGAAGGCCCAATAGTTTGCATTGTTCAAAGTGGACGTCGCGCATAGACGTATCTGTTATTTTCGCATTGCTAAGGTCGCATTGCTCAAAGCGGCATTCAACAAAAGTTCGGTGAGATAGATCTGCTTCCGCAAAATGACAATTGGTGAAGGTACAGTTATCGTATTCCTCTTCTGTAAGGGGCTTTTCGCTGAAGTCTATGTTAGAAAGTCTTTTATTTTCCATAAGGTAAAGATAGAAAAAGGTAGATAAGGGTGCGTGAAGATAGATCAGGGTGGATGAGGGTTCCCTTAGTACGTACCAGTTTGCGTATGTGAGAAACCCTCATCTACCACTATCAGCGCTGACCTAGGCTGATCTACCCTTATTAGTATGACTAAAATCAAAAAAGTATGTACCTTTCGCAGACAAAAATAATACAATCAACAAAATCAATATGTCTGTCAAACACTTTTTATTCTTACTCATTTCTGTCTCCTTATTTTTTGCTTGTGGAAATTCAAATCCAGAGACAGAACCTAAAACGGAAACCGCTAAGCCTTCCCCTATGGATCCAACAAAGGCGGTCCTTGAATATAAAACCAAAGCACAACTCGGTGAAGGTGCCTTATGGAATTACAAAACCCAAGAATTCTACTGGGTAGACATTGAAGGAAAGCAACTGCATATCTACAATCCTAAAACAAAAAAAAATCGTTCCTTCCTTACTCCCTCGCGTATTGGAACCGTGGTAGCTTCCGGACATCAAGAAGCGATGATCGCTTTAGAGGATGGCATTTATAAATTGAATCTAAGAACAAGAAGTCTCTCTCTTTTTGTAGCGGTAGAAAGCGACCAGCCCGAGAATAGATTCAACGATGGAAAATGTGACCCAGCGGGAAGACTTTGGGTGGGTTCTATGCACCTGGATCAAACACCAAATGCAGCCAATCTTTGGAAAATTGACAAAGACGGAACTTCGACCAAGATGCTAGATAACATTACCATCTCCAATGGCATCGTTTGGACAAAAGATAAAAAGACCATGTATTATACTGATACGCCAACTGGAGTGATCCGAGCTTTTGATTATGATGTAACCTTAGGTACGATTGCTAATGGCCGAGTGGCTGTGACTGTTCCGGAATCACTTGGTTATCCTGATGGAATGACCATCGACGAAAACGATCAGCTATGGGTAGGACTTTGGAATGGTAACGCAGTGGCGCATTTCGATCCCATAACTGGAAAGCTTTTATCAAAAATAGAAGTGCCTGCGCATAATGTAACTGCCTGTGCTTTTGGCGGAAGAAATTTGGATACCTTATATATTACAACCGCTAGTGTAGATATGACTGAGAAAGAATTGTTGCAGTATCCAGATGCGGGTTCAGTCTTCATGACGGTGCCTGGAGTAAAGGGCGTACCTAGTACGTTTTTTGGAGAGGGAGACTAACGTCTCAGGGTGGATCAGGGTTCCCTTAATTCGCGCCAACCTACGTTAGTGGGAAACCCTTATCCACCCTGATCAACCATTACCTACCCTTAAAATAAAAACATGTCTAAAAAAAAGAAGATCGGTATTTCTTTCTCTGGCGGCGGTAACAGAGCGGTGGCGCACATTGGTATTATAAAAGCACTTCGTGAAAATGGAATTGAGGCAGATTATGTAGCAGGTACAAGTGGTGGGGCTATTGTTGGAGCAATGTATGCCGCTGGGCTTTCGGTGGATGAGATGATGGGTTTTGCTGCGCAAGGAAAACTTTCCAAATTGTTTCAGGCAAAGTTTCCGACACGAGGGCTGGCGGGTTTAGATTTCCTAGGCACCCTATTGGATCAGTACATTAATCCAGATACTTTTGAGGCATTGAATATACCTTTGACTGTGGTGGCTTCCAATTTGAATACGGGAAAGGCGACCTTTTTAAATAGTGGTCCTCTTTACCCAGCCGTAATGGCATCCTGTGCTATTCCCTTGATGTTCAAACCTATAGAGATAGAAAACGAACTGTACGTAGATGGGGGTATCTTTGACAATATGCCTGTAAGTCCTTTGCAGGAAAATTGTGATATTATTATTGGTTCAAATGTGATTCCCATCGTTCCAATGGAAAATGATAAGCTGAGTTCTGTCTTTTCCATCAGCATGCGTTCCTTTGATATGATTGTAGCTCATAGTGCCCAAGTCAATTTCCCCCTTTGCGACATTGTCATAGAACCGACGAAAACACACAACTACGGTATTTTCAATTTTTCCGCTACTAAAGAATTATTTGACATTGGTTACGAAGAAGCGACGAGTAAAATAGCGCAGCTGAAAAATTTAATCCTAGTTTAAATCAACAATTAATACCAAAGAAACTGCTTAGTCCAAGTTTACAACAACATTATTCCTTCCCACCTTATTTCTCATATTCTCAAATCTTTCTTTTTCTTTTTGCCCTTTTGCAAATCCAAGACATTTCGCAAACAAAAGAACAATAATGGCTCCCCGATGGTAGACTTATTGCTGTTGAGTTACGTTACCACTAAACTTCCGCCGAAGGGGTGGTAGCTATTGAGTATGTCCTAGGTTTTCCTTTGTTATAAATTTTAATAAAAGGACGCCGTTGAGACAAAATAAAAATAGGCTTTTGCGCAACTTTGCGTTTTATAATAACAATAGATACACAAATCTATTTTTTCTAAATAAATAAAGTATTTCATCCTTAATTTTAAAAATAAATAAAATGAAAAATTTAAATTTCTTCTTCCTTGCCGCATTGGCTACCGTTTTTGTTTTTACTTCTTGTGGTAGTGACGATGATTCTATAGATGCTACAGACACTACCGATTTGACATTAGACATCACTGGTCTTCAAAATCTTGGGGCTGATTATGCTTATGAAGGTTGGATCATGGTTAATGGTGACCCTGTATCTACTGGTACTTTCACAGTAGATGGCGTTGGTGTTTTGACTTCTAACGATTTCCAAGTTAGTACTGCTAACGCAGATCTTGCTACTGCTTTCATCGTGTCTATCGAGCCTAGCCCGGATGCTGATCCTGCTCCTGCTGATACAAAAATCCTTGGTGGTGCAATCAATGCTAAAACTGGTATTTTAACTGTAGCTCACGCTGCTGCTTTGGGTAACGACTTCGCTACTGCTGCTGGTAAGTACATCTTGGCTACTCCAAGTGACGGAGCGGATACAAACGAAAATAGCGGACTTTGGTTCTTAGATAACTCTTCTGGAACGGCTGCTGCTTCTTTGGAATTAGCGCCTTTGCCTGCTGGTTGGAACTATGAAGGTTGGGCTGTTATTGACGGTACACCTGTTTCTACTGGTACGTTCACTACTGCTGCTGGTGTTGATGCTTCAGCTCTTTTTAGTGGTACTGAAGCTACACCTGGTTACCCTGGTGAAGATTTCCTTTTAAATGCACCTACTGGTTTCACTTTCCCTGTTGATTTAGCGGGAATGACTGCAGTTATTTCTATTGAGCCTTCTCCAGATAACTCTGCTGATCCTTTCGTATTGAAGCCTTTAGTAGGAATGATTCCTGCTGCTGCTATAGATCACACTCCATACGCAATGGATAACAATGCTACTGCAACTAACCCAACGGGCTCTGTTACTATTAAGTAATTGTTTTGTTATAATAATAAAAAAAACGCAGCGATATTCATTTATCGTTGCGTTTTTTTTGTTTATCGAAAAGATTATCGGGGAGACAATATGGCGAGGAATAATCACGCACAGGCCGCAGAGCTTTCGTGAAAACGAAAAAAGGACACCTTCGTAAATCCATAAAGCCAATCAAAACCACATAAGATTCCTTTAAGTTCTCGGCCTTATAAAATTGGCCGTTAAGAAAATCAGCAAAGTGTGGCTTCAAGAGCAGTCCAGAGCCTTTTAAGGCGACCTTGGACTGCGAGCGGGATGGCTGCTGGTTTTTAGGCCAATTTTATAAAGCCTTGGGTTTTTGGTACTTTTTTGCCAAGAAAAAAGTACGGAGAAAATAACAATAAATCTACAAAGCATTAATCCTGCGTACAAATATTTGAGTTCTCTCTGGAAAATAAAAAACGAACTCACTTTGCAACATACTTGAGACCTACCAGCTAACATTCAAGAGAACTTAGCCTTTTAACCTTTTATAAACCAATCATTTAAAATTTTGCAAATCGCCCCTACTCAAGTTTAGTAGACGTCAGGTTATAACAAAAAACCTACACCAGCGTCACTCGAACCTTCTTCTTCTTCAACCTCGTATTATCCACATACTTCAACAAAGCTTTTACATTCTTAGCTTTCACCGCAGCAAAAGCACAATCGTCTTTCAATTCAATAATACCCAATTCGTTCTTTTTCAATTCTCCTTGTTTAAAGAACAGCCCCGCGATATCTCCTTTGGAAATTTTATCGCGACGACCACCGGAGATAAAGAGCGTACTCCAATCCGATCCACTTGGTAATGGAGCTTCGTTTAGTTCTTCTACTTCCGTTACATCAATGAAATCAGGCAACGTTTCCTCGTCCCATTGGATAATGTAAGCGGTACCATCATTGTGCATCCGTGCAGTACGACCATTTCGGTGAGTGAACTCCTGACTACGATGCGGCAGGTGATAATGAATAATGAATTTTATTTCAGGAACGTCAATACCACGGGCAGCGAGGTCGGTAGCCAGCAAAAGCTGATGTGTGCCATTTCGAAATTTGATAAGCGCACGCTCTCTGTCTTTTTGTTCCATGCCTCCATAGAAGCAGCCGTGCTGAATTCCTTTTTCGGTTAGCTGATCACTGACTCTTTGGATACTGGTTTTGTAATTTAGAAAAATGATCCCTGGCTGATTGCCCAGATGACAAAGTATTTCCACCAGCGTATTCAGTTTATCTTTTGTGGGAGACAGTACTACTTTTAGATGTAAATCTGGAACACCATCTCCAAGAAAATTTAGGGTTTCTGGATTTTCCAAACCAACAAAGTCTGGAATCTCTACTTCCTGGGTTGCGGAAGTCAGCACCTTCTTCTCAAGTCCACTCAAGGCGCTGATGATTTCACTCATCTCTTCTTCAAAACCAATCTCTAGAGATTTGTCATACTCATCTAATACCAGCATTTGTATTCTGTCTATTGGGAAAACACCTTTTCTGATGTGATCCGCTACCCGGCCCGGCGTTCCTACAAGTATAGCTGGTCGGTGCTTTAGATTCAGTCGATCCTTAGAGAAAGAACGGCCTCCATAAATGGCGTTGGTTTTAAAACCGGTCCCCATTTCGTGAATGACCTGGTCAATCTGTATGGCCAACTCTCGCGAAGGAACCAGAATCAGCAATTGAACTTCCGTCTCCTCTCTATCTAACTTCGCAATAAGTGGCAAAAGGAAAGCCAGGGTTTTACCCGTTCCTGTAGGCGACAAAAGGATAACTTCGTTCGAAGAATTTATCGCTTGCTGTGCCGCTTCCTGCATAGGATTGAGCTGCTCGATACCAAGCTTCTGAAGAATGGCTTTTTGATTTTTAACTTGATTTGACATGGATATCTACTTGCTTTGGCTAATTTTTTCTTAGAAATAAGGAACAAAGCGCAAAGGTAGGAGATTTTCTGACTTGAGGTTAGGAAATCAAATCAAAAGAAAGCTCAACTTCAATTCCCTTAATACGCAGGCGACTCGCGAACTAAGTACTTTAGAGGTTGCGGTTGATTGAGACTGAGGTTAAAAAGTCTTCAGCTTTCACAAACTGATTTAAAGTTTTCTTCTACAAAGTCCAAAGCTCGTTCTTCCATCCACCAACTTTTTTCAATAGCATTTCTAATGTAGCCGCAATGACCACCGTATTTCGGCATTTCCAAATAGAGATTGAGGTTTTGTTTTGCAGCTGCTATGGGATAGCAATTTTCAGAGATAAAGGTATCGTTGAGGCTAGAAACTACAAGAGTAGGTATTGTGATATTCTTCAGCACGGGGTCACAGCTACTGGCTTTCCAGTAATCCTGAACTGTTTTGAAACCATTGGCAGGAGCTGTAAAATGAGTATCGAAATAAACGAAGTTACCGGACATGAAGAATCCTTTGTAGCTTTTCAATGCCTCGGGGTATCGTTTTTTCTTTCGGTTGGCTTTTATGTTTAGTGGTAACATGAACCATTTGAGGTAGTGCCAATTGTACCACTTATTGAGTCGCTCATCGGATTTCTGAATGTCTTTTGGTACGGAAAAAGTAACACAGGATACGACTTCTTTGGCTAAACCCTCCCCTTCTTCGCCAATATACTTCAGTGCGAGATTCCCTCCAAGACTATATCCTAACAATACAATTTCATTATAACCATGCGTACGAATGGCGTGTTCAACCGTAGCTTTCAAATCATCGCTAGCGCCCATGTGGTAGCCACGTAACAGTCGATTCGGTTCGCCGGAACAACCTCGATAATTCATTCCAATGGCATCCCATCCTTTTTTATTAAAAAATCGAATAGCAGCACGAGAATAGAGACTATTGGATTTTCCTTCAAGACCAGCTACGGTTATGATGAGCTTTTTAATTTCGTTTTTTTGTGTAATCCTATTCGATTTCTTAGACCAATCCAAATCAATGAAATCACCATCTGAGAGTTCCAATCGTTCTCGTTCAAATTTTACCCTAGGCATCCAGGCACGCAATAGGGAAGCATAAATAGTACTTGCATGACTATTTCGGAAAATGAAATTTCTAGGTTTAAACTGACTTTTAATAATTGGCAAACAAGGCTCTTTTAAAAATGAAAAAGAAAATGAAAAACTTAATAACAACGAAAAATTAAATCCCGATTTGGAAACGATTATGTAAATCAAAATGACCAAAAGGAGAGTGATTTATATAATCGTTTCCACCAAAGAAATCGGGAAATTATTTTTTTTGTAATACATTAGTATAATTTTTTTATTTGTTCGTGAAAGGAGGTCGGATATTTCGCCAACAGGGATTCCAAACTTTCTGGTGTTTTAAAGTCTGCGTACTCAAAGGCAGGAGCCATCGTGGTTCCCAAAAGCGCAAACTGACCTCCTGGCTTTAAACAACTCCCTTGCCATATGTCTTTAGATACTACATATTGAGGATTGGCCCCAGCTAGTACATCATTGTGTAAAGTGATGGTTTCTGCCTTTCCATTTTCTTCTAACAATAGTAATTCAACAGGGTCTCCGAGATAGAAGTGGTAGATTTCGTCAATGGGAAGGCGGTGGATTTTGGAATGGGTTTCCGGGCTAAGTAGGAAATAAATAGCAGAGCCGGCCGATCTATCCTGCGGCTGTAAATGAACATCGGAAGTGTAGGTACGTCGGAAGTAACCCCCTTCCATTTCTAGGGGTTCGAGCCTGAGCTTCTCGATGAGTTTTTGAGCAGTGCCGTTCATTCGCCGAAGGTAGCGCTTTTCATGCTCTTTCTCCATTTCTTTCTCTTTTACAACTTCAAGCTCAAAATGTGTATCTCACCCCTGTCTCCAAACCCATAGCTACTAAGCGTTCTTCAATAGCAGTATCGGTCAGGGAAGTCAGTTGATAACGAGCGGTCATCTGAATAAACGCTGGGATGGTTTTTCCAATGATGAATTCCGCACCAATGGCAATGTTAGTAGAGAAGTTCCATGCTTTTACATCCTGTGTGAACCTAACGGAGTCCTGTTTTCAAAAAGAACTTTTCTTTGAGCAGATAATTGTATTAGTGCATTTTCTAAACTTCGAAGTTTAGTAAACGCGCCGAACGCACCAATCACATTGCTGACTCCTCCTCCTTTGATATGACATATCCTTAGAGTTTACGGGCTTGGCCTTTCGACAAATCAATTCTAGAAAATGTATTCTTTGCCAAAAACAGTTTTTGTTATTACCTTAGTCTAAGTAAGTTCTCATTCAAAACAATTGACAGCTAAAAAATAGACTTTATTCCAAATAGAATGATACGGTCGCCCGGAAACCGAAGACCCGAAACCGAATAACCTCTAATATATAACATGACACAACGCAAAAACGGTGCAGCAGGCGCACTACTGGACGAATACGAAAAATCATTGTTAGAATTGCGACAAGTAATTAAAAATATTACTTCAGAAAGGCTATGCGCAATTGCCGATCCGGCGACCAAAGACCCTGACTGCGCTTCCATTCAGACGGTCCTAAGTCATGTCGTACAATCGGGTTATACCTATGTGGTGGAGATTCGAAAATGGCTTGGGGAGGAAGTGGATTATAAACCAAAAGTGGCTTTTCCTTCTGTGGATTTATACCTACTGGCGCTGCAAAAAATGTTTGAGTATAACGTTCAGTTGTTTGAAGATTATCCGAATCTGGAATTGGAGACTTATGATTCTGATAAAAAGATAAAGGTTCGTTGGGGGCAGCGGTATGATGTGGAGCAGTTGATGGAGCATGCGATTGTGCATGTGTTGCGGCATCGGCGGCAGATTGAGCGGTTTTTGAATTCTTAATCTTTCACACAACGACAGCTCAAAGCCGTCCCCATATCCTCCTCCAGTCCTTCCCCCCATTTATTTACAAAATCTCGGGAGCTGAACATGAAACGGGCGAATCCTTTGCCGTCTTCTCCCACAGCGGACCAGAAGGCGGCGCTAAATCCGAGGCCATCTATTCCTGCCATTTCTTCACTTACTTTTTCAGTAAAATAATAACCTGCGGGCAAGACATTAAAACCCCAACTGTTGGTTCCATTGCCATCTTCCTCCCAGCCCGTTGTCGACCTCATTTTGGGAGCATGTTCTCCTCGCCATCCTCCTTTGCCGATGAAGGATGCTGGCATTCCATGTGCTCTTTCTAGTTCATCCCATTCTGAATCTGAGGGGAGGTGCCATCCTTGGGGGCAAGCGGTTTGTGCCGTTTTTAATTCGTAGAAACGGCCGTAATATTTGGATGGGTTTTCTGGGTTTAGGATGGAACCGGGGGCCTTGAAGCGTAGGTTTTCGGCTAGCCAAACTTGTCTGCCGATGAAAACGGTGGTGTAGGTTTCTCCGTCGCGAAGGTCTGTTATTTTGTTGCGTGGTTGTATTGTTGGGGCTTTTTCTTTGGGAGCGTTGACTGGAAGAGATTCCGCTTTAGTACTTTCTGTTTTTTTGAGGTTTTCGTTTTTTGTGGGACTGTTTGTGCAGGCGACGGTCCAGAGTCCTAGGGTAGTGAAGAAGAAGAAGAAGAAGAAGAAGAAGAAGATGGGTAGGAATGATTTCATAATTCTTTCAGTATTATGGAATAGTACGATCGTGGTCTTTTTTTTGGCTTTTTATTTTCCAGAAGCTTTATTTTTT
>JBLHRR010000123.1:0-17108 GCA_047626155.1 Saprospiraceae bacterium | reverse complement strand
GCTCAGATAGAAGCGGTAAGGATTAGAAAAGATAAAAGAGGACTCGGAATTGGAAAGACGATGTTTGTATGGGCCATAAATAGAGCAAAGGAACGGAAGGCACATTTGCTGCAATTAACGACAGACAAGAAGAGGCCAAAGGCGATTAAATTTTATGAAGACTTGGGTTTTAAAGGAAGTCATGAGGGGATGAAGATGCACTTTGGTTAAAAGTTTTAAAAGGAAATCTTCAAATGGCTTTCGGGGAATTGACTTCCTCATCAAACATAATTTCACTATCTTTAACCCACACTTCAGGCATCCTCCATTAAAAACTAAAAACCTATCTTCATTATGCGTAAGCCATCCCTTACCCTCTATTTTCTATGTTGCTATTTCGCTGCCTTTTCTCAAACCAATATCTCTGGCATCATCAATCATTACGCCTCGGTTTTAGACCACGACTATTGCGAAAGCATCCTAACCCTTGACGATGCTTCTTCCTTTTCCGTTGGCGAATCAGTGCTTATCATTCAAATGAAAGGAGGCACAATAAACGAAAGTAACAGTTCCAATTTTGGGACGATCACTTCCCAAGGTGGTGCTGGTCTTTTTGAGCGAAGTACCATAACACAAATCATTGATAATCAAATCTATCTGGACACTTGGCTAGTCAATACTTATACCAATTTCGATGATCCAATTCAAGTCCTAAACATCCCCATCTACGAAAATGTCATAGTGACGGATACCCTGAAAGCAAAAGCCTGGGATGGAACAACTGGAGGTGTTCTAGCCTTTGATGTAAATGGGTTGTTAGAAATAAATGCACCGATTGACGTTTCTGGATTAGGCTTTCGTGGCGGTGTTTCAGAAACGGTAAGTGGTAATAATTGCAGTTGGTTAATCAATCATAACGATTATGGTTATCCGACGGACAATTGGCGAGGTGCCTTAAAAGGAGAGGGGATTACAAACGTTAGTGCCGATAATGTAGCAGGCAGAGGCGCACCTGCCAACGGAGGCGGTGGTGGTAATGACCACAACTCCGGAGGCGGAGGCGGCGGTCATGCAGGGAGCGGCGGCATCGGTGGCGAAAATGATGAACCTTCTACTTTTGGCTGCGATGGCGAATTTCCAGGCCTTGGCGGAAAAGAACTAAACCTAGCTAATGGCGAACGCATTTTCCTAGGCGGCGGCGGCGGAGCGGGACATGGTAATAATGGCGTAGGTTCCAATGGTGGAAATGGTGGCGGTATGGTCATGATACATGCAGCAGACATTGATGGAACATTAGGGACAATCTGGGCAAAAGGAAGTGGTGCTGAAATAACAGCAGGAGGAGATGGCGCCGGAGGTGGAGGTGCTGGCGGAACCATCTGGCTTCAGGCAGAAAACATTTCTAACGAAGTAATTTTAAACGCAGATGGCTTTGCGGGATGTAACGTGAATAATCAAACTGCTGACCGTTGTTTTGGCCCCGGAGGTGGTGGAGCAGGTGGAGCAATATACACGAATCAGTTAGGTGTAAGTGGATTGTTATTCGCTTCCGCAAATGGAGGGACCGCTGGCATAACAACCAATACATCTTCCTCTTGTGAGGGGAATTCCCTAGGAGCATTGGGAGGAGAATTGGGATTGACTACAACAGAGCCGATACTTCCTATTGGCCCGGGACCAGTCGGTAATGCGAGCTTGGTCATTGAATCTTCTGTTGCCGTTTTCTGTACTGGAGACAATGGAATCATATCAGCAGAATACTTCGGTTTATCCACAGACAGTTATACCTGGTATATCAACGACGGAAGTGGTTCAACTCAAATTATGGAAATGCCTCCGTTTTCTGGAACGAATAGTAATATGTTGATGATTGACAACATTGATGCTACATTGTCAGGTCAAACCATTTATTGTATAGCTGATGGCACTTGCGCAGGAGAGGTACAATCAAATAATATCATCTTAGACGTGACGGAAGCTCCCATCGCTAATTTTGACTTTAGCATAAGTGGATTCGAAGTTACTTTCAATAATCAAAGCACAGGAGGAACCAATTATCAATGGAACTTTGGGGATATGAATACTAGTACAGAAGTATCACCCATTCATAGTTATACCGATGAAGGAGTGTACTACGTAAGTTTAATGTTGGAAAATGATTGTGGATCCGTTACTTATCAGGATTCGGTCCTGATTGGATCGCCACTAATGCCTAATTTTTCTACAGATGTCAGTACAGGTTGTGTTCCGCTGGGTGTGCAGTTTACAGATGAAACCCCTGGACTAATTAACAGTTGGGATTGGTTATTTCCTGGAGGAACGCCATCTACTAGCACAGAACAAAATCCTTTTATTACTTATAGCGAACCTGGTATCTATCCCGTAACATTGGCCGCCACAAATGGCTTCGGGGGAGTGAGTATAACCTATGCAAACTTGATACAGGTAGGAGAGACTCCCATACTCGATTTCGATGTGAACGCCAATGGTCTTACTATTAATTTGATCAACAATTCTCAATTTACAGACAATTACCAATGGAATTTTGGAGACGGAAGTCCGGTTTCTAATCTGGAAAACCCCAGCCATACTTATACTGCTCCTGGTACTTACGACATTACACTTACAGGAAACAATGCCTTTTGTGAAGGAGAGGCTATTACGATAACAATAGAAGTAGGACCGTCGGTAACAATAAATCTACAAAATCCGGAATGGAACGTCTTTCCAAACCCAGTAGGAAAGGAGCTGACTATTTCAGCGGAATATTTTAGTGGAAATTTGACGCTTAGTCTATTTGATGTACAGGGAAGAAAGCAGTTGGAAAGAGCCTTGTTTTTTGATGGAGAAGTATTGTTGAATTTAGAAGGGCTGAGTGCAGGTGTTTACTTTTTACGCTTAGAGCGCAAAGAGGAAGTGTCCGTGTTTCGGGTGGTAAAGAATTAAGAAATTCTATAGAAACTTTCCTTTCGACAGTTCATCTGATGGCCTCAAAAGCCATCAGGCGAACTGTCGAACCAAGAAGTTTATAATGAGTTCTGTTTAGAAATAAAATACGTTGTGTAAAACAAATTATACTATTAATCGAACATGACGTAATTTCAATTTCTATTTACTCAGGGAAAAAAATGCGCTCTCTGCGCCGTTGCAGTAAAATCGCAAACCAAGGGCTCGCATACAAAGGGAGTTAAAGTTAAAAGTTAACGTTAAAGTTAAAGTTAAACTACTGTTTCAAAATCAAATTCTCCAACCAAAGCAAAGCAATCAAAGTCTTCGCATCGGTAATCACCTCATTTTCCATCAACTCCATTAACTCCTCAAAATGATATTCCAAGATCTGAATATCCTCTGCCTCAGAAGCCAAGCCACCGCCCTCGCTCACTTTATGCATATTACTCACCACCGCATAATATAAATAAATTCGTTCCGAAGTCCCGCCAGGAGAAACAAAGAAATTATTGATCGTCGTGAGTTGCGCATTCGCATAACCAATCTCTTCCTCAATCTCACGGATGATGGCCTCTTCCGGATCCTCATCCGCACCCTTCATTCCAGCCACCGTCTCAATCACCCAGCTTTCTCCTTTGAGATGTGTCGCATATCGAAATTGACGAACCAAGATAATTCGATCTGTGTCCTCATTGAAGACCAGCGCAGCAACGCCATCGCCCCGCTCAAAATTGAGGCGGCGAACCGTTTCGCTCATATCTCCGTCCATTTTTTCAAATTGCAAAAAAGCCTCATCAACTTTGAAAAAGTCGTCAAGAATTCGGTTCGTCTTTTCTATGTTTACTTTGCGCATATTCTATTTTTGTTTGTAAAGTTTTAGAACGATTTAAATGTGTAAAACAAACACACAAACAACCTTGAAGCAAAATCTAGGCCTCCGCGTAATAGGGGCGCGTTAGGAGTGGAAAATCATGAGGGCGTGGGAGCCGGTCTGAGCAGAAGAGCCTTTGATTTGTCTAGGGTTTTGGTTACTTTTTACCAATGCAAAAGTAACTTGCCACCGGCCTGCCGAAAGGTTTAATTCAAAAAAAAGTCTTACACCAAAGAAATCGGGAAATTATTTTTGGTGTAATACTTATGAAGAATTAAAACAAAATCATTTAAAATACAAATCAATCTATGCTTCTGATTGCAAGACGGTCGCATTCCTTTCCTAAATAAAATTCACATCCACATCATAAGGATAATCCATCAAATACCCCATCGCCTTTTTAATCTCAAGCCCCTCAAAAACAACCTTATAAAGGGTCATTGTAATCGGAGCATGTAATTTATAAATTTTTGCCAACTGATTGGTAATCGCAATAGTTCTCACTCCCTCAGCCAATTCAGGCATAGTTTTCTGAATGCTTTCGAGTGATTCTCCAGTAGCCAGCCGTTTCCCAAAACTATAATTTCGAGAATCCTCACTAGTCGCCGTTGCAATCAAATCACCTATCCCAGCGGTACCAACAAAAGCCGTACTTTTTGCGCCCATTGCCTTTCCGAAATAAATCATTTCCATCAATCCTCTAGTAAGCAACAAAGCCTGAATGTTCTTACCCATACCGAGACCACCGAGTATCCCAGAACCAATCGCAATGGCATTCTTAAGCGCACCAGCAAGTTCGGCCCCCAGCAAATCATGCGTACCAAAAACGTGAAATTGCGAACTGTCCAAAGCATTCCTTCCTTTTTTAATAACCTCAGAAAATTTACTGGCAATAACCGTAGCAGCAGGTTGACCCGCCATTATTTCAGAAGCCAAATTTGGTCCCGATAAACAACCGATACGAACTACAGAAGACTCCTGCGCAATAACTTCGCTCATCGTGTGAACATTTGACCGATTGAATGGTTTGGTACTCAACTCACTTTCGGGAATGCCCGTGATGTCGAAGCCTTTGGTCCCATGGATCAGTAAATGATAAGGGTGCAAAAAAGGAGAAAGATCCTTCATCATCGAACGGAAATTGGAAGAAGGAACAATGAGGAATATTAAATGACATTGCTGCGCTAGTTCTTCCAAGTCCGTAGTAGCTACAATATTTTCGTTCAGGTCAAGGTCGAAATGGCGATGTTCTGTGTTTACTCTTTCCACCAACGCTGGCTGACGACTGTATAAAAGCACTCGTCGGCTCTGTGAAAGCAAATTGGCAATAGTGGTTCCAAAACTACCTGCCCCAACAACACCTATGGTTTTCTTATTTTCTACAGAAAGTGTCAATATTTATCTGAATTTAGCGTTTAATTGTTAACAAAAAAAGGTCAGCTTTTGGCCTTTGATTTTGGCAAATGTACAATTAATTTGCCTTCTTTGATAAATGAATTAATAACGATCAATTAACAATAGTATTAACTCCATCATGTCCAAACACAATTACCGAATTTACTTAACCTTCTTTTCTCTCTTCTTTTCAATTTGGTTGATGAAAGGAGACTGCCAGTCTCACAACGAATTCCCAATATCCGGCCCAGTACAGGAAGAAACTGGCCCCGGCGGCAAAGATTACCTCCACGATTCCATTGCTATTTTTGATTATGCCGATAAGCAAGATGGCTTTTGGTTATACCAACCCGCTTCGCCAACACCAAGCGCTGCACCCGTCGTGGTCTTCCTCCATGGCTACGGCGCTTACAACCCAATGATCTATGGAAAATGGATCAAGCATTTAGTGAAAAGAGGAAACATTGTCATTTTTCCAAGATATCAAAAAAATATATTCAGTCCTCCCGCTGATGACTTTATCCCCAATACAATTGTAGCTATAAAACAAGCACTGATCATTATTGATTCCATTCACCACATCGATCCCATCGTTGATAATTTCGCCATTGCAGGGCATTCCTATGGAGGAGTCATCGCCGCAGGGATGACTGCGGATTATACAAACTACGGTATTCCACAACCGAAAGCAGTATTGTTATGTTCCCCTGGTTCAGGGCCATTTAAAGGTGGCGTATTGGATGATTATTCCGGTATTCCTTCAGATACAAAGATCGTGAGCATGGTGAGTGAAAACGATAGAATAGTAGGAGATAAAATAGGCGTCCGTATTTTTGAAACGGCCGTGAATACTCCTAATCGAAATTTGATTCGTCAATATGAAGATAAGCACTCTGTATCAGATCCCGTTCATGCAGGCCACAATGAGTGTTACTCCCTCGATAAAGATTTAGACAACGGCATTCGAAATTCCACCGCAAAAAGAGCTATACGAAGCAGTGAATTCAATACCTTGGATTATAGTGGTTATTGGAAAATATTTGATGCGCTGATAGCTTGTAGCCTCCAAGGAACAAACTGTGATGCGGCATTAGGGAATACGCCTTTTCAACGAAGCTTGGGGAGCTGGAGCGATGGAGAAGTAATTCGGGAGCTAGAGGTTCAGGTGCCAGTTGTAACAATGAAATTACAATTTAGTGGTTTGGAGGGGGGATTGGAGAATCGGTAGTTATATTCTAGTCAAATTTAAAAGCTATGTTATAATGCACATCACACACCTTTCCTCCATATTCTCTAGGCACAAGTTAATCGTTCATTCCAAGTGACCATAGGTATTTAAACAAGGAGGAACACTTTGCCTGCCATTCCGAGCAAATGAGGTACGACTGAGTCGAAAAATAACAACACACTCACGTCTTAAATTTCGAGCGAGAAACGAGTCGAGAAATCTACTTCCATTCTCAAACACCTCTATTCAATCTCAACACAATTACCCGGCCTATTAACAGAATTGATTTGAAGTTGCCTTTGATTTAAAACTATGCCCCAAACTCCTTCTCCACAATCTTAATCTTCTTCTCAACCTCCTTTGCCAAACGCTTCTTATAAGCCACCACCTTGTTCCTAACCTTGACATCCGCACTCCCAATAATCTGCGCCGCCAAAATCCCTGCATTCTTAGCCCCGTCAAGCGCAACCGTAGCCACAGGAACACCACCCGGCATTTGCAAAATAGACAAAACAGAATCCCAACCATCAATCGAATTCGACGATTTAATCGGCACCCCAATAACAGGCAATGGAGACAAAGAAGCCACCATCCCCGGCAAGTGCGCCGCACCGCCAGCTCCAGCAATCACCACCCGGATCCCACGACCATGTGCCTTTTTAGAAAACTCAAATAAACGATCTGGCGTTCGATGTGCAGAAACAACAGTTAGCTCATACGGGATTCCAAAGTCGGTTAAAATCTCCGCTGCTTTTCGCATAACTGGCAGATCGGAATCAGAGCCCATGATAATACTGATGATTGGTTTTGACATTTTTTTTATTTTATTTGTAACTATTCAGACCGGAGAGGGAAGTCCGAAGACGGAAGTTTCCATCGAACGTGAAATCCACAGGCTAAGGACTGTCAAAATTCAAGGTTTGCATTAGAGGGAAACTTCCGTCCTTCCTCCCATCCACGGCTAAACTATGCCCCACGTAACGGTTACCTCTCTTCACGACTAACAATCCGCAACCCATCTCGCAATCGAATCGCATTCTGCTTCGCAACCTCCAAGTCTTCATCCACGACAGTCGCATGTCCCATCTTCCGGAAAGGTTTTGTTATAGATTTTCCATAAAGATGAAATTTAGCACCTGGGATTTGCAAACACTCGGACATCCCTTCATAAACCGCTGGCCCAGTGAAGCCTTCTGCTCCCAGTAAGTTGACCATCACAGAAGGGCTAGTTATTCGGGTAGAACCCAAAGGCAAATTTAGAATGGCCAGTAATTGCATCTCAAATTGAGAAGTTATACAACTATCAATTGTATGATGACCGCTGTTATGTGTTCGTGGAGCCACTTCATTGATGAGTAAGTCCCCACTTTTTGTCAAGAATAATTCTACTGCCAATAAGCCACACATATCGTAAGCGTCAATGGTAGCTTTGGCCATCGCTTCCGCCTGTTCCGCAATTTCTTTAGAAATATTAGCAGGGCAAAATAGAAAATCAACAAGGTTTGCACGTTCATCAAATTCCATTTCTACAGCAGGGTAGGCCACTACCTCTCCTTTTTCATTTCGTGCTACACTGACCGCTATTTCTTTATCAATATCCACCAAAGGTTCAACGATGCAAGCTCCTTTTAGAATCTTACTCTTATCTGAACTGTTCTTTATCACTGCCACTCCTTTACCATCATAACCCGCCGTTCTAGATTTTTGTACGAAAGGATAGATAATTTCTCCTTCGCTAAGCGCTGCCAATACCTCCGATTCAGAATCATACAATCTAAATTCCGAAGTAGCGAGTCCCTTATCTTTATAGAATTGTTTTTGAAGTCCTTTATCTTTAATAATGTTCAAAGCGGTTGGACTTGGGTGAACCGTTACGCCTTCTTTTTCCAATTGCAATAAAGCCTTCGTATTCACATGCTCAATCTCAATGGTGACCACATCCTTACCTTTTCCGAAATTATAAACGTCATCGAAATCCTTAAAAGAGCCTTCCGTGAAATGGGTACAATAAGGTCCTGCAGGAAAATCGGGAGAAGCATCTAGCACGTGAAAAGGGATGCCCCAATTCGCTGCTGCCAAGGCTAACATTTTACCCAATTGGCCGCCACCAAGTACGCCGACCTTATAATCTGAAGGGAAATTTTTCTGCTCCGTCATAGTTGTTTTTTTGAAACCGCGAATTTAGTAGAAATCAATGAATAAGTGATGTTAAGAAGGAAGCTATGTTAGTGACCGTTTCTATTTTTTTACAAATTTACATTTTGAATATTGAAAAGCTTTATTCTCCCAAATTTTTCCATCTTCTCCTTGCCATTTAAACTTGTTATCCGAAATCCTGCCTGTGAAAAGAAAGGAGTTCGAAGTCCCATCACTTTCAACCCAAGGTTTCAATTTGAAAGGATTCTGGACATATCCTTCCTCTTCCCTAATGTTCACAAATATAGAATCCATAGGTATCTTATGAGATTGATTGTTATATAACTTGATGTGCTTTTCTGTCGCCCATTGAGGACATTCACAACCCATTCCAATATATGTGAGTTCTAGTTGATAAGTTGTATCTGGAAAAATAAGATTATTTGAAAAACTCTGTCTTGCCGGCAAATTGTAAGTTCTATTTTTACAACTAAACATAACCATTAGAATGAATAAAAAAATTAATAAGTGTTTCAATGTCATTATATCTTTTTTATTGGCAATGATCACTAATTAGACAATCTCATCTCTCAAAATTCCGGAGGAATTTCCCCTTTAAAATGCCCATTCATTTCCACCCGCTTTCTTAATCGTTCTGCTTCTTCAACAATTGGGATCATTCCTTCCAAATGCCTCTTCATGTATTGTTGTCTCTCCCCACGATCCAGCATAGTTAAAAATTCATACTCTTGCTCCTTGTTAAAACCGACATGGTGGGCCAGCTCATATAAACTGAAGTTCAATTTATTTTTAGGAATCTCTTTTTTGATTTTTAAAACACCAAATAAGGTTTGTACCAATTCGAGAATTACAGTATTTATTACCGGATCATAGTCACCAGATTTGAAATCCAGCTGTTTAATGTCTCCGCCGCTATACAGCTTATTTGGAACCTCTTTAAAAAACTCCGTAATTTCTACAATACCAACGCCACGTATTTTAATGTCCATTTCGCCTGATTCATAGACTTCGCTTATTTCTATGACTTTCATTTCGGTTGCATATAACATTACTTTTTCATCCAGATAAGCAGGGATGCCAAAAGTGGTTCTGTTTTGGTCCGCTTCTCGGACGAGTTGTTTATATCTTGGCTCAAAAATGTGCAGGTTGAGGTTCTCGCCCGGAAAGGCGACTAGGTTAAGTGGAAACAGTGGGATAAAATCAGTCATGCTAAATAGTTTTAGAACTGCAAATATCCGAAAATTTGGTCGATTAACGGCACACAGCTTTAGATTTAATACCTTTAAATGGAACTACTATTTCACTTGCCTTTTAGGTAGGTGCTTAATCAAGCAGGCCAATACAGTTATTAAAATCGCGTAGAGGGTTGCGTAGAGCGTAGAACTAAGTTGCACTTTACCCGTTCAACTCAGTGGCTTCTACACTTTCTCACTCTCTGCATGATTACAGCACATAGTGAGTGGAAGTAGAAAAGATTATAGACTAAACCCCGGCAGAAACCACTTTTCCCAGCCAAAATCATAAATTTGCACCTCCTATCATAAAAATCTAAAAATCATGCGCTACCTAAAACCAAGTTATCTCTTCTTGTTCCTGTGCGGAATAGTACTTTTTACGACCTCCTGTAAGAAACCAGACGCTCCTCGTGCGAAGGTCATGTCTGATAAGGTATTCGCCTACATTCATGCCCATAGCTCCGGAACGATTTCTCAATCTGATCCGATTAAAGTACGCTTCACAAAGCCAGTGGTAAGCTCCGATAAAATTGGAACTGCCGCCGCTTCAGGCGTTTTTGCCATTCGGCCAGCCATCAAAGGAACGGCCAGTTGGACAGCCGATAACAGCCTTGTGTTTGAACCAGAAGAAGATTACGAATACGGCAAGCAATACCTGGTGACCATCGACCTTGATCGGCTCTTTGAGGAAGTGCCAACCGAGGCAAAACGCTTTGAATTCAATGTGCAAATCAGAGAGGTGTTTTTTGAAGTGATAGTGGATGGCTTGGAAGCTGTGGATGTCTCTGATCTTTCTCAACAAAACATTCGAGGTAAGTTATACTTTTCTGAATCGGTAGAAGATGCCAGCGTGGAAAGATTGTTGGAGGCAAAGCAAGGCAAGGCACGTCGGCCCATTAAATGGACGCATAATGGGAGAAATCATTATTTCACCATTGAAGAAGTACGACGTTCTAACATTGCTTCTACTGTTGACTTGACTTGGGATGGCGAGCCAATGGGAATTACTTACAAAGGAATGTCTTCCGTTAAAATTCCGGCTTTAAATGATTTCTCTTTGTTGGATGCTAAAATAATACAACAGGCAGAGCCCTATGTCATTCTTACTTTTTCTGATCCCCTTTTAGCTGACCAAGATCTGAAAGGGTTGATAGAGTTCCCTAATAATTATGGACGAATGCGGACCGATATTGATGGAAACCGAATTCGGGTTTACCCATCTCAAATGATGACTGGTGAACAAACAGTCATTGCCAATAGAGGAATTAAGAACATCAATAATGTGTCTATGGCAGAGGCCTCTACTTTAGAAGTCTTTTTTGAAAGCCCAAAACCAGAAGTTCGCCTAAGTGGAAACGGAGTAATCATGCCCAGCTCAAAAGGACTGATATTTCCTTTTGAAGCCATTGCCTTAGAGGCGATAGATTTAGAAATATTTAAAATTCACAACAATAACATTCTGCAATACCTGCAAGTCAATGAGCTGGATCAAAATGAAGAACTCGAACGAGTGGGTACTGTTATTTATCAAGAGAGAATTGACCTTAAAGATTTATCGGCTACTGCCAATCCATTAATCTGGTCTCATTATGCAGTTGATTTAGAAAAATTGATTTTAGAAGATCCACATGCCATTTATCAAATTCGGATCGGGTTCCAACAAAACTATTCCTTATTCAACTGCAATAATGGAGGTTCTGCAGGTGATGCATCACAAATGTCGTTGACAGAAGAGGAAGGAGGCGATTTAGAAAATGGTGAAATTAGATCTATTTGGGATAACAGCTACTATGGCTATCCCGGATATCGTTGGGCACATCAGGAGAATCCTTGCTATCCGGCGTTCTATCGTTATCAAAATTTCGTTCGCCGAAATGTACTGATGTCTAACCTCGGAATCATCGCCAAAAAAGGGCGAGATGGCTCTATGTTATTGACCGTTTCTGACATCAGAACTGCTAAGCCGATACCGCATGTGCAACTGGATTTTTTCAATAAACAAAACCAGCTGATCCATACGATGACAACAGATGGAGATGGTGTGGCTCAAGTAGATTTAGAAATAGAAGCACATTTGGTCGTCGCAGAAAACGGATTACAGAAAGGATATTTAAGAATGACAGATGGTTATTCTCTGTCCCTAAGTCGTTTTGATGTAGAAGGCGTTGAGCGCCAAAAAGGAATGAAAGGATACTTATATGGCGAGCGGGGTGTGTGGCGACCAGGGGATTCTTTGTTCCTCCATTTTGTACTGGAAAGTGGGAACATGCCGGACGATCATCCCATTCAGTTTGAATTGTATGATCCGAGGGGGCAATTGCAGGAAAAACGAAATACGGGCGTAAATGTCAACAAGGTGTACCCGTTACATACTGCTACAAGCGCGGATGCACCAACAGGCGATTGGCAGGCAGTGGTTACCATCGGTGGAGCCGTGTTCAGGAAGTCATTAAAAATAGAAACGGTCAAGCCAAATCGACTGAAAGTAGAATTGGAGTTGGGTGAAGAAAAGATCTATGAATCTAATGGGGACTTGAACGCAGATCTGACTGTAAAATGGTTGCATGGCGCTGCTGCCCGAAACTTGAAAGTTAAATCAGAGCTGGAATTAAAAGCAGTTAACACTAGTTTTGCAAAATTCAAAGAATACGAATTTGACGATCCGACTAAGGAATTTTACACCGAGCCAAAAGTCATTTTTGATGGAACGTTAGACGAAAATGGAGAAGCTTCTTTCTCTTATACACTGAATACGAATAAGCGAGCAGCGGGACTCTTACAAGCCAATATCAAAACACGAACTTTTGAAAAAGGAGGGGACTTTAGTACTGCTACGATGCAAGTTCCTTACTATCCGTATGAACAATATGCTGGTGTATTTCTTCCTGAAAATGAGTACGGGGAAAAGCGATTAGACATAGGTCAAAAAGCAGATATTGATTTTGTTTTAGTGGATAAGGATGGAAAGCCGCAAGCAAATCAAAAATTGGAAGTTGGCTTGTATCGCGTCAATTGGCGATGGTGGTGGGACAGAGATAACGAAAATTTATCTCAGTATAACAATAGTAACCACATGGGGGCTATGGAGACTAAAACCCTGACTACCAATGCGAAAGGGCAGATTCAATGGCCCGTGGAAATAGAGAGATGGGGACGTTATCTGGTACGAGTGTGCGATGAAAAAACAGGGCATTGCTCTGGAGATTTTTTCTACGCTGGCTATCCTTACGGAGACAAAGGACAAAACCGAGATGCGGCTGCGATGTTGACCGTTCAGTTGGGTAAGGATATGTATGAAGTAGGAGAGGAGGTGACACTGACGATTCCTGGAGGAGAGAAAGGCCGCTGTCTGATCTCTTTGGAAAGCGGTGAAAAAGTAATTGAAACTTATTGGAAAGATACAAAGGCAGGAACGAATACCTTTTCTTTTAGAGCCACTAAAGAAATGTCTCCAACAATATATGCACATGTGTCTCTGATGCAGCCGCATGAGAAAAAGGAAAACGATTTACCGATAAGAATGTATGGTTTAGTACCAATAAAAATAGAAGATCCTGCCACGCGTTTGTCTCCTGAGTTGGAAATGCCAGCCGTCTTAAAACCTAAAGAAAATTTTGCGCTAAGCGTATCTGAAAAGAATGGGAAAGAAATGGCTTACACCATCGCGATTGTAGATGATGGCTTGTTGGATCTCACCAATTTCAAGAGTCCAAACCCCTGGGATGCATTCTTCGCTAAGGAAGCTTTGGGTGTCAAAACCTGGGATGTTTATGACCACGTTCTTGGGGCGTATGGTGGTCAGTTGGAACGAATATTTAGCATAGGTGGAGATGTGGCAGAATTGAATAAAGCTAAGGCTAAAAAGGCAAACCGGTTTAGACCTGTGATCTTGCATTTGGGACCGTTTTATCTTGCTCCTGGTGAATCGGTAACACACCAATTAGAAATGCCAAACTACGTAGGTTCTGTCCGAGCCATGGTGGTTGCTTCCGGTAATGGCGCATATGGCAATTTTGAGAAAACGATACCCGTCAGAAAACCATTGATGTTACTAGCGACCTTACCTCGAATACTTGGCCCAACAGAAGTACTACAACTTCCGGTCAATGTCTTCGCTATGGAGAAAAAAGTCAAAAACGTAAATGTCTCCGTTCAGGAAAAATCAGGATTGGTGAACTTTACAAATGGTCAAAGCCAAAGCTTGAGCTTCAACGCAATGGGTGATCAGATGGTCAACTTCGACCTCCGTGTGGGGAGCCGCTCTGGAGTTGCGAAGTTCATTGTAACTGCTGAAGGTGGTGGAGAAATTGCCACACAGGAAATAGAAATCCAAGTCAGAAACCCAAATCCTTTTGTCTCCGAATCCTTTGATGAGGAAGTCGCCAGTGGAGAATCGGAGAATATTAATTTCAAGGCAGTTGGAACGGAGGGAACCAACTCCGCAGTGTTAGAGGTCAGTCGTATCCCAGCTATAAACTTAGAAAAAAGATTAGATTACTTGATCCGTTACCCATACGGCTGTTTGGAGCAAACGACCTCTTCTGGTTTTCCGCAGTTATTTGTGAAAAACCTATTACCAATGGATGCGGAGCAAAAAAGAGAAGTAGAATCCAACATTAAGGCTACATTGGATAAGTTGAAGACCTTCCAATTGGGGAATGGTAGTTTTAGCTACTGGCCAGGACAATCCAGTTATGACAGTTGGGGAAATAATTACGCCGGACATTTTATCTTGGAAGCTGAAAAGCAAGGCTATACCTTACCGATAAATATGAAGAAACGTTGGTTGAAAGGTCAGAAGAGATTAGCTAAAGAATGGATTCCAAAAGGCTACGAAAATGAACGCTACCGCTATTTTAGAAACAGAGGTTGGGAGTTGACGCAAGCTTATAGATTGTACACTTTAGCACTTGCAGAATCTCCAGAATGGGGCGCAATGAACAGAATGCTCGAACAGAAAAACCTAACAGAAGCCACCAAATGGCGATTGGCAGCGGCATACGCGGTAGCTGGAAAACCAGAGGTATCCGAAAGACTTGTAAAAGGATTGTCGAAAACATTTAGTGCCTACCGGGAAATGTCTGGGACTTATGGTTCTGGTCTGAGAGATGAGGCAATGGTTTTGGAGACGCTCTCTTTATTGAACAAAAAAGAAGAAGCTAATGCGCTTTTAAAAACCATGGCCCGTCAGTTGTCAGACGATCAATGGTACAGCACCCAAACCGTTTCCTTTTGCCTGATGGCCATTGCCAAACATGTTGGAGCGGAAGACGCCAGTGTTCCTTTTGAGTTTGCTTTTTCTGTAAATGGAAACGCTGCTCAAAATGCAAGTTGTGCGAGTCCAATGATGCAAATCAAAATCCCGGTAAATGGAGAAGGGGAACAAAAAGTCAACTTGACGAATAAGAACAATCATCAATTATTTGTTCGCTTGGTGAATACTGGACAACCGCTGATTGGTGATGCCGTAAGTAAATCAGAGAATCTAAAAATGCAAGTGACTTATAAAACGACAGATGGGAAAACGCTAGATCCAGGCAGCATCCAGCAAGGAATGGATTTCATTGCGGAGGTTCGCGTCACTCATCCGGGTGGCTCTACAGGCACTTATCGGGAGATGGCCCTTACACAGGTCTTTCCCGCAGGTTGGGAAATTCATAATCCTAGAATGGATGGTATTAATGGTGCTCCAATGACTTCCGCGCCGACATACTTGGATATGCGCGATGATCGGGTTAATGTGTTTTTTGATTTGAAGAAAGGCGAGACGTTTACGAGTCGAGTTCAGCTCAATGCGGCTTATACTGGGAAGTATTATTTGCCAACGGTGAGTTGTGCCGCGATGTATGATAACAGTGTGTTTGCGCGGAATGGTGGTAAGTGGGTGAATGTGTTGGGGGAGGAGGGGATATGATGATTTTGGTATGGATATAATTTAGATATGTTATGTTATTGAGTGGGGAAAGTGTAGGAAGAATATGGCATATCTGCAGTTTAAATAAAACGATCAATAGTATCAAACGTATAGCGATTTGTTCCTCTTTTGGTATGACATATCTCCCTGGGATCTTCGATCTTTGGGGGATATGCCGCATCCTTGGATTCACTGCTTTGTAGTAGATGGCCGATCTTTAGACAACTTCTATTGTTAATTACTTACAAGTGACTGCCTCTCTCTTGAGTTTTATACACCATTTCTTATAGGTTTGATTTAATTTTGCTTTCAAGAAAACACTGGAAAGATCAAAAAGCTAGTAGTTAAATCGCATCTTTCTTAGGGATAAGGGTATTCTAAATCCATTCACATTTAAATCCAAATTTTTATGAAAATGCAATCACTTGATGGATTTAATGCGGCATTACATTATGCAGGAGGCTTAAAAGACAGTTTGCTAAACGAAACGACTGATCCGGCCGAGATAAATCTGTTGACTAATGATAAAATAACTTTACAACTTGAACGGGAGCAAGCGAACTCCAATGCTCAAACAATTTATAAGCAACTAGAGACCGATAAGCTTGCTGCGACCCCTACAAGTAATTTCGAACAATCAAGCGATAAGCACCACTGCTATTTATGAAACCAACTAGAAAACAGTGACCGATATATTGCTTAAAATTTTAGCAGTAGGTGTGGAGCCAGATGATGTCCAATTCGTGGCTTTACAAGCTATAGCTAATCAATGTCCCTTAGCTGGTTACACCGGTTCTGGTCATTATTCTTGGCATGTCATCAATCAGCCTGATGAGCCGGGGCTGGCCTGTGATTTCCGCCAGCATAGTTTTGAACTTCCTTTTACAAACTTCCGTGCCATCCCTTATTTTCCAAATTATCGTCTTGGTGTTACGCCCACTTATCCTTGCGATAGTACAATAGCTATTGTCTTGACGAGTAGTTTGTTGCCGGAGGTGAAGGCGGCGGATTTTGAGGTGTTGTTGTATCCGAATCCGGTGAAGAGGGGTGGTGTTTTGGAAATGGAATTAGGGAAAGGGGTTGATGGAGAACCATTGTTATATGATGTTTTGGGGCGGGAGGTTTCGTCTCAGTCGGTGAAGGGAGAGCGACAGTTGCGTGTTGCTTTAGAGAGAGGGATGGATGCGGGGGGGGTATTTTTGGTTTTTGCGGAATGAGGCTGGGGAAGTGGCTTCAGGGAAGGTGGTGGTGGAATAATTTCTCGACTCGTTCCTATCGTCACTCGCTCGGAATGACAGGCGGGTGTTCTTCCTTTTTTGACTCGCTCGCACCTTCCGTTCGGCAAGCTCAGGATTTGAAAATCTAGCAAATCGTCCCTTG
>JBLHRR010000122.1:0-17413 GCA_047626155.1 Saprospiraceae bacterium | reverse complement strand
TTTTGCATCAGCTGAATTCGTCCCCTCATCATCTTGTTGGCAAGCCATCAATGTAAGGGCGAAGAAAAAGAAAAACCCTTTTGATGATCTCATCGTATTTAATTTATCTGAAAGCGAAAGGAATTTAGACATTTCGACTCTAAACGAATGTTAATGCAAATTGATTTCATTTGGTAATAAAAAATGATTATTTATATTAAATGATTAATAGCGCGACCCCGATTAGATAGGGGACAACCTGAAAATGTAGTGTTCTGATGCTTTTGCCCTCTGTATGCGAATTTAAACACATAGGCACATCAGAACACATAGCCCACTATCGCGGAAGCTCATATAGTAATATACTTTCAGTAAATCTGACATAGTTCATAAAGAAAAGCTGTGTGAACTATGAAAAAAATGCGAACAGCACCTTTTACTATGTGCGCTTTTATGATAGAAGGCTTATATGTCCTATGTGGCTATGTGTTTAAAAATACGGTAGAAGGCTACGTATAATAATTCAAATAAACAACTCAAACTTATCACGCTAACTATACACTCTAACAAAAAGCAGTCACACCTTCTAATGCTAAGCAGTATACTGATCACCACTCAAACAGACTAAAAATACCCTTTATGAAAGTTCGATACACTAATATATTTCTTTTGTTTGTCTGCCTATTTTCTACCGTTGATTTGATGGCTCAAAAACAAAAGATAAAAGTTATGGGTACAGTCATTGAGTCTGGCGGACAAGCTTTAGAGTTTGCAACGGTCACGGTGCTGGAGAAAAACACGGATAAAATACTCGATGGAGTTACGACTGCTACCGATGGCACATTTTCCATATTTTCAACAACGCCTAATTTTTATCTTCAAGTCAGCTTCATCGGCTTTCAGACTAAAACCATTATGGATATTTCTGTAATTGGAAATGAAGCAACGATTGGGGAAATTATTATTTCAGAAAATAGCGAATTACTTGATGAAGTAGTCGTGCGTGCCGAGAAATCAAGTACTGAATTTAAACTTGATAAGCGGATTTTCAATGTCGGTAAGGACCTAAGCAATACGGGAGCTAGTGCCCTCGAATTACTCAACAATGTACCCTCTGTCAATGTCAGTATCGAAGGGGAGATTACCTTGCGTGGTGCAGGTGGGGTACAAGTGCTTATCAATGGTAAACCGTCGGTACTAGCGGATGAAGGGGGTGCCCTCGGTACGATAACCGCCGAAATGATCGATCGAATCGAAGTCATCACCAATCCAGGGGCAAAGTACGACGCAGAAGGAACTTCCGGTATTATTAATATCATCATCAAAAAAGAAGAACGTAAAGGAATTAATGGTTCGGTTTCTCTGAACACAGGAATACCGCACAACCACAGTGTCGGCCTGAGTTTGAATCGCCGCACCGAAAAATTTAATCTGTTCAGCCAATTAGGAATTGGTTATCGGGAACTACCTAGAGATCAACGCAATAGCAACCACAATTTAGTGACTGGAGAAACCCTTTTCAGCACAGGAAAAGAATATCGCAACGAAGTTTTTTATAATTTCAATTTGGGAACTGATTATCATATTAACAAGTACAATGTGCTGACACTCTCCGGTAGTTTTGCTTATGAAGTTGAAGACCAACCTTCACGGACTGACTTTACAAAAGAAGATGCAGCGAAGAACACGATAGCAGAATTTTATCGAGAAGAAACAACAGAGGCTACGAATCCTAAATATCAATATGAGCTGCAATACAAAAAAGATTTTAAAGAAAATAAAGACCGCAGTCTGCTCTTCAGCGCAATTGGGAGGCTCTTTAGCAAAGACCAAAGTTCAACGTTTGACAATGTCAATATTATAGGCAACGAAACGCAGGGTAACCAAGAAACGCGCACCAAATTCAAGGAGTCGCAAACAACTTTAAAGCTGGATTATGCTCACCCTCTTAACAAACAGATTACAATCGAAACAGGTGGGCAGTATTTCATTAACGACGTCAGCAATGACTATGCAGTCAATGATTTAATTGACAATGAAGTTATCCCTGATTCTAGTCTCACAAATACTTTTGATTATAACTTAAAGGTATTTGGAGCCTATGGTACGGCCGCTTATGAAGCAGATAAATGGGGAGTAAAAGTCGGTTTGCGCGTAGAAAACACTGATCTAAATACCTTATTGGTCAACACAGGTGAACCGAACGATCAAAACTTTACAAATCTTTTCCCAAGTGCACATACCTCATACAAAGTCTCAGAAAAATTTTCATTACAAGCTGGTTACTCCCGCCGTATCTTTCGTCCTCGCTTATGGGATTTGAATCCATTTTTCAATATCCGAAATCAGTTTAACATCCGTCAAGGGAATCCTGAATTACAGCCTGAGTTTACTGATTCTTACGAAATCGGTTCTATCTACACTTTTCCAAAAGCTTCTTTTAACGTTAATGTTTATCATCGCTATACGACCGAGGTCGTCGAACGAGTGATTAAATTTGAAGACGATGTTAGCACTTCTCTTCCTATGAATGTAGGGACCAATAATACAACAGGTATAGAACTAAATGGTAAATATAGTCCGCAAAAATGGTTGACTTTGAATGGAGATTTCAACTTCAATTACTTTGTTAGAAAGGGCGAATTCGAGGGCACGTCATTTGATTTTAATAACGAACGATATTCAGGTAAGCTTAGGGCCAAATTTAAATTACCAAAACAGTTTGATCTTGAAATCACAGGACAATACCAGTCTGCTTACCAAACAGTACAAAGCAATATTTCTAAGCAAGTCTATGCCAACTTGGGCCTCCGTAAAAAGATTTTGAAAGGTAAAGGAGTTTTAAATTTTAGTGTGCGCGATATTTTCGCTTCTCGTCTCAGAGAGAGTAATACGATACAACCAAATTTTGAAATCTATGGTTTTGGAAAACGTGGGCGCTTTATAACGCTTGGCTTTAGTTATGGTTTTGGAAAAGGGGAAGCGATGGAATTCTCGGGGCGTAGGCGGCGTTAGTAATGCGAGAAGCTTTCACTTCCTCCCCTTTTTTGTCAACTTTTCAACAAGTATATAGACTAGAAACACCTAATATTTTCTCCTACCTATAAAACAATTCTAAGTAATCATTTCTGAAACTATTTGGAATAACAATTGCCTCTTTATTACAGAGTTCCTCCTTTCCTATTCCTTCTAGACACCTCATTCACCACTCGATCCTATCGGGACAAAACGACTGCATTATGACCTTTTGGATGAATAACATGCAAGAAAACGTAGATTTTTCGCGAAAATTCGCTAAAAAGTCATCTTCACCCTTTACATTATGGTATAATATCATTAACTTTAAGCGAAAATTCGCTAAAAACATTTCTTCAATTAATAAAAATCACCATTAAGAAGATGACAAAGAATCCAGATACATTAGCTTCCGCCGAAATACTAAAGGGCGGTGAATTCTTAATTAAAGATTCCAAAGCGCAAGATACCTTCATACCAGAAGATTTTAACGACGAACAATTAATGGTCAAGGACATGGTCGTTGACTTTCTGAACGCAGAGGTGTTGCCCAACATGGACAGAATCGAGAAGATGGAAGAGGGCTTATCCGTAAGCATCCTTAAAAAAATGGGCGCCCTTGGTTTACTCGGTTCTCATATGCCGGAAAGCCTCGGAGGTATGGAAATGGATACCAATACCAATACCTTGATTTGCGATACAATGGGCCCGGCGGGTTCTTTCAATACGACTTATGCGGCACATACCGGAATCGGAATGTTGCCGATTTTATATTACGGCACTCAGGAGCAGAAAGAAAAATATTTGCCGGGCTTAATTACCGGTGAATTAAAAGCTTCTTACTGTTTGACAGAGCCTAGTTCTGGTTCGGATGCCTTAGCGGCAAAAACAAAAGCGGAACTCAGTGATGATGGTAAGCACTATGTTTTGAATGGACAAAAAATGTGGATTACCAATGCAGGTTTTGCAGATGTCTTCATAGTTTTTGCTCAAATTGATGGCGATAAGTTTACAGGCTTCATCGTAGAAAAAGGAACAGAAGGGATGTCTCTTGGAGCAGAAGAGCTAAAATTGGGAATCAAAGGTTCTTCTACTCGTCAGGTGTTTTTTGAAAATGCAAAAGTACCTGCAAACAATTTGTTAGGAGATATTGGAAAAGGTCATCTGATTGCTTTCAATGTGCTGAACGTCGGCCGTTTCAAGTTATGTGTATTGAGCAATGGTGGCTCAAAAGCAAGTATCACCACGGCTATTCAATACGCCAATGAACGTAAGCAATTCAAACAGCCTATTTCTAATTTTGGAGCCATCAAGTATAAGTTAGCAGAACAAACCATCAGAGTATTCGCTGTTGATAGCGCGATGTATAGAGTCTCTGATTTAATGCAGGATAAGATAACTGCGTTGAAAGAAGAAGGTAAAACATTTGAGGAAGCGAAATTGGTTGCAGCTGAGGAATATGCGGTAGAATGTGCGATGCTAAAAGTAGCCGGTTCAGACACACTGGATTACGTAGTAGATGAAACGGTACAGATTCATGGTGGCATGGGCTTCTCTGAAGAAGGTACTGCTGCACGTTCTTATCGAGATGCACGTATCGCAAAAATATATGAAGGTACCAACGAAATCAACCGTTTGCTAACCGTAGATATGTTGTTGAAAAAGGCAATGAAAGGGAACTTGGATATCGTAGGGCCAGCCTGGGAAGTTCAAAAAGAATTGGCCAGTATGCCGAGTTTTGATCACTCCGATGCTCCTTATTCTGCGGAACATAAAGCGGTAAAAGAATTCAAAAAAGCCATTTTAATGGTGGCCGGTGCCGCTGCTAAAATGCAGATGGATGGTAAACTGAATTTGAAAGAAGAGCAGGAAGTCCTAATGAACGTTGCTGACATGATGATCGATACTTTCCTTGCAGAGTCATTGTTATTGAGAGTAGAGAAGTTGTCAGAAATGGAGGGCAAAAACATTGAGCAGGAGGTTTACGATGCGATTCTAAAAACATTCATCTCTGATGCAACGGCCCGAATGGCAAAGAACGGAAGTGATGCTGTTTGTTCTTTTGCAGAAGGAGAGTTGCTTAAGCCTATGTTGATGGGCATCAAGCGTTTCACTAAGTATGAGCCTGTAAATGTAAAAGTATTACGCAGAATCGTTGCAGCTCAGTTGATTGAGAAAAACGCATACTGCTTCTAAGAGAATTTATAACTTGACGAAATATTTAAGAAGCTCCTGCATTTTTTGCGGGGGCTTCTTTTGTTACAACGAAGGGTCTAATACAAAAAGCCTCCCCAGTATAATACTGAGCAGGCTTCTTTTTTTTCGTAAAGTGTGTTTCTAAATCAATAATTCGGATAGCCAACCGCTGTCATAACGATCAGGATTGACAAACAAAGAACTATCAACCAAAAGCGAACATCTTTAACAACTGTTAAATGTTTCTCAGTAATCATATTCACTAAGTTAATGCCCAATAATAAATACAGAATACATATCCCCAACATAAGCCAATGATTTTAGCAAATAACTATTCCAGCGCTGTTATAGTACAGACGCCAAATCTAGCCCTTGTTCTTGGGAAAAAGAGCGCACAGTTATTTCGTTTTGATAAAGCTAATAATCAGGGGAAGTGTTGTCGGATAGGTTCCGCTATCGGGGGGATTAGTCCAAAATTGATGCCAAGGGAGGATTTTAAAATCAAAATCTTCTATCGTGATTTATATGTCTTGGTTTTTTGATTTTGATATTAAAATTTTGATTAATTAATCTTTCTTCGGAATTGCTTTATTTGATTCTAGTAAAAATTGCCAATATGCCATATTTCGTTAGCTCTTTAATATTGCCGTATTGATTCTTCTGATCATCATTGGCCCTTCATAGACTAAGCCGCTATACACTTGTACCAGAGCAGCTCCGGCAGCTAATTTTTCCAGCGCATCTTCTGGCTTTACGATACCGCCAACGCCTATGATAAATAATTTCTTACCCGACTTTTCATAAAGGTATTTAATGACTTCTGTGGACCGATGTCTGACAGGTTTTCCGCTAAGGCCTCCGTTACCAATCGCTTCAATGCTTTTGGGCGATTCATTCAATCCCTTTCGAGAAATCGTGGTATTCGTTGCAATGATTCCATCGATTCCAGTGTCTGTTACGATCTGGAGAATGTCATCGAGTTGGCCTTCGGTTAAGTCAGGCGCTATTTTTAGAAGAACGGGTTTTGGAGCCTCCTTCTTTTTGTTTTCATCCATGAGGAGAGATAGTAACCGGGTCAAAGGTTCCTTGTCCTGAAGTGCCCGAAGGTTGGGGGTGTTTGGAGAGCTGACATTTACAACGAAGTAATCAACCCAAGGGAAAAGTGCTTCGAAACAGTAGAGGTAATCATCTGCGGCTTTTTCATTTGGAGTTACCTTGTTCTTCCCAATATTTCCTCCAACAATAACATTACGTGGCTTACCTTTTTTCTTCAGTCGCTCTACTAACATTTCTACACCGTCATTATTGAAGCCCATTCGATTGATGAGGCCTTCATCTTTTGGCAAACGAAATAGGCGCGGTTGAGGGTTTCCATCTTGTCCCTTTGGCGTAACCGTTCCCAGTTCTATAAATCCAAAACCAAGAGCGGCCATACTATGAAAATACTTTCCATCCTTATCAAATCCTGCAGCCAAACCTACGGGATTATCAAAGTGCAAGCCCATGAAGTTCCGATTCAATTTTTTATTTTTCACAGTAAAAAAGCTGCGCAATAAACTTCCCAGTAATGGAATAGCTAATAAAAAGGAAAAAGATTTTACGGTGAAGTGGTGCGCCTTTTCAGGAGAGAGTAAAAAGAGAAAAGGTTTGATTATTAATTTGTACACAGTAGCAGCGGTTTAATGACGAATACATTTTCCCACAAAAGTAAGAAAACTATTTGCTTTACGTCTCCATTTCCTGTGCGAGCTTTTCCATGTCTCTAATCAGTAATCTTTTTCGGTTGAAGGTCAGGATATTTTTATTTCTAAGTTCGTTAAGAACCGTGGTAACCGTTTGTCTGGATGTTGCGGTTAGGTTCGCAATCTCTTGATGCGTTAGAAATTTTCGGATAAGCATTTCATAGCCTACGCGCTGTCCTTTTCGCTCTCCCAGGTCTTTTAGAAACTCAACAATTCTGGTTCTGGAATCCTTAAAGACCAAAGATTCTAAGCGCTGCTCCATTCGCAAAACTCTTGACCCCATAATCCGCATCATAAATAGGTTCAGGGCACTATGCTCTACCATTAAACCTTTCATTTCCGCTACAGAAATGACACAGGTGGTCGTATCTTCCATCGCCAATGCAAAATCGCGACGTTTATCCTCTCCAACTAAAGACAACTCTCCAAAAACTTCTCCTTGATTTAGGATCGCCTTGGTAAGTTCTTTTCCACCTTCTGAATAATTTCCGATTTTAACCCGGCCCTCTGTTAGAAAATACATTCTATCAGATGCTTCTTTCGGAAGATAGATGTAATCCCCTTTCTTGAATGTTTTCTTAGTATGAGCATGATCTGTACTACCAAGCTTCTGTGGACAAAAAATCCCAGTTACATCTATATTCTCCAGATACCATAAAGATTGATCGCTCATAATATATAAATTCGATTTATACGCTACTTATTAGACTTCCGAATATTTATAATAATTTACTAAAGTAAACAAACAGGAATAGATCCTGTTCCTTGAAAATATAAGATAGCTCTATATTGTCTTAAAACTAGCATTTAAGTAACCTACTTCTCTGGTTTCAAATCAAAACGTTCCATTAGCTCATCAATCAATGGGTTGATTTCCCGCATGGCCTCATATTTATCCTTTACTGAAAAAGCCTTTGGCCCTTTCTCTTCTTTCGCTTCTGTTGAAGGTACTAATGTTGAATCAACCTCAATATTTAAAACTAGTTTATTATTCTTTAGTTCTTTCCTGAGAAAAGGCATAAAGGTTGACTCATCCTGAATCATAGATTTGCTCATTGGGCTGGCCACACGTGCTTTTATATTTTGACCTTCCACTCCTAAAGTGGCTCGCTCAAAAGACATCCGGGTCGTTGGAGATTCTAACGTATCCGTATAAGCTTTCCAGGCTGCTCTTAATGACTCTATATTTAACTCTAATTGTTCCTCGGGGCCCTCCTCGTCTATTAATTTATCCAGAGCATCAAGACTCGATATTTTTGGAAAATTATGCTTAGAACTTACCCGTAAATCATCGGTCAATTTACTCGGACTGGTTGATTTTGGCTTTTCCGACTCCTTAGATGGAGTAGTTCCAGTTGTAGGTTTTACAATATTATTTCCTGGTGCTGGAGTTTTGTCTACGGGTTGGGTAGCCTGAATTTCGGACACCCGAGGAGGTGGCGCAACAGGAGGAGGTGGTGCCACCGGAATAGTGGCCGCAGGTGCTTTAGCAGCAGCACTTAAATTAGCCGTTTTTTTTTCAGGGAGAGCTTGAGCCACCGGTTGAAGGGGCATTGTAATAGCTCTGTTAGCATAAGTCATCTTTAACAAAGCCATTTCCACATGCAGCTTTTTGTTCCGAGCCATTCGGTAATTGACATCGCAATCATTCGCTAGGTTCAACAATGTTAGCAAAAAGGAACCCGGACTTAATTTGGCTTGCTTTTGATAACGCAACTTCAAATCCTCACTCAATTCTAACAAAGGTAATGTTTGCGCATCTTTACAAACCAACACATTTCTAACATGCTCTGCCAAACCGAGTATAAAGGTATCCGCTTCAAAACCATTCCGTTGAACCTCATCAAAGATCAACATCACTTTCGCCATATCCTCCTCTAACAATGCATCTACGACTCGAAAGAAATAATCATAATCTAAAACATTCAAGCTCTCGATTACATTTTTATAGGTCAATAACGTTTTTCCGCTTTCGTTCGAGGAAACGCCACTTACAATTCTATCGAAAATAGACAAGGCATCTCTCAATGCTCCGTCTGCTTTTTGTGCAATGATATGAAGCGCAGCCTCCTCTGCTTCTAGATTTTCCTGTGCGCAAATTCCTTTCAGATGCGCTACCATCGCAGAAACCTGAATTCGACGAAAATCAAAAATTTGACAACGGGAAAGTATTGTTGGAATTATTTTATGCTTTTCAGTCGTTGCTAAAATAAAAATAGCATACGGAGGAGGTTCCTCTAGTGTTTTCAGAAAGGCATTGAAAGCCTGAGAAGACAACATATGTACCTCATCAATAATGAACACTTTATATTGCCCCTGCTGTGGTTGAAAGCGAACCTGCTCGATTAAAGCACGGATGTGTTCCACGCTATTATTTGACGCGGCATCTAATTCTGTAATATTGAAAGAAGCATTGTCATTAAAAGAAGTACAGGAATTACACTTATTACAGGCTTCATGATCCTCTGTTAGATTCTCACAGTTGAGTACCTTTGCCAAAATACGGGCACAAGTCGTTTTACCTACCCCTCGTGGTCCACAAAAGAGAAAGGCGTGTGCCAAGTGATCATTCTGTAAGGCATTCTTTAACGTCTTTGAAACATGTTCCTGACCAACCACTTCATCAAAGCGGGCAGGACGGTATTTTCTGGCGGATACAACGAAGTTACTCATATCTCAAAGGTACAAAAAGAAGGTTATATAGCATTAGATAATAATCACCTTCTTCGAAGAAACCTCACCAGATTCATTTTGGATCATTAGCAAATAAACACCTCCTGATAAATTATTAGTAAGCAAAGTCGTGGTTCCATCAGCATCAACTTGTTTTTCTAAAACGACCTGCCCTATCGTGTTGAGCAATTGCAGTTGAAAGTCTTTTTTGCCTGGAGCTTCTAGCTTTACCTGAAGGAAATCATTAGCAGGATTTGGGCTTATTGTTATTTCCAAACCTTCTATTTCAGATACTGCCGATATACAACCAACCTGCAAGGTATAGCTACCCATTACCCCCTGGCTCATATTGTAATACGAACCACTCGCTGACTCTTCCAAACGGAGCGCACGAACCATGTAAATATATTCTTTATCCTGCTCTACGCAATCTATGGTATAATTCAGCGCTGTAACTGGCTCTGGATTTTGCAATTCAAAAAAGGCTGCTCCTGTTTCCTTTCGGTAAATATTATAACCCAAATCAGCATCTATCGAGGCAGTCCATCCTAGGTTTATGTTTCCTTGATCTTCTGCAATTGTCAGGCTCGGACCAACCGGTGCAACAACGTGCATACGTAAAGTCGGGTCGCCCATCAAAGCGATGTGAATCAAACGCCCGCCATAGCAAGTATCCTGTAAGAAGTTGGTCGCTGTATTTTGCGTAAGCGGTAATCCATAACCAATGTTCTCTCCAAGAGACATGTGCTCGAATTGATACTTAGGTCTTCCCGCCCAGACGTTGGTCAGTACCGTCCCCGAAGCCAACATAGATCGAAGTAAATTATTCTCAGAATCCCAATCACCAAAATAAGATCCGAACAACATGCAGAATACGGTTTGCAAAGAGTCTTGTGTTAATTGAGCTGTATTCGTAATTCCGCCTGCAGATGTAAAAGAACCTCCGCCTGCTGCAAAAGACCATAAGTAGCTTTTTGTTTTCAAACTATCAAAATCAACTACATCAATTTGACCTGGACCAAACATAGTGGAGAAATTGCGATAGCCGTTTTGCCCAAAGCCTTCCGGCAATCCACCAAAGTTATTTTCGATCAAGCCTCTTGGTTCTGCAGTAAATTCTTTGTGACGAAAAGCATGATTTTTATTCAGGTACTTTCGCAACAACTCCGTTTCTGTTTCGGCGAAAGCAGGAAGATTAGCAAAGTCAATTCGGCCGACCTGCAAATCTACATCAGATGGGATAACAGTCTCGTCGAACTTACCATCGCCGGGCGTATTGTGATTTCGGGAATCTGTAGTAATAGAAACATTGACGTTTGAATCCGTCCAGTTTCCATTTATTTCTCCATAGTATAAGTCTGCGGGCCAGGCACCCTCGTGGTCAGCATGTCCATCTGGAAAATTCTGACCAGCATATGGTACAGGAACATGCCCTAACAATAGAATCGCTCTATAATTATCAGGGTCTTCGTTATAGAGGTTTACAATGTCCGCTTTTACATCAGGCACCGCATCCGTTGGACTAACTTCTATTTTTGATACGGCCCAGCCATCTCCTTCGATATCAATAATCAATTGATTAACCTCCTCCATCAAAAGCTCCGCCTGAGTATCATCTACGACAAGAATAAGTTTTCCTCTTTGATGAACTGCTGGTATTTCCATTCCGGCATTGATGGCTCCGAATCCTCCGATTGGTGCAATTTTATCTATGCGGTATTCATAACTTTGTCCAATTGCTACATCATTATCCACAAAAGTATTAGCAGTTCCCGGAAGGTCAGCCAAAGCTGAGCCCCAGTTGTTTTCTCCTTTCAATCTTCGGTAAAGCGTAAAACCATTTGTTGTTTGACTAAGCCAATTCAATGTGATTCTTGCAGGAACCGTTTCTACAGTCGCAGAGATCTGAACAGAGCGTTCGAGCGACCAATCCTGAGCGAAGCCCATTACTCCAATCAAACAAAATAAAAGGGTGTGTAGCGTGTTTTTCATTAGAAAAAATTTAAACGGTGATGTGGAACCCAGATCTTTATTATTATGCAAAATATGCACCGAAAAAGGCACTGTAATTTCTTACTTTTGCAGCAGTAAAATAGAGATAAAAATCAGGTGGACAAAGCGGGACAGAAAGAACTGAGAGATAGAAAAAGGAAAACGTCTGGTTCCGTCTAGTATAAATATAAAATAGAATATGAAGATCACAGTGGCACAACTCAATTATCACATTGGCAATTTTGAAGGCAATGTAAAAAATATGCTCTCCGCCGTTGCAAAGGCAAAAGAAGAAGATGCAGATATTGTTTGCTTTGGAGAATTAGCCACCTGCGGTTATCCTCCCAGAGACTTTCTGGAATTTGATGATTTTATCCGTCAAGCGGAAAAAGCAATTCAAGATTTGGCAGCAGCAGCAATTGATATTGCCATCGTCGTTGGTTCGCCCTGTAGAAATCCCGTGGTTGAAGGTAAGGATTTATTCAATGCCGGTTACTTTTTAGCCGATGGGGAAATTCAGCACATACAGCATAAGACCCTTTTACCCACGTACGATATTTTTGATGAGTACCGATATTTTGAACCAGGTACTGATCATAAAGTAATTGAGTACAGAGGAAAACGAATTGCTTTGACCATTTGCGAAGACATTTGGAACATTGGCAATGAGAATCCTTTGTATACCATTTGTCCAATGGATGAGATGATTGACCAAAAGCCAGATTTCATTATAAACCTGTCCGCTTCCCCTTTTTCCTATGGACAGGCGGAGTCACGTATACATGTTGTTAAGGCGAACATCGAGCGCTATAAGATCCCGATGTTTTACATCAACCATGCTGGTGCGCAAACGGAGCTAATTTTCGACGGTGGCTCCATCGTCATGTCTCCCGACGGATTGCTTTATGACGAGCTGCCTTATTTCAAAGAAGAAATCCGTACCTACAATTTGGATGCGGTAATCAAAGGAGGGCAAACGCAGGAACAAGAAAAAAACCAAATTGTACTTATCCACGATGCGATTGTACTGGGTATAAAGGATTACTTCGAAAAACTAGGATTCAAAAAAGCCATTCTGGGATTATCTGGTGGAATAGACTCGGCGGTAACAGCAGCATTAGCCGCGAGAGCCCTTGGTCCTAAAAATGTAAGAGTAGTGTTAATGCCATCCCAATTTTCATCAGACCATTCCATCAAAGATGCACAGGACTTAGCGGAAATCGCAGGTATGCCCTATGACATCATTCCCGTCCAACGCATTTACGAATCCTATATGAGTGAACTCTCCCCTCTTTTCGGAGACTTACCTTTCAATGTAACCGAAGAAAATCTACAAGCGCGTATCCGAGGAATGTACCTCATGGCCCTTTCCAACAAATTCGGAAACATAGTGTTAAACACTTCTAATAAAAGTGAAGCTGCCGTAGGTTATGGTACGCTTTACGGAGACATGTGTGGCGGTCTTTCTGTTATTGGAGATGTGTACAAAACTCAAGTTTTCGATCTCGCAAAGTACATTAATAAAGATAGCATCGTCATTCCACTCAATACGATTACCAAACCACCATCTGCAGAGTTACGCCCGGATCAAAAAGATTCTGATAGCCTTCCGGACTACGATATTCTAGATGAGATTCTATATCAATACATTGAAAAAAGAAAAGGGCCTCAAGAGATAATTGAAATGGGTTTTGAGGAAAAATTGGTTCGTCGAATTCTGAGGTTAGTCAATATCAATGAGTTCAAGCGATATCAGACCGCACCAGTGCTACGGGTATCACCAAAAGCTTTTGGAATGGGAAGAAGAATGCCGATTGTTGGGAAGTACTTGAGCTAAGTATTCGTAGTCATACTAAAACTATGGTAAAGCTAGATCAGGGTTCCTCTTAATACGCAACTTTATGTTAGTGGGAAACCCTGATCCACCTTTATCAACCATCATCTACCCTTCTTCACTTCCCTCTTATAAAATCATAAAAAGGTAAATCATTTTTCTTGACAACTTTCACTGCCATTTTATAATAACCAATCCAGTGCTTCGCTTCTTCTTCGTTTATTGGGACGATATCTGCGAGTACAGAACGTTCGGTCGGCTCATATTTCTTTTGGAATTCAGGCGGCATTTCATAAGTAGAAATATAGAAATTGTCGATCACTCCCTTCCCCGTGGAGCCATCCGGAAACTCAACTTCGACATAATCTCCAATACGTGCCTTACCAACAGCATTGGTTTCGAAGTAGGCTTTGATTTTCAGGTTATTCAATTGATGAATAACCATGACGTTTTCTGATTTGTAACAAACTTCGTTTTCACTATTGTTAATCTGACCAATCACCCCTTCGATCGGAGACACGTAAAAGTGTTGTTGGTCAAGACTGGCTTGTCCTTGGTTTTCCTTTTCCGCAATACTTTGCAGTTCTAATTCTTCCAGTTCTTTTTTGGCAGCGAGAAGGGCATAAAGGTGTTTCCGAAGTACCCGAAGCTCTCTTTTCTTTGACCGGATATCGGAGTCCAATGCAGCGATCCCCGATCTTAGAGGCGGTAATTTATGGGCCACATCTACTCCCATCAAAATTTGTTTCTTCTGTTCTTCTATTTCAAATTTCTTGATGCTCTTCATACCTTTATACCCTTCGACGTCACTCTTAGCTACTGCTATTTGTCGACGAACATTCATAATGTCCCGCAGAAAACTTCGTTCGTTCCCTGCGCCACTAATTTGAGCTCTAAGGCTCATATTGGCCAAGGAGTTTCCAATCTGTTCTTTATCTTCGTAAGTGTACATGAAAAGCGTATCCCCACGTTCGATGGCATCGGCCTCTTTGGTGCAAATTTCAGTAAGTCGAATATCATCTGTGAAGTTGACGGCCATTTTTTCGAGCTGTACTAGGCCGTTGATATTTGTAAAAGCAATTCGTTTGTAGTAACTGTATCCGAAATAGCAAAATCCCGCTACTAAGAGCAGGATAAAAGAGAACCGGTCCCAATTAAATTTCTTTTTAATTGCGGGCTCCTCAACAGTTTTGAGGACTGACTCCTGATATTTGAATCCAGTAAAATTTTTCATTAACTACAGCGCTATTCCATATCGACTAGGGTTTTGTTGTCTAATGACATATAATCCATAAATCCTAAAATGGTTACATGATTAATGTTATAAACTCCATGAATCATATCGATATAAGCCTCTAATTCAATTCGATCTTTAAATTTTTTAGCTTCTATTAATACAGATAATTTATTTGTGGTAGCTGGAATATTGGCCACTAGTCGCAGGTATTCCAGATCTCCTTGTGATTTTAATTTTAGACTGATTCGACCCGTGGCTTGCGCCAAAGTAGCAATCAACTCCCTCGGGTAACCTTTATCGATTTGTACGGAAACGGCTCCATCTTCTTTATATAATAAATCAAGATTCGATGCCAGGTAATTTTGTGCACGTTCCTTTCCTCCTTTAGGCAAATTTGTAAAATCCAACAATACGCCGTCATGTTGATTCAACATCAGTTCTTTTGCTACATTCTGTGCTCCAGCTTCAGCCGAATTCCATATTTGTGTACCGTGAATGGCCTTATAACTTTTTATACCAGAACCGTCCAATTGATCTTGCAAACCTTTTGCTTTTTTCTTTCCGCCCGCAGTGTAATTTCCAAACACTATACGCTCAGCTCCATTTGACAACAAATAGTTTACAATAAAATTCTGATCATATTGATTCAGAGCCGCTTCATCCATAACAATAGTTCTGGATGCTGGCAATCGTTGATAGTAAGCTGCTACATCTATTTGTTTTATAACCGGAATGACCGAACGATAGTGAGTATTTCCATAAATTTTCAGTAACAACAAATACATCCGCTGTTTGAGGTCAATCATTTCCAGGCGTATGCTTCTCATGTCTGCCATCAGACGAAGAATCCGTAAAGAACGATGGATATCCGTGAAGTCTTGGTGGTTTACAATTTCCATACGGATACGTTCTTGGTAAAGCATTTCCTTGTATAAGAACTCCATGAAAGTTTTGAGTTTATAGTTGTATTCGTAATAGAAATTAATGATCTCGGATTTCTCATTAATGTGTTTGTAATGACTAAAATCTACCCGTTCTTTAATTTGTTGTTCTTTAAGCCGCTTTCTTATTCGGCCATCGAACATAATCTCGGTTGGCACACTCAACGTCACTCCCGTAGAAATGTAATTTCGTTCTTGCAAACTAAAGCCATCATTACCTCCCAAGAATTGATTGACATGCAACTTCAGCGAAACCTCATCTACCGCCCGGTTGGTAAATCGTTGAATATTTTCCTCTAGCCTTCTCAAAGAATCTGCAAGCATTTTCCCCTGAACATCATTCATGACATAATCCAGATTCACTTCAAACACTGGAAGGTCTTCGTTTTTAAAGCGTTCTTTTATTTCCGGAATGTCCAGCGATTTTAGAATCCATTGGTTATAAGATTCATAATTCTCCAACTGCACTTTTATTTGGTCCATCTTACTCTTCGCCTTTAGGATTTCTTCGTAAAGAATCCCTTTTAAAAAATAGACTTTATAGAGCAATTCCAATTCTTGTTGTACCTGTGTTTGACTTTCCTTGAGTAGTTTTATTTTGGATTCATTAAACATGAAAATTATAATGTTTTTGCGCAGAAATAATCGCTCATCATTAATTTCCAAATCATACTTAAGTGCCTCTACATTCTGAATAGCTTGTAATCTTTTGTATTTATGTCGGTTGCCTAGTAATCCTCCTTTCATCAATTCCCATTGCAAGCCGATCCTTGCCCTATTATCAATAAAATCGCCTTCTGCGTCTTCCTGGTCATTGTCTAAAAAGGAATCTGAATTCAAAAAATAGTTCATTTTGAGATCTATTCCCTTATCCATTCGTACCTGTTCGGCACGATAGGCATTAATCAGCGCTTTACCCGCTAGCTGAAATTTTGGATCCGTCAGGTTGTACAGTTGATTCAATGCTGCCGTATCATTCCCATAACTAGAGGAATGGCGATCTTCCATATTGGATTCAATAAGTCGAAGGAGCTTTTCGCCGATTTCGAAAATAGTAGAATCACGGGAGTTTTGGGCCGTAAGCAGATTTAATGAAAAGAGGAAAAATAAACAGGCGAGAAAAAAGGGTTTGCCTTTCTTATTCCCTCTCCAGTGAAATGGGAATATCTCTTTCCCTCCAGAAAGCTTAAACTTACTTAGAGAAATTTGCTTACAGCCTTTTACCAGGGTAGGGCTTACCCTACGCAAGGATAACCCGATAATGAAAACATTAGGGATTTTAGACAATCTCATAGTCTAGGTATTATATGTTAACTAGCTTACACAGTACTCAGCAAGCTAGTTGTTTTTAATCGTACGGTTCTAATCCGGCTATTTGTAGTCTTTCACGAAGAAAAAAACAAATGGTATTTTTCTTTAATTTATTACTTTTTATAAAATCAAAAGCTATGCCGTTTACTTTATGAAATATTCTATGTGTATTTATCCTTAAGCAGATCACATAAAAAATCCTTACCTTAAAGGTTAAATACCTGAATTATAGACTATTAGTCTTATTTAAAAGACCTTTTACTCTGACAGGCTAACTTAAATGCATTTCAGTAACAGGTGGATAAATCAAGCTAAAATTCAGGTTCCTACTCTTCTTAATAACTTCTTCATATATTCTCTCGTTTATAAGTTATTCCCCATTAATTTACCCATCAAACCAACTTTACCTTTAACTCAAATAATCATATTTCTTCTAATCCCCTTCCTTGGTAATAGCCAACAAAATGCGTCTACTCCATTTGAGAAGCTGATA
>JBLHRR010000121.1:0-17479 GCA_047626155.1 Saprospiraceae bacterium | reverse complement strand
TAAAGGTGATTTGGTTTCTAAAAATTTGTATTCTGAAACGATGGGAGGCCCTCACTTACATTTTGAAATTAGATTTTACAGAAATTCTGAAATAGGAAATGAGGATTTTTATAATTGGCAAAATAGCGGAAATTATACTACGCAATCATCTGGGATTTGGTCTTACGGTTATTGGAATCCTGACGTAGGTTATGGTTTTGGGAATCCATTAAATTTTGGAATAGAATAATACCGAATATTTATATCATAAATCGAAATTAAATGAATTTAAAAGAACAATTAAAAGATGTTAAAGATTACTTCAGTCCAAAAATAGTTACGGAAGTTAATGATCAATATGTGAAAATCGCCAAAATTAAAGGTGAAGAAGTTCCCTGGCATAATCACGAAAATGAGGATGAGCTATTCTACATAATAGAAGGTGAACTTTTACTGGAAATCGAAAATGAAACTAGTAGAACTATGAAGGCTGGAGATCTGTTTGTCGTTCCAAAAGGAATTAACCATAGAGTTTCTTCAATAGAAGAATGCTCAATTATGTTAATAGAAACTAAAACAACAAAGCATACAGGAGACGTTAAATCTTCCATAACCAAATCAATCCAAGAACAGTCTTATTAAATGGTTCTTGGCCATATTTAAGGGGTTAGGTTAGCAATGGTAGATGAGTTTGTAAAGTTACATAGCAGACTGAATTCCCCCTTTTTTGAATCTGTCTTTAGGTAAAGTAGGCCCAATCCCGTTCATTGGCCGGCTTCGTTCAAGTCGAATCTAGCCCGTCATAGTGGAGGAACAAATTAAAATTTATTACGTAGAATACAGATTGGATTGAGCTAAAACGATACGACTTTGATTGTCGTGGAACTAAAGGCAGATGGAACAGATAAAAACACTATCGATAATATTGTATATACACAATCAAAACAGACAGATATGGATTCCAAAACTAAGTCGTCATTAAGAAGTAAGCTCTTTCGTCATCTGGACGGCATTGTTATCGCCCCGACTGCTTACGCCTTAAAAAAACATGGCGTAACTGATTATTTAATTGAAAATAAAAAAGCAGCGCTAAAAGATCTCGCCATAAAGTTTAAAGCTAATGAAGGATATTTGAATGTTGCGCTAAGGGGGCTCTGTTCTCAAGGGTGGCTTATTCAAAAGGTTGACAATCAGAATGATTCCGTTAGTTATGAAACTAATGAAGCATCAGAAATAGCGTTCAAATATTTTCACCTCTATGAGGATGTCGTGGAATTATTACAAATGTCTGAAAATTACCATCAAAGGAAATTTGAAATCGAACCATTTTCGAAGTTAAAGAGCATTTATAAAAAGTACAAAGTCAACTATGGAATTGAGTTATCAGAGAACAAGGCTCAAAGAGAAATTGAAGAGCAAATTTTGACTCACATTGAAGGAATTATTGTAGGACCGACCATTGTTCACTTGGGCATTACAGGAATGTTTCACAAGTATTTTATGGAGTCCAGGTTTCGGTCAGAAGAGTTCCATAAGAACCATAAAGAATTTGACGAATTGCTCAGTATATTAGCAGACCTTGGCTGGTTTAATGAAAATAATAGCACCTATGAGTTCAATGATTATGGGTTGTTTTTTGCAAAAAGGGCCAGCGCTTATGGAGTGACGGTATCTTATATTCCGACACTCCGAAAATTGGACGAACTCATATTTGGTGATCCACTAATCCTCCGTAATAAAGCAACTGACTCTGACGAATTACATGTTGACAGAGAAATGAATATCTGGGGAAGTGGTGGTGCTCACAGTTCATATTTTAAAGTGGTGGATGAAATTATAATCGAGCTTTTTAATAAACCAATTCATGAGCAACCTAAGGGTATACTTGATATGGGTTGCGGTAATGGCGCATTTCTAAAGCATTTGTTTTCCGTAATTGAAAGTCAAACCTTGCGAGGAACGGTTTTAGATGAATACCCTTTGATGGTAATTGGAGTAGACTATAATCAAGCTGCTTTAAAAGTTTCTAGAGCGAACCTCATTCAAGCCGATATATGGGCGAAAATTATTTGGGGAGATATTGGAAACCCTGAGATTCTAGCTAAGGATCTGAAAAATAATTATGATATCGATTTAGAAAATTTGCTTAACGTAAGAACCTTTTTGGATCATAATAGAATTTGGGAAAACCCCAGCACTGGTTCATCAATAGTTAGTTCATCAACTGGAGCATATGCCTACCAAGGTAAAAAAATCAATAACAATTTGGTTGCGGAATCACTGAAAGAACACATGGGAAAATGGACCCCTTTTGTTGGGAAGTTTGGCTTGTTGCTGATTGAGTTACATACGGTAAAACCAGAATTAGTTGCTCAAAACATAGGGAGAACAGCCGCCACTGCATATGACTTAACACATGGATATTCAGATCAGTATATACTTGAAGTAGACGAATTCCTGAAGCTAATTCAAGAAGCTGGTTTGACTCCGGATATGAGTAAATTTAAAAAGTTTCCAAATACTGATTTTGCTACCGTATCCATTAGTTTATTAAAATCTAACAATGCATAAAATGGCGTAAAGCACATTAAGACGCATCATATACGAAATGCTGTAGAGCTTCTCAAGAGGGCATCAGGACTTAGAAAGTTCTGATGCCCTCTATTTTATTTGTTTGAATTGTAGGGGAGGAGGAGGATTGGGAGAGTTGCATTTATTTTTTTACTTTGTGCGGTGTTGAAGGGTACCTGTGTGTTAGTTGCAGATGTTGAGATGTTGCCACATATTTGAAATAAAACAAAATGAATCGAATAATAACAATAGTAATTTTAGCACTTTGCATCATCAGTTGCTCTGATAATAAAATTGAAAAGAAAGGATTTCAGGTAAGTGAAGTCTCGGAAGATGAAAACGGTCAGAGAATTGTCGGACTGAAGATTGACTCAATAAGGCTTGAAACAAGACCTAGAAATGTTCTACTAACTAATAGTTCTGAACATAGAATAACACCGATTTATAAAGTTAATTACGACAAGAAAACTAATAAACCTTTTACCGGTTCAAATGCCTACCACATGAATTGGGAAGAAGACAATGATGTTGGTAATAATTGGAATAATAACTTTATGCCCGGATTTGAGGCTGTTTATGGATATAATTTTGTGAACATATCTCATTTCAATAACAAGACTAAAACGGAAAATAAGCTATTTGAAAAGCCAGTGCTAATAAAAACGCTTTATTATCCTACCTTCTCAAAAGACTCTCTGTATTTTGAGCCTGTAAACAGAAAATATTATATGGTTTCTGTTTATGATGAAGATTCGAATAAAGATGGTTTTATAAACGTAAAAGATTTAAGGAAATTCTACTATTTCGATATTGATGGTAAAAACAAAAAGAATCTAATCCCTCAAAAATATTCGGTTCTGAGTTCGGAATATGATCCTGCAAATGACTTTATGTACGTATTTGCCAAAGCGGATAAAAATCAAAACGGACAAATGGAACAAGAGGAACCGACTGACATATTTTGGATAGATTTAAAAAATCCAGAAAATACCGGAATACAATATAAAACGGAATAAAAACGAGAGCGGTTCTGGTTCTTCGCTACGTAACAACAAAAAATTAACTTCCGATTTGGAAACGATTATGTAAATCAAAATGACCAAAGGGAGAGTGATTTATATAATCGTTTCCACCAAAGAAATCGGGAAATTATTTTTTGTGTAATACTACAGCGGGTAGCCGACTGTTAACTAAAACAAAATAATGAAAATATCCTATATCGCATCAATACTACTTTTACTCTCTTCCTGCACGGACAATAAGAACACTGATAAAAAAGCCCCCAAAGAATTAAACCAAAATATAATATTTCCAGCATTCCAAACAATTCTAGATTCTGCAAATGTCGAAGGATCCGTTTTGATCTACGACTTTGAAGAGGACAAATACTATTCAAATGATTTTGACTGGACAAAAAAAGGGAACTTGCCCGCTTCTACATTCAAAATAGCTAATTCAATTATTGCTCTTGAAACAGGAGTAGTAGAAACGGATACTACACTTTTCAAATGGGACGGAGAAGGAAGAAGAATGAAAATCTGGGAGCAAGACTTGCCTTTTAGAGATGCTTTTCATTTTTCTTGTGTTCCTTGTTACCAAGAGATCGCTAGAAAAGTAGGCGTTAAAACAATGGCGAATTATCTCGATAAACTTGACTATGGAAATATGAAAATCGATTCAACCAACATTGATCTGTTCTGGCTGGAAGGCGATTCCAAAATTAGTCAAACCCAACAGGTAGATTTTTTAAAGCGATTTTATAAATCTGAATTACCGATTTCTAAACGGACGGAGATGATAATGAAAAGACTAATGGTAATTGAAGAAACAGACCATTATAAAATAAGTGGTAAAACCGGATGGTCTATTAGAAACGGGAATAACAATGGGTGGTTTGTCGGTTATGTTGAATCACAAGGTAAAACGTACTTCTTCGCAACAAACGTGGAACCAAAAGATCAATTTGATATGGAAATATTTCCGATGATAAGAAAGGCTACTTCTTATAAAGCATTTAAACAAATGAATATGATAAACTAATCTTTCTAAAACTAATTCAAACCTTGAATTTGACAGTCCTTAGTAGTCTGTGGATTTCACGTTCGATGGAAACTTCGGCCTTCGGACTTCCGTCTCCGGTGTCTATAATTCGGATAGGCGGATGAAAGGTACTATCGAAGTCAGGGATGCCGCCCGAGAATATAAAAGTGGATATAGAGGAAGGCTTGGGGCATTGGCATATGACTTGGAAGAATGGTTTTAGAAAAGCGTATTCTTGGGCGGTGGAAGAAAAATAGGCTATGTAATTAGTTATGACTCAAATAATCGCCATATTTAATACTGTCGAAGTATGTTTGACTTCTTTTATATGTTGTTAATTCTGTTTTTTAAATGTTTCGAAGAAATAAATAAAATATTATAGAGTATTTATAGAAAGACATTGTACCTTGCGGGCAGGTAGAGATAATAAGATAATATCTCGTCTATTTACAATTTATAATAATTTAACAATGAGTAACGGAACAGTAAAATTTTTCAATGACGGTAAAGGATTCGGGTTTATTGCACCTGATGACGGTGGAAAGGATGTTTTTGTCCATGCAAATGGACTAATAGACGGAACTACAATTACCGAAGGAGACAAAGTCTCTTATGAGGTTGAGGAAGGAAAAAAAGGATTGAATGCAGTAAATGTCACATTGGCATAATAGATAGGTTTCATTTCTGAATTAATATAGGCTCGTCAACTTGTTGATGGGCCTATATTAGTTTAGGGACTTTGCTAAACCCAAAGGACAATCAATTCTTGAGCAAAGCAAAAGTTGCGAAGCAAGGCTCAATTAATTTAGAACAACCTATTGTAATATAGCTTCCCGAAATAATATAAAAAAAGCACGAAACTTTGTTGAGTTTCGTGCTGCTTCAAAACAAACGAAAACCGTATTTCTATCGGTTTTGTTAGCTCTTGTCTTGCAATTTTTCTTTTTTCTTCAATAGTTGTTTCCGGATTTTTTCAGCGGCACTAGCTACTGCTTTTTCATGAGTATCCGCTGTACTTTCGGCGAAAATATAGGGGCCAGGTAGGCTAACTCTGATTTCAGCAATTTTGTCATTTGGGGAATCCTTTTCGTTTACTTTTAGGAAAACGTCTGTGCGTATGATGCTATCAATATAAGTAGTGAACTTCTCCACCTTAGTGTGGATGATGCCTCTTAATTTATCGTTGACTTTCCAAGGCGCTTGAATTTCTATTTTCATAATGTTTGATTGACTATTTTAAGTAATTGGTTAAAGATAATGATTTTTTTTTGGGGAGGCTATTTCAACAAGCTCGTTACAAGGCTGGGGGCAGCGATGGCAAAAAATAGTAATCTACTGCGGGATTTTTACAATAAAAGTAGTCCCCTCATTTTCCACAGATTCAAAATCAATACTTCCCTTCATCAAGTCGAGGTATCTTTTGACGATGGTCAATCCCAAACCAGTACCCTGGATGTTTATAACATTGTTCGCACGGAAAAAACGAGTGAACATATGTTGCTGATCTTCAAGAGGTATGCCGATTCCGTAATCCCGTACTTTGATGGAAAGTACTCCGGCCTTTTTTTGAGAAATCAAGTCTACATTTTTGCCTTTGGGAGAATATTTAATGGCATTGGACAATAGATTCAGTAAAATGTTTTTGAGGAGGTGTTGATCTACTTTTGATATGGCCTCTCCAGAATGCTGGTGAATGATTTGTTGGTTTTCTTTGTTTAACAATTTTACTTCACTCAATAGTTCTGCTACAAAATCTGGAATGTTAACTTCATCCATTTGGCAAGAAATTTTTCCAGATTCCAGTTTTTCTAAAGATAGAAAATCATTAAGAATACTAGTCAGGTTAGTCACCGAAGACTTTATCCTACCGATGTGTTTGACTCTATTTTCCTGTTGTTCCGATTCTGTATACCTGCTAATCAAGCCAGCGGAGGAAAGAATGGAACTAAGGGGGGTACGGAATTCATGCGAAGCCATAGAAACAAAGCGGGACTTGAGTTCACTCAGTTCCATTTCTTTTTCTAATGCTTTTTCTAATTTGGTTTCATTTTCTTTTAAGGACCTGGTTCGCATTTTTACCTTTTCTTCAAGTTGAAGATTGAGGTTTTCCAATTTAAGTTGTGCTTTTTTTGTTTCTGTAATGTCAATAATAATAGCTACAAAAACAGGCTGATCTCCCATCTTAGAATATTGCAAATGCACTTCTACCGGATAGGTCGTTTTATCTTTTCGCTCGTGAACGATCTCGAACTCGATCTTCTCCTTTTCGCCCTTTAGAAGGGGAGCGAGTAAGGCTCTAAAGGAGGCTTCTGTTTGAGACGGTTTAATATCGACAGGCGTCATTTGTTGCATTTCCTCTAATGTATAACCAATGTTATTTCGGGCTCCTTTATTGACGTGAACGAAGCGTAAAGTATCCGCTTCAAAAATGAAAATTTCGTTTAAAGAATCTTCTATAATTTTAAAAACATCCTGATTTAGGTTTTGTGCTTTTTTTAATTCATTGAGGTTTAGAAAACTGGAGAGTATCCCGTATGGACGATCGTTTTCGTCCGTTAGCAAATAAGCAGAAGCATAAACTTCAAGAGAACTCCCATCCTTCCTTTTGGCGATGGTTTCTCCAGACCAGCTATCGGTTTCTTTTATACCGTCAATGATTTCATCAACGTCTTCCTTTCTTAGGCCTAGTTCTGAAATGTCTATTCCAATAACTTCATCAGGATGAGAATAACCCCACATACTCACAAAAGCATCATTCACCTCTGTGATCGTATTTGCCAAATCAACAAAGGCAATCGGCATGGCTCCGGCTGTAATTGCTTTTGTTTTGATCTCTAATTCGTTAGCTTTCTGTTTTGCTTCACTAGCATCATGGATATATGCGATCGCTAATTGTTCTCCGTTATTTTTGACATAACTCAAACTGATCTGAACTGGAAACTGTTCTCCATTTTTGCGCAAGCCGTACAAATCAAGATTGACACCCATTGATCGAGGTGCAGGGTTCTTATTGTAACCTTGTCGGTACTTGAGATGTTTGGAACGAAAGGAACCAGGGAGTAAAACTTCTATTCCTTTCCCCTTCAATTCTCCCTCAGCATAAGCAAACATCTTTTCTAAGAAAGGATTAACGTTTAGAATTACACCAGCCGCATTTACGACCAGCATACCGATGGTTGCTTCTTCATATAAGGCGTAAAGAATATCCTGATCTTCCATCGTTATCTGTTTCTTTTAAAATAAAATGTAAAAATTGGTTATTTTCTCTTTAATTACCAAGACCGGAATTTTTGAATGCCTTACGAGATATTGTGTGTTGGAACCCATTAGTAATTCTTTGATTCCGCTACTGCCATGAGAGCCCATAACAATCAGGTCGCATTTGTACTTTTGAGCATGGATAAGAATAGCTTTCTCTTCTTGTGTAAAGGCTAAGGTCCTTTCGCAATCAAGACCTAATTTATCCGCACGCTTTTTCTATTTGCTTAGTTCTACTTTGACATGTCCGACTTTTTTTTCGGATTTCCGGATATTTCTTTTCCTTTGACACATCAATTTCCCCCCAATCTACAGGAGTAGTTAATAGGTGCATAAATATGATCGATGCGCCTGTTTTTTGTGCGATCTGCAAGCCGACCTCTGCGGCGGAATTCGCACATTTCGAAAAGTCGATAGGGACTAATATTTTTTTCATAATGGGAAGGTTTTAAAGAGAAGTCGGTAAGTATTGCTACTAATTATTTCCTGGTTTTACAAACAAGAATGATCCAAATTTAGGAACTCTTCTTTAATAGATCAATGACCTTTATCAGTCTTTGAACTGATTGATGTCAGAGGGATTGTCTGAGAACGATCTAAATAATAAATGTCATCCTTTATTCCTTTCCATCTTAACCAAGCTTTATGGCCCATGATTTATGATTTGAATTAAGCTAAGTTTTGATGAAAATCAGCGTATAGGAGAGAGATACCCTGTTGTTTTGCACTATGATCAGGTACTTAAATATATAAAGATCAGGTACTTAAATATATAAACCTAATAGAAAATAAATCATAAAAAATAATCTATCTATTCGTATGCATAATGTTATTTCTGTCCTCCTGCGAAGAACCTCCCGTTGTTTTCTCTGGCCCTCAGCCGAAGGGATCATTTCCTCGTTTTTCATTAGATATGATGTCTCAAGGTACTTTTCTATGCGATTCTGACTCTGCAATGCTCCATGTGGAGAGTAGGCTTATTTATAAAGAAAAACCATTTTCATTTAGCCTGACTGCGGAGGAGATAGCAGAAACAGAAGGTATAGACTTGGCAGGACGCTTACTTCTGAGAGGCAAGTTTTCTCGGAGAGACTTTATTGTTTTCGGCGAAATATTTCAAATCTTCTAAGCCTTTTTTTATTGCAGAACCTAATCCGGATTTAATAAGTGGGCTCATTATTTTTCCTAAAAATGTTAAATCTACGTTTGGGGATGCTATAATCTTTGATTTCTTCTTTCCCATAGGTACAACAGTCACCGTGTTCATTACATTACTAAATACTTTAGAAGTAATGTCTCCTTGAAAACTAAAAGTCATGCTATTCTCATCATAAGCAGTAAACTTCTCTTTTATTGTTCCAAAACTCGTTTCGCATACTCTTCCTCCACATGGGGATCCGTTTACCTTTGGAAAATCATTATTTACTACTGAATTTGAAACAGAACCATCCCAGTTCCCAATTTTTGCAAAATTGTGACCTACGATATCCCAAATTTTTTCTGCAGGAGCACCAATAATAACTTCTTTTAAAATTTTCATAATCATACTATTTGTGATGTCGATGTGTTTCGACATCTGGTTAAAAAACTATAGTACAAATGTCAGGGATATTGAGGAGATTAATTTTATGATCAGGTTCAACAAGTTTAATATTTAGTTCATTTTAAAAAAGAGAACAGAATTAAGCAATATAGGTGGATTACTTTCTACACTCCTTACACCCTCTCCGAACCCTGCAAAGAAGAATTCAGGATCAAATCTGGAATGATAAGTATCCTCCTACCTGGGGACAGAATCTGTCGTGTCACCCGTACGTTCATACCATTATACCGAATGGAGGAGTCGATTTTAATACTGTAACAATACAATCGTTAGTTCTACTCCGGGTTCAACAAGAATTTCTGATTAGAATCAGACAAATGTTCGGTAAAACAATTAGCGTAATACCAGTCTTGAGCAAAAGTATTATATTACTTTTTTTTACTTAAAAGCTCCATTATTTATGAAAAGTCTAGTTCTCACAACTTGCTTCTGCCTGTTTTTTTTCTCCACTTTGATTTCGCAAACAACAGATTCCCCTCTGACGGAGGTTGATGAATCCGTTTTGATCGATGCCGAAAAAATTTCTGAGCGCATCATCACACCCAATGAATATAAAACCTTGCTTCTTGATGCGGATAAATTAAGACTAATTCTGAACAGCGCGCCACAAGAAGAAGCTACAGGGACTGACGAATCAGAACCTTTCGAAGTACTAATGCCAGATGGAAAAATAGAGGCATTTCACCTTGTCGAATATTCAATGATGGAACCAGCCTTAGCCGCCCAGTTCCCCTCCATTAAAACTTATCATGGTTATGGCGTAAATGATCCAAGCCATCGTATTCGTCTTGATTGGACAAGCAACGGCTTAAACGCAATGATGCAACTTCCAGAAGGCCTGGCTTTTCTTAAACCTTATTCTAAGGGGAATACGGAACACTATTTAAGTTACTACGAACGCGATCTGCCAGCGAACACGGAGCCCTTTGATTGCGGAACCTTGGATGAAAAATTAATTGAACCTAGCGATTTGGAGAAGGCTTCTCGTGCCGGGGATTGTCAGCTTCGAACTTATCGACTCGCCATTGCAGTGACAGGAGAATACGCAACATCAACTCTTGGTGCATCTTCGGCTGGTAATGCTGCTGATGATGCGATCGTCACTGCTCACGTCGTGACCAGTATTAATCAAATCAATGGATGGTATGAACGAGATCTTACAGCTCGGTTCATACTGATTGCTAATCTATCAGATATCTTCTACTACAACGGAGCGACCGATCCGTATACCAATAGTGACGCTATCGCAATGTTGGCGGAGAACATTAGTAATCTCGATGCGACCATTGGTAGCGCGAATTTTGATCTTGGACATGTATTGGGCCAGAGCGGCGGAAGCAGTGGAGTAGCAGGACTAAATGTGCTTTGTGGTGGAAGTAAGGCAAGAGGAGTAACTCGAGCTAGTGCCGGAGGAATTACCCAGCCCCGGTTTTTGAAAGTATGGTCACATGAAATGGGACACCAATGTGGAGCCGGACATACACAAGGGGAAGACTGCAACCGGTCATCGGCCAGTGCAATGGAACCAGGAGCAGGAACTACGATCATGAGTTACGTAACTTCTAACTGTGACAATCAGATCCAAGGTGTTCCTGATTTTTATTTCCATGCAATTAGTATTCAGCAGATGTCCGCACGAATGTTGAGTACTAGTTGTGCCACTATTCTTCCGAGCGCAAACTCAGCTCCAACGGTTTCTGCAGTACTGGACGTAACTGTTCCAAGTTCTACTCCATTACTTTTGGAGGCCACTGCTTCTGATCCAGATAGCGATCCATTGACCTTCACTTGGGAGCAGTACAATAACGAGGTGGCGGAAGCCATACCACCTGAGTCCACCAATACGCAAGGACCTAGTTTTCGTTCATTGCCTCCTTCGATTGAAATTGGACGATACCTTCCAAATTTAGCTGCCGTAATTGACGGTACGACTCCTACTTGGGAAGTATTGCCATCCGTCGCTCGAACAATGGATTTCCGAGTTACGGTGCGAGACAATAGTACGAACAGCATGTCTTGTACAGCCGAAGATGACATCGTCATCACGACCGTTACAGGCGGTCCATTTTTGGTTACTTCGCCTACTACAAGTGGAGTGATTTGGATTGAAGGCCAGACCCAAACGGTTAGCTGGGATGTGGCTGGAACCAATGTTGCTCCTGTTTCTTGTGCCAATGTTGACATCCTACTTTCTTATGACGGAGGATTGACTTACCCTGTTACTCTTGCAAATAGTGTTACCAATAACGGTACTGCAGACATTTCGGTGCCAGTAGGAATTTCGACAACAGCGAGAATTCAAGTGCGTTGTTCAGACAATATTTTTTACAATATATCAGCTTCGAATTTTGAAATCCAAGTCTCTAGCGGACCTACTTATTTATTAAACTTACCAAATCCATTATCAACGATATGCCCAGGAGATGTTGAATCCAATATACCAGTTACGACATCCGTTATTTCTGGTTTTACTGGGAATGTTACATTAAGCGCCACCAACCTACCAGGAAGTTCTTCCCTGACTTTTGACAGTCCAATAATCGTCGCAGGTTCAGGAACTACATTTGAAATTGGTAATACATCTGGTCTAGCGGAGGGTGATTATACAATTACTATTACAGGGACAAGTGGTCCTATTGTTAGAAATTTCAATTATGTTCTTACTGTAGAAGAACCTGCGGGTTTAACCACTCTTGATCTGCCAGCTGACAATGCCGTGGATATAGGATTAATTCCAATCCTTTTTTGGATGCCAAAATCAAATGCGACTTCTTATGACGTTCAAGTTTCTCCCTATCCAGCTTTTGCAACTTTGGTAGTGGATGAAACAGTAACCACGAATTCCTATTCATTGGATATGAGTTTAGAAGGACTTACCCTATATTATTGGCGTGTAAAGGCCACTACCGATTGTGGTGATACTCCTTGGTCTTTGACACGTGAATTTACAACAGAAGATTGCGAAGCTTCCTTTATACAAAACACGCCAGAACCGATCTCTGCTAGCGGAACACCAGAGGTGAATTCTGTCCTTACTGTAACTGGTCCCGGCACAGTTGATCAGCTTGCGGTCTCAAATATTCTTGGGACACATACCTATGTTGGAGACCTTGCGGTTCGGCTTATTGGTCCAGGAGGAGCCCCGATAGTTTTACTTTGGGATGGAGAATGTGGCTCCAATAACGACTTCAATTTGAGCTTAAGTGATGATGCTACTGATCCAGTAAGTTCTGCAGCTTGTAATCCACTTGGCCAAGGAGGTACATTTATACCAGAGGAACCGCTTTCTATTTTTAATGGTTTACCAATTGCAGGAGATTGGACTTTGAGAATTAATGATAACGCTAACCTAGATGGTGGAGAACTCACTTCATGGAGACTAGACTTTTGCTCGGTTGTTCCTTTACCAGTTGATCTGTTGTCTTTCGATGTTTCTGGACGGGAAAATGCAATTCATTTGGACTGGAAAACGGCAAACGAAGTCGACAACGCAGGCTTTGAAATCGAACGTCGTACTGAAACCGAAAGGGAGTTTACAACCATTGGAGACGTATTGGCTACCGATGAGGTTCGGCAGGTCAATAATTACGAATACTTCGATGAGGATGTTAGGCCAGGGACACAATATTATTACCGATTACGTCAAAACGATTTAGACGGTAAATTTGAATACTCTCAAATTCGTACAGCAAGTATCGAAGGTGCCAAATTAGGACTGCAGGTTTATCCAAGTCCTGTTCGTGGAGAGCTATTTGGATTACTTAATATTGAGTCTGGTGAAGCGGAACTGCAACTGCACGATCTAAACGGTCGCGTAATAAAGGAACAGGTTGTTTCCGGAAATGAATTTGTTATGGACTTGGGAGGACTTCCCGCGGGCATATATGTGCTCAGAGCGCGTCATGATGGGGGAGAAGAGATTATTAAGTTAGTGGTGAAGTAAGATTCGTTAGCTATTGGCAGTTAGCATCTCTATAACGTACGATAGAGGGAAGCTAACTGCTGCTGAACAGTTACGATTTTTTTTATTAAGTGATCCAGAGATTAATGGTGTAACTATATTGTTAGAATTATTGTCAATGGGATTTGCCTATGGTCCCATCCTGTTCGAGATTAATTTGAGAAAATAGACAGATCGCAATATTAGAGGCTGTAAGATTATATCGAAGATGGGCTTTTTGCCTTTGCCTATCCAATTATTATGGGAATCTTCAATTTTGATTGAAAAATTGGCAGACACACTTAAATGAACATCCTCAATTAAAAATAACAAATAACCATCCCATCCAACTTCTCATTCGTCCCACAATCGACCTCCTTCGTCTATAAACCCGCCATACATATCTTCATTTTTAAATATTTATTTACCTTAGTCACAACAAAGAATAACTTATCTATTCATCAACAAAAAAACCACCCCCTTATGAAAAAATCATTATCCACCTTCCTCCTACTCGCTTTCATCTGCCTATGCTACCACCAAGAAACAACAGCCCAAGACAAAAACAAAGAACCCAGTGCCAAGACCTGGCAATCCCCAGATGAAGACATCCTCAAAATCCTCCACGCCCCCCAACTACCGAGAACATCAACCTCCCCCACAAAAACACACATGATCCTGACAGATCCGATTATCTACCCAGCTTTATCCGAGTTGGCGGGTCCAATGCTCAAACTCGCAGGGACAAGGGTTAATCCAAAAAACAATTATTACCATGGAAGACATGGTGGGACTTCCCCAAGGATGCTCACCGTTAATGATGGAAAAATGATACCGCTGAATATTCCAGATGGAGCAGAAGTTATTTCAACAAGTTGGACCGTAGATGGTCAACGATTTGCTTTGTCCGTCGGATTTGAAGATCGGATTGAATTGTGGATGGGGGACATAAGTGGTCAGGTAGAAAAGGTGCCGGACATGATTCTTAATCCCCTCATGGATCAGGCCGTGAGATGGTTTCCGAATCAGGAAAAATTGTTAGTTAGAAGAATTAATAATCGCGGTGCCGCTCCTCAAAAATCGTTGGTACCAAGTGGACCTAAGATACTGGAGGATGCTGGTGCATCTGCGAGGTCAACCTACGAATCAAGAAACTTGTTGGAGACCTCCTTTGATGATGAATTGTTCAGTTACTACACCCAATGTGAATTGGTGATCTATGATACCAAAACGAAACAGAAGCAAGTGGTTGGACCTTCGGCGTCCTACATGTATGGAGGCGTTTCTCCGGATGGGAATTACCTATTAATAGAACGATTGAAAACACCTTGGTCGCATGAAGTGGCCTGGTGGCGTTTTGGCAATGACATCGAAGTATGGGATCTAAAAGGAAATTTGGTAAAAACGATTGCGAATCATTCTGTTGCAAATGAAGTGCCTGTACAGGGTGTGATTACCGGTCCCCGATCTGTTGACTGGCAACCAACAGCTCCGCATACCTTGTTTTGGAAAGAAGCATTAGATGGCGGCGATCCAGTTGCAAAGGTGGAATTTAGAGATAAATTGATGCGATGGGAAGCACCGTTCAAGGGCCAAGCAGAAGAAGTTTTCAAAGCAGAGCATCGCATAGAAGCAACGATGTGGGGTGAATCTGACGGGATGCTTATGGTCTATCAGAGAGATCGCATGAAAAGATGGCGTTATGTCTGGCTTTTAGATGTCAACAAAGGCAGCGCCAAAGAATGGTTTGATCTGGATGAAAATGATCGCTACAATGATCCAGGTTACCCGCTGTTTAAACAATTAGATAATGGTAAATATGCAATCAAAGTGGAGGATGGTTCTATTTATTTCCGAGGGAGTGGCGGTACCAAGGAGGGCGATCGACCATTCGTTGATCGACGAAATCTTGCATCAGGAGAAATCGAAAGAATATTCCGATGTGAAAAAGGGAAGTATGAATATTTCGTTGGCTTTGCGGAAAAGGCCAACAGCTTCATCATGAGTTCTGAATCGTCGACGGTGGTGCCTAATTTTTATTTAGCAGAATTTGGAAAATCAATCAAAGCGGATGATGGTGAAGGAACCAAAGCAATTACTAAACGGCCAATTACAAAGTTTCAGGATCCGAGTCCTGAATTGCGCCAGGTAGAAAACAAGATTGTCCGATACAAAAGAGATGACGGCGTTGAGTTAAGTTTCCAATTGCTTTTGCCTCCAGGATATAAAGAAGGAACCAAAGTTCCGACGGTGGTTTATGCTTATCCTTTGGAATACTCTGGCGCCAAGACAGCCGGACAGGTTAGAGGATCTTCCAATCGCTTTATGCGTATTTACGGTCCCTCCCACAAATACTTTTTGATGCGGGGTTATGCCGTATTGGATAACACTGCAATGCCGATGATCGGTGATCCTGAAACGGTCTATGATTCCTTTGTTCCTCAATTGGTAGCGGATGCCGAAGCGGCTGTTAAGAAAGCGGTTGATATGGGAATTGCTGATCCGGATAGAATCGGTATTATTGGTCACAGTCATGGTGGTTTGATGGTCGCCAATTTACTGGCGCATTCTGATTTGTTTTGTGCAGGTATTGCACGAAGTGGCTCATATAATAAAACAAATCAGCCCTATGGATTCCAGGGAGAACGTCGTTCCCTTTTTGCGGCAACGAAATCCTATATCGACTGCTCACCTACCTTCTTTGCAGACAAAGTGAATGAACCTATTTTAATTATTCATGGTGATGACGATTCCAATCCGGGTACACTGACTTTTCAGTCAGAGGTATTTTATGAAGCGGTGAGGGGTTCCGGCGGTACTGCTAGATTAGTATTGTTGCCATTTGAAGATCATGGCTACAGAGCAAAGGAATCAATCGAACATGTTTTGTGGGAGCAACTGAATTGGTTTGACAAGTATGTTAAGAATCGTACGATTATGGCGAAGGTGAAGGAATGATGAATGGTGTAGGGAAGTTGTTATATTTTTCAGTTTGGTCTATTGGGATGTGCGGATTGGAGGTGGATTGAAATAGAAAACTGCTGAGGATAAAAAATATAACGGTAATTTTTTGTTGTTACTTAAGGAGTTGGACATTAGAGCGCTGGCTCTCGATAGAAATTAAAGGTTATTAAGGAATTTGAAGAATTAATTGCTAGAATCGCGAAGGAAGTAGAATAAAAAGTACTTTTACGGCTACAATGCAGCAACTAAAAAATCAAGGAATATCAGAATTAGAATTTATCGCCCTAATGGCTTTTTTGATGGCAAATGCCGCCTTGTCGATTGATGGTATTCTCCCTGGATTAAACGACATCGGTCTTGCGCTGAACCACTCTAACCCCAGGGACCTACAGTCTATCGTTACGATGATATTTTTAGGGCTGGGGATGGGGCAATTAGTCTTTGGAACCTTGTCGGATAGTCTGGGTAGAAAGCCCGTAGTGTATGCAGGAGTCGTGGTCTTTTTATTGGCCAGTTTAATTTCGGTACAGGCGACCACTTTGGAAATGATGTTGTTTGGGCGGTTCCTTCAGGGCGTTGGACTTTCTGCTCCAAGGAGTGTCAGCATTTCGATTATCAGAGATTTATACGAGGGTGATTATATGGCGAGGATCATGTCGTTTATTACGGTTATTTTTATTTTAGTGCCGATGATCGCTCCGATCTTGGGCCAATTTATTCTAGACATTTACTATTGGCAAGCGATCTTTTATTTTCAAATGTTTTTTGCATTGGTGACCCTGATTTGGTTTGGGCTAAGACTAAAAGAAACGGTTCCGAAAAGCAAAAGGATACAGTTGACAAAGCACTTGTTTGTGGATGGTGTAAAAGAGTTTTTTAAATTTAAAGAAACGATAATCTACACCTTAATATCGGGACTTATAACGAGTAGTTTTATGGTCTATTTAAGTTCGTCAAAACAAATATTTCAAGACCAGTATGGATTGATAAAAGAGTTTGCTTACCTCTTTGCCGGCATCGCTTTTTTTCTGGGTTTGGCTACCTTTTTTAATGGCAACTTGGTAGTCAAGTATGGTATGAAAAAATTAGCAACTACCGCTTTATATATGTTTACCTTTTCTGGA
>JBLHRR010000120.1:0-17720 GCA_047626155.1 Saprospiraceae bacterium | reverse complement strand
CCAACGCTCCATGCTCTTAGAGGTCTACAGAAGGCTCACCTGTTGAATGTGCCATTCGAGAATCTAGCTATACATTATGGTAATTCCATTGATTTAGATATGGATAACATTTATCATGAAATCGTAGTAAAAGGAAGAGGTGGTTTTTGTTACGAACTGAATGGGGTGTTCGATACCCTACTAAAGAGACTTGGATTTGATTCCAAAATAATTTCAGCGAGAGTTTACGACAATAAGAAAGAAGATTTCGGGAAAGAATACGATCATTTAGCGATAATAGTCGTATTGGATAATATAAAATATCTAGTGGATGTTGGTTTTGGCGAATTTGTATTTTATCCATTAAAGCTTGAAATTAATAAAACGCAATCAGACCCAAGAGGGGATTTTGTAATTGAGGAGTATGATAATAAATACTACCAAGTTTCAAAGATTGAAGGTAAAACGAAATCAATTGAATATATTTTCTCCGAAAAGGAAAGAGCGATAGATGAATTTAGCGGAATGTGCAATTATCATCAGACAAGTCCTGATTCCCATTTCACTCAAAAGAAACTAATAAGTAAACCAACAGAGAATGGGCGAATAACAATTACAGGGAATACTTTAAAAATTACTAAAAACGGAGAAATAAAGGAAAATAGGCCATTGAAAGAAGGTGATTATAAAAAGCAATTACTTCGATGGTTTAATATAGACGAAGCGAAAATAAGAGACAGTCGCTAGAAGTTAGGTAAGCGCAACGCCGCAATAAGGACGCAAGGAAACCTTAAGGATATATTAGATCAAAGGAGGTACAAGGAACCCTTCATATTACCACATTTCACTTTTACCTTCACGCAGAGCCCTGAAGGGGCGACGTACAAAAAGATAGGACTAACACTAAAAAATGATCGCATCACTAGCTGATACTGCTTCCAGAAATCTTAAAAAGATTGAAATTCAACTCCAAAATCAGGAGGATGATAAGCAACGGATGGTGCTCCTAGATCAACTCTCTGAATACTACGCCTTTACCGATTGTCCAAAAGCCTTGTCTCACCTCGATGAGCTTAAGCGAATCCTGAATACTTTTCCGCATCCAGATTTTAAATTCAATTATCATAACAATATGGCTTTTGTGGAGAATCAGCTCTACAATTTTTATCTGTCAGAGGAGCATTATCAAAAAGCCATTGCGTTGTTGGAGGAGATTGGGACGGTTAAACAACAGGCAGAGGCCTTTATTGATTATGCCGGAACGCTGGTCAACCTTCGTAAATTTGAGGCCGCGAATAAATTGTTAGAAAAAGCGAAGAACCTTTTGGTTGATTTTCCGGATGAGAGCCTTATGTCCAGAATCATTTGCCGGGAAGGTTCTATCAATTTGCTTTATAGAAATTATCCTGCAGCCATAGAGCAATTTTTAGAAGCAGATAAGCGAATCAATGCTTTGACGACTCCACTGACGGTAAAAGATTATTATTTCAAAACGATCATCTACTCCAGTCTTGGAAAAATATATGAGGACAGTGAGGAGCAGGAGCGTTCTGTAAAAGCTTACCTCAATGTCATTAACTGGTGTGAAACTCTTGGGATGCGTACTCGGTTGAGCTGGCATTACTTAAATGTTGGGAATGGATATATGGCTTTGCAGGAATTAGAGAATGCAGAATTGTATTTCAAAAGATCGCTGAAGATAAAGGACGATATCAGTCAGGACGCCCGGGCCGCGGCCTACGCGAATTTAGGCTCTTGTTATTTTACCCGAGAGAAGTACGAAGAAGCATTGTTATTGATTAAAAAAGCAGAATCGCTTTATCGGGAGAAATCAGCTAAGGATTATGCAAACTTTGCAGAGTTGGAAAGTAGAAAAGCGAAAATAGCGATTGCACAAGGTAAAAACAAGAAGGCAGAGAAGCATATGCAGAAGGCTTATGAATTCGCCTGGTTGGTAAAAGATTACAAGCGGCTTTCTGCGATCTGTCAGGGAATCGCGGAATATTATGCTTCAACAGATAATTACGAGGATGCTTACGATTACCTCGTTATCCATGGGCAAATGGAAGAACAGAGAATTGCAGAGGTGAATCGCCGTTTGATCATGGAAATGGAGGTGAAATATGAAGCAGATAAAAAAAGACAGGAAGCAGAAGTGCTAAAGCTTCAGGCTGTTGGTTTGCAACTGAAAGCCCTTAGGGCACAGATGAACCCGCACTTTATTTACAATGCCTTAAATGCCATTCAGAATTATATTACTTCCAATGATCTAAGTTCCGCCACAAAGTACTTGGCTATTTTTGCACGACTGATGCGTCAAAGCTTGGAACTCTCGGATATGGAATACATTCCACTGGAAGATGAGGTAGAATTTTTGGAAAACTATCTCTACATCAATCGGGAACTCCGTTTCGAATCGAAACTCAGTTATGAGATTACAGTCGATGATGAAATAGAGGACGACATTATGGGGCTTCCCGCTATGATTGTTCAACCTTACGTGGAGAATGCACTGGAGCATGGCCTACGTTCTATTTCTGAAGGAAAATTGACCATTGAGTTTCTCTTAAAAGATGAGGAGCATATCCAATGCATTGTGGAAGACAACGGAATAGGTAGGGAAAAGGCAAAAGAATTCAAAGACAGTAATCCACAGAACTCCAAACATCGCTCTATGGGCACGGCCATCACGGAGAAACGATTGGATATCATCGGAAAGAGCAAGCATAGTGATGAGCTTTTTGTCAAAACAATAGACCTAGAAACAGAAGATGGAAAGGCCGCAGGAACACGAGTGGAGATTTTGATACCGATTATTATTATACAGAAGTAGACCAGTTCCACCCTCCAAAATATACCATATTCTAAATCAAACCGACCGCTTACCGCGCAGATACGGCAGTCTCTAAAAATAGCTTTCATATTACGATAACTGCGCATATATTTGGCCTAGTTTTCTCATAGTATGTTTGTTTAATCTTCCTGCATCTCTATCCCTCTTGAGATGCAGGGATTTTTTTCCTTCAATTAAACAACACTCGGAAAAAGCTACATGCCCACTGTGAAATACCAGAAACACTAAAAAATAACACATTCCGGCCCATTCCCAAGTACCGCTTTCTAAAAAGAAGCGACCGCTAACCCTCTATTTATACCCACTCCCTAAATCAGCATAATAGTCTCATAATACCCGCCGTATATTGTGACTAGTTTTCTCATAGTATGTTTAATTTTCCTGCACCTTTTTTTCCCTTCTGGGGTGCAGGGATTTTTTTTGCCCCAAGGTCTCTTAGCCTAATATCAGCCTTCCACATCTTTTCCTTTTTTCAGTTTCAATCTTTTTCAACTTCAATTTAGATCTCAAAGCACTCAATTCGCGAATCCCTCAGGTATTAAGAGAATTGAAGTTGTAATTGCGAATTACGGGAATTGAAGTTGAGTTTGCAGTTGAAATTGAGATTGCTTGTGCAACTGCATCATCCAAACCGTACCGTTCCCTCCATTCTACTACCACTTTCTAAAACTGCCAAAAAAGCTGAGACATATAATATACTTTTGTACTGTGTAGTTTTCTCATAGTATATAGCTCTCCCGCATCCATCAGCCTCCGGATGTGGGAGTTTTTTTATTAGGGAGGGTGAAGAATCAAAATGTAAATCAAAATCAAAAAAAAAGCTCAGTTCGCGAATGGCTTTCGAAATATGGGAATTGAACTTGTAATTGCGGTTGCTCTTGCGGTTGAAGTTGAAAAAGAAGTTACAAAATCACTCCTTCACTAAAAAGCCCTGCACCAATCGACTCCCGCCATCATCAACCAGCGTCAGAACATGTTCCCCAGCCTGAGGCTCCAATTCGAGTTCATGGAAGTCTTCAGTCTGTCCCACGTATTCTTCATCAAGATGCCAATAAATAATGGCATCATCTTCTCGATGCGCCACTTTAAAAACCACCTTGCTTTTCGAACCATCTAAATCAACAGGGATATATATTTCCGTAAAGGACTTCGGGTAAATAAATTGCATCGACTTTATAACAGTAGTATTACTTTTCGAAAGGCAGTCCGAACGCCAGGGAGGAGCTTGTTTGTAATCCGGACTTACAGAGAGGTAATAGTGCTCTTCCAAAGGAGGAAGTATAAACCAAGGCTGATGTAACATCTCGGAAACCGAGGCGCAGTTATCATTTACCTGAAACTCGGCACTAGCGTCTAAATGTAAAACCTGGTGATAGGGGCAGAGCGGCGCTTTTAAGCCACTGTTGCCAGTTAATAAGCTGTCTATGGGGCAAATGGAGTTGGCTCTGTAGCCACTTTGTTGGCAAATGGGAATATCCTGCATTTCATCATAGGGCTTTGCGAACCACTCGCTCTGTCCGAGTTGCGCCATCACATCGAAAAGTATGGGCCCCGCGGCCTTTACTCCAATCAGTCCTGGGCGTCCCTCTCCATCTGCATTTCCAACCCAGATACCTACCGCATAGCGTCCGTCGATCCCTACTGCCCAGGCATCACGGAAACCAAAGCTCGTTCCTGTTTTCCAAGCTATCTTTTTGTTGGACTGAAAATTTTGCCAATCGCCTTCCGAATTCGGGCGTTGAACTTCCTGCATGGCATCAAAGGTTTGCCAGATGGCAGCAGCAGAAAGTTGTTCAGGGCTTTTTGACAACTTCGCTTTTGGCGTCTTTTGTATTTTTTTTGTTAGATCAAAATGGGAAGGTCTATAATCAAACGGATCGTAACGGCCATCATTGGGATGGAAATGCCGAAGACTGCGGGCCATGCAGCAATAAGCGTTGGTAATGTCCCACAGGCTTGCTTCTGCGCCACCGAGTATTAAAGTCAGCCCATAATGCTCCGCTGCTCTGTTGATGCTGTGAAGGCCGAGCCCTCTCAAACCAAAGTGAAATTTTTCCAAACCATAATTTTGAAGCATTCTGACAAAGGGAATATTTAGAGAACGGACTAGCGCCTGCTTCGCTGAAATAACGCCTTGATAAGCTTCGTGAAAATTTTCTGGACGGTAGCCATTGATACGGGTTGGGATATCAGGAATCAGACTGTTAGGTAGGATGTCTCCGTTGTGAAGCATTTGTGCATACAGGAAGGGTTTGAGTATACTTCCTGTACTCCTCGAAGCCGGAATGACATCAACAGATTGGGCATGGGTGACACCGGCCTTAGGAGCATTACCAAGGTAGGAGAGAACCTCACCCGTTTCGATATCTAAAACCAAAATAGCCAAATTGTGAATGCCATTGCCGGATAGGCGTTGATGATGCTGTTGAGCAATGTCAGTACACCTCTCTTGCAAATTACGGTCAATGCTAGTTTGTAATCGAATGCCAGAATGACCTTGTTGGCTTTGTTCTTTAATGACCCGATCCAGCAGATGTGGCGCCAGTTGTGGCAGAGGAAGAGGTCGCGCTGGAATAGGTTCCTCTTTGGCAAGGAGTCCCTTTTCAGAACTCAACTTTCCTTGTTCAACCAACCGATCTAATAATCGATTCCGTTTGGACAAAAGTGCAGCTCTGTTTCTTCCCGGATGAATCAAGGCAGGGCTATTGGGTAAGACCGCCAGCGTGCTTGCTTCCCCCCAGGACAAGAGCTCCGGTGCTTTTCCATAGTATCGCCAGGAAGCAGCTTCCAGGCCAACTACGTTTCCTCCGAAAGGGGCGTGAGCGGAATACAGCGCGAGGATCTCTTCTTTGGAATATCGCCATTCCAATCGGGTCGCTAACAAAGCTTCTACCATTTTCTGAAAAAGGTTACGAGACTTATTTTCCCTAGAGAGCCGAATGACCTGCATACTCAAAGTACTGCCCCCGCTAACTACTTTTCGGGCACGAAAATTTTGCCCTAATGCCCTCAAAAAGGCTCTTGGATCTATCCCCCAATGTTGATGAAATCTTTTGTCTTCGAAGCTGATAAGTGCTGTTGCAAAATTCGTAGGAATATTTTGACTTTCCGGAAAGCGCCACTGGCCATCGGTGGCAATTCGTGCCCCTAACAACTGGCCATCCCGGTCTTCAATGACGGTGGAATAGGGGCTGTTGAAAAGAGGCTTGGGGAGGACATACCAATAGGTAAGTAGGGCGATTAAGAGAATGGTGGCTATGCTGTATTTTTTCATTTGAATAGCTTAGACCTAATGACAAACGTAGAGTTAATTCATTAAATCTTTAAAATTTAGTGAATTTTAATTAATTGATAATCAACCAGCTAGGCTTTTTTTGTAACTATTCAGAGATGATAGAAGGTGCGACCGCTTTGCGGTCGAAAGCAAAGATTGATTTATATCTAACCTACTGTGACCGCTCTGCGGTCATGAAATTCAGACCTCAGAGAGGTCACAGTAGGTTAGAAGATATGTAAAACATTTTCGACCCCCATCGGGGTCGCACCGTCTAGAGTGCTTGTTTTATTCCCGTTAGAAGGTTTTGACCCGCTCGCCGACGCAGTCGGGCTGGTTTTAATTGACATTTTAATTTTGATTTCAAAACCTACTGAGCTTTAAGTATCTCTTCAATATCAGCGAGTAATTTCTGTCCTTGTTCCGAAAAGCGTTTCAGCGCTTCCGGATCTTCCTGTGCTTGAATTAAATACATAAAATTATCAGCCATCACTTCGTCAGGATGAATGATGTAGTTGGTATTGTCTTTTATCTGTCTGTAAAAGTCGCCTAATTGGTCGGGACGTAACATGGTGCTTCCGTCCGTATTGCTATGTACTTTTATAAGCCTAGAGTAAGGCGGAGAAATTTTGAAAAGCCCAAAATCAAGATAGCTGAAAAACTCATTCTGCCCTTTTTTGAACGCTGTTGTATTTGCCAAAATGATTGGAATGGCCAATATCGGTTTGTCTTCTCCTATGTCCATTTTGATGGCATAGCTGAAGTCAACTCCATCAGGATTGAGGAGTATTCGATGTTTCAGTGCTGGATCTATTTGGAGGTTACTGACGGGGCCAATGTCCTTGAAGCCAATCAATTCATATAGTGCTGCTCTTTCTTTGCTGTGGTAGCGAGAGTAAATGTGAAACAACTCATGCAGCATGGTGCCATAAAAGGCAGATTCGTTTTTCTCAACCAATACATGTTTGGGAATGACAATGATATTCTCTCGGGTATAATAAACCGATTCTCCGTAGTGCTTCGCATGTGTTTTTACCAGTCTGATTTCATTGCCAAATATTTTAGTAGATACTTTATTGGAATTGGCTAAAACTCGCTTGAATATTTTTTCTACAAAAGCCCTTTCTCCTTCCGTAAAAGACAGTACATCTTCTTTTAGGAATTGCTTGTAGTCAGAGAGAACCGTTTCTCGATTTGCATCTTTTCCATAGTCCTTTTTCATTTGAATGGACATATCAAGAATGCCAACGTCGCCGAAAAAGTTCTCCATGTCATCTTGCGTAATCGCAGTCGTGGCTTGCAGGCTGTCGAGGAAGACAATGTTCTGAGTAGGGGAGAGGGCTATTGCTGAAATGCTTTGTTTGGTTTTGCAGCTGAATAGTAGGAGTATTGTTATGGTTAATGTAAAGAGAGTAATTTGATTTTTCATATGTTGTTTTTATTTGTGAGTAGATCAGGGTAGATCAGGGTAGATAAAGGTTGATAAAGGTTGATCAGGGTAGGTAATGGTTCCCTTAGTTTGCGTTCCCTTACATTAGAGGGAAACCCTGATCTGCCCTAATCAACCCTGATCCGTTCTCTAAACCTCCTTCATAGACAAAGTAACCCGCCCACGCTTTTGATCAATTTCCATAATCTTCACCTGAACCTGCTGCTGCAAAGAAACAACCTCCGACGGATCTTTAATAAAGCGATTGGCCAATTGAGAAACGTGAACCAGTCCATCTCCTTTGATTCCGATGTCTACAAAAGCACCGAAGTTAGTGATGTTGGTGACAACCCCTGGAACGACCATTCCTTCTGATAAATCATTGATGGTAGAAACGGCGGCAAATTCAACCGTCTTCGCTTCGCCACGTGGATCCAAACCTGGTTTTTCCAACTCCTTTAAAATATCTTTCAAGGTTGGCAAACCAACAGTATCTGAGATATAATTGTTTAGTTTAACTTGTTTTCTTAATTCGCCATCTTTAACCAAGGCCTCTACAGTGGAACCCAGATCTGTTGCCATTTGCTTGACAAGTGGATAACGCTCTGGATGAACTGCCGTATTGTCCAATGGGTTTTTAGCTTGAGCAATACGTAAGAAACCAGCACATTGCTCAAAAGCTTTTTCGCCCATACGTGGTACTTTCTTCAATTGTTTTCTACTGGTAAACTGCCCTTCTTGCTGACGATATTCTACGATGTTTGCCGCAAGGGTAGGGCCCAAACCAGAAACGTAAGTAAGCAAATGCTTACTCGCCGTGTTGATATTGATACCTACAGAATTCACACAACTTTCAACGACTCTATCCAAGCTGTCTTTCAATTTCACCTGGTTGACATCATGCTGGTATTGACCAACGCCAATGGATTTTGCATCTATCTTTACCAACTCCGCCAAAGGATCTAACAATCTGCGCCCGATAGAGACCGCACCTCTTACGGTTACATCTTTGTCTGGGAATTCCTCTCTGGCAATTAGTGAAGCGGAATAAATGGAAGCTCCTGATTCATTGACAAGGAAGAGGTCCAGTGTTTTGCTAAGCTCAGATTGCTTTAGCATATTTAGGGTTTCTCTACCCGCCGTTCCATTTCCAATAGCGATGGCTTCAATTTTATAGCTGCGGCAAAGTCTTGTTATTTCATCCATGGTTTTCATGGTCTGCGACTGAGGAGGGTGGGGGTATACCGTGCTATGGTATACGAGATTACCCGTTTCGTCAAGGCAAACCAGTTTACAACCGGACCTGAAACCAGGATCTAGCGCCAGGACTCTTTTTTGTCCAAGAGGAGCTGCTAGTAAGAGCTGCTGTAAGTTGGTTACAAAAACTTTAATGGCCTCCGCATCCGCGACTTCTTTACTGCTTTGACGGAATTCCGTTTCGATATTGGGACCTAGTAAACGCTTGTAGCAATCTTCAACCGCCATTTGTACCTGCTGGGTAGCCGCGCCATTTCCCGTAAGGAATTGATCACATAGGTTATCCAGAACCTCATCTTCAGGTGGTGCAATTTTCACACGGAGAATCCCTTCTTCCTCTGCTCTACGCATGGCGAGTACTCTGTGTGAAGGAGCATTTTTGAGTGGCTGGTCAAATTCAAAATAGTCTCGGTATTTGCTGTCTTGATCATCTTTGCCACGGGCCACTTTAGAGGTGAGTCTGGCAGATTTAGCGAAAGCATAACGAACTTTTGTACGCGCTACTTCATCTTCATTGATCCATTCTGCAATGATGTCACGAGCTCCTTGAAGGGCTTCCTCATCATTAGGGACTTCGTCGTTGAGGAAGTCTTTGGCTAGGTCTGTAACATTGTGGTTACGTTGTTCGAATACGGAAGTCGCTAAAGGTTCTAAGCCTTTTTCACGGGCAATAGAAGCTCGGGTTTTACGCTTGCGTTTATAAGGAAGGTAAATATCTTCTAGCTTAGTAGAATCGTAAGTTTGCTCAATCCGTTTTTTCAGATCATCCGTTAACTTCCCTTGCTCTTCTATAGATTTCAGGATGCTTTCTTTCCGTTTTTCCAATTCATCTAGGCGGCGCATTTCTTTTTCGATGTCTCCAATTTCGACTTCGTCCAAAGAGCCAGTCATTTCTTTTCGGTAACGGGAAATAAAAGGAATGGTCGCTCCTTCGCGAAGAAGCTTGATGGTGTTCTCAATTTTGTGTTTGGGGAGATTTAGTAATTCGGCGATTAGAAGGATGTGTTTCTCGATCATGTAGTTTTGCTTATGTTTAATTATAGCGGTAAAAGTAAGAAAGGGATTGGTTTGGTGCAGGGTTTTAGAGAATAATTTGCAATTATTCAGTCCGTTTTAGGGTATTGACTCACGCAGAGGCCGCAGAGCAAAATGCACCTTCACGTACGCCTCTCGCTCTGTGTTCTCTGTGACCTCTGTGTGATTATAAAATACGATAGGTGAATTCGGTAAGTAAATGACGTACAATATTACAGTTTAATAAATTTCTTAACATTTCTTTCCTCTGCAGAGAATATTTCAATAAAATATACACCTGCCACCAAATTAGATAGATCCATATCAATGTCATGTGAATCAGCGCTAAACGATTGTACCATTTGTCCAGAGACATTACTAATGCTGATCTGAAAAGGGCCAGTCCACTCTTGATGAACGTGCGCATAAAGCCATCCGGTTGTTGGATTTGGTCGTAAGTAAAGGTCTTTAATTGATCCGGCATCCTCCGGCAAGCCATCAATCCACTCGGTTAAGGCTTCTATGTAGACTTCGTCTACGATATTACGACCAATAGGCGGCATACGTTTAGTCTCCTCACTGGCATCACGAATCCAAAGTTCAGAGGCGGCATGATCTCCTGGTTTTACGATTAAACCATTTTGATCAGAAGGGTCGCTTTTAGGGGCATGATTGATCATGGATGTAAATCTAAGCGGCACCGTATACCGTAAATCCAATGTCAGTCGTGCAAGACCTCCTATGCGATGACAGGAAGCGCAATTCGAATCAAGATAAGAACGAACCCGTGTTTCTAAGTCAGCAGTTTCATCATCAATTGCAACAGACCTGGGGTAGTTATCTACGTCACTTATGTTTTTATCAAATAAGCCAATTTCGTTCAGGTATTCCAATTGATTATAGGTCGTTCCAGCGTTTGGATAGAATAAAGAACCGTTTAATTGATGAGTCTTTACGCCGAGTACATAAGCTGCATTTTGATTATGGCAAGTCATACATTGATCACGTCCCGGGTAATTCCATGTTTGTGTAAACAAGTTGTTATTTTCGTCATAAATATCGAAGTGCTCTGTATCACCACCTCCACCAATTAAGGTGGCATCGGTACCCTCCTCATTCCATTTGTAAGTCAATCCATAACCAATCTTATCTTCACCAATAACAAAGAAACGAGTTTCTAGTCTGATGACCTCGCCGTTTGGATCTGCGTTAACTGGTAGTTCAAAATGCTTTATGAAAACAGTACCTTTTGGGAAATCCCATTCTCCATTACTGGAAAATTTAACTTTCTCTTCCTCCGTATCAAAGCTACCATCGTTGGGGATCGCCATCCATCGTTTCTTAATGGCTCCATCTGACCAGAGCGGTGCGTTTACTTTGTAAGGAATGATACCGTCAATAGGCGTTAGGCTTTCTAAGTCAGCAAAAATATTCAATTCTGAAAGTTTGGAAGGAGGGTCGGGAACAAATTCTTTACTTTTTAATCGCAATAGTAGCCCCGCGTTTAGTGGAACAATACCTTCACGCCAATCGGTAATCATAATTAAAATATGTCCATTAGGTTGTAAATGAATTCCCGAAATGACAAACTCCTCAGGGAGCTCAACACCCTGCCCACGTAATTCATTTAGCATTGCTTCTGTCGTTGGTTCTGTTGACCCTTGTATATTGCTAAGCGCTACAATTTTATTATGGAGAAAGTCCGCATAAATATATTTGCCATTCAGTTCCGGAAACTCTTCCCCTCGATATATACCTCCTCCCATGATACAAGTACCGTCCGCTCTTTCTATTTCATAAAAAACGCTTTTTTCATTTCCAATAAAACTTTCAGGTTTCTCATGATTAGGAGAAGGCACAGATCCTTCCATATATGGCCATTGCAAATTATCAGCAAGTCCTACTTGATTAATCTCTTCCCGAACTTCAGAGCCTACATCGCCAACCCATATTTGATCTTGCTCTTCATCATAATGCATAGAATAAGGGCTTCGTAATCCTAGAGCATAGAACTCCTCTAAAGTAGTACTATCTGAGCTAAGCCAGGGGTTGTCATTAGGAATGCCATAGCCTTGCGAATACGTATCCCACCAGCCACTTGGAGGTGCTGCATTTGGCAAAGGTTGTCTCCTAATGGGATGACTGAGAGTGGGGTCATTGTCTATGTCGATACGGAGAACGCCACTAAAAAAGCCAGCGTCTATTTTTTGAGTAGAGGCTAGTTGTAGCATAACAGCTTGATCTTCGTAGCGACTACCTTCATCGCCTACAGAAAGATAGAGGAATCCATCTGAACCGAAAAACATACCCCCTCCATTGTGGAAGTAGTCTCTGTCGTATTGTTGGATCAATATTTCCTCAGAAGATTTATCAAAAGTTTGAGAGGGTTCATCCCAAGTGAATTTGGACAAACGATTAAATCCATCGAGGGACCAGGCTGGCTGATTAGGTACTGTACGGTAAAAAATAAATACCTTTTGTTTGTCAGGTGCGGAGCTATCTCCAAATTTAGGATGTAGAACCATGCCGACAACTCCCGCTTCACTTCCTACATAACTTTGATCTGTAATGTCCAGTACCAACTCTTGTGTTTGATCGGCAAGAGATACGTTATAAACTTTGCCTAGTTTGCTTAAGAGAAAAAAGTCATCGCTTCCTTGAATGTTTGATATTCGAAGCGGGAAGAGAATATCCATATCAGGCATCGCATTTTCCAGCGTCCAGGAGCCCGCAGATCCAGGAGTTGATTTCGGAAGTATATTGTTAATGAAAGGACCGATGGGGTCAACGGTGGGTGGGCTGGTGCTTATGATTGAAATCGAAGATACAGCGAAGAGGAGTAGTATAGCGATGAAAGCCTTAGGAAGTCTATACATGTGATTTTATATTTTTGGTGCTGTTATAACATGACTAGAACGGCTAGCTTAGAAGTTACGTTGGTAAGCCCTAAAGTAGAAGTAATAAGAAGATGTCTAGTTATATGCTGTTTTATAACAACAAAAAATTAGCATAGCTCACTGTAATTATTTCGCTAAAGCTAAACGAGCAAAGGGTAGAGTGCTTGAACAAAATGATTGTGCGTTTAGTGATCTAAACTATTTTTTGTGTAATAATATTAATATTCCACTTCAAAGGACGGGAATAAATCTTTGAGTTTGACTGTTGCTTATGACAAAAAGCCGACAAACGGATTTATAGTAACGGATGATTGTCGGATTTACTAAATTTTCAAAATTTAGTAAATCTCCATTCCAAAACTCAAAAGGCCTAGCACTAGAAATCAATATTGATTTGAGAAATATTTACTAAACCCGCCTGAATGCTAGCGTGCAGGTCTCGGAGATTTAGCAATCGGAGGCTTCGGCGGAAATTTGTCGTTATATTGCAAATTGGCTGCGTAACTTGGATACGCACCTTTATAGCTTTTTTTATCTCTGTGCTGTAACATATATCATTTTTAGCTAACATTTTGCTGCTTTTTTACGTTCGATGCTAGAGTTTATGTCTGGAGATTTTGTAAAAGAATCAAATAGAGATTTTTAGGACAACCGAGGAACGCACGGAGCCTAGTAGCCATAGTTATTAAGGTGAGTACGTGACGACAGTTTTTCTGAAAAGATCATTTGGGCTTTATACAAAACCTCTAGTCATAAAGTCTACTATACCTAACCATTGAAAAAGTTTCATTGACAAGAACTAAGCCTCTTCTCAAAGAGCCAAAAAACAAAAACATGACCCAAAAAAGCACCCCCTCTTGGCTTGTAGCCTACCTCTATTATGAGGAGCCATGGGAAAGATTTCTAACAGAGGCTGTTTTACCTTATGCCGAAATTGTAGAGCAAACTGGAATTTCGGACTCTTGGTTTTTTATTCGTTATTGGGATCGAGGGCCACACATTCGCCTACGTTTCAAAGCGGATTCTGAAATCATCGAAAAAATGCTACGTCCGAATCTGGAAGAGCATTTCCTTAACTATTTTGATTCTGTTCCTTCGTTTAGAACCGATCCACCATACCCGGCTAGGATACCGGATTCCTATAAATGGCTGCCGAACAATTCGGTACAATATGATGTCTATCTTCCAGAGTTGGATCGTTATGGCGGTGAAGTGGGGATGGCTATCGCAGAACGTCAGTTTGCGCTAAGTTCCAAACTCATACTGCAAAGCATGGAAGAAAAAGGCTCAAAATGGTCTTACGATGAAGCATTGGGGACGGCGATTAAATTACACCTCAGTTTCCTGTATGCTGTTGGCCTAGATAAAGAAAGTGCGACCAGTTTTTTGAAATTCTTTTTTCAGAATTGGCTACCACATTCCATTTCTATGAATCCCGATAAGTTGGATCCACTTACTTTTCAGGAAATGAAAAAAGAAACCTTGCAACAGTATGAAGATGCTTTTCAATTGCAGCGGGAAAGTCTCGTTCCATATCACCGGGTGCTATGGAATGGCTTACAGAAAGGCGTAAATGACTTTGGAGAAGTATTGTTGTCTACTTGGGTTACAGCAAATAAGTCTATTATAAAGGATTTGAAAGAGGCAAAGAATAACAATAGCTTAGTGGAACGAACGGAAGATTATGCTTACCAACGATCTGACCAAACTCCTTTCTACGAGAACCTTTGGGATCACTATGCAGATTATACGCACATGACAAACAACCGCTTGGGGATTCATAATAAAGATGAAGGTTATCTGGCCTACTTGATGATGCGTTCGATGGAAGGATTGGAGGAAATGGAACAGTCGGATGATGAAGAGGCTGGGAGTTTGAAACGACGAAATTCTTTTATTTCTTTAGGCTGAAGTGCCTTAGGAGCCAGAGATTAATAAGGCGTTTAAATAGGAAAGTTATTATTCACTGACACCTTAGGTCTTGGCCATCTAAGCAACAACAAAAAATAACTTCCCGTTAGAATTATCTATACAAAATTGTTCGTACCTCTTTCTGCTTAATAAGGTTAACGGTTGAATTCAGGATTAACGGTAAAAGACGTAAATAACTGGCTATGAATGGACTGGCTACCGGAAGTGTTTTGTTAGAGCGCGTTGGCAGTAATACTATATAATTGCTAAAAAATGATTTATTCGGAAAAATAATAGTGAGGCCTCCGATACGATCAAACGGATTATCAAAAAAACAACTCTGACAGTTTTCGCTGGCAGGGTTGTTTTTTTGAGATGGTTTTGAATGACCATCAGGTGCGGCTATTTTAGATGGTTACATGTCCCCAATTCTCACCTCTTTCAATTCGTCTTACCTGAGTTTCTGTAATGTTGAAATCCTTCGCCAAAATCTTGCGTTTGGTTTTTCCTTTGGCAAGACGTTTTTTCAGTAGTCTGACTTTTGTTTCAGTCATTTTCTGATTAGGAGAAGGCTTCTTGTTGTTGATGTCGAAGACGCCGAATTTGGTTTGATGAGCAGTCATTTCATCCTGAGTCATCCATTGAAGATTTTTGAAATGGTTGTTCTCTTTGTCGTTGTCGACACGGATAAGAAATTTATGACCAAGAGTTTCCGGTTCGATGAATTCATCACCAACCAATCGATGGAGGTAGTATTCCTGTCTACGGTTTTCGATGAGGCGGATAGACAACTTGGTGTTGCCGTATTTATCCCTTCCTCCAGTAAGTTGATTTTCGGCTTCGGTTACTTTGTGAACCGATTTCATTCTGCCGTAATCTGAAAAATAATAATTTACAGCCCTCGTATCCGCTTTGGTCGGGACCTTAATCCACCGTTCATTCCAGTGGGATTTGATTTTGTTAACTGACATTTGTACGCGCTTTTGCTTTTAAATTTCATAACGCAAAATTGAGACTTACGTTATGAAGGAGTTTAATGTAATCTTTATAGTGGTATGTACAACTAACTTGTGTTTAATTCTAGTGGATATAAATTTACCGTAGCAACTTAGTTGAGGAAGGCCTAAGTAGTAGGGCTCGCCATTAAAAATGATGAAGTTAATTTTTCGTTATTACTTACTTTTAAGAGGGTTGGAATAGCAAAATTTTCTGATTTTCTAAAAAGTAAGAGCAGGTTTAGCATGTTGAAATATGATCGAATGTTCAATACTTTGTTTTTTTATACGCGCTTCTACTACATCAGTGACATCAACCTAGAGGGGGGATCGAAGGTTTACTACTGCGGCTAATAAATTAGCTTCTATCCTCTTAACTGGCAGCAAGGTAAAGAAAATAAACAAAAATGCTAACATCTTAATTTAAATTTATTGTTAAGCTCTTGATTCGACAGCGGGGACTTTATTACTATTTTAAGGTTACAAACAGCGTAATTGGACATGTTAAAGGAAAATAATTAAATTTGCGATACGGCAGTCAATAACAGAATCAAGACAGGTCAAAGTAGTATGAATACCTGTTATGGCTCTTTTCTTTTCAAGAAATTTATACCGCACGGACAATAAATTTATTTTTTCTTCCATTCTCCACCATCAAATAGGTACCGTGTAATAAAGCTTCCTGATTCACGATGTTTTCTTTGTTAGAAATTTTATTCTTATTAATAGCAATGGCATTCCCTTTTATGGCTCTTTGTGCTTCGGACTTTGAAGCAACAACGGTCGTTTCTGCCAGGAAGTCTAAGATATTAATGCCGTTCGCCAGCTTATCCTTTTCAATAGTGAAGCAAGGAATTTCACCTGCCACCATATCCAATGCACTTAGGCTCAACGATTTCAACATGGCATTATCCGCCTTTTTATTGAATAACAACTCAGATACTTTCAACACGGATTCATAATCCTCCTCAGAGTGTACCCGTTTGGTAATTTCCTCTGCCAATGCCTTTTGCAGAATCCGTGGGTCTTCTTCGGTTTGCGCTTCCAGAGCTTCTACTTCTTCCTTCGATTTAAAAGTAAAGTAGCGGATCATTTTTCTAATGTCGCTATCATCAGCATTCAGCCAGAATTGGTAGAACTTATAAGGGGAAGTCATATTAGGATCAAGCCAGATGTTTCCTTCTGTTGATTTTCCAAATTTGGTACCGTCCGACTTTGTAAGCAGGGGAGTGGTCACCGCGTAAGCTTTAGCATCCGTCAAGTTCTTACGGATAAATTCTGTACCCGAAGTAATATTCCCCCACTGGTCAGAACCGCCCATCTGAATAGCGCAATTGTATTGTTGGTACAAACACTGAAAGTCGTAAGCCTGCAAAAGCTGATAGCTAAACTCAGTAAAAGACAAGCCCGTTTCTACCCGCTTCTTCACAGATTCCTTGCTCGTCATATAGTTGATTGTCAGCGTCTTGCCTACATCACGAAGGAAGTCAAGGACATTCATGTTTTTATAAAAATCATAATTGTTGACCATGATCGCTGGATTGTCTCCTTCAAAATCCAGAAACTTCTCTATCTGTTTTACCTGAAAGGAAAGGTTGTGGTCCAACACCTCATAAGATTTCAATTCCCGCTCTTTATCCTTCCCGGATGGATCCCCTACGCGGCCAGTAGCACCTCCCATCAATACGATTGGCTGATGTCCAGATCGTTGAAAAAGAGACAACAACATGATTTGCACGTAGTTGCCAATCGTCATAGACGGAGCGGTCGGATCGAAGCCAATATAGCCGATGGCTTTACCTTTGGTGAGTGCCTCTTCAATACCTGGTGTTCGTTGATGAAGCATTCCGCGCCATTCTAATTCTTTTAAGAAATCCATATTGTTTTTTTTGAAATGCAAATATAGGTTTTTTCTATAAAGATAACACGAGAGCCCCGCTTTCGCTCACGCGTTCGCTCAGGTTCGCTCAGGTTCGCTCACGCGTTCGCTCAGGTTCGCTCACGCGTTCGCTTGGTAAATGCTTGGCATTTCATCCGGATTGGCTTGTGGCCTCCGGCGACTAAATAGAAAAAATAAAATTATAGAAACGCAAATGGCGAGAGGGCACAA
>JBLHRR010000119.1:0-17938 GCA_047626155.1 Saprospiraceae bacterium | reverse complement strand
CGTAATTTTCCGTTGAAGGCTTCTCAGATTTATGATAAGTTTAGAATAAAACCTGGAGGGAAGTATTATTTTTTGGCGACTAAGTTAAGGGATGGGAGTAATGTGCTGATGGTTTGTGAGCGGTTGAAGTAGAACATGACAAGTACAACTTTATGAAAAACTGGATAATAAATACCGCACTAATAGTTATCTTATTCATACTAGCCATTAACCTAAATTGGCGAGTCAAGGATAAATTCCTAGAGCTGAAATATGATTGTTTAAACGCAAATCAAGAAGTAAGTTCAAAGGAGAAGCTGTCGATATAGTTATTGATGACATCAATAAAGATGGATACGCAAATAAGACTGACAAGGATATTATCTTGGATTTGCTGGAAAATGAGATAATTAAAAACGATGGAGGAATTGGATTGTATCCAGGGACTGATAGAGTTCATTATGATATAAGAGGAACGAGGGCGCGTTGGAATTCTTATTGAACAATAGACGCACCTAAAACGAGTCAGAAAAAGTAGAGCCATTGATACTGTCATTCCGAGCGAGCGACGTAGGGGGGAGTCGGGGAATAACAGAACACCTACATTTTAAATTTCGAGCGGCCTGCCCTGAGCTTGTCGAGCGAGGTACGAGTCGAGAAATCTACCTCCCTAGAAAACATACCATCTACTTCAAAAACACAGCCCAAGCTCTCTTCCCTCGAATCCGCACCTCAATATTTTCCTCCACCGTAGTTGCCAACGACATCCCCATGTAATCAACCTTAATCGGAAAGGACTTATGCGTTCGATCTACCATCACCGCTACTTCAATCTTCTTAGCTAACACATTCATCAATGGTTTGAAGGCATAGAAAATAGTACGTCCAGTGTTTGCTACATCATCGACCACAATAACGACTTTGTTTTTTAATTCCTTAGCCGGTTTATCTATCGTAATTTCTTCCTCTAAGGGTTTGGCCGGACTCAAATTAATCCGTGTAAGACTGACCTTTTTTTTAGCGTCATGTTTTTCCAGCTTTTCCTGTATCAACTCCGCAAAACTGTAGCCGTTGTTGTTAACTCCGGCAAGGATAATCTCTTTCTCGTTATAGTTGTTTTCCAGGATTTCAATGGCCAGGCGTTCTATTTTTCGTCCGATCTGTATTTCGTTAAGTAACTTCATTTTTCAAATTTTGACTTTAGAATGATTGTAGATTCTAAAAAAGGCATTACATTGGCTTTATGTAATACTTTCCTATACTTTAGTGAAGCATTTCGCTTTTATTCGCCAAAAATAACCTTTTTCACTGATGATACAACAAGTCTTATTCGCAATCGTAACCATTCTCGCTTTTAGTTTCTCCTGGCGCAAGTTTATGACCATCCGGCGGAACATATTATTAGGGCAGGATGAGGACCTTACCGACCAAGAAGGTAAGCGTTGGAAAAACGTACTGCTGATCGCATTTGGGCAAAAGAAAATGTTCAAACGGGTTATTCCTGCGGTACTACACGGTTTTATTTATGTAGCCTTCTTGTTTACACAAATAGAATTACTTGAAATTTTTATTGATGGCTTCTTCGGAGTTCACCGATTTTTTGCTCCTTACATTGGCATTTTATACCCAATCATCATCAGTACCATTGAATTGTTATCGGTTGGGGCTTTTGTTGCGACTTTAGCCTTTTTGTACAGAAGAAATTTACTCAAGCTTCCTCGTTTCCATATGGATGAAATGACGGGTTGGCCGAAAATTGATGGTAACTTAATTCTTGTTGGCGAATTGCTACTACTGATTGGTATTTTTACCATGAATGGTGCGGATGTCGTTTTGCAAAAACTAGATCCTGCTCATTATCCGGATACCGGAACATTTGCCATTAGTAGTTTTATGGGCCCTTTGCTCTTAAGTAATGTAAACGAAGGGATCCTCATAATGATGGAGCGCTTTGGTTGGTGGCTGCACATTATGACTGTTTTTGCTTTTCTAAATTACCTAGCTTACTCTAAGCACTTACATATCATGTTGGCTTTTCCAAATACCTTTTATTCCAGGCTAACGCCAAAAGGAGAGATGAACAATATGCCGGCAATTATGGATGAAGTAAAAAGCATGATGGGACTTACGGAGGATGATGGAAGTGGCGCTGCGATGGAGGAAGAATTGCCGACTTTTGGTGCTAATGATATTTTTAGTTTGAGTTGGAAAAATATTTTAGAAAGTTATACCTGTACAGAATGTGGACGCTGTAGTTCTGTTTGTCCTGCGAATATTACTGGGAAAAAATTATCTCCTCGTAAAATCATGATGGATATTCGGGACCGTGCGGAGGAAGTAGGAGAGAAGCTGGATTCGGGAAGTACAAAATACATAAAAGAAGAACTAAGAGCTACTGAAACTGTTCTAACTAAAGATAATTTCTATGACGGAAAATCATTGTTTGATTATATCAGTCGAGAGGAGATACATGCTTGTACTTCTTGTAATGCTTGTGTGGAGGCTTGTCCGATTTTGATAAGTCCAATGGAACCGATTTTGGAAATGCGCCGTTACGAAATCCTGACAGAATCTGGTGGGCCAAAAGACTGGGTACCGATGTTTACGGCTATTGAGAATGGGGGAGCGGTTTGGCAATTGGCAGATGATAGAGATGCGTGGGCGAAGGAGGATTAGGGGAGGTAACCGCTACGGCGCAACGAAAATGCTACGAGAGAGTTTGCTATAAACAAAAAATAGGAATTCCTGTTGTATTCAAAATGGTAACACGGAATTAAGAACGTTGCTTTTTAAAAAATAAATTATAATGAATAAAGGAATACTTTCTCTTATTGGCTTTAGTCTTTTCATCCTGGGCATGCTTTCTTTGGTACTCAGTTTGGTAAGCGTTCAGTTGTCCTTTTTGTCCTTTTTGGAAAGCTTTGGTAAAGGGCTAGGCTTATTGATCAAATTGGCAATGATTGTGCTCGGAGCGGTGTTGGTGGTTGTTACTAGGGGCGATTTTGAGGGGAAGGGCAGGGTTTAGTTTTTACCCCCAGCCCCTAAAGGGGAGTTAGATAACAACAAAAAATTAAATCCCGATTTGGAAACGATTATGTAAATCAAAACGACCAAAGGAAGAGTGATTTATATAATCGTTTCCACCAAAGAAAACGGGAAATTATTTTTTGTGTAACACGTAGATAGTGGTTCGATTTGACTTTTTTAGTTGAAGGGAAACTATTTCATAACAATATGCATACATTTCGGAACATTCAGGGCATGCGTACATCTCCCCTTTAGGGGCAGGGGTAATGGAGCAAGTCTAAAATCGTAGCGTCTTCGTTGCGTCGTTGCGGTTACCAAAAAAATCACACCACAAAATACATCCCCACCTCTCCAATATTCTTCGCCATAATTTTCCCTCGCGATTCACATTCAAATTGCCCCTTCACCAACTCATAAGTCGTCTCAGAAATATTGATTTCTCCTGGTGCACCATTGGCTTCCATTCTACTAGCTGTGTTAACCGTATCTCCCCAAATGTCGTAAGCAAATTTCTTTTTCCCAACCACACCTGCCACTACAGAACCACTATGAATGCCCATTCGCATATTCCAGTAAGGAATGCCGGCGGCTTTCTTTTCCTCAATCCGTTTATTCATAAATGCCACGATTTCCTTTCCTGCTTGAATAGCATATACAGAGTGCTTGTCATTAGGAACAGGTACACCAGAGACACACATATAAGCATCACCAATCGTTTTTATTTTCTCCATACCGTGCTTTTCCAGGATTACATCGAAACCCTGAAAACAAATATTGAGTTCCTTAATTAATTCCACTGGAGACATTTGTGAAGCTATTGTTGTGAAACCAACGAAGTCTGTGAAAAGAACGGTGGCATTGTCGTAATTTTTAGGGGTGGCAAAACCATTTTCTTTAAGCTCATTGGCCGTTTCCTCTGGCAAGATATTCAAAAGGAGTTGATCCGATTTATTACGAGCCATTGTAATTTCTTCTTTCTGTGCTTCGATGTTTTTGTTTTGTTCATTGAGTTTGGCATTTAGTCTCCTCGAGGTTAGCCAAGCGATGCCAGCGAAAATCATAAGCAGCGTCATAAGTGCTCCAAGGCCGAAAAGGAACTGGGTTCTTTGCTTTTGTTGACTCAAAGCTAACGCACTGACTTCTCTCTCCCGCTCCAGTAGTTGTTTGTCACTTTCTAACAATTCTTTTGCACGTTTTTCATTTTCCAACTTGGCCGCGCTAGTCGCCAATTCCAAACGTTGGACTTCCTTTTCCCTTTCGAGATTAGTCAAGTCCTTATCTTGTTGAGAGGCGATTAACCGTTGACGGGCGAGTTCAAGTGCCTGTCTTGTTTTTTCCGTTTCCAGCTCCTGTGTTTTCAACTGACTGGCTTTCAATCCATTTTCTTTTTTCAATAATTCTTTCTCTGCTTTTTCTGCCTCTGTCTGAGCCTCTTGAGCGCGTAAAGCCAGTTTTTGATTTTCCTTTTCAACCGTTAATTGATTAATCGTTAATTCCTGTACTTCTTCATTTATCATAAAGATCTTGAGTTGCTTTTCGGTCCGTTCCAGTTCGATTTGCTGCTGTTGTATTTCCTGTTGTCGAAATCGTTCTACTAAGGCAAAAGAATCTTTTAGACGCAAATGTTTTTGGAAAAAGTCCAGGGCTACATCGTACTCATATAGTTCAGAATGAATTAGAGCTGAGGTGTAATAAATATCAGTAAGGATCAAATCATTATTAAAAGTTTTAGCATTCTTTTCCGAGCTTTTAGAAAAATTAAAGGCATTAGTCAGGTCTTTTTGTTTTAGGTAAACAGAAGTCAACAAGTGCTCAATTTCCACAGCGCCAGTGGAATCAATTTTTAACTTATTCTTTCTGGCTCTCTTTAAAATTTTAATACTTTTATTAAAATCATCTAAATTAAAATAGGCAATTCCGATATTGGTTTGTAGTACAGAACGGGATTCCGAATCCGGTTCCTTCGATAATTCTAGCGCTTGTTCAAAGTAAACAATGGCCTGCTCATAGTTCTCCAGCTGATTGTAATTATAGCCCAGGTTGTTGTAATTACGCATCAAGGCATCTTGGTTCTCTTGCTGTTGGTTTAGCAATTCGTTTATCGCAAGATTGAATTCCAATGTTTTTCGGAAGTCTTTTAACTCAGAGAAAATCACAACCATTTCCTGTAAAGTATTAATCTGATCGACAACATTCTCTTCCTTTTGAGCTTTTGTAAGTATTTTGTTGTAAAACAAAAAGGTACTATCTGGATTCCCTAAGGCCGCATAGCTGTTGCTCAGTGTTTTGTAAAGCTCAAACATAGACTGGCTTTCACCTTCTTCAAAAGATAGAATATCCTGAGCTTCCAAATAGTAGGGGAGTGCCTGCTCGTGCAATCCTTCTCTAGTGTACAAATTTCCAATAGCGATACAAGCCTTGGGCAAATAAGATGGGTCTTCCTCCTGAGCAGCATCGTAGACTCGTAGCCAATTCACAAGGACAGCTCCAGGGCTATTAGCTTGAGTATTTTCTGCTTCTTTCAGGATTGTAGCTAAATCTTTAACCTGAGCAACTGCAAAAAGCGGCAAGATTGCAAGAATGAATACAGTAAAGTATTTTGTGCACATATTGTTAATGAATTCCATTTAGTCGATTCTATAATTCACACCAATTCTAGATATTCTCAATGATTGCGGATTGAAAATTAAAGCATCTATATCTTCAGTTGCATCTATTCCCGCATATTTCGTATTGAATAAGTTGTTAACCTTTACTAGTGCGCTGATGTGTTTATTGAGTTTATAACTAAACATAAAATCTAAAGTATAAAAGCCTGCATTTGTTTTATCCAATTCATTGAATATACCCTCCTCTTGCAAGGTGATGAAGTTTTGAGTCAAACTTTGAGTCATGTAAGTATTTTCCAAAAGGATGGTAATTTTATCTGATGGCTTTAACTTGATATCTATTTGACTAATTATTTTTGGTAAAGACCTTAGACCATTTAAGTTAACGGGCTTTATAAGATCTCCCGTGAAAGAAACACTATTTGCCACCTCCCTTCCAATAGAATAATTCAAATTAAAAGTCAGACTCATGCCAATGGCCGGAATAATATCTTTAAGGATTAGACTGGATTGGACTCCATATAATTGAGCTTCAGCTGCACTGTCATTGGTATAGCCAATTTTAGCGAATCCTTTTTGCACGACATTATCCAATATACCATATCGAATGAAATTGCTGGTTTTTGAATAATAAAAAGCAAGGTCGAAATTTATATTTTTTCGAGGAAACCACCTCAAACCTATATCACTACTTATAGTTTCCTCGGGTTCTAATTGGGATCCTGTTGTCACGTTAAAAAAATCAAGGGTATCGATTGTATAAGTTGAAGCCGAATAAAAGGGAGATGGATAACGATAAGCCTTTCCGGCAGAAAACCTAAATCGTAGGTTCTCTTTCAAATGATATTGAATTCCTATCCTTGGGTTGAGCAGGAAGCGACTGGAACTCACCGTGTTGGTGGTGCGCTTAAATGCTTGAATGCCCAAAATTATATTCCATTTTTGTGTATTTAAATAGGTCTCCACAAAACCGGTAATATTTGTAAAATCATTGTCTTCTACAAAAAATCCTTGCAGTCGGTCTTGCTCAGTGGTAATGTTGTTTGGTTGCTTAAGAAAGTTTCGAAGCGGTTTACCGATACCTCCCTGAAGACTAGAACCCCAAGCCAATTCAAAATATTTATTAAATTTATAACCAAACAAAAAATCAAGATTCCCCTCTATAGAACTGGCAACACTGTATCTGGAACCTGAATAATAGTTATTATGAATCTCCTGCTTAGCGGATTGAACTTCCTCGGGCGTTTCCCCTTCAATAAAACTATGTTGAATCAAACTTAGAAGGGGGAAGACAAAGGTAAAAGAACTTGCTGGATCGGTCTTATAATCCAAAGAAGACAAACTGGCTTTGAACCGGAATTTCTTCTTATTCAAAGTGTAACTAAGTCCTCCCGAAGTAATGGTTTCTCCAAATAAGTTCAAAGGATTTGCATAGGAAACAGCCAATGGATTCAACCCTAGCGCACTATGATCCCTACGATAAAATCGATGATAATATAAATTGAATTTCTTAAAATGCAAATCCACACCAAGCGCCCTGCTTTGATGCGGCAACTTCCCCAAGAGGGTGATATCGGATGACCCTCTGTAATTCGGGCTGTCCTTATGCGTCAAAAAACCAGTGGGTAAATTTTTCTCATAAGGCAAGGGGCTATACAAACTATCCTGATAATACTTTGTCCTCCGATCATTGAATCCTGTAAAGCTTCCAAATACAGAGAACTTAAGAATCCGTTTTCCCTTTCCCAACTTTCCGCTGAACATAACATTGAGGTCTTCCATTCCTTCTGAACCAAAACCCAGATCCGCTTGCACATAAATAGGACGATCCGTTTTTTTCAAAATGATATTGATAACTCCCGCCGAAGCGTCTGCTCCATACAAGGTGGCCGCAGGGCCATAAATCACCTCGATACGTTCTGCATTTCTGATGGGGAGTTGTGCGCCTATCGGCATTCCACTAGTGACATAAGGTTTTATCGGAACATCATTTATCAAAATCTTAGTGTAAGCATTTCCTAGTAAGCCACGCATCAAAAAAGTCTCCCCATGGATGGCAGAACCTGGTTGAGAAACCCGAATACCTGGCAATCTTTTAAGTACATCCGTTAGGGTTAGGTATCCATTCTCCCGAATCTCTTTTCCAGTAATCACGTAAACCGTAAAAGGCAAATCGGCAATATCTCGCTCTGAACGACTACCGGATATTACTTTTGTCCCAACGGAAAGATCAACCGTGGATTTCAAGTCATTCCAATCCAGTTTAGACAAATCCAAATTAAGGCTATCCGATTGGGCAAGCAAGGAACCATTTATAGTAAAAAAAAGTACCAGTAAAGCAGCGAATAATATTTTGTAAAGTCTCATATTTTGTTTTTAGGAATACTGATTCTTCCTATTTCAAGGTTTAATTAGATGGTAAAATAGTAAAATGTTCTGAAAACGCCATCTATTTTTAAAAATCAGAGAGGCTAGTGCTATTGATTATTTATATTTGCCCTTTCAGATTTCTGAATCTGTTCAAGACCCAATAATAAAAATGATTCAACTCATAGAATGTCCTCGTGATGCCATGCAAGGCCTCCACGAATTTATCCCCACAGAAAAGAAAATATCCTATATCAATCAATTATTGAAAGTAGGCTTTTCTACTATTGACTTTGGCTCCTTTGTTTCACCCAAAGCCATACCTCAGATGAGAGACACGGCAGAGGTCCTGGCAGGTTTGGAATTAGAAGACAGTAAATCTAAACTGCTTGCCATTGTTGCCAATAAGCGAGGAGCGGAAGATGCAGCCAAACATTCAGAGATTAAATACCTAGGCTATCCTTTTTCAATTTCTGAAACTTTCCAATTGAGGAATACCAATGCGACCATTGAGGAGTCTTTAGGTCGAGTAGCTTACATTCAGGACATTTGCATGAAACACAACAAGGAAATGGTGCTCTACTTATCTATGGGCTTTGGCAATCCTTATGGAGATGAATGGAATGCCGATATTGTAAAAAAATGGGTGAGTCGTCTTGGAGATATGGGTATAACAATCATATCACTTTCTGATACCATTGGTGTTTCTAACCCAGAAAGCATCTCTTATTTGTTTAGTCATCTGATTCCGAATTATTCAAAAATCACTTTTGGTGCACACCTGCATACGCAACCACATAATTGGAAAGAAAAGATAGTAGCGGCTTATGAATCGGGTTGTCGCCGCTTTGATGGCGCGGTCAAAGGTTATGGCGGTTGCCCAATGGCAAAGGATGACCTCACTGGAAATATGGCCACGGAAAACATGATTGGTTATTTCAACTCTATAAATCAAGAACTCGGTATTGATCAACGGAATTTCCTGGATGCGATGATGATGACGGATGGGATTTTTCCGCATTAACGCGAGAGGGGTAACCACTACAGCGCTAAGAGGACGCTACGTTTTTTTCTCGCTTTGCTTGAATGTTTTTTAATAACAAGCCTGTCCGCACGACAGGCGGAAGACACAAAGTTTTCTCATAGCGCAGTCCTGCAAGGACGATGAACAAGAGGATAATTGAGTCCTATTTCGCGCACGAACCACACGCACCAATTAACAAATCAACTATTATGTATACCAACGAATTCCCCTTCGCCACTCCAGCATATGACGAGAGCATACAGCTTCGCCACGAGGTACTTCGAAAGCCACTAGGCATCAGTTTTGAAGCATCGGATCTCGCGGAAGAGTACAATCAAATCCATTTAGGTTGTTACAGTGATTCGGGGAAGTTACTAGCTTGTCTGGTGCTTTTGATTGTTGATGATAAAATGCTTAAAATGAGGCAAGTAGCAGTTGATCCTTTATATCATAAAAAAGGCATTGGCTCGGAGCTCGTAGCGGCAAGTGAGGTTTATGCTGCTACCCACAATTATAAAACGATGGCTTTACATGCTCGTGTTGAGGCAGTCCCTTTCTACTTAAGATTGGGTTACAAAAAGGTAGGGAAGGTCTTTACAGAAGTGGGGATAAAGCACTACAAGATGAAGAAGCAAATGTAAATAACACTAATATAACGAAACCTGTGACAGGATAAGGCGTTAAAGAGAATCGATGAATATTTTATCCATTCAATTTATTTAACTTAACATCAGACAATGATTAATCCCCTGTTACGGATCGCGCGTCCAATTTTCACCGCTGTATTTCTAACGGCATTTTGCCTGGGTATTCAAGCCCAATGTGTTTATTTAAAACAACTCAACGGCAGCCAAAAAGCTCAGGACAACCTATTGACCTGGACTACTTTAACAGAAACCAACAACGCATTTTTCCTCATCGAAAGATCCCTAAATGGTATCAACTTTGAAGAGGCAGGAAGGGTAGAGGGAGTTGCTTCGGATCAAACTAAAAATCAATACAGCTTTACGGATATTGATAACCAAGGTTTGCGGGTGTTCTACCGTTTGGCGGAAGTCAGTATGGATGGAGATGTATCTTTCACGAATACCGTATTGGTGAATAGAAAAGGAGAAGATATTGTTTTTGAAATCAATAGTATTGAAAGCAGCATCACTGATCAATTTTTTAACATGACACTCACATCTAGTGTAGATGCTCCTATGGAATACCGATTACAAACTCGGATGGGTGAAATACTTAAGGTTGGAAAAGTGGCTATAGTAGCTGGGCAAAACGCCTTGTCTGTTGATTTGCATGAGGTAAAGGTTGGTACTTACCAGTTCTCTATTCGAATCAAAAATGAAATTGAGGTGATTGCTTTGCAGAAGGTAGATGAGACTATGGAAGTGGAGAGTATTTTGTCTGTGAAGGAGGATGATAAATAGTGTTGTATTTCTTGTAATAAAAAAAGAGGAGCTGGTTCATTCAGTTCCTCTTTTTTTGTTAAGTACAACTATGAAAATCAATAAGTCACTGATTCAATTGTAAAAACCTCTACAACTTCACCTTGAGTGCAATTAAAATGCATTAGGGAAGTAGTATCATCACTACATATATAAAAAGAAGACAGCACCATGCAGTACAAAAGAACCAAAAATATTGGCGTTTTAGTTTTCATAAATATTGATTTTATATTTTCAGAACGAAGTATCATTCCTAAAAATACTCAACTCCAAAAGCTTAATAAGGTCTGAATACAAATCACAAACCTAGACCCCCTCAAACACCGCATTAAAAGTCTCCGCCCGCGCCGCCTCCAAATATACCCGATAATTCCCCGGACAAGTTTCCATACTCAAAAAAGCCCCCGTCTTCACATAAGGAAAGATCTGATCATAACGCTCACTTTGCGTAACACTAACCCTACGATAAATCAAAGAACGGTTCACATCCGTATGTTTTTTCAAACCAGCAGCGGCTAACAACTCAATAAAAGAGTGAATCGTTTCCTTATGGAAAGAGGTCACTCTTTTTGCTTTATCTTCAGAAACCAAACCCTTGACCAACTCCGGATCTTGAGTAGCTACTCCTGTAGGACAATTGTTTTTATTACACTCTAAAGCCTGAATACAGCCCAAGGCCATCATCATCGCTCTTGCTGAATAACAGGCATCCGCTCCCAGCGCAAAGGCTTTAAACATATCGAAACCACTGAGAATTTTGCCAGAAGCAATAATGGCTATTTCCTTTTTTAAATCAAAACCTACCAATGCGTCATATACAAAAGCCAAACCTTCTTTATATGGCATCCCGACGCTATTACTAAATTCAAGTGGAGCAGCACCAGTACCACCTTCACCACCATCTACGGAAATGAAGTCAGGCTTGATTCCAGTTTTAACAATGGCTTTACAAATGGCAAAAAACTCAGAACGTGAGCCTACACAAAGTTTAAAACCAACTGGCTTCCCATCAGAAAGTGTCTGCATTTTTTGTATCAACTCTAATAAACCAATTGGCGTGTCAAACTCCTTGTGATAGGGCGGAGACATTACATCTTTACCTGGTTCAATGCCTCGGATATTTGCTATTTCCGCTGTGTTCTTTTTGGCTGGTAGGATTCCTCCATGACCAGGCTTGGCTCCTTGAGACAATTTTAGTTCAATCATTTTGACGGAAGGCTCCGCAGCCCTTTGTTTGAATTGTACTGGATCGAACCCATCATCTTTTGATCGACAACCAAAATAACCAGTACCTACCTGATAGATCAAATCACCTCCTGGCTTTAGATGATATGGGCTTATTCCTCCTTCTCCAGTATTGTGTGCAAAACCACCTTGCTTCGCTCCTCCATTCAAGGCCAGTATCGCTGCGGAACTCAAAGAACCAAAACTCATGGCGGAAACATTGTAGATACTCGCACTATATGGTTGCTTACAATCCGCACTGCCAATATGCATTCTAGGATGTTGTTCTATTCTATGCGGGTCAATACTGGCAATGGAATGGTTCATCCATTCATAACCCTCCTCATATACATTGAGCTGTGTTCCGAAGGGAGTGGTATCCAATTGCTTCTTTGCTCGTGCATAAACAATATTTCGATGAATTCTATTGAAGGGACGTCCATCCGTATCACTTTCTACAAAGTATTGTTGGATACCTGGTCGAAGGGATTCCATAACATAACGTCCACGTCCTAGAATCGGGAAGTTCCGCATAATGGCATGGTTGGACTGAAACATATCATACCAACCAATGAACAATAAAGGCCCTAGAATAATCATGGACCAAATCCAGACAGGAGAGACAAAGAAATAAAGAAGCCCTACAGCAAGCAGAGAGAGGATGGTGAAACCGATGAACTCGTTTCTCATGTGTTCGTTTATTTTAAAGTAAAAATGCAAGGGCAAGTTAGAGAGAGTCCTTGGAAAAACAAAGAACTCTATGACAAGTTTAGTTATAGCAATGGGTTTAATACTTAGTGAAGGGAGCACCTTGAGATTGCTGTTGAGAAAGCATCACTCTTTGGTCGGGTATTTACTAAATTTCAAACGAGTGCTTAACTTTTACAGCAAAAATTCTTTTGATGCAGTAGGAAATTATAAATTGCAAAGTCGTTTATCTATATGATAGCCTCACAATCACAAACACCCTATGCTAGACAATTTCTTTAAAGATCTCCTCATCATCGAATTAGCCTCGGTTCTAGCAGGGCCATCTGTTGGCGCCTTTTTCACAGAGCTAGGCGCAAAGGTCATCAAAATAGAGAATAAGAAAACTGGAGGAGATGTTACCCGAAACTGGAAAGGCCCAAGTGAAGAGAGCGACCAAGCCTTCTCCGCTTATTGGGCTTCTGTCAACCTAGGTAAAGAAGTGGAACTACTAGACCTTAGTGAAGAAAAGGATCAACAATATGTACACGAGCTTATAAAAAAAGCAGATATCGTTCTTACTAATTTTAAGGAAACTTCAGCGAAAAGGATGCGAATGGATTATAAATTCCTTTCGGCATTAAATCCAAAATTGATTTTTGCAGAGTTGACTGCCTTTGGTTCAGAAGAAGAAAATCGTCCTGCTTTTGATGTAGTACTTCAAGCGGAAGCTGGGTTCCTTTACATGAATGGCGAGCCCGACCGCGAACCTGTGAAAATGCCAGTGGCTTTGATCGATATTTTAGCTGGTCATCAATTGAAAGAAGCGATTCTATTAGGACTCTTGAATCGAACGAAAACGAATAAAGGGATATACCTCACGGTTTCTTTGTTAGATGCAGCGATTGCCTCACTTGCCAATCAAGCGAACAACTGGTTAATGGCGGGGCAGATCCCTCAGCGGATGGGTACGCTCCATCCAAATATTGCTCCTTATGGCGAAATGTTTTACTGTGCTGATGGGAAGGCGATTGTACTTGCCATAGGAACAGAAGGTCACTTCAAGCAGCTATGTTCAGTACTCAATCTAAACGATTTACCCAACGATGATAGATTCGCTGTAAACGCAGCAAGAGTGCGGCATCGAGCAGAACTAAAAGGCATTTTATCCGTACCAATAGGTGCTTATAATAGGCCAAATTTATTGAAATTATTACACGAACAAAGAGTCCCGGTAGGCAGCATTAAAGACATGAAAGAAGTCTTTAATTCAAAGGCCGCTGAGAAAATGGTTTTGAAAGGTACTATGCCAGATGGAAGAGCAGGGAAACGAGTGCGAACAGTGGTATTTCAAACTAAGAATTAAACAACCCCTAACTAGGCTACACCGTGTATTTAATTACCTTTATAGCTCACCCAATTAAAAAGAAATGAAGAGCCTCCTAAAATCAATCGTCTTTCTTTTCCTTCTTACATTTTGTAACAATCTAAAGGCTACGCACATCGTAGGAGGAGAGATGTTTTACAAATGCTTGGGAGACAATCAATACGAGATAACACTTACTATTTTCAGGGATTGTTACAACGGAAACCCTGCTGCCTTTTTTGATGATCCGGCAGACATTGGAATCTACAATAGTGCAGGCGTCTTAGTCGACAGTCTTATCATCCCTTTCAACATGATGTTGAATGATACGTTGGACCCCGTATTGGCTGACCCTTGTCTCGTGGTGCCTCCTGATGTCTGTGTTCATACTACCACTTATGTGGATACCTTAACATTACTCCCACGTGTAGGTGGTTATCAATTAATTTATCAGCGCTGTTGCCGAAACAGTACTATTGTAAATATTGTAGATCCGCTTGGCTCTGGTGCAACTTATGGCGTTAACATTTCTGAACGGGCATTAAACGAATGTAATAACTCTGCAGTTTTTAGTGCTTGGCCTCCAATCTATATTTGTGCGGGTGAGCCAATTGACTTTGACCAATCCGCCTTTGATCCAGATGGTGATTCTATTGTTTATAGCTTGTGTACGCCTTTGCTTGGAGCAACCCCTGGCTTACCTGAGCCAGATGCCTTCGAGCAAACGGTTCCTGCGGATGTCACTTGGGTAGCACCTCTTTACGATGTTGCCAATATGCTTAATAGCAATCCCTCTGATCCCAATGTCTTGAAAATTGATTCTCAAACTGGTTTTCTAACGGGGATTCCAGATGTCATTGGACAGTTTGTCGTTGGGATCTGTGTAGAAGAATATCGAGATGGAGAATTGATTTCGACTACTAGAAGAGACTTTCAATTTAATGTTGGAATTTGTGGTCAGGCGATCTCTTCCTTTTTCACCCCCGAGGTCGTTTGTAGTAATGCACTGGAAGTTCTGACACAAAATAATAGCGACAACGCTACAAACTATGAATGGTATTTCAACGATCCACTATATCCAGATTCTGTAGTCATTGGTGACACTCCCAGTTTTATTTATTCAGATACTGGAGATTATATCATCATGCTAATTGCGCAACCTGGAGATGAATGCGTGGATACTTCTATGCTTGACATCCGACTTAATTTTTTCTCACTTGGTGTAAATTTCGATTACGAATTTGAGGAATGCTCAGATACCATGACCATTGCAGGAACCGATTTTAGTACGGATTCCATCTCCGATATTTCAGAATGGTATTGGAATATTACAGATGAATTTGGAAATATTGTTGACATCTCCACAGATCAAAACCCCTCTTTGCAAGTTGGTACGAGTGGGGCTTATACCATGGAGTTAATCGTGACCGCCGAAAATGGTTGTATGGATTCTTTGGAACAAACCTTTGAGGTCAATGTGATAGATGAACCGATGTTTCCAGATTCCATTATCCGTTGTGAACTAGACTCCGTTCAACTGAATCCTTTTTCTACCAATGACTATGTCTACTTCTGGACGCCACCAAATTTCCTGAGTGATGTAAACATTGCAAGTCCTTGGGCCACACCTGAAGTAACTACGACTTACTCTTTGATAATCAGAGACTCCTCTGGCAACTGTGAAAGCTTTAGAGATATAACAGTAGTACTACCTCCTCCTTTGAATTTGAATTTGACAGAAGACACCGTTACTTGTGAACCGGAGCTGACTCTTTTTGCAGATAGTGATGTAGCGGTTGGTTTCAGTTGGTCTACTGATTCAGAGTTCAATGTGATTTTTGACACTTTACCGAGTGTAACGGTAAGCCCATTTGGAGCGGTAACTTACTATATTGAGGTAGTGGATGAATTTCGCTGTAAGCAAATAGATAGTGTAACCATCGTTGGAAATGGAGTCAATATAGAACCGAATCAAAGTGATCTGATTTGTGATGGGGAAACCACTATCGTCAGTGTTATCAATTTAGATCCTGCAGATATTTTAACTTATGCTTGGTCTCCTATCTCCTTAATTATTGATGGCGTTACAAATGATACCGCGACTGTGACAACTCCCGGACCTGGCACCTGGCCTTATGTTATAGTAGCTGAAAATCAGAATGGTTGTACTTGGCTGGATACGGCCTTTGTTTCTGTTTTAGATACCTCGGCGCAGTTGGCTTTTGTAAGTGATCAACAATGCAGTGGTTATTCTGTACAGTTTACCAATCAGAGTATTAATGCTCCTTTTATGATTTGGAATTTTGGAGACCCCTTAAATCCGACTGCAACTTCCACGGAGGTAAATCCCGAGTACGTTTATCCAGGTCCAGGAACGTTTACGGTTACCTTAGCTATTAATGCCGATGTAAATTGTCCGGATACTTTTTCTGTAGAAATTATTGTTACAGATCCAGATATAGTTGTTGATTTTGATTACACCTATGAGCAATGTACCGATACGACCATTGTCTTTTTTAATGATTTATCTACGAATACACAAAGCACTTTTACAAATTGGCAATGGGTTTTCAGTAATGGAGATACGACCTTGACTCAAAATCCATCCATACAATTAGTAGGCAGTCAGGTGCTTGGGGTAGAACTGACCATTCTGTCTGCTGATGGCTGCGAGGATGTTTTAGCAATGTTGATTCCGATAAATTTAATTGATCTTAATCTTACTGATACGTTGACAAGCTGTCCAGGAATCGCTATAGAATTGAATCCAGGAGGGAATCCTGATTACATATACGACTGGTCTCCATCAACAGGATTGGATAATCCTAATTCACCCAATCCAATGGCCAGCCCTGTTGTTACGACTACTTATACCGTAACCATTACGGAGCCTTCGCTTGTAGATTGTGAATTGATTAGAACCACTACGGTAGTGGTGCCGCCTATCATTGAAATGACTGCGAATAATGATACTTCTGTGTGCACAAATGCTGTTGAACTATTTGCTTCAAGCGAACAAGCGGTTTCCTATACTTGGTCTAATGTCCCAACCTTTAGTTCGGTTATTAGCTCAGATTCTTTCCTAATCGCAGTCCCAAATGAACCAACCATTTATTATGTTCAGGTAGCGGATGCTTTTGGTTGTACAAAAGAAGATACCATTTCTGTTTTCGGTAATTCGATTAATGTTACAGTCCCTGATTATACTTTGTGCGCTAGCGACACGCTTTCTATCGTTCCTATGAACAATGACAATGGAGATGTACTGTCATACGATTGGTCACCGGTTTCTGAAATTCTTGAAGAAGATGACAATGGGACGATCACGGTCATTGCGGAAGATGGCGCAGTTTTTACGACGATTGTAGAAAACCAATATGGCTGTATTGATACACTGGAAAGCATGATCAATGTTTATGATTACATGCCTAGCATCTTTGCTTCTGCAAATCCGGATACAATTTTCGGTGGAGATACGACCCAACTGGTCGTCACGGATAGCATTGGTTGGACCTATTCCTGGACTCCAGCTAACACCCTTAGCAATCCTAATATTTTTAATCCCTTGGCCTTTCCTCCGATTACTTCTACTTACGATGTGCAGATTACAACGCCTGAAGGCTGTATTGCGACAGCACGTGTACCTGTTGTTGTGGTAGAGAATATTTGCGAAGATCCTTTTGTCTTTTTTCCAAATGCCTTTACGCCAAATGGGGATGGAGAGAATGATTATTTGAAGGTTTTTGGTAATTATATTGAGGAGGTTTATTGGGTGGTTTATAATCGCTGGGGCGAAAAAATATTTGAAGCGAATTCGATCCTCGATGAATGGGATGGTCGATTTAATGACGAGTTATTGGGGCCTGATGTGTTTGGATATTACTTGGAGGTTAGATGTGTTGGGGGAGGGGAGTATAAGCGGAAGGGGAATGTGACGATTTTGAAGTAGGACTTGGATCGAAGTCCAAAGTTTTCCACTAATACAAACCTTGAATTTGACAAGTCCTTAGTCTGTGGATTTTACGCTCGATAGAAACTCCAGTCTTCCGTCTCCAGTCTTCCGTCTCCAGTCTTCCGTCTCCAGTCTTAATAGTTACCTTTAATTAAAAAATAAATTCATGAAAACGGTATCTCTGCTTTCATTTTTATTTCTTCCGCTTTTTCATGACTTTTCTACCTTAGAAGAGGTTATTGTAGCGCATGACATTTC
>JBLHRR010000118.1:0-17947 GCA_047626155.1 Saprospiraceae bacterium | reverse complement strand
TCGCCGTCTTTGGTAAGGACACAGTTGCCGCCGGAAGAGGCTGCGAGATCCACAATAACAGAACCGGGTTTCATGGCAGCCACGTGGTAGTCAAGTATGAGCTTTGGAGCAGCACGTCCTGGAATTTGAGCGGTGGTAATAATGATGTCTACCTCTTTGGCTTGCTCTGTAAACAGCTCCATTTCTGCTTTGATAAAAGCAGGGCTCATCACTTTAGAATAACCAGAAGCCGTAGAACCATCTTCCTCAATTTCGACACTCAGAAACTGTGCGCCCATCGATTCGATTTGCTCGGCCACTTCCATCCGCGTATCAAAAGCGCGAACAATCGCTCCAAGAGAACGAGCTGTTCCGATAGCAGCAAGCCCGGCTACCCCTGCTCCAATTACCAAGATCTTGGCAGGAGGCACTTTACCAGCCGCTGTAATCTGACCATTCAAAAAGCGACCAAAATAATTGGCGCCTTCAATGACCGAACGATAACCAGCAATGTTAGCCATAGAAGAAAGAACATCCATTTTTTGTGCCCGCGAGATACGAGGGATCGCATCCATTGCAATGGCATTGATGTTCTTTTCGGCAAGTTTTTTTAGCAAATCTCCATTTTGAGCTGGGCTCAAATAACTCAGGGTCACTTGCTCTGCATGCATCATCTCAATTTCCTTGTCTGTTACGGCAAGTACTTTCAATATAATATCTGCTTCTTTATAGACTGCTTCGATGCTATCTAAAATAGTGGCTCCGGAGGCGGTGTATTCTTCGTTAGAAAAATTAGCAGCCTTTCCCGCTCCACTTTGGATATAAACGTCGAAGCCTTGTTTTTTTAAGCGTTCCACCGTCTTCGGTGTGGCGCCAACCCGCGATTCATTCTCGCCGAGTTCAATAGGGATACCTACTTTCATAATTGAGAAAACTTGTTTAAATGGTTTGTATAAACTATTAACCGTTGGCCATTAACTTCCCACTAATGCACTATCGGAAAGTCAAAAATTAATGGTTAATAATTAACAGCTGAACAGGTACAAAGGTTTTCTTTCATGGACTCAAACCTTTACCACCTTGTAAAAGTAATATTTAAGGTGTAAAAACCTAAGAAGACAGGTTATTAATATGTGTTTATGTTTGTATTTGAAATAATATTTCGCACGATACAAACCGAAAGGAGTAGAGAAGGCTGGGATGCAGAAAGGGAAATATCTAATTGTAGGCTGTGCGATATGAGTGCTCACAAAGGGCGCACAAAGAACACAGAGCTAACGCATTTTTTGCGCTAGCTCTGTGGCCTCTGTGTGATAAGCTACATTAGTAGGCTCTTCATAAAATAGGCAAGTAGTCATCAGCTTGATGACTACTGCCTGTCTATTCGTGAAAGAGTGATGAAATAAAATACTTGCTTTGAAGAAAATTTTGATTCCTCAAAAGGTTCTTCATTGAATTATGAAATGTATTACAACTGTAAGATTTTGCTAAAAGCTTGTCCCGACCTCGTGAAGGGAAATAAAGTTTCAGATGAAACCACAGTGCACCGCATCTTGGGTTTTGATTTTTATTTGCGGCTCGGCCGCGATATGTCTTATTATTATCGAATACTATCTACCGGTTTTCCTGATTATTCTTTAATGCTCTCCACCGGATTCATTCGTGCGACTTTGAACGAATGTAAGCTTACTGTTAAAAAGGAAACCAACAATAGTATTCCTGCTGCGACCAACATGGCCCACCAAGGAAATTCAATTCTAAAAGCATAGCCATTCAGCCATTCCGTCATAGCCAAATATATTAGTGGCCCTCCAATGGCGAGTCCGATTCCAATCAACAAAAGGAAGTCTTTGAAAAACATTAGAATGATTTCAGAAATGGAAGCGCCCAGCACTTTTCGGATGCCAATTTCTTTAGTTCTTTGTAAAGACATAAACGAAGCTAGACCGAATAAGCCCATGATGGCGACGAAGATGGTCAGGATAGAAAAGACCGAAAAGACCGAAGCGAATTTTTGATCCTCTGTATAAAGTCTTTCAAATTTTTGATCTAAAAAGATCGGGTTAAATCCGGAACCAGGGAAGAAACTTAAATAAGCCTCTTCGATCTTACTTATGGTTGCAGGTATATCTTTACTGTTTAATTTTGCTACACTATATCCTGCTACCCTTAATGGTAAAAAGAAAGTCGGTTCTATTTGACTTTTTAAAGTGGAACGGTTGAAGTCATCAAGCACGCCAAGAATACGGAATTTAAAATCGTTTCCACGAACAAAATTTTTATTGATGACAGAGGCAGGATCAGGGATGTTTAATAATTTCAGCATGGCCATGTTGATTAAAACCGCATTTGAATCGCTACGCATGTCCTCTTGAAATGTTCTTCCAGCGACAAGTTTCAATTCCAAAGCATCAACGGTTTCGTAATCAATGAAGTTTAAATACGTGGTCGATTTCACAGGAGTGGATATGCCCTCAACGCTAAAGCTACCATCGGTGGAATTAATGTCGTGGCTGTTTCCACCAGGAAGACAGCCAATGGAAGAAATATTTTTAATGTCATTGTTTTGTTTAAGCGTATTTCTGAATGCATTGAATTTGCTTATGAATTGTTCTACATTATCGCCTTCATATTCCGGGTTATTAAAACTAAGGACCTGCTTGGTATTCATCCCCATCTCCTGATTGGTCATGTAGCGAAGTTGTTGATAAACGACCATAGTACCAGCGATTAAAGCAAACGAAGCGGCGAATTGAAAAATTACCAAATTCTTTCTTAAAAAGACCCCCTGCTTGCTTTTGCTAAAACTGCCTTTCAATACACCAATTGGTTTGAACGAGGATAAAACTATAGCAGGGTAAATACCAGTAACCAGCGTACCGATACCAAAGAAAAGCAAAAGGGTTGATAAGAATTGTTTGCTTGTCCACAAACTTCCTAACACTTCTTTTCCGACTAATTGGTTGAAAAATGGAAGCGTGAAATAAGTCACTAAAACGGCTAAGAGCATTCCAAAGAAATTAACCAATAAAGACTCTGTAAAAAACTGCCCAATGAGTTGTGATTTTCGAGCGCCCACTACTTTGCGCATTCCTACTTCTTTAGCTCTTTCCACGGCTCGAGCTGTTGATAGATTGATATAATTGATCCAAGCAATTAATAAAATAAAAATAGAAATGATTCGCAAAAAATTAACAGCGCGACTACTTCCATGCACCGTTGGTTCAAAAGTCATATCCGAATGCAAATGAATGTCAGTTACTGCTTGTAAATTGAATAGTTCGTCACCTTCCTTACTTAAGTATTTTTTGGATAGCGCAGGTAGTTTTCCGTTAACAGAAGCGATGTCTGCTTTTTCATCCAACAGAATGTACCCGTAATAATTATTAGCTCTCCACCCATCTTTTTCCATCCGTTCTTTTACAGAACTTAAAGAGACTAGCATGTTGAAATGATAATGCGTATTTGGCGGAGGATCCACTACAACTCCCGTAACTTTAAAAGCCTCTTTCTCTGCACCAAAAGCAACGTAATCTACTGTTTGCCCGATAGGGTCATTGATGCCAAAATACTTTTTTGCATGCGATGCAGTCAAAACCATCGTGTTGGGCTCTTTCAATAAATTACTTGGATCGCCAGCAAGAACTTCGTAGTCAAATAACTTTAGAAAACTTTCATCAACAGCGAGGAGGTCTTCTTGAAATGGTTTTCCCTTTCTTTGAAAAACCATGTCTTGCATGAGTAAAGAGGTCGAGGAACCAATCACTTCTGGAAGCTCTTCTTCCAACACTTTCCCGGCAGGGGCATAGGTGTTGGCATCGCGGGTATAAACGACGCCGTCCGATAAAATATCCGTAGTCACACGATAAAGCTGATCCGCGTTTGAATGAAAACGGTCATAACTTTTTTCGAAGAGGACGTACTGGTTAATGAGCAAAAATGCGGCGAGGCCAATGGCTAATCCGAGTACATGGATGAAGGTGTTGGCGCGATGCTTTAGGAGGTTTCTGATTCCTATTTTTAAATAATCCTTTATCATTTTTATTCTGTTTTTAAAACGTTCACAGGGTTTCTTCTAGCCGCTATACTTGTTTGAGACACCACCGTTATTAGTGCAAGAAATAACATCAATCCTACACCAATGGAAATCATCCAAAAGCTTATGGGCGTACGAAGTACAAAATTCTGTAACCACAGGTTGGCAAGGAAAATAGTAATTGGAATGGCAATTATTATGGCAATACCCAAAAGCATTAAAAACCCTTTAGATAATTGCCAGTTGATACTGATTTCACTGGCACCAAGTATTTTTCGAATACCTACTTCTTTAAGCTTGCCTTCAACGGTAAAAATGACCATTCCCAATAAGCCCATACAGGAAATAAGAATAGTTAGAAAGCCTATAAATCCAATAATACGAGAACCCATCTGGAAAAATTTATCAAGATTGCGCATTCTTCTTTCTGTGAAGTAAGCGCTAATTGATTCTTTCGGTGAAAGCTTATTCCAAAGTTCATGAATGGCAGCAATAGTTGCCACGCTATTAGCAGCGCTTAATCTGACATCTAACTTTTTTTGAAATTCGCCTCCTTGTCTAAGAGCGTATGGTTGGATAGACGTAAACCAAATATTATCGTGATGGAAGTCTTTGGTAACACCAATGATTTTCAATCCAGAGTCGCCGCCACTTCCGAGCATCACAATTTCACCGATAGCCTGCTTTGGCGTTTCATAGCCCATTCGTTTTACTGCTGTTTCATTCAATATGATGAATTGCTCGGCTGCGGTATTGATATCTTCTGGAAAATTATTCCCTTCGATTATTTCAATTTCCATGAAATCGATAAAATTTTGAGCAACAGCATTAAAACCTAATTGAATGGAATCTGTATTATTTTTGAAATGGGCAGTAACTTCTGCTCTTCCTCCTATAAGCATATCGACGGAAGAACTGGAAACAGCTTCAACGCCATTGATTTGCTCAACCTGTTGTGAAAATACATCAAAATCAACGGACTCAGTCATCCAGATGTTCATCAGGTTATCAGCACGTACCCCAAGATCAGTTTCGATTACGTGCTTATGTTGTTGTAAAACAATAATTACAATTAAGATAAAAAGTAATGATAAAGCAAACTGCATCGTAATGAGTACCTTTCGAATACCAACTTTTGAAAATATTTTGACATTAGACAACTGCTTGAGGGATTGAATTGGTTGAAAGGATGAAATGTTAAACGCAGGAAAAAGACCTGCCAATAAGCCAATGACCAAGCTAAATCCGAAAAAACCAAGATACATCAATGGTGACCGAGTCAAATGAACCGTCTGTCCTATAAAAGGATCCAAACCATAAAACACGGGAATCAATAATTCTAACAACACTAATGCAACTAAAAGAGACAGTAGCGCAATTAAAATGGCTTCTCCTAAAAACTGGAATACAATATCTTTTTTTCTGGCACCGATTACTTTACGGATTCCAATTTCTTTGGAACGTTTTAAGGAACGAGCAAGTGATAAATTCATGTAATTAAAACTGGCTGCCAGCATTAATAAGAAGCCCAAGCTCATTAAAAAATAAAGGAGAATTGCAGGAGTTCCTGTTCCTATTTCATTGCCTAAGTCTTGGGAAGGCATGATGTCGGACAAAGCTTGAGATAAGAATAAAAAATTATGTACCTCGCTCCTATCGTTATACTTAACCGCCTGAGCCGCTAAAGCGTCATCAAATTTGCTTTGAGCTATTCCATTTTCTAACAACACGTACACTAGTCCTTTTGATATATGCCCCTCTCCATATATAGAAATTTTTTCTCTCTCCTTCGCATTCATAGCATCTACGCTTGCGTAAGAAACCAAATAATCAAAGGAAATGTGCGAACGAACAGGAGGGTTCGGGATTACTCCTGTAATGGTGAAGGTTCCTAATTCGCCGTACCCGACTGTTTTACCCAGAACGGCTACTCCTGGGTAAAATTTTTCCACTGCACTTTCGGTCAATACAATGGAATTAGGCTGAATTAAAGCGGTATGCTTGTCGCCCAACAACCAACCAAAGTCAAACATTTCCAAAAAATCTGCATCAACAAAATAACCTGGTTTGTCACCATAAAGTGTTTTATCGCCCAAATGAAAACCCTTATCTATACTGACCACACGACTTGCCTTTTCGATAAAAGGGTATTCCTTTTTTAAAGGTTCGACGATGGCCATAGAAGTCGTTGCAACTTCTGCAACTTTAACCTCTTCTCCTTTTTGATGACGGCTACTGATAATTCGATAGATCTGATCTCCTTTTTCGTGAAAATTATCATAAGAATATTGATCACTCAAAATCATAATGAGCAATAGGCAGACAGACATACTTGTTGCCAGTCCAAAAATATTTAGAGCGGAAAATAACTTGTGTTTTAAGATATTTCGCCAAGCAATTTTTATATAGTTTTTTAACATGATTTACGAGGGTTGAAGTGAGTTCAGTTATACTTCTATTGTACTATAAAACTTCCCAATGGCATGCCAATAGATTAACACTTTGATTTACAGAACCTTATACAATTCCATCATGACAAACCTCCTTATTCATTGTCCGATAATGAACGGTTTGTGTTCAGAAATGAACGGTAGGCTCTTTATTCTTTTATGCTTTCTACTGGATTAGCTAGTGCAGCTCTAAACGATTGTAAACATACTGTTACAAATGCGATAGCAACCGCCAGTAAACCTGCAACAGCAAATACCCACCAGTCTAATTTAATATGGTATGCGAAATTACTTAACCAACTATTCATGAAATACCAAGCAATAGGAATGGCAATAATCAAGGAGGCAAAAACCAGTTTTAAAAAGTCTTTAGATAATAAATGTACGATGCTGTAAACGGAAGCGCCCAGTACTTTACGGATTCCAATTTCTTTAAATCGTTTTTCTGCAGTGTAAGTGGCTAAGCCAAAAATCCCGAGGCAAGAAATCAGGATAGCTACTAGTGCAAAGAATAAAAACAGGGCGCTGGTTTTCGTTTCTGTTTTATATAAATTGTCATAAGTCTCATCCAGAAATTCGTATTTAAAAATGGCATCGGGATGATGTGCTTTGAATACCTTCTCCGCAGAGGCGATCGCGATTGCTGTATTTTCTCCAGTTGTTTTGACATAGAGTGTCGGAAACCAATCTCCATTCTGACGGAAGATCAGTTGCTGAATATCATTATGGAAAGACTGAAAATGAAAATCTTTAATGACGCCAACAATAGTTCCACGTTCGCCCCAGAAGTCGATCCATTTACCGACAGGCTCTTTTAAATTAAGCGCCTTAGCAGCCGTTTCATTGATAAGAAAGGAAGAGGAATCTGAATCACCAGGCTTGAACCAGCGGCCATCGATAAGTTCTAAGCCAAAGAAATCTTTGTACTCATATCCGACATTAGTTTGAAAAAGAGACCGTTCCCTTTTTTCTCCCATGCCCTCCCATTCAAAACCTCCCAAGCGATTGGAAATATGTACAATAGACTGATCGCTCATCGTTACCTCATCAATACCCGCCTGTCCTTTAAGTGCTTCTTTGAGGACTCTTGGATTTTCACCCGGATGCCGAAAAGAAAAGGTATGGTCTTTTTCATAACCCAGTTTAGCTGATTGAATAAAATCCATTTGCCGGATCATAAACAGCGTACAAATGATTAAGGCTGCGGAGCTGACAAACTGAACAATGACCAGTGCTTTTCTCAATCCTGCTTTCCCAGCTACTCCTTTGAAGCCACTCCCTTTTAAGACTTCCACGAGTCGAAAGGAGGAAAGTTGTATTGCCGGTTGTATCCCACTTAACAATACTGTTGCAAAAGCAATCCCACCACTAAGTAAAAAGTTTTGCAAAGAAAATATAGTTAAAAAAGGAAATTCCTTCCCCGCTATTTGTTCAAAAAAGGGAATGCTAAAATGTGCGAGAAAGAGTGCAAGTAAACTGCAAATACCAACCAGACAAAAAGCTTCTAACAGGTGCTGCCCAATGAGTTGAGATCTCGTAGCTCCCACTATCTTTCTTATCCCGGTGGCTTTCGCCCGATGCGCAGCTCTAGCGGTAGTCAGGTTGATGTAGTTGATCGAAGCAATCAGTAATATAATAAGTCCGATAAAACCAAAGAGGTTAATGTGTTTCCAATCTCCTTTTACGAAGCCATATTTCATTTCGCTCAAGCCCATATAAATATTAGCGACCGGATGCAGTTTAAAGAGACTCTTTTTGGATGCATCTTCATCTTCTCGGTCTGGTATTAAAGCCGATAACTTTTTTCCTACTTCTTCCGGATCCGCATTTGGTTTCAACAAGAGATAGGACGAAAAATTATACGAGTACCAACTTAGGCTTTGCTCGTTCATAAACTGTCTGATATTTCCTTCCAGCGGAACTAAGCAATCCACGGGCATATGGGTATTCACTGGCGTATTTTCGATGATACCTGTTACCGTCAACTTGAGCTTACTTTCCAGTTCTACAATTTTCCCCATCGGTTCTTCTTCTCCAAAAACCATGGAAGCAATACTCTCCGTAAGTACAATGTTACTTGGAACAGCCAATGCATTAGCTGGGTCTCCTTTTATGAAATTGAAATCCAAAATACCAAGTAGCTCCGCATCTACTAAGAAAGTATTTTTCGCATCTACAAGAGTGTTGCCATGCTTTAAAACAGGTTTCCACAACTGGGTAGTTCTGGCAATTTTCTCTACCTCCGGAATTTCTGCTCTGGTAGCTCCGGCTAATAATGCAGGTGTTCTGATACCAAGGCTTCGCTCCCCGCCAAACTCCGTATCTCCCAAAATGAGGTAAGCCGTATCTTTTTTAGAATGGTAATTGTCATAAGACAGCTCCGTCTGAATCCATAAAGAAATCAGTAACACTACGGTCATTCCGAGTGTAAGACCAAACCCATTTAGTAACGTATAAAATTTATCTCTCCAAAGGTTTCGAAAGGTGTATCTTAAATTTTTAAAGAGCATAATTATTAATTTTAATTGATTTTTTACGGTAGACAGAAAGACGGGGGACGGACCTTCTAATAGCGGAACCGTCCACCGTCTCCCCTAGTCGTTCCTTAAACTCTCAACCGGATTAGCTAAAGCCGCTTTGAGTGATTGGGCGCTTATTGTTAAAAAAGCAGTGCTTAAAGCAATCACTCCAGCCCAAAGGAATACGGAACCTTCAATGGCAATTCTATATTCATAACTGTTGAGCCATTCCTTAGAACAATACCACGCGATGGGCGAAGCTAACAATACAGCTACGAATACCAGTTTTAAAAAATCAAAAGAGAGTAGCGCAACAATTTGAGTAATCGAACTTCCTAAGACTTTTCGAACTCCAATTTCCTTTGTTCGCAAATGAGCGATGTAAGACGCAAGTCCAAAAAGACCTAAGCAAGCGATAAGTATCGCCAAAAAGGTGAAAAATAAAAGCATCTTACTGAAGTTCTTATCCGCACTGTACAACTGTGCGAATTGCTTATCTAGAAAAGAGTATTCGAATACATTGGCAGGAAAGAAAGATTGGTAAGTCTGCTCAATCTGGGCAATGGTTTGATCAATAGTAGCTGCAGCTACTTTTACAGAAATTGGACTATACGGAGAGTAATAAGGAATAATAATCAGAGGCTCAATAGCATGATGTATAGAACGCTGGTGAAAATCATTAACGACACCTACCACATTAAAACCACCGCCAAAAAAATTAAAGACCTGACCGATGGCTTCTTCGTTAGTAGAGAAACCAGCCATTTTCCTAGTCGCTTCATTGATAATAATATTATTGACTAACTGACCATTGTAGTTAGAATCTTCTTGTCGGAAAAATCGACCTGCCAAAGTTTGTAAACCGTAGGTCTCTGCGTATTTGGCATCTGCATGCATTTGATTGCACATATAACCCTTGTCAGGATTTCCTCCTTTTATGGTAAGCCCGAAGATTCTGCCCATCCGTTCTCCTGGGACTCGATTGGAAGTAGCTGCATTTTTGATGCCCGGAAATTGATCCAGCGCAGCGGTGAAGGCGTTCATTTTATCAATGAAAGTAGTATCGAAATTTGTTAAGGTAGGACCGTTGAAAACCATTACCTGATCAATGTTTAATCCCAGCTCTTTGTTGTCCATAAATTTTATTTGCTGGTAGGCAAAAATGGTAATGATGATCAAACTAATGGACATGGTGAACTGAGCCGTAACAAGTGTTTTACGGAGCGCCTTGCTACCTTTCGTATTTTGGAATTTCCCTTTCAATACATCCGGCGTACTTTTCGAGGAGAGTAACCAAGATGGATATAAACCCGAAATCAAAATACCCGAGAACATTAGTAAAGCACAACCGCCATAGAGTAAATATTCTGTCGAACCAAGAGCGGTACTAATAGTTCGCCCCTGGTCAATTCCCATGATGTTGTAGAACCAAGGACGGAAAAAAGTAATCAACGGAATGGCTACTAAGAAAGCAAGTAAGTTGATAAGAAAAGCTTCTTGCAAAAACTGTAACGTAAGTTGCTTTTTCCCAGCGCCGATCACTCGACGTAAGCCGATCTCTTTTGCTTTTTCAATGGCTTTGACTGAAGATAAATTGATGTAGTTGACCCAGGCGATTAAAAGAATAATAAAAGCGATGCCCAATAATGCCCAGACAGAACGGGCGCTACCTGTTTTCATGATTTCGTATTCAAGGTCGGCGGAATATAAATGTACATCAGAAAGAGGTTGTAAATAGAACTTTTCTGCACTCTCTGTATCGTTTCTGTAAACAAAGTGTTTTTCTGAAAAAGCGGGGAACTTAGCTTCTAAGATTGCCGGATCAGCTTGTTTGTCCAATTCAATAAAATGATAGAAATCTGAAAAGTCCCAACTGATGTCTGCATTCTCTCCTGTATAACGAATGAAGGTAGCGTAACTGGCTAAAACCGAACATTGAAAGATCGAATTAACGGGGAAATCTTTGATGATGCCAACCACCTTTGACGGATGCTCGTCTAAATTCATAACAATATATTTACCAATCAAAGATTCGTAGTTGTCGTTTCTTAAATCGAATAATTGATTTGCTACAGACTTAGTCAAAACAATTTCATTGGTATTGGATAGCGCTGTGTTTCGATCGCCGGCTAATAATTCATAATCGAATAGTTCAAAAAAATGCTGATCTGTGAATTGAGAATCATCGACCTGAATAACTTTATCCCCATTGGTCAAAGCCATATTACCCTGATAAAAAATACGAGAGGCATTCACTACCTCCGGGTACTCTTTCAACATAGTAGGCCCAATAGTCGGATAAGTAATGGTTCCTTTCTGGATCATCTCTCCATTTTGAAATCGCTCATTTACAATCCGGTAAATTTGATCTGATTTAGTATGGAACTTTTCATAACTTAACTCATGGATAGCCCAACTAAAAATTGAAATAGCAACCATCAAACCGACGGATAAGCCCGTGAGGTTGATCAGAAAAGTGCTTTTGTCTTTTCGGAAATTCCTAAGCGCTAATTTGAGGTGGTGTTGGAACATGGCTTTTACGGTTTACGGTGGTACGGTGGACGGTGATACGGCTATTTAGAGTTTCCCATTCTTGCTTTTATAAGGTTTTTGAGTATTGCGCGAGTTCGTTCTGTATTATCTTCTAGCCTATCGAAGGTTTCTTTGTCAATGTATCCAATTCTGTATGCAAGATGTAGTTGGGCTATCACTTCAGCAGCAGAACCTTTAGATATATTGAAAAAACAAATGGCCTCCTTGGTTGTTTTTCTTTCGTCCCCTTCTGCAATGTTTGATGGGATAGAAACGGAAGCTCTTTGGATTTGATTCTTTAAGCCAAAGTCCTTCGCAAATTCTCCAACCCTAGTCATTTTATAGATATCCACTACTAAATCGAGTCCGTTCTGCCACACCCTAAGCTCCTTGAAATCCCCCATAACTTTGTCTTTTTATGTTAAAAATAAATTCCAAATCATACCCACCGTTTCCCCGTATTACCCCGTCCACCGTAAACCGTCTTACCGTCTACCGCCCCACCACTGCAGGTAAAATAAAATCCTTCATCATCTCATCAGCTTGTATATGCCCATGTGGTTGCCCATAGGCTGTAGCGGTGATGACGACGACTAAATCTAATTCTTTGATGATAAAAATTTTGTTCCCACCGTTTCCGGTAGCGTAGTAAGTGTCATAAGTCTTACCCTCTATAGTATAGCCTTTATTCCAAAAGAGGTAACCGTAGTGTTCGTCTGTTTTTTCCGGAATGGGGAGCTGTTTTGATAAGCTGGTCTTAATCCATTCTTTTGTTATAATTTGATCTCCGTCTACAAGTCCATCATTTAGGTAGAGTTGCCCAAACTTTGCCAAACTCAGTGAACTCATTTCCAATCCTCCTCCGGTATAAGCTACTTTTTGAGGGGTATGGAACCATTTGTATTCTTTAATGCCAAGCGGTGCAAACAGTTTTTTCTCCGCATAGACTTCTAAACCATCCGGAACGATTTTGTTAAGAACGTCGCCAAGTATCATTGTTCCCGGAGTCCAGTAATCCCAGATGTTGGGTTCCGATTCTTTTCCGTCCATAGGAACATTTAAAGCAAATTTCATCCAGTTTTCTGCATTGTCTTGCATTTCGTCTTCGCTATTCTTACCAGTCATATCTGATCCAGCAAAATGCGAACTCATTGTTAGTAAATCTTTTAAAGTTATTTCTCCTTTTGCAGGGCTATAATTTTCATAAGGCTTTAATTTGTAAAAATTTTTCAATGTCGCCATCTCATTTTTGAGGTGTCCATCTTTAATTGCGATGCCGGTAATTGCAGAAGCGAAAGATTTTCCGACAGAGCGAGTATTGTGCAATGTGTTTCTGTTGGCTTCCTCGAAGTATTCTTCCAATAATAATTTTCCATTTTGGACAACGACCACACTGGTTAGATCTTTGAAATAATTTTGCGCTACTTTCTTATTGAGTGCTTTTATTTTTTCTTCATTTATCTGGTCAGAAGCAAGTTCCCAACCACTGTTAGGAGCTATAGGTTGTATTGCCATTTCTGTTTCACTTACTTCTTTATTGGTGAATTGAATGGTCACTTCGCCCTCTGCGATGATTTTACCTACTTTAAGTTCTGTTGTTTCTATGTAAGGACGTACTTCTATTTTTAGTTGATGAGTGCCTTCGGACAATGCCTTTTGACCACCATTTCTCTTCATGAATTTTAACCAAAGAAATTTCCCCCAGTGGTCTTCTTCTGAAATCAATGGCAAGTAAATACTTGTTGCTTCATTTCTAAAAGAACAAGAGCCAGCTCCAGTTTGAAGATTGTAAGTGTACAACTTGTTATTATCAACATAAATGGTAAACTGATAACTCCCCTTTTTGCATAATTCATTTACGGGAAGTTCAGGAGCCAGCTGACTCAGGTAATAGGTTTGGGTTTTTGCTAAAAACATACGCCCAAATAATTCGTCATCATTGGTGACGTTGAGGGACGTTTTGATGTCGCCTTCGGTGTATTCGTTCGGTTTATGATATTTGGTATCGAAAAGAATTTCGTTGATGTGGTTTTTATGGAAATCGAGTTCGACCGTTCCTTCGCTGAGCGTTAATATTTCTTCTGGTTTGCTTTGACAGGCGGTATTGAGTACTGATATACCGATGAGTAAAAATATTGTTATAATTTTCATTAGTTCTGTTTTAGTTGTTAAAATATTGCGTTATAATTAGCAAAAGCTTTTACTCTGTACGAATACTCTCCACCGGATTCGCCAATGCTACTCTTAATGATTGCAAACTAATTGTTACAAATGCAACACTAATGGCCAGTATCCCCGGCAGCGCAAACATCCACCATTTGATATCAATCCGATAAGTGAAATCCTGTAACCAGTTATTCATCAAATACCAGGAAAGCGGAGCTGCTATAATTAAACCGATGAGTACTAGCAGTAGGAAGTTTTTGGAGAGCATCAAAACAATGTTTGAAACAGAGGCACCTAGTACTTTTCGAATACCAATTTCCTTTGCCCGCTGTGTAATCGTATAAGTGGCAATGCCGAAGAGGCCGAGGCAAGCCAACAGAATAGCGAGTATGGAAAAGGCGGTAACCATTTTGGCCGTTTGCTTTTCTGAGCCATACATTTGTTCAAATTCTTCATCCATGAAGTGGTAGGAAAACGGACGGTGAGGAACCAGTTTCGTCCATTTTTTTTCTAAAAAAGAAATAGACGATGCAATATCTTTTCCATCCAGTTTGACTAAAATATTCTGGCCCCAGGTTGTAGGGAAAATAACCAAGTTCTTAATTTGTTCGTGTAAAGAAGCAAAATGAAAATTTTTCACAACTCCTTTAATTTGCGCTCTTTGTTTAAAATTGACATACTGGTTGATGGCCTCTTCGGGCGTCCATCCGAAAGCCGCGCATTGGGCTTCATTGATCAGTATTTGAAGGGCAGAAGTACTGTCTTTGCCTTCATCCATTCTGCGAACCGTTTCCACATCTTGTCTGGAGAAATCACTTCCCGCCACCAATTCTATGCTTAGTGCTTTTACAAAATCTTCATCAACGGGTATTGCTGCTACCGGTTTTCCGTTTCCTTCTTCGAAAGATTTATTGATTTCGTATCCCCCTTGAATATGTACCGGTGTTTCATAAACCAGGCTCGTTGCCAAGACATGTTTGTTCTGTGAAAACTCAGATTTGAAAGCATCCAGTTTCTTTACAATCTGTTGATCTGTAGGCAAAGCTATGACGTGGTTTTTTTCGTAGCCTAATTTTTTATTCTGAATAAACCCCAATTGCCCGTTCAGCACGACCGTGCAAATAATGAGGAGTGCGGAAATTCCAAATTGCAAAACAATCAGTGACTTGTGCAGCCAGGCTCCTTTTGTTGAAGACCGTAAACTTCCTTTGAGTACCTCCGCCGGTTTGAATCTGGAAACGACTAATGCGGGATAGGCACCCGTCAGAAAACTAACAAAAATACCAAAAATCAGTATCGCTTGTAAGGTCAATGGATTCAGTAGCGGCGCCCAGGTCAGGCTTCGGCCAATCAATTGATTGAATAGAGGAAGAGAAAGAGCGGTCAGGCAAAAACTAGTGAAAAGTGCCAAGCCTGTAATGGTCATGGCCTCACTAATATGCTGCCCGAAAAGCTGCATTGGACTAACGCCTAACACTTTATGCACGCCAATCTCTTTTGCCCGTTCCGTGCTTTGCGCCGTTGTTAGATTTACGTAAGTGGTGCTGCCAATAAGTAGAATCAAAAAAGCAATCATTCCTAAAATATAGATGTATCGCTTATCGCCGTTCGGGACAAAGTTGCCCGGTGTTTCAGATTTTAAATGAATAGTTAACAATGATTCTGCAAAAAAGGTAAGGTAGTTTTCATCCGTGTTGTCGCTCCCTGTTTCTTCTGCATGAGCGGCCATGTAGCTCGGAATTTTATCGTTGAATGCCTGTAAATCGGTCTGTGGGTAGAGTAGTAAAAAAGTAGCGTAGTTGGCATTCCACCATGTCGAACGTTCCGCTCTGGAAGCACTTAAACTGGTAAAAGAAGCAATGAAGTCAGGTTGTAGTTTTGAATTTGCAGGAGCGGGTTCCATCACGCCGGAAACGACGTATTCTTTAGTACTTCCAACCTTCAATTCCTTTCCGATTGGATTGGCGTTACCAAAATACTTTTCCGCCATCTTGCTTGTAATCACCAATTTAAGCGGAGCGTTCAATGCTGTTTTCGGGTCACCTTCCAATAAAGGAAAAGTGAAAATATCGAAGAAAGCGGAATCGGCATAATAAAAGTTTTTTTCTTCAAAAAGCAAGCTGCCATTTTTCACCACGCTTTGGTACTTGATGACCCGTACCGCACTTTCTACTTCCGGGAAGTCCTGCTGAAAAGAAGGAGCTACTTTATTACCAGTCACTTCAATATTCTTTGTCACCTCTCCTCCAGAACTGTACTCCATCGTTACACGGGCGATGCGATCTGCATTTACATGAAATTGATCATAACTTATTTCGTGCTGAGTGTACAGCCAGATGAGCAGACAGGCAGTTAAGCCAATGGTAAGTCCGACCAATTTGATGAATGTAAATAATTTATTTTTCAAGAGGCCACGGAAAGCAATTTTGAAATTATTTTTAATCATGATTTTTGTTTATAGGTTTTCGTCTCGTTTACTCATTCCCCTCGTATGCTCTCCACCGGATTCATCAGCGCCGTTTTCAACGATTGTAATCCTACTGTTATAGGAGCGGTACCAGTTGCCAGTATTCCCGAAAACAAAAATACCCACCACTCCACATCAATACGATAAGCGAAATCGTCCAACCACTTGTTCATCTGCAACCAGGCGATGGGTGTAGCTATGCATAGACCAATAAGTACATAGAATATGAATTTTTTAGTCCGTGTAAATACAATATTAAGAATAGAGGCGCCCAGTACTTTTCGGATTCCGATTTCTTTCATTCGCTGCTCTGTCATAAAAGTGGCTAAGGCCAATAAACCCAAGCAAGCAATAAAAATAGCAAGGATAGAAAAGATGCTAAAGATTGTCATAACCCGATCTTCCGATTTATACATTTTAGAAAAACGGTCATCTAGAAAGTCATAACGGAAAGGAGCCGCAGAGGCGAATCTTTTCCAAATACCTTCAGGATAAAAGGCCACTTGATTTCTTCGACCACCATCCAAAGGAAGGAAAGAACTCATGGAGCTGCTCTTTCCTTCCGGTAATTCTTCCATTGCATTTTTGAACGCGGATACCTGTTCCCCAATATTATCTGTATCTTGAATGAGGAGTACCTGACCTTTTTGAAAACCAAGGTTTTTGTTTTGGATGTAAGACATTTGTTGAAAAACAATGGTTGTCCCTATGGTCAATCCAATGGAAATGGCAAATTGAAAAACCACTAAACTACTTCGCAACAAACTATTTTTACTACCCATGCTCAACTTCCCTTTCAATACTTTCACGGGTTGGAAGGACGATAAATAAAAAGACGGGTACTGTCCTGCCAAAACTCCTATTAGGATGGATGTTCCTGCTACGATGGGTAGGAAACTGATATTTGTAAAAGGAATGTTGAGTGTTTTTCCAGAAAGTTCATTAAAGGTAGGAATCAGCATTACCGCAAAAATAGTCCCTAAGGCAAAAGCTAAAAAACTCATTAAAACCGACTCCGTTAAAAATTGCGCTATGAGTTGCTTTTGATAAGAACCTAATACTTTTCGTAGGCCAACTTCTTTTGCACGATTAGCCGATTTGGCCGTAGATAAGTTGACAAAATTGACCAGTGCGATTAACAAAATAAAAAAGGCAATGGCACTGAACAAACGAACCTGCGCAATATCTCCCTGTTGCTCATAAGGTTGGGTGATCTCCTGAGAATATAAATGAATATCAGATACAGGTTGTAATTTCAATTTAAAGCCCTGCCCTATTTTTTCCATTTCCCTCAAGTCGGCATTTAATTCTGCTTTGTATTGTGGTCCAAAGTTTTTGAAAGCAAACTCACGTAGTTTTTCCGTCAGCTGATCGGGATGAACACCATCTGCCAGTGAGAGATAAGTATAGTAATTATTCCAAATCCAGTTGGTTCCTCTGGTTTCTTCTAGCGTGTTTATCGACATAAAGAAGTCGTATTGAATATGGTTTTGCGCAACCATGTCTTTCATCACCGCCGTTACCCTATATGACTCTTCTTTATTGTCGTTAAGAATCAATATTTTTCCAATGGGATCTTCATTTGGGAAATACTTCTCTGCCATTTGTTCCGTCAGTACAATACTGAAGGGTTCGTTTAACATCGTATTTTTATCTCCGAATAAAATCGGCAAATCAAAGAGGTCGAAAAGTTCAGGATCAGCATAAACGAATCCTTTCTCATAAAACCCTTCTTTTTGATTTTCCTTTCGGACGATGTTTTCCCCAGCATTAAAAAAGTGAGGATTAATGCGGGCCA
>JBLHRR010000117.1:0-17979 GCA_047626155.1 Saprospiraceae bacterium | reverse complement strand
GCGGCAATGCACTTGAGAGACAGCAAAAACTTGGAGAAATACCTCAGTGAGTTTGAAGATTTTCGCTACGGTAATTATAAAAAATTCAATGAAAACTCACGGATCATTTCCTTTCTATATGTGCATTCCGGCCGCTTGAATCAGGTGGTTATTGATGGAGACTTTGAAAAAGGATTGACGCATATTCCAAGAACGACCAAACGGATCAAGAAATACAAAACCAAGTTAGATGATCATCGAGTTTTGGTTTTTTATTTTAAAATTGCCTGGATTTACTTTGGAGCAAATAAGATTAGTAAGTCCATTTTCTACCTTAATAAGATTGTCAATAAAGACATGCTAAACCTTCGGGAAGACTTGCAGTATTATGCACGTCTCATGTTCTTAATGTGTCATTACGAATTGCAGGACTTTGAGTCGATGACCTATGCTTTAAAGTCATTCCGTCCGTTTTTCGAAAGAACGAAAGATCATAATCCTGCGCAGATTAGTACGCTGAATTTATTTAAAGCTTTGGCTAAAGCGCCTCCTTTTGATCATAAGGAGATCATGAAAGACTATTTGGCTGAGCTGGAACTATTGAAAGAAGATCCTTTGCAGCAATTGTCGATTAGTTATCTGGATGTGATTAGCTGGTTGAAAGCTAGGATTTCGAGACGCTCTTTGTCTGAGGTGTTGAGGAGCTAGTTCAACTTAGGCTTTTTATCTCCGCAACAATATTTGCACGAGCCTTCTCTTCACCCTCCGTCCTAAACAATTCCGACTGATAAATATACTCCCGTTCCAAAAAATGCTGCATCGCCTCTCTCCTCCCCTTTCTATAAATTGGCCCCGGATACATCCAATACTCCTTTCTTATTTGTTGCGTATACAATTCATAGTCCTTCCAATCACGCGACAGTATCTCCAAATCAAAATCTAGTAGCATTTTTTCATCAAAAGCATCGGCCCAGATTGAGTCGCATATTGAATCTCTTCGTTGTACTCAAAACTAGAAGTCGTTCTGATACTCGGCTTGTCACCCTTATCTAAATAGAATACGCCATTCGGCTGAAGATAGAAGTTACCATATCCTTTTTCTTGGACATCTAGTGGAGCTATGGTTTTTCGTTTTTCGATGTACAAACCTTGTGGCGTAAGATCCTTGTTATACATACCTCCATTCATTGCAAAAACAAGGGTTTTGTTTTCGTTTTCTAATTGCTTTTTTAAATTACCATGATTGATAAAAGGTATTCCCTTTTCATTTTTGTGAAAAAATTGAAGCTGTTGTTTCTGAGGATTGAGGGTGTAGGAAATACTGTTAGGAGGATCCGATTTGGGGCTCGGACTGTTTTGGCAGAAGACCATTAGTAATGCCAGGGCTAAGAAGGGAAGCTGGAATTTGACAGTCATTATCATGTGGTTGAAACGAAGTGGTTTGATAAACATCAGTGCTTTTAATTCCAAAAGACTCGATAATCCTCAACTATTGTGAGCTATGTAAAAAAATGAAAAGCATTTTTTCTATGTGTACTTCTGCGATCGGGGAATCCTCCGTAGGCGGACAGGTTTGTGTTCTATGTGGCTATGTGTTTAAAATTCGCGATTTTTCACACATAGCCACACAAAACACGCTACTTAGGAATACAATAAAGTTTATAGATAATACTGACTTAAGCAAAGGTAGGTGCCACCACCAATTCTCTCCGCCCCTTCTCATACACATAAAATCCTTCCCCACTCTTACGTCCCAATTTACCAGCCGTCACCATATTTACAAGCAAAGGACAAGGAGCATATTTTGGTAATTTAAACCCATCATAAAGCACGTTACAAATAGCCAGACAAACATCCAAACCGATAAAGTCTGCCAATTGCAAAGGTCCCATCGGATGAGCCATTCCCAACTTCATCACAGTATCAATTTCTTCCACACCTGCCACTCCTTCGTGCAAAGTATAAATCGCCTCATTGATCATTGGAATCAAAATACGGTTAGCTACAAAACCAGGATAGTCATTTGCCAAAGTTGGAACCTTTCCAAGATTCTTTGACATCTCCATGATTTGATTGGTCACCTCATCCGTTGTCGCATAACCACGGATTACTTCTACCAATTTCATGACTGGAACCGGATTCATAAAATGCATACCGATCACTTTTTCTGGACGCTTAGTAGCTGCAGCAATTTTGGTAATCGAAATAGACGACGTGTTAGAAGCTAGAATAGCATGTGCCGGTGCATTTTCATCAATCGTTTTAAAGATATTCAATTTCAAGTCCACTCTTTCCGTAGCTGCTTCTACCACTAGATCAGCATTAGCAACCGCTGTAGCTAAATCTGTAACAGTAATAATACGTTCTAAAGTCGCTGCCTTATCAGCTTCAGAAATTTTCTCCTTTGCTACCATCCGATCCAGGTTTTTACTGATCGTAGCCATTCCTCTATCTAAAGCCTCCTGAGATATGTCTACCAAAGTAACGGCATAATCTTTCATTGCGAATACATGAGCGATTCCATTGCCCATCGTTCCTGCTCCAATAACGGTTATGTTTTTCATGAGTTTATTTTTTTAAGTAATTGGCCAAAATAATGATAAGTTTTGAACAGATACTTTTAACTGAGTAATGTGTTTGGCTTTTGACGAACTTCTACCCTTTTTATCGCAATTCATCTGACAACCAGCAGCGAAAATAGAAAATTTTCCTCCAGTAATAGCCACATTTCCCTCCCTTTTTGATAATTTCAGCAATCAGATTCTCAAATGTTAAAACACTATAAGGATAATTGTGTTAAAGTAAAATAATACTACTAATATGAAATATAACGTCACCAAGACCGAAGAAGAATGGAGACAGCTCCTCAGCCCTGAAGCGTTTAGAGTACTCCGACAAAAAGGAACAGAACGCGCCGGCATCGGAGCGTACACCAATACAGAAGACAAAGGCAGCTACCACTGCGGCGCCTGTGATTTCGCCCTTTTCAAATCTGAACAGAAATACCACTCCGGTTGCGGATGGCCTTCCTTCTGGACAGAATTGGATAACGCAAACATAGAGCACATCAAAGATAGCAGCCATGGAATGGTCCGGACTGAATTGGTTTGCAGCAATTGTGGATCGCATCTGGGGCACATTTTTCCCGATGGCCCACCGCCAACGAACACTAGATATTGTATCAACTCTATTTCTTTGAAATTCAAACCGAAGGTTTCGTGAAATCGTTGATTGGTTAATTGGTACATTCGGTGTATTTGTTACATTTCGTGTATCCGTTATATCCGTTAATGGGATTAAAATCCTATCCTATTGTACATCGCCCTTTCAGGGCTGAGGGAAAACGTTGCGTCCTCGTTGTGCCGTTGCGGTTACCTCAATTTTTAATTATCAATCTTCAATTAATAAAAACATGGCTGACAAATACTGCAACCCCAGAAACGTAAAATTCTTGTTACACGAAGTCTTCAATGTCACTTCTCTTAACAAGTATGAACATTACGAAGCTTACGATGAAGAAGCCATCAACATGGCCATGGATGCCGCCAAGCAAATAGGAGATCGCATCCTCTTCCCTATCGTTTCCGAAATGGATAAAGAAAAAGCATACTTTGATGGTAAAGAAGTTCAGGTGCATCCTCAGCTGAGAACGGCGATACAAGCCATCGGTGCAGGAGGTTGGATCGGTTGCGCAGATGACTATGAACATGAAGGACAACAGATGCCACTAATGGTCATGAACACTGCTCTGTTTTTGTTTTATGCTGCTAATCCAAATGCCGCTCCTTATGCTTTTCTAACTCAGGGGGCAGCCAACCTAATCAGGGCTTTTGCAACAGAAGAATTACAACAGGCTTATGTACCTAAAATGTACAGTGGAGAATGGCAGGGCACCATGGCAATGACCGAACCACAAGCAGGCTCTAGTCTTTCTGATATTCGCGCCAGCGCAACACCTACAACGGAAGGACATTACAAAATAAAAGGTCAAAAAATCTATATCTCCGGTGGAGATCATACTGCCGTTGACAATGTAGTACATTTGTTTTTGGCTCGAATTGATGGAGCCCCAGCAGGAACAAAAGGAATTTCATTATTCATTGTTCCTAAGTTAAGAACGGAAGATAACCAATTGGTTTTCAACGATGTAAACACCGCAGGCATCTTTGGAAAGATGGGTCAAAAGGGTTACATAGCAGCTACATTGATGTACGGAGAGGCTGATGATTGCCACGGTTATTTAGTGGGATCGGAGAATCGTGGTTTGTCCTATATGTTCCAAATGATGAACGAGGCTAGAATTGGAACTGGGATGTTGGCTACCGGTACGGCGACAGCCGCTTACTACGCTGCTTTGCAATATGCCAATGAGCGATCTCAGGGCCGTCATCCTTCTAATAAGGATATAAAATCCCCTCCTGTTACGATCATTGAACATGCAGACGTGCGCAGAATGTTATTGTTTCAAAAATCTGTAGTCGAAGGAAGTTTATCTCTACTCATTGCTTGTAGCAAATACGCCGATATAGCTCGTCACGGAGAAGAACTTGAAAAAGAAAAAGCAGAGCAATTATTAAGTTTATTGACTCCAATTGCAAAAACCTTCCCTTCTGAATATGGCACACAAGCGGTAAGCGCAGCAATGCAAACCATGGGAGGTGCAGGTTATTGTGATGACTTCCCGGTGGAACAATATTATAGAGATATCCGAGTCAATTGTATTTACGAAGGAACGACGGGTATTCAAGGAATGGATTTGTTAGGTAGAAAAGTAATGATGAATGATGGGAAGGCCATGCGTCATTTGTTGACGGAAATTCATAAAACAATGGGGGCGGCTAACCAGATAGAAAGCTTGGTACCAACTGCCAATTTATTGGGCGAAGCAACAAAAGCCTTACATGAATGTACCGTCGCTCAAGTAACCTCTGCCATGAACGAAAAACCAGAAATATTCCTGGCAGATGCTACTTTGTATTTGGAGTATTTCAGCTTAGTTGTTATTGCTTGGCAATGGCTAAAGCAGGGAATTGTTGCGCAAGAAGCATTGACTTCCAACAAGAACGCTACAGATCACGATTTCTACCAGGGAAAGCTATTTACGATGCGGTATTTCTTTAAATATGAATTGGTAAAAACAAAAGGCTTACATACCCGATTGATGGAAGAGGATCATTTGACGTTAGAGGTGAAGGCGGAGTATATAGATTAAGAAGTAACCCTTCAGCCATATGGCTTTAGCTATTGGCAGCTAGCAGTTAGCTTGCCTATAACGTACGATAGTGGGAAGCTAACTGCCAACTGCTAGAAGCCAACTGCTGAATAGCTACATTAAGACACCGAAAGGCTTAGGCATCCTTCAAGGAATAAGCTTGTCTTTCTCTAAGAATACCTTACTTTCGAACTTTATACCATTTAAAACGTAACCATGAAATTAAACCATTTTTTTTACACCCTTGTCGCAAGCAGCATGATATTATGGACTGCTTGCAATCCGGCAACCGAAGGCAATACTACTGCCGCCGATACCACTAACAAAACAACTATGAATTCGGTAAAAGCCATTCCTCCTACAGCGAAAAAAGTCGCTAAAGAAATGACCATCCACGGAGATACTCGTGTGGATAATTACTACTGGTTAAATCAAAGAGAAGATCAGGATGTTCTTGATTATCTAAATGCGGAAAACGCATATACGGAAGAGAAGTTGGAACATACAAAGAACTTCCAGGAAAAGCTCTATGATGAGATTGTCGGTAGAATCAAGAAAGATGATTCTTCTGTGCCTTATAAAGACAATGGTTATTGGTACCTCACCAGCTATGAAGATGGGAAAGAGTACCCGATCTATTCTCGTAAAAAAGGAACACTGGAAGCAAAAGCTGAAGTAACCTTAGATGTCAATAAACTAGCAGATGGTTACGACTACTTTGCTGCTGGTGGTTTGAATGTTAGCCCCGATAACAAATTGATGGCTTTCGGACAAGATACTTTGAGCCGTCGTATTTATACCATAAGAATCAAAAACCTGGAAACGGGAGAATTTCTGAAAGATGAAATTCCAAACTGTACCGGTGGTTCTACTTGGGCTAATGACAATAAGACTTTGTTTTACACGGTAAAAGATGAGTCGCTCAGAGCCTACAAAATATTCAAGCACACTTTAGGAACTGATGCTTCTAAAGATGAATTGATCTGGCATGAAGAAGACGACACCTTTGGTACCTTCGTTTATAAAACAAAATCAAAGCAATATATCGTCATCGGTTCTTACCATACTTTGACTACAGAATATCAAATTTTGGATGCCAACAATCCAGATGGCAAATTCAAAATGTTTGAAGCTCGTGATAAAGAAGGAGAACACGAATATTCTATCGACCACTATAATGATCAATTCTATATCCGTACCAACTGGGATGGAGAGAATTTCCGTTTGATGAAAACTTCCGTTGATGCGACTGCAAAGTCTAACTGGAAGGAAGTTATTCCTCACCGTGCAGATGTATTGTTAGAAGATATCGACATCTTTAAAAATTACCTGGTTCTTTCTGAACGAAAAGAAGGAATTACGCAACTGCGGGTAAAATCATGGGCTGGCAAAAATGACCACTATATCAATTTTGGAGAAGATGCCTTCCTAGCTTATGTTTCTGTAAACCGTGATTTTGATACAGACATATTACGCATCGGATACCAATCGATGTCTACGCCAAATTCTACCTACGATTACAACATGACTTCTAAGGAAATGAACCTCTTGAAGCAACAGGAAGTAGTTGGAGATTTCGATTCTAAAAACTACACAACGGAACGTATTTATGCTACAGCAAGAGACGGTGTAAAAGTGCCTATTTCTTTGGTTTACCGAAAGGGAACAAAGATTGATGGAACAGCGCCTTGCCTCCTTTATGCTTATGGTTCTTACGGAAACAGTATGGATCCTTACTTTAGTTCTGTACGTTTGAGTTTACTTGATAGAGGTTTTGTTTATGCAATTGCACACATCAGAGGTGGAATGGAAATGGGCAAGCAATGGTATGAAACTGGTAAGAAACTGAAGAAGAAAAACACCTTCACTGATTTCATTGATTGTGGAGAATACATGGTTAAAAACAATTATGCTAGCAAGGACAACCTTTTTGCTAATGGTGGTTCTGCTGGTGGTTTATTGATGGGAGCTATTGTCAATATGCGTCCGGAAATGTGGAGAGGCGTTGTAGCTGCGGTACCTTTTGTGGACGTTGTAACTACAATGTTGGATGAAACCATTCCATTGACTACTGGTGAATTCGACGAGTGGGGAAATCCTAAAGAGGAAGAGTACTACCATTACATGAAGTCTTATTCTCCTTATGATAACGTTGAGAAAAAGGATTATCCTAATATGCTTGTAACAACGGGATTACATGATTCTCAAGTTCAGTATTGGGAGCCTGCAAAGTGGGTTGCAAAATTGAGGGAATTAAAAACAGATGACAATTCTCTGCTATTGAGAACCAATATGACCACTGGTCACGGCGGTGCTTCTGGACGTTTTGAACGATACAAAGAAACGGCAATGGACTATACGTTTATTTTGGATTTGGCGGGGAAGGTGGATGTGAAGGATTAGGTTTTTTTGGTAACCGCTACGGCGCTACGAATGCGCTACGTTTTGATAGAAAATTGCTTCGGCTATGTGAGATCATTTGATTTTATGTAGCCGAAGTTTTTTTTCGGCTACCTTTATGTTGTTGTTCTATAAATTAATAAGAAGCTCTTTTTCAAGGAAATAGTCATTTCATTATTTTTATTTCGTAATTAAAAAATGAAAACTTTGGTTTTAATTCTGCATCTAGCATGAATGACTCCATAATTCTGATGTACCGCACAAACTCACCGGTTTTACTAATTTTCACATGTGATTTATCAACACTTTTCCTAGATTTCAATCGAATTTCATTAATCGTTCTTTCTTCTTTACTTAAATGTTTTTCGAACATCTGATAAATGCTGGAAGTAAAGTTAATATTTAAAGATGTAGAATCTTGAACGTCATCTGTAATGTAAATGTTTATGCTTGAATCCTGTTTAATTTTTGTCGAAGATTGATATACAAATCCTATTGGATTCTCTTTATCTAGTTGTGTTATTTTGCAAAGTAAGGTATCTTGATTATTAGTTGGAACAATTAAATCATAAAGAGAGAAAATATGATACAAATGTGATGTAAGTGAAATTGCAAATTGATCAATACTATCATTGCCAATCATATCTATCCATCTAATTAAATGTTTCTTCATCAATTTATCCTCAGAAGAATCTATACATTCAATTCTTTTTTCATAATTATTTGTTAAAAACCTACCAATTAACTCAGGTTCAAGAAACGAAATATCATTGTTAGATTTCCTCCTTGATACTTTAAGAATCGGATAAGTATCAATCTGCTTTGACAGATAGTTACATTGACGACCAAAAAGAATTTTCGCCCAATTGTAGTCACTGAGTTCTATTTCATAATTTTCGATTTCCATATTTCTACTGGTGTTCTTGATACCAATAGTATCGCTTGACAGCTTTGATTTCTCTATTTCCCCATTCCTTATATCAATATCTCTTTCAATTACTTCGAAATATTGCATTTCGGAACTTCCAAGAATAAAGTCGAACTTTTCATATGTTGAACTTGAAATAACGATAGTATCATAATTATTACTCTGGCTTTTGACTATGCTGAGATTGGTAATAAAAATAAGTAACCATATAATTTTCTTATTCATCTAATGAATAATTTTAATTGATTCTTGAAAATGAGGTCAGACAGTCTCCTAATTACTTTTAATAACTAAGACACAAATTATTCTCCACACTTCAGTACACCTCCCCCCTATTCGCCCGCAAAGTATTCATCAACAAAGAAGTCACCGTCATCGGACCAACCCCTCCTGGCACCGGCGTGATATAAGAACACTTCGGCGCAACTTCATCAAAAGCCACATCCCCCACTAAGCGATAACCTCTCTTCTTCGTTTCATCATCCACCCTATTAATTCCGACATCAATGATCACTGCTCCTTCTTTCACCATATCTCCTTTCAGGTATTCTGGAATCCCCAGTGCAACAATAATAATATCTGCACGGCGGCAATGGCTAGCGATGTTTTTTGATCGGCTATGACATAAAGTAATCGTTGCATTTCCAGGAGATGCTTTTCGCGAAAGCAGAATACTAATTGGTGTTCCAACAATATTACTACGTCCCAGCACAACGCATTCTTTTCCTTCCACTTCAATGTTGTAACGATCAAGCATTTGCAAGATCCCAAAAGGAGTCGCAGGCAGATAACAATCTAAGCCTTGCGCCATCCGGCCGAAGTTGACCGGGTGAAAACCATCTACGTCCTTTGCTGGTTTGATGGCCAGGGTTACCTTTTCCTCACTAATATGCTTCGGCAAAGGAAGCTGCACAATGAAGCCATCAATAGCGTCATCATTATTCAAGTCCTCGATTATTTTCAACAAGGCTTCTTCTGTAATATCTGCTTCTTGCTTTATTAGAGAAGATTCAAAACCACACTGCTCACAAGAGCGTACTTTGTTTCTAACGTAAGATTGACTGGCTGGATCTTCTCCGACCAATACCGCAGCCAAATGCGGCACTCGTTCTCCTTTTGCCACGATTGCTTTTACTTTCTCTGCAATTTCTGTTTTAATAGTATTGGCTAGTTCTTTCCCGTCTATTAGTTTCATCTATCTTGTTTTATTGTTGAATGCTGTGATAAGCTCGCAAAGATAAGGAAGAAAGAGAACAGGAAGGAATGAAGATCATACTAAATCTCCCCTTTCTTACCGTTTACCTTTCGGCAATGTTTTTTACTATCTTTAGGATAGGCAAAACATTAGTTTTACCTTTTCGTAAAAAAAATACCCCCCTGATTATCAGCGAAATAGGACTGTTACTTCATCTATATCCAAGTTCACATGATTAGACCATTATTCTTCTTTCTCTTCTTAACTTTTTCTTTTATCGGCTATGGCCAAAATTTGGTTCCCAATTCGAGCTTTGAGGGGTTTGACTTTACTTCCCGTTTTTTGAATAAAACAGGCCGGGATTTTGAACGCCAGGCCATCAACTGGACCGTACCAAACCAAGCTTCCACCGACCTCATTAGTCCGCGTTTTAAGAGTACCAACCTTACTGTGATTCCACCTCATTCTGGCAAACACATGGCAGGGATTGTAACCAATGGTTCTTTTTGGGCGGAGTATGTTGGGATAAAACTAAGACAGAAATTGGTTCCAGGCACACAATATTATGTAGAGTTCTGGATCTCAATGCCAGCCTATTATTCAAAGAAGAGACCCGTAGCTACTTTCCTTGGATCTCATTTCGGAGTACTATTTTCCAATAAAATATTTCACAGAAGTAAGGAAATTGTAAAAGGAAAACCGCAGGTTAATGCTGGTAAGGAAACTTTTGTGGAGCCTACCAAATGGACAAAAGTCTTCGGTACCTTTACTGCAACTGAAGCCACTCAATACTTATACCTTGGACAATTTGACGACGGCAGCAGCTCCGAATTGAACATCGGATATTTTTTCATTGACGACGTCTTTGTTCAGGCCTTTGAAAGCACTGCCGTGAAATATGAACCCAGCAGATACTACAACATCACAGGCTCAGTGGCCTCTGTGATCATGGACAATATTTACTTTGAAACAGATAAGCACGATTTATTGCCAGAATCCAATAATGAACTAAACAAGTTGGCTGGCATCATGCAAAAGAATCCTTCTCTAACAATACAAATACAAGGTCATACCGATAGTCAAGGAGATGAAGCACACAATGCTGATTTATCAAAGAACAGAGCTAAAACCGTTCACGATTACTTAGTAGGTGCAGGCATCAATGAAAAACGTTTGAGTAGCAAGGGCTTTGGTGATTCCAAGCCAGTTGCAGAGAACAGCGATGAAACAGGGCGAAAACGAAATAGACGTGTAGAGTTTGTTATTAATGGAAACATAACGGCTGATGAGCTATCACAGGGTCCGGGTGATGTCTATCGAATCAGTGAATTCATTCGTCCAGACGAGTGGTTGTCTAAGACCTTTACCCAACCTTTCGCTTATCGTAATATCTGTACGGACGAGGCTGTAGAAAAATCTGGAGACGCCAATGCGCTAACTAAATGTAAACCGATCCCAGCTGCCGATTACTTGCTAAAACAAACCGTAGATAAAAAAGCGGTCTTCTTCAATGAGTTTGCACCGAATCCTCAGAACAGGGCTTTTACCACCAGTTTGTTGAAGGATCTGTATGAGCAAGGCTTTCGTTATTTAGCCATAGAGGCTTTGAGTCCAAAAGAAACCAAGCTAGCAAAGCGAGGTTATCCTGTTCTAAATAGTGGTCGTTTGATCCGGGAACCGCTCTTTGGCGATATGGTCAGACAGGCATTGAAACTGGGTTTCACCTTATACCCTTTTGAGCCAACTCCTACCGAATTGGATAAAGCAAAAAGAGTAGTTCAAAAATCTGTTGGTGGAAATTTGAATAAAGAACAATTGAATAATATTTCCAGAAAATGGGCAAAGGCATTGAACATCAGTCGGATTTACCAAAGGAATCCGGAAGCCAAGGTTTTGGTCTATTGCAGTAAGAGTAACTTAAGAGAAGATCTGGAAGGTGCGCAACAAAACATTTCCGGATGGCTTAAAAAACTGTCTAGTGTCAACCCTTATACCATTGACCAGGCGACGCTAACAGAGAAGTGCCCGGAAATTACACATCCACTTTTCAACAAAAGAGCGATTAAAGAACCTACAGTTTGGTTAAACAAAGATAAAGCCTTTAACACTTATAGCCCAACTGCACTTGATTTGCAAATCCAACATCCTAAAGCCAGCACAGCGTATGGCCGCCCCAACTGGCTGAGTATGAATGGCTACAGAAAGCCTTTTGCCTTTAATCCAGATAAGCATGGAATGACTTACCCCTGCCTTGTAATGGCTTACAAAAAAGGAGAAGACACCGACTTTGCAGTACCTGTAGATGCACTGGAATTCCCTACAAATGCCGACCGACTTTCCTTGATGTTACCAAAAGGGAAGTATCAACTAATTTTGAGTGATGAAACGAAGTTTAAGGCTTTGAATGTGGAGATTGAGTAATCTCTTTTGAAATTCCACTAGATTATCCTATTTTTGCAATGTTCGTTCAACTAAGTATTACACAAAAAAGATCATACAAAAAAGATTTATTGAAATATGGGAAGAGCATTTGAATTCCGGAAAGCAAGAAAGATGAAGCGTTGGTCAGCAATGGCTAAAGCCTTTACCCGTATTGGAAAAGATATTGTTATAGCTGTAAAATCGGGTGGTTCCGACCCTGATACCAATGCACAACTCCGTGCCGTGATGCAAAACGCCAAGGCCGCAAACATGCCTAAGGACAATGTAGAACGAGCAATCAAACGGGCAACAGATAAGGATACTTCTGACTATAAAGAGGTTTTATTTGAAGGCTATGCCCCGCACGGAATTGCTATTTTAGTGGAAACTGCGACTGATAATAACAATCGTACCGTAGCTAACGTGCGTTCTCATTTCAACAAATGCAATGGTAACTTCGGAACTTCTGGTTCTGTGGTTTTCTTATTTGAACGACAATGTCAGTTTAAAATAAAGATGCTGGAGATGGATATTGAGGAATTGGAGTTGGAACTAATCGACTATGGCGCCGAGGAAGTTTTTGTGGATGAAGGAAACGAGGAGGAAGAAGAGGAAGCTGCCATCATGGTTTATGGTGCTTTTGAAAATTATGGAACCATACAAAAGGCCTTAGAGGAAAAGAACTTTGAAATAATTTCTTCTGGTTTTGAACGGATTCCGAATGATACTAAGAAATTAACGGAGGAGCAGGAAGCTGATGTAGATAAGCTGTTAGAAAGATTGGAAGAGGACGAAGATGTGCAGCAGGTTTATCATAATATGGGCTAGTTAGGACCTTTGGAGAAAATAAAAAAGCTAAGAATCGTTATTCGATTTTTAGCTTTTTTTATTTTTATGTCTGAATAAGATCCCAGCGTGATGGCATTTTTGCAAATAAAAAAACGCTGAGATACCTTTCAGCTCAATTATACACGACGCAAAATTCTTATTAATTTAAAGAAAACACTTTTAACTCTCTCTCCAAAACCATGACTACTCTGCCCAACAAAACCTTTCGGAAACGTCTCCACCCCAGCAAAGCCCAATCTAATATCTCTTCCGTCATGAGGCATGTAAGCCGTTTTGAAAATCCAATCCCAGAGACTAAGCGTCAGCCCAAAGTTAACTCCCGTTTGACGGTCGTCGGGTAGATCATATGCATGGTGCCAGATGTGCATTTCAGGGCTATTGAAAAGGTATTTCATCAATGGGGCTAACAGTAGGGCTCCCGCAATGGCAGCACCTATTATAACACCCACAAAAGTAGCCAATGCAAAGGAGTAGGACGTCGCAACAGCCAAACCTACTAAAGCGCCGAAAACGCCTCCAGTAATCCGGCCACTAACTGTTATATTGGAGTGATTGTAATGTCCTACTGCTAAGGTGAAAATATGTATAACAAAGAAATCGCGTAGCCCAACTCCGATTAGAGCCAATGGGATATATTCCAGTGTACGATAGACTATATTTTCCATCCAATGGTAACGCAAGTGAGCGGCAAAACCCATTTCCTCGACAGAGTGATGGACCTTATGAAACTCCCAGAGGACGGGCAATTTATGAAGCAGACGATGAATCCACCACTGAACGAAATCACGGACGAAAAATCCTAAGAGCAGGTGCCCCCATACCGGCCAGGTTTTTACTTCAAGCACTACCAAATTGGTAATTCCGATAGCTGCCAATCCATCCTTAAATAAGTTGACCACGACATCAGAGGCAGCATTGTAAATCAAAAGGGAAAAGAGAAAGAAATTAAAAAACATGTAGAAAAAATCCAACCAAAAGTCTTTTCGGAAAGCCGCTTGTTTTTTTCGCCAAGGTGCTGCCACTTCAACGATAAAGAAGAAAAGGGAAACCAGTAAAAGCCAAAAGAAATAATTATAGTACCAAGGCTCCACCGCAAAAGTAAATTCCCTCCACAGATAGGAACCGTAATTTTTGTAAGCTTGAAGAAAAGTGTCGAAATATTTTTCCATGATATTCTTTAGTATTACACTAAAAATAATTTCCCGATCTCTTTGGTGGAAACGATTATATAAATCACTCTCCCTCTCGTCGTTTTGATTTACATAATCGTTTCCAAATCGGGAAGTTAATTTTTTGTTGTTACTTAGTTATAATCTACATCTTTTGGGGTAGCTATTATTTAAAAATGAAGGATGTTCCCTACCCTATTTGTGGTGATTTATAAAAAAGAGAAAGCAGTATGCTTTACTGCTTAAAGTTATCCGTATATTCGTTTATACAAAAGTTCAGAGATTTAAATTTTATGCTTCTTTGTTCTTTCGTTTATACTATGAGAAACAACGTAATCCTAATTTGGAATATTTAGATTACAAATACTTTTCTTCTCCATTTTCTCATCTGGAGAGCGCAACATCACCAAACCTTTTACAAAAATCGATTCACGGCTTTAATAACGCGATAAATTTCAATTTGTTGAAATTTCATCTAACAGCGTATGGTATGTTATGGCTGATAAAGTCTTAGGACTGTCAAATTCAGTAAATGATTGTCAGACCTTCTCGGAATAACCACACATTGATAAACCAAAATAAATAACTTTATGTCTTTACCAGAACGTAATTTACTAAAAAGAAAAAACTTCCGCTCCGGTGCTATATGGGAAGACATTATGGGCTCTTCCCGAGCGGTTCGGGTAGGAGATATAATAGAAGTAGCTGGCACTAATGCTTTTCGTAACGGCGAGGTCATTGGCCAGGGAAACGCCTTTGAGCAAGCTCGCTATATTTTCAGCTTGATAGAAGGCATTTTAACCCGCGCCGGCGCCTCTTTAGAATCAGTGGTTCGCACTAGAATTTACCTCACCAACATAGACGATTGGGAAAACGTAGCTAAGGCTCATCATCTGTTCTTTTCAGAGATAAAACCCGCCTGCTCTGTTGTTGCTGTTGCTGCTTTAGTGGATCCTGATATGTTGGTAGAAGTGGAAATTACGGCCTTACATCCGGAACCGGCTGCAGGGACAACCTTTAATTAGCCCTTTCTCCTTCTCACTTCCGTCATTACTAGTTCGTATTCTCTGCTCATGTCTCCTGTTACGGAAGCATTTTCTTTGGCTCTTCGAACCAAATAAGGGACGACTTCTTCTATTTGACCATAGACGAGATATTTAGCTACGTTGAAACCAGCATTTGCTAGGTTGAATGTGAGATGATCACTCATACCATATAGTTGGCAGAAGTTGAGATGCGGATGACCTTTATCTAAGCCTTGCTCATGTATAAGCTGAGCGAAAAGCATGCAGCTTTCCGCATTGTGGGTCGCATTACAAATGCCAATTTCTTTATAATATTGCAGGCAATAACGGAGTGCCAAATTGAAACCTTCATCCGTAGTTTCTTTGTTAGGGTAAATTGGAGAAGGGTAAGAATCTTCTTCCGCTCTAACTCTTTCTTTGTCCATATACGCACCGCGAACTAATTTTGCACCAAGCATAAAACCATCCTTTTGAGCTTTGCTATGCATGTCCATCAAAAACTGAAGTCGGTCATGACGATACATTTGAAAGGTATTGTAGACAATCACTTTCTTTCTGTTGTAGCGCTTCATCATCAAATAGACCAAATGATCTATGCTGTCCTGAATCCAACTTTCTTCTGCGTCAAAAAAGACCCCTACATTTTTTTCATGAGCTACATAGCAAATGGAGTCCATTCTTTTTAGAATGTTTCGATATTCTATTCTAGTTTCTCTGGTAAAAGGATCTCCTTTTTGTATCTCTTCCAACAATCCAAAACGAGCTAGACCACTGATCTTGGTACTGATTACCGGAACTGAATCATTGGTAAATGCAAACTCAATGGCTCTGATATTTTCATTCATCGTAATGTTGAAATCCTTTTCCGTTGACTTTGCTTCGGCGCCATAATCCAATACGGTGAGTGTATTGTTATCGTATAATTTCTTGATTGATTCTTGAGATTCCAGGAGTGTTACTCCTCCTACGAATTGTTCAAATATAGTAGCTTTGATAATCGGTTTTACGAAAGGCAATCGCCACCGTACCGCAATTAATCCAAGCGGGGAGAAGGTATCGACCAACCAGGCTTTATTCATCATGCTGAATAACCAAGCGGTTTTCTTCAATTCTTTATCTGACTTATTAGCAAATGCGATTTCCGTATTAGTAAAGTCAAGTATTTCTTCAATGGGTTTCATTGATTTGATTGATTCTGAGTTGTTGATTGTCATAGTATGCTGAGTACATTAGACTTTATTCCAAAATAGTTTGTATGTCCTCAAATGCTAATTCTCGCCAGCACTTCTCATCCCTTCCGCTTTGCGGTTAAATCACTTGACTGTTCACTGAACAGTCACCCTTTGGGATCGCTCTTTAATATTCGCCCGTAGCTAAGGCTACGAACTCATAAAAGAGCTTCGTTCTGACAAAAATTATCTATGTGATTTCTATACAAAATATTTCAGCATAAAATCTATTATTATTTAGTATCTAACCATTTCATGGCAGTTAGCTTCCCTATAGCGCGCGAAAGTGGGAAGCTAACTGCCAACTGCTAAAAGCCAACTGCGGAACAATTACATTATTTATTAGCTCCCCAAATCTCCCAGGATTTTTCTGCCTGAAGAACTAACATTTCCAGTCCATTCATTGTTCGGCAGCCTTTAGCCATTCCATACTTCAAAAATAGTGTTTTTTCGGGATTATATATTAAATCAAAGAGTTTATTCGTGCTCTTTAGCTCACTAAAAGGCAGATCTGGTGCTTCATTGATATTCGGATGCATTCCTAGTGGGGTCGTGTTTACCAGCAATGGGAATTGGGCAAGTAACTTCTGGTCAATGTCTTTATAAGTCAGGTCTCCCTTTCCTTCCTTTCGGGAAATACGTTGATAAGGGATATTCTTCTTTCTTAAGACATATTGTACCGCTTTTGCAGCCCCTCCGGTTCCAAGAATCAAGGCACCCTTACAGAGTTCTTTATCTAATAAGTTCATCAAAGAAATCTCAAAACCATAGACATCCGTATTGTCTCCATATATTTTTCCATTGCGAATGGAAAGCGTATTAACGGCACCTATGGCCTTAGCCCTTTCGGATATGCCGTCAAGGTAAGGTAGGATCTGCTCTTTATAGGGTATAGTAACGTTGAGGCCGACAAGGTCTTTATGTTCCGCCAACAGATCAGGCAACTCTACGATGGAAGACAATGGAAACAGATCGTAACGATAATCCGTCCGTTTCTCCTTTTGAAATTTCTTGGCGAAGTAGGTCCCAGAAAAGGAATGCGATAAAGGATAACCGATGAGTCCGAATTGTGGCATAGAGATACTCTTATTTATTTAAACGCGAAGATAAGAAAGGATTTTGATAGAGAGTTTTATCTTTGTTCTTTGATATAAGACAACATTTTATTTATTTTTTTGTTTTCACTAAAACTAAACAAATAATGAAAAGACCTATTGTTAGAAAAGTATTAATAGCACTTATTTCTATTTTCTTACTAATGCAATTTTATCGAATTGATAAAACAAATCCGCCCATAGACGCAAGTCAGGATTTTATGACGGTGACTAAACCACCGGCGCCTATTCTTAATATGATAAAAGGTGCTTGTTACGATTGCCATTCAAACGAATCAAAGTATCCTTGGTACACGGAAGTCATGCCTTTTTCGAAATGGATACAAGGACATATTATTACTGGAAGGAAGAATATGAATTTTTCAACTTGGGCCAGCTATTCTGATGAAGATAAAAATCACATACTAAAAGAGTGCAGCGAGGTTTTGATAGAAACTAGAATGCCATTGACGCCTTA
>JBLHRR010000116.1:0-18037 GCA_047626155.1 Saprospiraceae bacterium | reverse complement strand
ATAGACTTTATTCCAAAATATTTCAGCATAAAATCTAATAAGTATTACTCAAAGAATAACTTAAAACAAATGAGACTAGGCTTAGGCGATCTAGCGCCAAACTTTTCTGCAACTTCTACACAAGGTATCATTGATTTTTATGATTGGCTGGGCGACAGCTGGGGGATATTATTTTCGCATCCTGAAGATTATACACCCGTCTGTACTACTGAATTGGGGATGGTCGCTAATCTGGAAAACCAATTTCAAAAGAGAAATGTAAAGACCCTGGCACTTAGCGTAGATAATTTAGCGTCTCATAACACATGGGTCAAAGAGATCGAAGAAGTCATGAAGGTGAAAGTTAATTTCCCCATTATCGCTGATGACAAAAAAGAAATTGCTGAATTATACGGAATGATTCATTACAACTCCAATAAAAACTTCACCATCCGTTCCGTTTTTATTATTGGATCCGACAAAAAAATAAGATTGACTCTCACTTACCCAGCCGCCGTTGGGAGAAATTTTGATGAAATTTTAAGAGTTGTGGACGCTTTACAATTGAATGAAAATCATCAAGTACTCACACCTGCTAACTGGCAACCGGAGGGAAAGGTGATAATAGATCCGAGTATCCCTGAAGAGGAGTTGAAAGAAAAATTTCCAGAAGGATATGAAGAAGTTAAGCCTTATTTGAGGTATACTCCTCAACCGAAATAATATGCACTACCCTCTTTCTGAGTCAAAAACCGCTTCGATTTCTTCCGCCGTATAACGAGGTGTAATATGCTGTGGGCAATTCCAATCAAAAGCTTTGATATGAAAAACCACTACCCTTTCTGCTCGATATTCGTAATCTTCTAATTGCAATTTCTCTACTAAACCCGGATTTTCTAACAAAGAAAGCACTTCCGCTTCTGCATAGATTTTTAGTCGTTTTTTTTCAGGATAATCTACCAATATTAAAGATACCTTATTATTGGTTTTTATATTTCCAGTGGAGATATATTGCTTGTTTCCTTTGAAATCAAGAAATGCCAGGGTCTTATAATCCAGCACTTTTAAAAAGCCTTTAGGACCACCTCGATGCTGAATATATGGAAATCCATTCTCTCCAAAAGAAGCCATATAAAAGCTGTCTCTTTGTTGAATCATATTCATTTCATTCAGCGTCAACCCTTCCTTGGAAGAATACTTTTCCATTCTTTCGTAGGCACTTCGACTGCCGTTTTTCGTTTGCAATTTTTTAACGGCATCTGTAAAAGCTAATTTTGCGTAGTTCATGATTCTAATTTTAAATGTGAATAATTTGGCGAATCATCTGATTCGTAAAACCCCATTCATTATCATACCAGGCCAATACTTTCAATAGATCTCCGTCTACAACCTTGGTCATATCCAAATCTGCTATAGCTGCAAATGGACTTTTGATAATATCCGAAGAGACAATCGGGTCATTGGTAACATCCAGCACGTTTCTATATCGTTCCGTCGCAGCTTCTTCTGTCAATATCTCATTCACTTCTTTTACGGAAGTTGGTCGTTCGGTAACAATAGTGATATCAGAAAGAGAACCCACCGCCACCGGTACCCGGATCGCCATACCGTCAAATTTACCAGCATACTGTGGAAGTGCGCGTGTTGTTGCCGTTGCAGCACCTGTAGTTGTAGGAATAATGTTATTCAATCCACTTCTTCCCATTCGGAAATTCTTTTCAGAAGGTCCATCCACCGTTTTATTCGAAGCCGTATCGGCATGAATGGTTGTCATGATTGCTTTTTTGATACCAATCCGACGACCTAGTATTTCGATGATCGGGCTTATATTGTTAGTGGTACAGCTGGCGCAAGAAAAAATACGGGTTTGCCCGTCTTCACTATTTACACCATGCACCACTGTAGGTACATCCGGACTTTGGGAAGGGCCAGAAAGTACCACTGTTTTCGCACCGGCATTTATATGCTTTTCGGCGTCTTCTTGTTTGGTAAAAACACCCGTACTTTCGATGACGATATCAACATTCAATTCCCCCCAAGGTAATTTCTCTGGGTCTCTTTCGCTGAAAAAAGGAATCCGATGCTCCCCTACTATCAATTGGTCTTTTCCAATTTTGATACCTTTTTCATAGGTGCCGTGTACACTGTCGTGTTTTATTAAATAGGCGATGTTATCAATGGAGGCAACATCATTAACGGCTACTAATTCTAAGTCTGGTGTGTCTAAGATAATTTTTAAGGAAGCTCGGCCGATGCGGCCCATTCCATTAATGGCGATTCGTTTCATAATTGTTATTTCGTTTTTTTATTTTTCGACAATATTCCCTAAAGCTCTGTAGAACAAAGTAAAGTATAACTAGTGTCAACATCCAATCAAGCCCTTATTCCCTTGCTTTTGTTCATATATTTTTATCAATTTCTGACGGGCTACACGTATCCGACTTTTAATGGTACCAATTGGCGTTCTCAGTTCCTCCGAAATTTCATTATATTTATAATATGTGTAAGCCATCCAAAACGGACGTTTATGATTTTCCGGCAAGGCGCTTACCATATGAAGCAATTCTTTATAAGCCATATTCGAATTACCATTGTTTTCGATGCTAGGGCCACCTAGGTTCAGTAAATAATTATTCGGTGTTGCATCCAAATAAATTCCCTGTCTGACTTTTTTCCGATAATTATTAATAAAAGTATTCCGCATGATCGTGAAAGCCCAGGCTTTAAAATTAGTGCCTGGTATATATTTCTCTGCATTGAAAATGATTCGCAATGCGGTATCCTGAAAAAGGTCTTTTGCATTAGTTTGGTCTTCGCTCAGCTTTAGCGCGAAAGATCGTAGGAAAGGACTAGCCTGTTCTAGTTGTCGTAATACATGGGCTTCAATTTCGGGAGATATAGTGTATATCTCTTTTTTGATTTTTGTAAATTTCATGATTTTTGTTTTTTATAAAGTATTTTGATTATTAATATAATTACAACTTCCGTTCAGATTTATCGATTAAGCGATCATTGATACTGGCAAACCTTTTTTGCATTAATCCATTTTTATCAAATTCCCAGTTTTCGTTTCCGAAGGCCTGGTACCATTGGCCAGATTCATTTCGGTATTCGTATTCAAATCGGACCGCTATTCGATTATCGGTATGTGCCCAGTAAGATTTTTTCAATTTGTAATCCAGTTCTGATTCCCATTTGCCCGATAAAAAGGAAATGATTTCAGCTCTGCCATTTACAAATTCGGAGCGGTTGCGCCATTCAGAATCTATGGTATATGCCAATGCAATTCTTTCTGGATCTTTGGAATTCCAAGCATCTTCCGCCGCTTGGATTTTTTGCTTTGCTGTTTCGGCTGTGAATGGAGGAATGGGGTGTTTCTTTTCCATGATGGTGTTTTTTTTTATTAATTAATGAGGCTCTTTGACAAATTCCCTAATTCTATACGGTGGACGGTTCTACGGTGGACGGACAGCGATCACGGGAACCGTCCACCCGTCTGCCCCCTCCCGTCTCTTCCCGTCTTCCGTCTCCCGTCTCCCGTCCCCCGTCTCCCGTCCCCTCCAACTAAACAGTTACCTCTTCTTCCACATACTCAATGCTGTATTTTATGGGGCTATTCTTTTTAAGCATTTCACTTACCCCACAATATTTTTCTTGAGAAAGGTCAACAGATTTTTCTATTTTTTCCTTTTTCAAATCTTTTCCATAAAAGCGATAAACCAATCTGATTTCAGAATATACTTTTGGGTGTTCTTCTGTTAAGTCTGCTTCTATGTCCATTTCAAATCCAGTGATAGCAACTCGCATTTTTTTCAGAAGAGAGACGACGTCCATTCCAGTGCAGCCAGCTAAGGAGGCTAATAATAATTTCTTTGGACTGGGGCCAGAGTCGTCTCCCATTTCCCCACCAGTATCTATTCGAACAGTGTGGTTATCTAACTGGCTATCGAAAGCCATTTTATTTTTCCAAGTGGTATTTACGGTATGTAGCATTGTTGTTTTATTTTTTAATTAGTAAAGAAAATATTAACTACTAGGCATTTTAGATGTCAGCAGTCAAGCCGCTTTGCTGTCAGGAGGAAGGACCGAAGAGGGATTAGCAACCCTGCATCTGCTCGCATGGCGTAATATTTTGCCATTATTTCATTTGGAATATTATCGACCGCTCTGGAACGGGTCATTGGAGCCAATACCACGCGGTTCTTTAATTCTATGTTTCCTAGGCTGTGCTTAGTGAATATTTTCATTTTTTAAATTATTAGTGATTGAAAAATCATCAATTCGTTCTCCAATATATAGTCAAGGGCTGTGCCAACTTGTAAAAACAGATATAACTAACTATTATTCAAATAATTACAAATTTAATAAAACATTTTTTAATGAAAATAAATGCCATTATTTTGTCACAATGACAAGCTGTTGGCATTTATTTTAAATGATGTTGAAGCTTTCCATTTATCAGAAATAAGTTCTTAACTATTTGCAGAACTTTATAACAATTCTTTTGCAGCAAATGAAATAACATTGGTTTTACATAAACTTTAAACGATCTCGGCTCATGCCCGTAATTGTTAATACTTACTCCATACCACCAACACTAGTATTTCCAGTATCATTCTGCTAAGTTCCTTTGACCACAGTTTATGGGAAAGGAATATAAGCCTCGTCATCAGATACTTTTGGAAATTTTTTATTTTCCAATCTTCTTTAGATTGTCGTAAGCGATCTTTGTTATGGGATACAAAATTCCACAACAGGAAATGTTCTTCTGGCTGTCACTTTTCGATGGCTGGTTACAGTTATTGCTTTTATCAAATTTCATTTTTGAGCGTAGGCAAACATTTATAGCAATTTTATACACCCAAGTATCGATAGATGATTTACTCTTGAAGGTATCAAGAGATTTCCAAATTTGAAAAATGACTTCTTGAAATAGGTCTTCAGGTTCTATGGGATTAACTGCATAAACTTTGCAAATCCTATATACTTTCTGCTTGTTTTTCTCAAGAATCTGTTCAAAAGATCCTTCTAATTTATTTCTCATCTCCTATTATTTCTATCCATTCCTTGAATCCGTCAAAAGAAAAATTCAACAACTTTTGGTTGTAAGTTACTATATTTTTTTTACCAGCACTGCCTCCCAGCTCTATCTGGCTAGCTAGACAGGCTGCTAAAAAAGTCGCTGCCACCCGCAGGCACATTGGTAAAATATAAAGCTTGTTTCTGAAAAATGTACCGTAGCTTGTTTAATTTCCTTCTTCTTGGTAGTCTTGTTTTAATGCCTTGTTGGAGGAAGATATTCGGAGGAATTCAACAAAAAATCCAGCAATGAGAATATAAGTCATTTGCTCATTTAAGCCTCCCGAACTAAGAGAACATGCAAGGATTACAGAAGCCCAAACTATACTGCTTATAATTTGATTTCTTGTTAGGATTCGATTTACTTTCTTTTTGGTATTCATCTTATCGTAATTTTAGATTTGATTATTATTATTATTATTATTATTAATTTTAGCGTCTCTATAAATCTTAGTGACAACCTTTAAGGAAATATGACAAAAAAAGTAAAATATTTATTTGGAGTAGCTATATTCAAAATACTGGGCAACACATCCAAATGCATCAATCCTACAAAAAAAATCCTTCTTTACTATGTAAAGCATCCCTTGTCAACAGCTCAAGCCCCTGTCAAGAGAGCCATAATTGTGAACAGATATTGACCGGGAATCCTTTACCATTAATTTTTACTCCACAAACCCACGAACGACTTCTTCTCTTTCCTGGAATAATACTAAAAATTTATCCCATGGAACCAAACATTTTTATCAGGCCAATCCTTAACTTTGTTTATTTTAATAATAAATAATTTCATTTTTAATTGGTAAATAAGTTAGAAGGCAAATGATTTGCCTTCTAACTATACGTGAAATCTTTGTTATTTATTCAAAGTGCCATCAGCTTTGGCTTTCGCAATAGCTCCCGCCATCTCTGCCGTTTTGTAAACATGACTGGAAATAAACCTAAAATTGGTCTGTGCCGCTTGATTGCCATCTAACCCTGGAATAATAGCCGAGGCTGTAGCGTCACCTACTATCGCCACTTCAAATCCGTCTTCCAATAATTCCCGCAGATGGGATTCAACGCAAAGGTTACCTGACATTCCGGCAAGGATAACTTTGTCAATTTTCTGCTTCCGTAACTGAAGACTCAAATCATTTTGCTCTGGTCCGAATACTTTATGCGGACTTGATACCGTCACATAATCTTGTTTGATGTATGGCTTATAAATATCCAACCAATCAGCTCCTGATCCATCAAAGTCTTCTTTATTCAACTGGTCTCCTCTATCAAACATCCCCATGGCGTGCATGGCTGCTTCCAATGCGCCTTCAAATTTCCAATTGTGATCATGTTTGTAATAGTAGTGTGGGGAAACAAAAACGGGGATGCCATTCGCTTTTGCCAATTTGAATAAAGTTTCCAAATTATCGACGGTTCCGTTTTTCTTTACGCTTTCGCCAACGAGCCCCCAGGTTACTCCTTGTGGACTCAGGAAATCATTTTGAGGATCGGTGATTACAATAGCTGTTGTGTTGTCAATTACAAAACCGGGGTCGGGTAATTGAGCGATGGCTAACTGAGCCGTAAAAAGAACTATTGCTACGAGGAATAAATGTTTAATGTTTTTCATTTTTAAATTATTTTAGTAACGTTTTATGAAATAATAAATCGTGTTCACACAACTAGACAGATCAGGTTTTCGACTACTCCTTTAAGAGGAGCTGGAAAAGGACAAAATATCTAGTCGTGTGAATCGTGTTCTTAAAAATTTAGTTTTTAAAATTATCGAAGGTTAGTTTTTTGTTAACATTACTTGATTGCCCAGAAACTCTCTGATAAGTTTCGCTATCTTTTCTCCCTCTTCTTCTAATGCAAAGTGGCCGGTGTCCAACAAATGAAATTCCAAGTTTTTCAAATCTCTCTTGTAAGGGTGTGCTCCTTCTGCAGGAAAGATGTAGTCATTTTTCCCCCAGACAATTAAGGTCGGTGGCTGATACGTTCGGAAGTATTCCTGCCAGCTTGGATATAACGGCACGTTAGTACGGTAGTCATAAAACATAGCTAATTGAATCTCAGGGTTTTCTGGTCTTGTTAGATGTTGCAAGTCAATTCTCCAATTGTCAGGGCTAATAGTTTCCGTATTCTTCACGCCATGAGTATACTGCCATTTCAAACCATCGGGTGCATGGAATCCTTCTAATGCCTTGCCATTTTCAAGTGTATAGTCATTCCAATATTTCTTAATCGGCACCCAGAAGTCTCGAAGGCCTTCCTCGTATGCATTTCCATTTTGTACAATAAGTGCTTGTACCCGATCCGGATATTTAGCTGCAATTCTGTATCCGATCGGTGCACCATAATCCATCAGGTAAATACTGTACTTCTTCACTTCCAGCTTTTCTAACAATCCTTCTACTATCGTGGCCATATTATCGAAAGTGTAATCGAATGTTTCCATCGATGGTTGTTCGCTGTTTCCATATCCAGGATAATCAGGAGCTATCAGATGGTATTTATCAGACAAGTCTGCTATCAGGTTGCGGAACATGTGTGAAGAAGTTGGGTACCCGTGTAACAATAATATGGTAGGAGCATCTTTTCTTCCCGCTTCCCGATAAAAAATATCAACGCCATTTACCTTGATAGTTTTATATAGCGTTGGATATCCGCTGCCTGTTGCTTCTTTATAAACTGCTGGATTTTCCTGATGCTTTTGCGTTGGGAAGTTTACAGAATGGTAGTCATAGGTCGCATTGACGACGGCTGTTTGAGCGTTTGCGGAAATGCTAATTACGAATGCGAACGACATAAGGAGAAAAATTTTAAGGTTTTTCATTTTTACTAATTTTTGATTGTTAAAGAATTGTTATAAATATTCGAAATACGTGCGACAGGACAAATCTTACCCAGGGCAACAGTTGTAAACTGAGGCACATATTTGAAATGTAAATTAATTGTTATTAAAGAATGAAAATACTAACTGTCCTAAGTTTAAGCCTTTGCCAGCCCTTCGATGAATTGTGCTTTTGGAAAATCAATTTCAAAATCACCATTAGTGAAAATATAATTGGTCAAGGTTCTCAAAGAAACAAATCCGATCAATTCTGCAAAAGCAGCTTCACTATAGCCCACCTCAAAGAAACGTTCCTTGGTTTCAGTAGAAGCTTTTCCTTTGTTTTCTGTAATTTCTAATGCAAGATTAGTTAATGCATTTAGTTTGTTATTTCTACTGGTTCCCTCTCGTAACTCCAAGGTTTCTTCTTCAGAAAAGCCAGCCATTTTTCCTAAGGCAGTATGTGCTGAAATACAATAAGTGCAGCCATTCGATTGAGAAACAGCTAAAGCGATGGCCTCTTGTTCTTTTTTGGAAAAAACGCCATTGCTTAATGTCTCGCCAAATTGTAAAAAACCGGAAAGTAGATTCGGAGAGTTGCCAATAGCGGCATAGAGGTTGGGAACTCGTCCGACTTTTTGCTGGATGCCATCAAAGATTTCTTTTGTTTGATCGGATGCCTGTTCTTTTGATAATGCTTTTAAAACTTTCATTTGTATTATGTTATTGATTAAAAAAATACTTTATTCCCTAATACTTAGGCAACGGGCGTGCCAAGTTTTTATTTGGCACATAACATAATGATAATGAGCATTTTACAAATACATATAAACCAGTTTTGATAATTTTAATTGCCACTATATTGGCAATTTGTCAGCATTTTGGCAAGCAGTCAATCTAAGTTTTCGCTATTAAGATTAATTGAGAATTATTTCTAATTGGAAAGAAAAGAAGGGAACTGGTATTGAATTACGAGGTTAGAACAACAGCGGAGATTAATGAGTTTAGTGAAATAGGTCGTAATAAAGAACTTGGAGATAAAAATCCTGGAGATTTGAGGAAAAATTACCCGAGGTTTTATTGGGGTATTATTCGACCATATATCCAAGATGCGCTGCGCTACCTTCGTGTTACTCAAGAAGGAAAACAATGGATTGCCAACTTACATTCACATGTTTTTGAAGTTGAACATTATGACGATTAATTATGATTAACGATTGATGATTGTTCTTTACTGAGAGACGCGGCCTAAATAATGGCCTCTAAAAATACTTCGAAACAGAAGCTTTAAAAAAACTGTCATTTCTAAAATTTGAAAGGATAAATTCCTCCTTATCAATATTCCCAAAAATCCTGGCTTCCAATTCCAGCCTCCAACTGTTTCCAAATCTTCTGGATGCTTCCATACTGAATATTTTACTACCTGATTTCAGATCGGTAATGCCTCCAATTAAGATAGACGTATCATGGCTATCATTGAAGGCAATTCGACTCCCAATAAAGAGGTCATTTTGCAGAGCATTGAGTGCCAATTCATCTCTGGAGTCATACAAGTACTCAGCAATAAAACCAATGTCGAGCCCTTTCCGATTGATATTGCTAAACGTATATTCTACTCCGGCAACTGCGGCAAAGAAATCCTGCACATCTGCATATCGATAGATCGATTCTAATTTCCAGAGAAAAGCATTATGCGTAATTTGAAAGTCCAAACCGGATTGATAAATGGTTGGATAAAACGCATTTAATTCTCCAGTGGAATTAAATGCAAAAACAGGTTCGCGGCCATTACCATAGAACTGAGTAATGCCAACGTCTATGATATTGAAATAATGGCTCCATCGAAATGCAAAACCGGGGCTCCACTCATTTGCGCCGCCCTCATAACCCAGGTCATCTTTTCCAAAGAGCACTGGAAACCTAAGCCTCCCCTCTCCACCAGGAAACACTCGCTTCCGATGATATGGAAGATAGAAAAAATCGAAGGTGCCATATTTATCTGAACTAAAAGTCGTCTGCACCATCGGTTGCCCCAACTTGGCTTCTCCATCAAATGATTCTACCTGATCTGTTTGGTTGATAATGTCAACAAGGTGATTACTTTCCGTCACCCCCCAAAACACCTTCTTTAATCCGACATTGAATTCCCATCTGTTTTTTGCTTTTTGGTAATACAATTCTCTGATGTCCCAATGTGTTCTTTGTTCATCCCGATCCCATCTGAAAAAACCTTCGAAGGTGATTCGGTCATAGGCATCGTTCCATTCAACACTATACTTAGGTTTAATACTCAAGGATGGAAAATGGTTCTTCTGATCTTGATAAAGCCCGTTTTCAAAAAAATAACGATACTCTACATTTAGCTCCAATTCGAAATCGTGGATCAATTTATTTTTGCTTTCTTCTTGTGCATAAGTGTTGAAGCTTAGCAGAAGGATCATCAGTTGAAGAAATATATTTTTTTTCGGGGCTATCATTTAAATTGATTTTTTGTTTTGATATTTTAGAATAAAGTCCGAAGTTCTTTAACCGTATAGAATATTGCTGGAGATTTAAAATGAGCTATTAGCTCTTGGCTCCTTCTAACGCATTCGAAAACGCGGTTGAGGGAAGCCAACTGCTAATAGCTGCAAATTCTACTTAGCCCGCTTTAATGCCCCCTGACTAAAATCGCTATCTGACAATTTCACATCAAAGTCGTATTCGCTAAATTCAAGTGTCGTCTCTTTTTCAGTTTGTTGATTTGTCATCACAAATTTAGCAGCCCTCCAATGCTTCTCTTTGTACAACTCGTAACCGAAATAAGTCAGTGTTTTTAAAGGTGAATTCTTACGATCATAAAACACTACTTTCTCCACTCGGTATCCTTTGTCTTTATTGTAAGTCACTACTCGTCGAGTATAACCAGATTTGGGATCGACCGGGTCCTGTTCTAAAGTGATCAGCTCGCCTTTTTCTTCCAAAAATTTGTAGTTGTACTTTTCCACTTCTTGGGAAGACAAATCTTCATAGGCAAATTCACTTCCTACAAATGGCCCCGACTTGTTATTCGACGCAATTCTTTTCACCCTTTTAATAGATGGAAGAAATAACCACTGATCATCTGCGCCATCCTTGTGGGTAAATGTAAGAGTGGCCGTACCTTTTACATCCTTAGGACTGTTGAATACGATGAGGGATTTATCTCCGTCTTCCGTCAGTTCCAAGGTTTTAGTAACCATGAACCGTTCACTGGTTTGTCCATTTTTATTTTTCAAAGTCATTTTTAAATTTACGATAGAACTACCAAATCCTTCGTCGGCGGCTTCCGCTGCTTTGGCTACTTCCAAGCCTTTTTGTTCTGCGCTTTGTGCATTGAGATTTACAAAAGTGACTAGGGAGATAAGTACAATTATTAAATTTTTCATTTTATTAAATTTTTAAAGATTAAGAAATAATTGGGGTCAGAGATCCGTTTTGCTCGGTCGAGGAAAACGGACCCCCTGACTCCTTAGTATTACACAAAAAATAATCTAAGCCACTATACACTCCGTCGTTTAGCTTTAACTAAATGATGGCAGTGGCCTAAGTAATTTTTTTGTTGTTACTTATTTTAATTATTGTGAATAGGTACTGGTTGAATTTCCAATGGGTTATCAGAAAGTTGATTCGTGCTTTTTTTGCTAACGAGAATGAGTAAAGAAGGCAGTAAAATAAAGTCTATGATTAATGCTGCCGGGATAATAATGGCAGTGATTCTTGCCATATAACTATTGAGTGCAAAAGAGGAAGTGGACAGTACCAGGAATCCTGCCAGCAAGACCAGCGTCGTGGTAACCAATGCTTTTCCAACCGTCTCAAAAGCATAGATGACTGCTTGTCGGGCATCATAATTATATTCTCTTTGCGCGCGTAAAAACTTGCTCATAAAGTGTACTGTATCGTCTACTATAATTCCCAGCGTCATACCGAATACGATGACCATTCCCGTATTGATCTGGCCTTTGTAAAGTGCCCATATTCCAAACCCTACTAACACTGGTGCTACATTTGGTATAATACTGAGTAAGCCCAATTTGAAACTTCTTAAAGCAAACATCAGGATCAGAGAAATAAGCAGGAGCGCTATAATGTTTCCAATAAACATGCTATCCGCTTGTCGGAAACCAAGGGTAGAAAACATCAGCGTTGGACTAACACCTAGAGCATGCATCACTTCGGGAGTATTATTCCCCAACCAACCTTCTGCTCTTTTTGTAAAGGCAATCATTTCTACACTGGACACATTTTCAATAGTAGCTGTTAGTCTCGTTTCGGATTTATCTACGTTGACTTGATTATTGAGGTCGAGTCCAAAAGGCAAAGAAAGTTCGTACAGCAAAAGATATTGAGCCGCCTCTTCCCTATTATCAGGAACCTTATAAAAAGCAGGATCATCACCGTGCATGGATCGGTTTACTCGTCGAGCCACTTCGCTGTAAGCATTGACGTGTACCACCTCTGGTTGTTCCTTCAGCCAATCTTCAAATTGATTTAGGTTTTGCAAGTATTCCGGGTTGTTGATGCCTCCACTTTCACCACTACCAATTGAAAATTCTACATTGTAAATCCCCGTTAAGTTTTTGCTGATGTAATCGGTATCGGTTCTGAAGGGAACAGACTCATCAAAATAATTGACAAACTCATCATTAAAAACATTCTTAGTCGCAAAGAATGTAAGTACTCCGATTACAGCGATAGAAGCTAAACTCCATCGGATTGGATGCTGGGTAATTAATTTTCCAAAAGAGGTATACCAACTCGTCTTTCCTGCCTCTACTTTTGTTCGCTGTTTTACTTTTACAGGAAGTACAGACATTAATGCTGGAAGCGTAGTGGTCGAATATATAAAGGCCATGGTCATACCAAATGCCGTGATATTTCCTAAGTGCCAAAATGGAGGAACATCACCAAAATTCATGGTTAGAAACCCGATGACCGTTGTCAGACTCGTGATGAGTACTGGCACAAAATTGAGTCGTATCGATTCAATGAGCGCTGCCGTTTTATCCAGACCATCCTGCCGCATTTTTTGTAGCATCGTGATGAGAATGTGAATACTATCGGCCACTGCTAGTGTAAGAATCATGGTCGGAAAAACAGAAGAAGGTGGCGTCAATCTAATCCCCATGAGCCCTACAAAACCCGCGGCACTCATGATGGAAAAAAGAACCACGACCAGGGTAGCAAATGTGCTGGCTACGTTTCGGGTTAATAACAATGTTATAATGATTACGATCAGAAACATGCCCATACTCAGCATCAGATCATTCATCGAAGATTCGAAAAATGCCGTATTAAGTGGCACCAATCCAGAAGTATGAACTTGAAAATTGGGATGGCTTTCCTGAAAATTTGCAATGAGCTGTCGTACAGAAGTAGTTACTTCCGGAATCTCCACCGCACTATCCTTAGCCGGAAGTTTGACCGTAATATTGACCGCAGTCAAACTTCCCTTTTCATTTAAAAGTCTATTGACTAACAACGGTTCACTAAGTGCATTTGCTCTTATCTCTTTTACTTCCTGGTCCGTTTTATTCATAGACTCGAAGGAAAGATCATCAACAAAAAGGTCATCGTCAACTGCCCGAGTGTACTGGAAGTTGGTGACGGCGTCCACCCTGGAAGAGTAAGGGGTGTTCCAGGCTTCTGCCGTGAGCTCTTCTATTGCGGCTAAGTTTTCTCGGGTGAAAACATCTCCATTATCAGGGGTAAGTACTAAGACAATGTTATCATCTTTTGAGTACTTTTCTTGTAAAGCATCAAATGCCTCCATTTCTGGATTGGACTCACTAAAAAATACATGGTAATCTCCGTCAAAATCCATTTTTGCATTTGACCCCAGACCGAGTGCTAATAATAAAGATAAACCGAGTACTGGCCATCTGAATTTAATCACTGTTTCTGCCCATCGCTTGGCGAAGCTGTTTGTAACTTCTTTGGTTTTTTTAATTCCGCTCATTTTTAAATTTTTTAAAAGGGTTGACCAGTCGTCTAGTAACTGGATAAAAAAAAGTATTAAGATATGGGCCACCATATTAAAACATGACCACTCGTCTAGTAACTAGACAAAAAAATATTATTCGTTTATTTATCTGGTCTGGATATGGATTAACAATAATCCCTCAAATTTGTTGACCACTCGTCTAGTAGCTTTACAAAAAAATATTATTTCAATAAAACCTCTGTCACCATTTTCAAGAAATTATCTATGGGATAGGCACTCTTCATTTCTTTCATGCTGACCATGGCTCCTTTGCCTGCGTCTTCAATAAATTCGATGAAATCTTTTACATTAATGGAAGCGTCTATTTCTCCCGTTTGCTGTGCTTCCTTTGCTACTTTTACGATGGATTGCACTGACTTATTATGAATGTTCAAAACTGCTTTTCTTATGTTTTCATTGTGTTCCCCTACTTCATTTCCTAAGTTGCAAGCCATACATCCTTTTTCAAGCTTGAGGTCTTCCTTAAGGGTTTTTATCCGGAATTCATAAAAATTAATCAGCCTTCCTTTCGGGGATATACTAGTATCATTAAGTATGATTTTAGAGCGGGCAAACATTCGTACAAAGTACTTTTGCAATGCTTTTACTACAAAATCTTCCTTACTATCAAAGTAAAAGTAAAAGGATCCTTTAGGGACATCGGCAGCCTTTACAATGTCATTCACACTAGTGCCATTATATCCTTTGGACCAAAGAATTTCTATTCCTTTTTCTAAGAGAATCTCTGATTTTATATTTTCTTTTACTGCCATCTTTGATATATTCTAATAATAGCTCAAATATATGACCACTCGTCTAGTTATGCAAGTAAAAGCGAAAATATTTTTAAAAAAGTAACCTATTTATTTCTCCCTCACGTCTGAGTCGCTTAAAGTACTGTCCAAAAAACAAATTCACAAATTGTTGAATAACCTGAAAGGTTGATCAATATGGTTTCAAAATTTCCGTTTGGAGCCTAGCAATGGAATTCCTATCAAACTTTAGGTTAGGGCTTGTTTTAACTATATTGCGCTTAAGTCTTTAAATCAACCCTACTCAAGATGAAAATCAAGCCTTCAACTTCGAACATCATTTTAAAACAAATCAAATAATTAAAATTATAAAACATAACCAAATGATTAAAAACTTAGTACTCTCCCTCGCTTTCTTGATTCCTTTTTCGGTAAGTGCTCAAAAAGAATCGAAAGATATAGCACAATTTGTGAATGAATTGGATCAAAAAATGCCTCAATTGCTCAATGACTTTATTGTTCCCGGAGCAGCCATTGCCATCATTGAAAATGGTGAAATTATTTTACAAAAGGGTTATGGTTTTTCTGATATTGAAAAAAGGGTCAAGGTCACTTCAGAAACAGGTTTTAATATAGGGTCGATTTCCAAAACAGTGGCAGCTTGGGGGGTAATGAAATTAGTACAAGAAGGTAAAATTGACCTCGACGCATCTGCTGAAAAATACCTTAGTAGATGGCATTTACCAAAATCAGATTTTAATTCAAATGAAGTTACCATAAGAAGGTTATTAAGTCATACTGCGGGTTTATCATTGCATGGATACCCTGGGTGGTCGCCTAAGGATAAATTACCGACTATTGAAGAATCCCTAAATGGTAAAAATAATGGCCCTGGACGTGTGGAAATAATTATGGAACCTGGAACGAAATGGAAGTATTCAGGAGGAGGATATTCTATTCTCCAGCTGATCATTGAAGAGGTCACCAAACAGAAATTTGAAGACTACATCCAAACACAAATATTAAATCCCCTTGGAATGTCTAACAGTAGTTATACAATTGACGAAAAAATAATGAAGACCTCCTCTTTAGAATATAATAATTTTGGTGAAGAGATTGACTTCGAGTTGTTTACCGCCCAAGCAGCGGCCGGATTACACACAACGATTGAAGACTTCGTACGTTTTGCGCAAGCTAGTTGTTATCAAGATAAAAATAACGAAAAATATAATAAGGTGTTAACAACAGATGTAATTCAACAAATGATGGAACCCGCCACCGCATCAGAGGGGTCTTATGGTTTGGGTTATCAAGTGGATTCCATTCCAGGGACTTCAATGGTATTGAGGGGGCATGGAGGAGCCAATACCGGCTGGCATGCCACTTTTAGCGTAGACCCGGTAAGCAATGATGGCTTTGTCATGGTTACAAATGGAGGTGCAGGACATAATATATACAGACGAGTATTTTGTGATTGGGTATATTGGAAAACAGGGAAATCATTGGGAAATCGTTGTCAGATAAAACTTCCTATTTCGAGTAAACTGAAAAATATAATTGATAGTAAGGACATTGTTGAGATTGCAGCGACCTACGCAGAACTTAAAAAGAATGAATCGGAAAAATATAATTTCTCCGAAAATCAATTAAATCAATTAGGTTATTATTATCTGGGGAAAGATAAATTGGAAGTAGCCATTGCGCTGCTCAAGATAAATGTAGACGCATTTCCAAATTCTTTTAACACCTACGACAGCTATGGAGAAGCATTGTTAAAATCAGGTGATAAAGAAAAAGCAATTGAAAATTATTCGACCTCTGTAAAATTAAATCCAGGTAACGAATACGGGATAAAGGTATTGAAAGAATTAGGAGTAGATACAGATGCTTTGATTACAAAATATCCAATTGAGTATTTGAATTCATTTACCAAAAAATATAAAGAACAAGCCATACACAGACTTTCGCAATTAATGAATGATTTTTATGTATTTCCTGAAGTGGCTAAACAAACGGAAGAACACTTAATGGCGCAATGGAAAGAAGGCCACTTTGATTCCTTTGAAAATGATGAAACTTTTGCTGCAGCTTTAACGGAATCAGTGCAAGCTATTAATAAAGACAAACATATGCGGATAACAGCCAACAGGCCTTATGTGGCTCCGGAAAATTCACCGGAAAGAATGCTTGAAGAACGTCTTGGCCGAATCAATAGATCGCGAAATTCAAATTCCGGATTTAGTACCGTTAGGATTCTGGAAGGAAATGTAGGCTATTTAGATTTAAGGGGTTTTGCAGGATTAGAAAGTGGAAAAGCAATTGCCGATGCGTACATGAAATTAATGGCTAGAACCGATGCGGTCATTATCGATTTGAGCAAAAATGGAGGCGGGAGTCCAAGCATGGTTCAGTATTTATGCAGTTATTTCTTTGATCAGAAATTGCATTTGAATAGTCTTTATTATAGAGCAGGAAATGAAACACGCGAATTTTGGACACTAGATGAAGTCGGAGGAATTAAAATGCCCGATGTGCCCTTATTTGTAATAACGAGTGAGAAAACTTTTTCAGGGGCTGAAGAATTTTCATACAATATGCAAACTCAAAAAAGAGCTACTTTAGTAGGTCAAACTACGGGAGGTGGCGCGAATCCGGGAGGTACCAGGGGCATCAATGAAAATTTGAGTGTTTTTATTCCAACAGGAAAAGCAATTAATCCAATTACAAAAACCAATTGGGAAGGCGTTGGCGTAATCCCTGAAATAGAAACAAGCGTTGAGGAAGCTTTAGATAAAACACACGAATTGGCAAAGAAAGCTGCTGAAGGGTATCGAACCAAAACAAAAGAAAGATACAATAAATTGTTTTTGGATTTGCAAAGTAAATTGGATCATTATACGGCTGGGAAATCGGAAGCGTCAATTCTCCAGGGTTTAACCCAATGCAGAGATGCGAAATTATTTGGCGAAGGAGATATTAATATGCTTGGTTATGAATATTTAATGGAGCATAAAAAGCCCAAAATAGCGGAATCAATATTTCGAGCAAATACGATGCTCTCTCCAAATTCTGCTAATGTATTCGATAGTTACGGGGAATCGTTAATGATAAATGGAAACTTAAAAGCTTCCCTTAAACAATATCAAAGAGCGGTGGAGCTTGCTACTGAAAATGAGGATAGAGATATCGAGTTATTTAAAAAGAATTTAGAAAATGTTAAGCGCCTGATGGGAGAATAGTCTGAGGGGGTTCAGTGGGCGCAATTCCCTAATTGGGAAATCATCCCGCAAATTCCTTCTTAAATTAGCATTTCAATATAGGTTATTCGGTTTCCGGTTTCCGGTCTTCGGCCTTCGGTTTCCGGTCTTCTGTCTTCTGTTTCCGGTCTTCTGTCTTCTGTCTTCTGTC
>JBLHRR010000115.1:0-18138 GCA_047626155.1 Saprospiraceae bacterium | reverse complement strand
GATTTGTTTAATTGATATTAAAAGGGAAGATAAGTAGATCTCTTTGCTCTGCTTTTCTCTAGAATATTGATTGTCTGCTATTTGCTCAAATCCCGCAAATCCCGCAAATCCCCTCATTTCCTTGGATAATTTTGATATTATTAGTAATTTAAACGATATAATTTTGAGAGCCCTTTATTTTGAAAAGGGATATTGGGAAATTTAACAACTTGCTATTCACCGACCTACATGTAATTCAACTGAATTACATGCGGCTTATTTGTTTTTGACCCTCTCATTCCTTCCTTCAAAAGCATATCATACTTTAATTTCATCCAAAGTAAACAACAACACTCTTATTTTGAGTCATTTTTTTGACCTGTTGATTGTTAATTCCATAACAAGCTTTAAGGGCAGGACTACCCCAAAAATATTGAAGAACCTTGACCAAAGTTCTAAAAACTGTTTAAACCAATCTCCCGTATTATGAAAAGAATTTTACTACTAACCTTTGTATTCTCTTTTTCTGCCCTCCTTTGCATAGGACAATCCGTTGCGGATCGGAAAAATGAAAGGATCGGATTGTCACTTCAGGAATTATACGACAATGGATATATCTCCGAAGAAGAGCTACTTGCTTCCAAAGAAACAAATACCACAGACCCAACTGGTGGTTTTCAAAGAGGGGTAGATGCAGAATGCTCAGATGGCTTTATGTCGCCGGATCCTACTTATACCCTCGTTCCGAGAAACGATGATGGCTCCCTGTACATTCCAGATATGGGGTTTGCTTTTAGCTTTTGTGGAAGCACGTACACCGATTGTTATATAAATACGAATGGGAATGTCTCCTTTACCCAAGGAGTTGCCCAATTTAGTCCGGATGGATTCCCGTATGCCGTTCCGATGATAGCTCCTTTTTGGGCAGACGTAGATACCCGGAATACGGCCTGCGGACAGGCGGTATATAAATTGTTTGGGAATTATATGATCGTTACCTGGGAAGATGTCGGATGGTTTAGCATGAACTGTAGTCCTTTAAATACCTTCCAACTTATCATCAGTGATGGAACGGCTCCAATCATTGGCATCGGAAACAACATTCAATTTCGATATGGAGATATGAACTGGACTACCGGAACCGCTTCTGGTGGTGGTCCCTTCGGCGGCTCTGCTGCTACCGTTGGTTATAACAGTGGAGATAATATTAACTTTGAACAGGTTGGTCGTTTCAATCTAGACGGTAACAGCTACGATGGTCCTTTTGGTGCCAATGACGGTGTTGATTGGTTAGATAATCAATGCTTTGTTTTTGATTCAGGAACTGGATCGGTAGAGCTGGCTTGTGTAGATATAAGCAGAGCATTGGATGCGAACTGTATGGCGATTATTACACCAGAGGATGTTTCTAATGTTACCATAAATGGTTGCGCTGCTGCTGAAGTAACTTTGGACATCTCTACATTTGGGTGTAATGATGTGGGGATTAACACCGTGACTATAACTGTAGATGATGGCAGCGGGCCCGTAACTTGCACCGCAGATGTGACCATCACAGAAGGGGCTTGTAGCGTTATAGCACTTAATCCTGTTGGTCCTTTTTGTGATTCAGAACCTTCTGTTTTCTTAACGGCCAGTCCTCCGGGAGGAACCTGGAGTGGGAATGCACCTGGAGGCGTCTTCGATCCTTCTACAGGTCCAGGGACTTATAACATTGTTTACACGAATACTCTTGCTTGCCCTCCGACTGCTACTATTACGATAGAAGTATACGATTCACCAGAGGCCATTATATCTCCGGATCCTGCTTCTTATTGTGAAGAAGACGAATTTATTGAGATAACTGTAGTGGCTAATGGAGGAGATGGAAATTATACTTTCGATTGGGATACTCCCGCCGGACCAATGTCAGGAGATCTCATATTTGGTTTCGATGAAGGGCAATATACGGTTACGGTAACTGATGGAAATGGTTGTGAGGATATATCTGACATAGTCGTTATAATGAATCCAACTCCTCTTGTAGTCCTGGCTGATCCGGGGCCTATCTGTGAAGAGCTGTTTTTTCTGACCCTTATAGCTACACCTTCTGGAGGAGTGTGGGGTGGTCCGGGTATTGCCCCTAATGGGGATCTTTTCCCAAGTACAATGGGGCCTGGTATATATAACTTCACTTATATTTATACCGATAACTTCGGATGTACAGGAGGAGAAGCAATTGAGATAGAAATCGTACAGGGACCAGTGGCTGTTGCCTTTAACACTGGGCCTTATTGTGAAGGAGCACTTATTCAATTAATCGGAGACTCTACCGAACCAGGTAGTCTCTATTTTTGGACAGGCCCTAACGGATATCTCTCTATCGAGCAGAATCCTTCTGATCCAACAGAGCCAGGCTTTTATATTTTGCAGGTTACTTCTCCATCCGGTTGTGTATCGATGGACGCAATAACAGAAGTTACATTGGCTCCTGGACCAGATGCTGATGCATCAAATACAGGACCTTATTGTGCCAATCAATTAATAGAACTCTTTGCCAGTACTTCAGTCCCAGGAGGATTTAATACCTATTCCTGGACAGGTCCTAACGGATATACCTCTACAGAGGAAGTTCCTTTAGATGCTACAGAACCAGGTTTTTACTCCGTCATTATTAACGTAGATGGTTGTGATTCTCCAGAGGCTTTTACAGAGGTTATTATTGCCCTTGCTCCAGATGCTCTTGCGTTCAATACCGGTCCTTATTGTCCCGATCAGGTAATAGAATTATTCTCAACGACGGGTACCCCTGGGAATACCATTAGCTATGAATGGACTGGCCCAAATGGATATATTTCTTTTGATCAGAATCCATCGGATGCTACTGCTCCTGGTTTTTATGACGTACAGATAATCGTAGATGGCTGTGCCGCAGAATTACAAAATACAGAAGTCGTTTTGAATCAAATAACGCCCCCTGTAATTGTGGGTGATGCTGTTTATTGTGAAGGCGAAAACACCTTGTTAGATGCAGGAGGTGGTTATAGCGGTTACCTTTGGTCTAATGGAGACGTTAGCCAAACAACCACGATCACAGAACCAGGGAATTATAGCATTTTTGTAATTGACCTCGCTGGTTGTACTGCCGAGACGTTTATTGTCATTGATGAAAATCCACCACCACAACCATTTATTTCTGGTGCAAGTACGTTCTGTGCTGGAAGTTCTTCGACACTGGATGCAGGAGGAGGGTACAGCGTATATGTCTGGTCAACAGGAACAGGTACACAAAACATTACAGTGAATCTTCCCGGCGATTATGATGTAACCGTTACCGATGCCAATGGTTGTACGGGAGAGACTTCCATTACCGTTACCGAAAATGATTCACTATTGCCAGCTATTGCAGGGCTGCCCGAATATTGCGAAGGGGAAAGCACCATGTTAGATGCGGGTGTTTTTGATACCTATAGCTGGACTGGAGGAGCGGTAAGCCAAACGATCACTGCTACTGCCCCAGGTACTTACAGTGTGACCGTTTTTGATGCCAGTGGATGTACTGGAGAAACGGCTATTGTCGTTACCGAAAATGCATTGCCGATTGTAAATGTTACCGGACTGGCTGTTTTATGTGAGGATGGAAACACCTTGTTAGGGACAGATGAAACCTTCGCTACCTATAGCTGGTCGGATGGAACGTCTGGTGAAAACATTACGGTGGCTGTTTCCGGAACTTATTCGGTAACAGTAACAAACGCTGGGGGTTGTATCGCAGAAAATTCCATTGATGTAACAGTCAATCCATTACCAATACCAACCATAACAGGTGTCGCTTCTTTTTGCGAAGGCAATAGCACCATCATAGATGCCGGAGCAGGTTATGCGATTTATCTCTGGTCGGAGGGATCAGGTACACAAACAATCGAAGTTGTAGCTGGTGGAATATATACAGTTACCGTAACCGATAACAATAATTGCACGGCAGAGGCAATGATAACAATTATAGAAAATACTTCTTTAAGTCCACAAATAGCTGGTGTTCTTTCTTTTTGTGAAGGCGCAAGTAGTGAATTGGATGCAGGAGCAGGATATGAAACTTATGAATGGAGTCAGGGGGGCAATGGACAAACCATAATTGCGGACGCCTCTGGCGAATACAGTGTTATCGTCACTGATGAGAATGGTTGTTCCGGTGAAGTAGCTATTATGATTACTGAAAATACATTACCACAATTAAATATTGATGGAATAACTGCTATTTGCGATGGGGAATCCACCGAACTAAGCGCAGATGGTACCTTTGTTGTTTATGACTGGTCGGATGGAACGGCTGGCGAAAGCATCAGCGTAGATGCCTCGGGAACTTATACCTTACAAGTAATCGACGATAATGGTTGTACCGCAGAAGCCAGTGTCAATGTTGCGCTAAACGCAAACCCAGAACCAGTCATCGCAGGGTCGACAACTTTCTGTGTCGGAAGTTCTTCTGTATTGGACGCAGGAACGGGATATGAAACCTATAGCTGGTCAAATAGCTCGGTTGAACAAACAATAGAAGTAACAACAGAAAACACATTTACGGTAACAGTCACGAATGCCAGTGGTTGTAGTGGAGAAGCGGAATTTATGGTAGAGGAAAGCTCTTCTCTGAATCCGGTGATATCTGGCGACTTGAGTTTCTGCGAAGGCGGAAATAGTTTGTTGAATGCTGGAACTGGTTTTGAAACCTATGCCTGGTCTACCGGAGATGATACACAAACCTTAGAGGTGGTAGGCGCCGGAAGCTATGACGTGACTGTTTCCGATGCTAGTGGCTGTACGGGAGAAACCAGTATTCAAATTTCGGAAAACAATAATCCTACAATCGCAGTGCTTGGTAATAGTCCGGCTTGTGAAGGAGAAAGCATTACCCTGGATGCTGGTGCCGGATTTGTAGATTACCTATGGTCAGATCAATCGCTGAATCAAGATCTAACAGTAACCGTTTCCGGAACTTACAGTGTCACGGTAACCGATGCAAATAACTGTACGGCAGAACAAACAATAGAAGCCGTTGTTAATGAAAATCCAGAACCGCTCATTTTAGGGGTGACTGTATTCTGTACCGGAAGTGAAATTACCCTGGCGCTAAATGAAACCTATGCCACTTACGAATGGTCAGAAGGTTCGGATACGGAATCCATAATGGTAAATACTGGAGGAGACTATAGTGTTATCGTAAGTCTGGATTCAGGTTGTACTGCGGAAGCCGCAATTTCCGTTACCGAAAATGAGAACCTTGAACCAACGATAGCTGGTGAATTGTCTTTCTGTGAAGGTACATTTACTACGTTGACGGCTCCTTCAGGATTTACCTACGAGTGGTCTAACAATATGAATACGCAAGAGATCATCGTAAGTACCACCGGACAATACAACGTACTGGTGACCGATGCAATAGGTTGTACCGGAACCGTAGAAGTAGCCGTAGTCTCGAATGGATTACCAGAGCCGGTTATCGGCGGGTCTACTACTTTCTGTATTGGAACTTCCACGACCTTAGATGCGGGAGATTATGCCTCTTATTTATGGTCTGACGGAACAACAACAACCCAAACATTGGAGGTGAGTACAGCAAGTAGCTATACCGTGCTGGTGACAGATGTGAACGGTTGTTCCGCTGAAGCGCAAATTGATGTGACAGAAAGTATTTCTTTAAACCCTGCGATTTCAGGTGACTTGTCTTTATGTGATGGAGGAATCTCGACGTTGGATGCTGGAGCTGGTTTTGAAAATTATGTTTGGTCAACAGGTGGAGTTACACAATCTATTAGTACAAACATAGCAGGCGATTATACCGTTACGGTTTCTGATGCCAGTGGTTGTACGGGAGATGGTACAGTAGCTGTAGTTATTAACACCAATCCGGTAGTATCTATAGGTGGGCTTACCACTTTCTGTGGAGATGAAAACAGCTTGTTAGATGCTGGAGTTGGTTATGCCGAATACTTATGGTCGAATGGTGCCACTACACAAACGGTAGAGGCTATGACAAGCGGAAACTACGGCGTAATAATAACGGACGATAATGGTTGTACTGCAGAGACGAGTTTAGATATTGTTCAAAATCAAAATCCGGATCCTTCTATTCTGGGACCTTCTTCTTTTTGTTCCGGGAATGCCACGAGTTTATCTGTTGATGGAAATTATGCCATCTATCAATGGTCGACTGGAGCAGTGACTCCAACTATTGACCTGACAACAGGGATGGATGTGTCTGTACTCGTTGTAGATGCAAATGGTTGTACTGGAGAAGCTTCTATAACGGTTACTGAAAACACAGAGCTTATACCAATAGTTGGGGGAGACTTGTCTTTCTGTGATGGTGAAAACACCTTGTTAGATGCTGGCGCAGGATGGGAGACTTATGAATGGTCTACTGGCGACAATACGCCGAGTATAACTGTATTAGCGGAAGGGAACTATGAAGTAATTGTATATGATATTTCAGGCTGTAGTGGTTCTGCTACGGTAAATGTTGCTACGAACTCCAACCCTGAACCCATTATTGCTGGATCAACGACTTTCTGTACAGGTAATTCTACAACACTGGACGCGGGTACTTATGCTTCCTGGAATTGGTCTACTGGTGATATCGGACAAAGTATCAGTACAAGTCAGGCGGGCGATTATATGGTGACGGTTACGGACACAAATGGTTGTTCCGCAATTGGATCAACCACAATAACGGAAAGCACTTCTTTGAATCCTGTTATTTCAGGTGTTCCTGCCTTCTGTGAAGGAGAGACTACTTCGCTGGATGTAGGAATTGGTTTTGCTGAATATGCTTGGTCTACAGGTTCTGTAGAACAAATGTTAGAAGTAAATACCACTGGTGACTATAGCGTAACGGTAACGGACGCAGGAGGTTGTACAGGAGAAACGATAATAGCTGTTAATGTGGTTAATTTGCCAGGAGCAATTTTGCAAGACAATGCGGAAATTTGTAATACAGAATTATCTGGTTCATTCCTTGACCTGTATGGTTTGGTACTCAGTGGAGATGCCAATGGAACCTGGGAAGATACAGATGGTTCCGGCGCTTCTGGATTGTTCAATAATATTAATTTTGATGGAGTCACTGCGGGTACTTATAATTTTGTTTATACAACCAACAGTGCAATTACACCTTGTCCTGAATTAAGTTATCCGATAACCGTTACTGTAATCGACTGTACTTGTGGAGGAGCAACTTTCTTACCCACTACACCACTTTGTAATAGTGGTGGTCAGCTGGACTTAAACAGCACTATCAGTACAATAGAGCCGGGTGTCTGGTCGATTATTGCTTCGCCAATCGGAACCAATCCAGCCATGCTCACGGGTAGTGACTTTGATGCCGCTGGCTCTGATGCCGGTGAATACATTATTCAATATGAATTTACGAATCCACAGGCATTGAATTGCCCTGATATATTTACGGAAGTGATTACCGTAGATCAGGAAGTGAATGCTGGTGTAGCCAACGGTCCTACGGACTTATGCACAGATGAAAGTACATTGTTAAGCTTAGCTGATTTGGTAACTGATGAAGATACAAATGGAATGTGGACAGAAGTGTCTGCTAATCCATCTCAGGGAGCAGCCTTTGATGCTGGTTCTGGTAATTTTAATACGAACAACCAAATGCCAGGAACCTATACTTTCCAATATGAAGTAACCGCTGGTCCGGCCTGCCCTGCACAAAATGTAGCAGTTGATATTGTTATCAATGAACAGCCTATGGCGATAGCGGGCGATCCAATAGAACTGACCTGTGGGGAACCGATGAACGCTTTGAATGCTGCTGGTTCTTCAGCTGGCGCGGCTTATCAAATTACTTGGGATGGTCTGGGTCTTGTTATTGATGGAAATGAAAATACCCTAACGCCAACGGTATCTGCAAGTGGTCCTTATGAACTGGTTATTACCAACGTACTTACTGGTTGTACCGCTTCAGACATAGTGGTCGTAACTGAAAGTGCAGATGTTCCAATTGCCTTAGCTGGTTTGAATCAGGAATTGACTTGTGATAATACAACAACGACATTACAACCGGGTCAGAATTATGATGTAGGTTATGTGATAGAATGGACCGGGCCTGGTATCAATTCGACAAACGTAAACGATCCGACCCCGGAAGTTGATCAAATTGGAACCTATAGTTTGGTGGTTACCTACCTTTCCAACGGTTGTACCTCTTCTCCTGATGAAGTAGAAGTGCTCCCAAATAACCTACCTCCAGAACTTGTGGTAAATACACCACTTAGCAGTTTGGATTGTAATACAGAAGAAGTGGACTTAATTATTTCTGCTCCGGGAGCAGCTATGATTTACGAATGGACCGATGTGGATGGTAATGTATTGGGATCTGATGCGACCTTGAGCAATATAACTGAAGATGGAGATTACACCGTTTTGGTAACTAATACAGAAACAGGCTGCACAGCAACAGATGTTTTAACGGTAGTAAATAATGTAAGCTATCCAACGGTTAATGCGAATCCGCCTACAATGTTAGATTGTAATATTTTGACCACCGAGCTAGATGGTACAGGCTCTCAAACAGGTGCTGATATTGTTTACAATTGGACAGGTACGGGACTAAGTGGAGCTGCGGATAATATTATGTCAGAAGCAAGCAGTCCTGGTATTTATACTATTGTTGTTACAAATACGTCGAATGGTTGTAGCAGTGATTTCAGTATTATAGTTGAGCAAGATATTGAAGCGCCGACGGCTATTATTGGAATGCCGGAAGAATTGGATTGTCAGGTAGAAGAAGTGAGCTTGAATGGAGCTGGTTCTTCCAGTGGAGGTAATTTCACTTATCAATGGTTAGATTCTTCAGACATAGAATTGGGAACGACATTGGAAGTAACGGTTGGTACATCGGGTTCTTACAATTTGATTGTAGTAAACAATAACAATGGTTGCACGGCTGTGGCAAATACGATTGTTTCTCAAAATGAGGACTTACCGGAAGCGGCTATCTATGAATTGGATATGCCTAATTGTTATGGCGAAAACTCAGGAGTGCTTATCATTTCTGGGGTAGAAGGAGGGACAGCTCCTTATGTCTATTCCTTTGATGGATCGACTTATGCAAATGATAATTTCTACCCGGAACTAACGGCAGGGGATTACGAGCTTAGCTTGGAAGATGCCAATGGTTGTGAATGGAGTACGTTGATTACAATTACAGAACCAGATCCAATTGTGTTCGGACTGGAAGGAGAGGTTGAATTGTCACTTGGAGATAGCGCTTTGATTACAGCCAACGTGAATCTTTCTCCAGATGAAATAGAATCGTTCGTATGGCAGACGGCTTATGATTATGATTGTCAAACAGAAGATTGCTCTACCATTAGTATTCAGACCGTAAGCAGTGGATACGTTGCTGCGGAAATTACGGACATCAATGGTTGTAGTGCCGAAGCCCGAATTCGCGTAGATGTAGACATCGACCGAAAGGTATTTATTCCATCGGCTTTCTCTCCTAATGATGATTTGACAAATGACATCTTTATGATTTATGGGGATAGCGCTCAGATCAAGCAGATCAATTATCTCTACATTTATAACAGATGGGGAGAATCTATTTTTGAGCAAACCATTTTCGATCCTAATAAAAAAGAGCACGGTTGGAATGGCAGTTTCAGAGGAAATATGATGAACCCCGGCGTATTTGTTTATATGGTGGAGATAGAATTTATTGATGGTTACATCGGGTTTTATAAAGGAGATGTGACTTTGTTTAGATAGAGGGTAATCGGTCTCCAGACAGTTATCAATTTGTCCTAAGTTGTTTTAAACAAAATGCCCTGTGCCGCGTATTACAAAGTAGTACTTTAGGTACAGGGCATCTTTTATATCCTTAAGATCACTTAAACGTCAACAATTCGTCAAAGGGCGGGTTTCTTAACGCTCACTGGTTTAATTTTTGTATTATTATGATATAGTTTCTCAACGATTTTTTGTTAAAGATTCATTAAGGGGTACACAATAAGTTTGAGTTGCCCATAATTTTAACTTACTTTGTTGGCATAAGAAAGGAGATGAGCAAACAACCTTGCTTTACAAACAGAATAAATAACAGCATCCTAAATTCAAATATGAAAAGAACTTTACTACTCACCTCCATACTTTCTTTCCTCTTTCTGGGAGTAGTCTGGTCGCAAACAGCGAGTAGTAATGCTAGTGCCATTGCCGCTTTGAATACAAGTAGAATTGATACACAAAATCCTAAAATTAAGGTTTATCCGAACCCTGCGACACATTATATTAAGTTGTCTAAGGTGAAGAATGTAAGTAAGATTAAAATCTTGAGCCTAATTGGGAGCCCGCTTAAATTGTATGATGTGATAGATCAGGAAGAGAAGTACGATGTAGCCACCTTGCCAAATGGATTGTATCTGGTACAATTATTAGATGCGCAAAATAAAGTGATTACAACGGAGCGTTTGAATAAGCGTTGAGTTTGAAATAAAAGAGAAAAAAAGAAACCCGGAATAGCTAATCGCTGTTCCGGGTTTCTTTTTTTAATGCACTTTTGAATTTGTTAAAGATTATATCTCGTATCAAAAAAAGGGCATCGCCCTGGCCGCGTTTGTAGCGAAGAAAGACGAAAGTCTTTCAGCAGAGCCCGTTCGGCAGGGTCAGGCAGGCTCTGGAAACGTTAAAAAATACCAGAGAATGTATCACGTTGCCAGAGCTACTCTATAGCAGGTAGTTTAGGTAAATGATGGGTGCTACAAGGGCTGCCTGAGCGATGCTCCTAGACCTAGTGCTTAATCCACTTCTTCACGCCATTTTCTTTATCCGTTTTCCATCGCAAGAAATAGACGCCGTTTCTCATGCATGAAAAGAGTATTGTTTATGGCAAGCTCTTGCGTCTATGTGATCAACTGTATTAGTTAGGGTGACTCTATGCGATAGTGTGAGGTTAACAGTTAACAGCCGATAGTTAAAAGTTGAATCAAATGGTACAGTATTTGGCTCTTGTGACGTAGCACCTCGTTCGATTATGAAAATAAGAAGGAGGTTTCCCCCCTATAAACTCACTAAATCACTAAGGGCGTGGCTCTTTTTTCTTTTATTCAAGCCAGTTCAAATAGATTTATTATTTAGAGCCTTAGTGACAAAATAATTTATCCTTTAACTCTCGACCTATGAGTGCAGTAAAAAGCGTCAGCAAGCAGACTTTGATCGACTACGATGATACGCTGTTTATGCTGGTAGAGACAACAGAGAAGTTTGACATTGGTCAGGTTTACTATATAGATGCCATTGTGGTTAATAGTATGGATCCTAAGGTCTATGCGAAGGTATTCCACGAAATCAGAAGGCATTATGATCCGGACGTTTATCTCAAACCTATTTTTGCTGTAGCTTATAAAAGCCTTTCCGATTTACTCATGCATTCCTGTGATGGGATTACAGACCTTGCGCAATACCAACAGATTGCTCAACGAGTCAAACAAATCAAAGCCAACAACGAGCAGGTATTTCTTCAACAAGAGTTTTACAACGCAGAAGAAGGTTACATCTTCAAGTTGCTTCAGTTTATGTATTCCAGAGGAACACCGCTGATGCCTTTCCCAGATCGATTTTCCAGAACGAATTATTACTTTCCTTTTCTTAGCGATTTGCTGGACGATGTAGACGATGGCAAAGCGATGGAGATTATTTTCCACGCAAAGAAAAAAGGATTCCTGATAGACGATCAAATGATAGACAAGGTGCACCTCTGTGACAGCTGCGGATCTGCGCACCACAACCTGAGAGAGACCTGCAAGAGTTGTGGCTCTATTGATTTAGAAATAAAAGATTTGATTCATCATTTTCGCTGCGCTTATATCGGTCCGGAAACGGATTTTATGCAGGAGCATTCTGATGATTTTGTTTGCCCAAAATGTCAGAAAATTCTACGCCACATTGGTAACGACTACGATAAGCCTTCACATATTTATGTTTGTAATACCTGTGATCATCCTTTTCAAGACCCACGTTTTACCTATAGCTGTGTGGATTGTCGGACTACTAATGATATTCAACACTTGCAGGAATTTAAAATCAGAAAAATGCTGTTGAGTACTAAAGGAAAATACTTGGTACTCAATGGTTTGCCCAAAAAGGTAGAGACGAAATTAGGATTGGATTCTGATGTGATCGGAATTTATGACGTGGGTATTTTTCAGAACTTGTTGAAGCAGGAGCAGGCACGTATCCGAGCGAACGGCGGAAACTCCGTGCTAGGAGAAGTGAGAGTGACGGATCCGGAGTTGAATTTATTGAGTCGGAGAGAGATACAAATTTTGCAAGGCGAGCTGAGCATCGCTTTGAAATCTTACCTGAGTGAGTTTGATACCGTGACTTCTATTAACGCTTTTAGCTATTACTTTTTGTTGTCAGGCACAACGGATGAAATAGTAGAGGAGTTGAAAGGAGTAATCTCTTTTAATATGAAATATTTGATTACGAGTAATATTGTAAATAGTAAAGTGGAGGTGGAAGTAGAAGTGAAGAAGGTAGAGGAGTTAGAAGAGGAGTTTAATTTTTAAAATTAAAATTAAAATGTGAATGAAAATCAAAATTAAAACGCTCTGCGACAAATGCTGTGTCTCGGTTTTTTGATTTTGACAAGCCCGACTGCGTAGGCGGGGAGAGGGTTTTTATTGAAATTTTGATTAATAATATTTCCTTCAAAATTAACTGAAACAGAATTTAATAACCCTGTTTGATAAGGGTAGTACTAGGCACTTAAAAAAATCGGCACTACAGTTAACATGGCACAAAAAATAATTTAGACCACTATACACGCCATCATTTAGCGAAAGCACTCTTCCTCTGGTCGTTTTGTTTTAACTAAATGATGGCGTAGTCTAAGTTAATTTTGTGTTGTTATCAACACATCGTTTCCCCCATTTGCCCCCAGCGTTGTTGGTCCCCCCAACAAAGTAGTCGCAAACTAGAAACGTATGTTCGATATTTTCGAATTTTTTCACTATTGGAGAGAAGCGGGTATCTTAAAGATATCTCGTGTCTTCTGGTATTTTATTGTTTTTGAATTGTTTCGATATACTCTTTTTGAGTTTGTCGTCCTAATAGACTTTACCTGGAGAAGCAGAAGCTTACGCGAAAAGAGGGAGCTGGCTCGGGCTGCATTTTGGCGGGATATGCCTTTGATTTCTGTCGTAGCGCCAGGTAAAAATGAAGGAGGAAATATTTACAAACTCGTAAAGTCTCTAAAGGAGCAGAGCTATACCAACATAGAAATCATCATTGTAGATGATGGCTCTGATGACGAAACACCTACCATTGGCCGGAGCCTGGAAAAGAACGGCCTCATCGATAAATTTGTCCGTAACGATATGCGTGGAGGGAAAGCCTCTGCTGCGAATCTGGCCTGGCGCTACTGCACCGGAGATTTCCTATTGCACCTCGATGCGGATAGCTCCTTTGATAGAAAAGCAATTGAAGAAATTATCATTCCTTTTTATATGGATGATACGATTGGTGGAGTAGGGGGGAATGTAAAAGTACGAAACCATGAGGAAAGCCTTTGTGCGACCTTGCAAGCGATCGAATATCAGAAGACCATTTCGGTGGGACGAATTGTAACTTCTTGGTTGGGGATCTATCGTATTATTTCCGGAGCCTTTGGTGCCTTCCGTATGGATGCACTTCAGCAAGTAGGAGGTTGGGATATTGGGCCTGGTTTGGATGGAGATATAACAGTAAAGTTACGTAAGTCAGGATATAAGATTGTTTTTGAACACAGAGCGGTTTGTTTGACGGCAGCGCCGGTGAAGTTTATGAAGTTGTTCAAACAACGATTGCGTTGGAGTCGATCTTTAGTTCGGTTTCGATTACGAAAACACGTTGATGTATTTACGCCACATAAAGGTTTTAAATGGCTCAATTTTTTTGGTTTCGTAGAGAACGTGTTATACAATTTCTTGTTGGATTTAAAATGGATTGTCTACATCATCGACGTGGCCATCAATTATCCGGAGTGGGTTTACCTGATTCTACCGTTCAATATTATTATATATACTCTAGCGGGATATTTACAGCAAATTGCAGTTGCCATATTCTCGGAACGTCGAAGTGAAGAATGGATTTTCTTTTTATACGTTCCATTGATGGTACCTTACATTGCTTACTTCTTGCGAATTTGTAATACCCTGGCTTATTTCAAGGAGTTGTTCTTTAAGGCTTCTTATCAAGATCCGTGGAATCCGAAGAAGAGTTCTTACCAGGCGGTGAAGCACGGGTATTAAATAAGAGATGCAACTTCAAGGGTAAAGGCAACCTCAACTTCAATTCCCGTAATATGCGGGGATTGGGGTTGAGGTTTTCTATTTTTTGTACATAAGCTTAATATGAGCTGAAGTGAAAGATATGTCATGTTAGGTGAGGGAAAAAGCATTGGCAATCCCTCGACTCACTGCGCTCACTCGGGATGAGAGATCAATAGACTCCACTGGTTTTTACTTAAATATTAATAATACTTGCTTACCTTTATAATTCAGTTTATTGAATAATAAACTCCTATGTCAAAGAAAGAAAAAGTCCAGGTTTACCATAATGCGAATTGTTCTAAAAGCAATGCGAGCTGTGAGTTGTTGACAGAAGAAGGTGTTGATTTTGAAACGATAGAATACTTAAAAACACCTTTGACGAAAGAAGACTTAATAGCCTTGTTGCATAAGTTGAGTATTCCAGCACCGGAATTAGTCCGAAAGGGTGAGGCGGAATTTAAAGAAAATTATTTCGGGAGCGAATTGTCAGAAAAAGAATGGATTGATGCGATGCTTAGATTTCCGAACTTAATACAGCGGCCTATAGTTGTACAAGGGAATAAGGCGGTGATCGGTAGACCGATAGAAAGAGTGATAGATTTAATGCGGGAGTAGTCGTTTGGCTAAAAGCTTGAGTGTAAAGATGACCAGATTATTTTTTGTGTAGTACTAATCTTATGAAGACATTACTTATACTAGGTGGTTCTCAACAAATTGGTAGAAGGTTGATAGAAAGAATATTTGATGAGGAAATAAATGAATATTCTATTTCTACTTTTAATAGAGGACTAACTAATCCTGATTTTTTCAAAAATAAAAGAGTAAAGAAAATTATTGGGGATAGAAATACCGATGATATTAAAAAGGTATTTAATCAAGACTGGGACTTGGTATTAGACTGTAGTTGTTATGAACCAATTCCATTTAAGAAATTATTAGAAGGATTAAAAGGCCGTGTTGGCAGGTATGTTTTTATTTCTACGATTTCGGTTTACGATTATAAAAAGAATATTGGGAAGGAGGAGCTAATAAGTGAGAACTTCGGATTGTTAAGTTTTACAGAAGAACAAATTAGAGCAGAAGGATATAGAAACTATGGGGAGAAGAAAGTAGCATCTGAAAAGTATTTGCTAGAGAGCGGTTTAGATGCGATTGTTTTACGTCCTCATTTTATTTATGGAAAGTATGATTGGCAAAACTTAGACTATTACTGGATTGATAGAATTCAACGATTTAAGGACCTTTTGATTCCGGGAGGAAAAGATTTAATTCAGCGAACGTACATAGAGGATTTAGTATCGATTTTGCTAGATAGTTTTCTAATGGAAAAACATCAACGGGTTTATAATGTAGTTACCCACGATCCAATTACGATTAATGAATATCTCGCTCAATTGACAATGGTTTTAGAAAGGGATATTCGTTTTGTTTCAGTGGAAGTAGCGACTCTGTTAGCGTCGAAAATTAGACCGATTTTAGACATTCCATTATGGAGTAATGGTAGCCATTTTATTTTTTCAAGAGATAGATTGAAAGAAGATTTTCGAGTTGATTTTCAGAGTCATTATCAAAGCTTAGTAGAAACTTGTGCGTGGAATGAGGAGATTAAGAATTTGAAAGAAGGAAAGTCAAAATGGGAAGAAGGGAAGTTAGGGCTGAGTAGAGAAAAAGAAACAAATATTTTACGGAACGTAATGTAATTTTCAATTTGATGGAATCATAGGATCTGATACTTTGAAGATAATATTCTATAGAAAAGATCATGAAAGATTTAGATTGAACGCTCGTGGTTTTAATTGGATTTATCACTAGAACGAAAAGCAAGTAGTTGGAATAAAAAAGTCCGAGGATGGGCCGCTATTCAACGCGAACTTGTCGAAGTATATGGAGAACGATTTACTAAACATTTAAACTAACAGACACAGTTGAGTGTGTACTCTCCATTCAATTTGAGGCCTAGGCATTTTCTTCAAGCTTTCTCTAAAATAGTCTCATGTTTTTATTTAGAATGAATTTTTCAAAACTATTTTTAATAAAAATTAATTCATTATTTGTTTTTTAAAAACAATTAACCTACGTTTATGAATCTGAAACATTTCATATGTGAAATGAAAATAACTAGCACAACAAAAAAATAAATAACACAACAAATTTAAACTAAAATAACTATTTCTTTAGTCTCATTTCTTTAGTCTCATTTCTTGAAGAATACTTCTTCAAGAAAAATCTTTTACTGCGCGTATTTAATCCACAAAAGAATAAATAATTCTCTTACTAGAGAAGTGTTAATTCTTTGCTATTCATCAATGCGAAAATCATTGATGTGTAAGGATTCTATTGATGAATTCCTGACTGTAAAAACAATGTTTGTTGTTTTTGCACAATAGCTCTATGCTCCTTTTAATAAAACAGAAGGCGTAGGGTAGGGAGGTTGTCATTATCGGAGTTTTTATATTTTTTCTAAGTAAGGACAAATTCCTTTTACTTGGGTTGCTATTCTAATGCTGTAGTATAGCTTGTTCGATCAACCACTTGGTACTGTTTTTAATAATAAATAAAAATTGACATAAAGCATTAATTAAAATAACCATTTCTAAAATACACTCTTATGAAAACGAAATTAGTCACCTGTTTTTTATTGTTATCCTTCTTTTTGAATTCAACGTTTCTTCTGGCTCAGCAGAATAAAACGAATTGGAATCAAATTCAATTTGACGATTCTGCCAAAAGGAATATTGGCGAATCAAAAGAAGTTCCTATAAATCTGTTAGATGCAAAAGGAGAACTAATCGTTTCGAAAGGGAATTTAGCTGTCGCTAAAACAAGTAGTAATAAACAGTTCACGGGCGAAATTGACGTCCTAAAATTAATCCCTAACCAAGAAAAAAATAACCAATCTGAAATTTATTTTGACTTTGATAATCCCTTGGCCGATATCAATTTCTCTATTTTATCTTTCTATTCCATCTGTCGAGGTAACTGTAATGAGGAGACCCATCAGCTAATTCAAGTACTAGGGGTTGATGAATCAGGGAATCATGTGTACCCTGAATTTGTTTTATCATCGGGACTTAAGAAAAATGTTTCTATTGAAGAAGGTACAATTACCGTTTATAAACCTACTCAAAGCGAAATAGGTGTAAGCTTCAGTACGCCCATTAGTAGATTGGAAATTAACTCCAAGCCTAGCACGGAGGATGCTGGTTTTATGCCCTATTTAGAAGTTGGAAATATTTACTCCTTATCCGACTTAGATATTATTCCAAATCCTATTCTTCCTATTTATAATTGTCCGAAGGTTAATGTCACTTTTGCTATTGATAAATCCACTTCTATTGATGACCAGGAATTGAAGAGTATTTCAGAAGGTGTAGAAGAGTTGTTGACATACTGGACGTCTAATTATACCAACAATAAGTTAAATGTCTCTATTCTTGAATTTGATAGCAAGGCGGAAATAAAACATAACGTAAAAGATATCGATGTTACTTCTCTTCAAGACGATTCAGTTCTTCGCGATTATTTTGAGAATGGTTTTAAACTTAGAAATCCAACTAAATATTTATCCTGGACAAACTGGGAAAGCGTGTTCTATAAAATGAATGAGGCATCTGATGATGATGGGATTAACATTCTTTTCTTTATTTCAGATGGTGCTCCAAATGGTAACGCGACTAATAGAAAAAGCTTTAATGAATCTATAGCGTCTATCTCCAAAGCTGCTAGTGAATTAAAAACAAAAGGATATCGAATCTTTGGAATAGGAAGCGATGATTTGAACAACGAAAATGCAAAACGATGGTTTGGTTACATCACTAATGGAAAAGAGTCACAATCAATCAATAAAAACGAACTG
>JBLHRR010000114.1:0-18362 GCA_047626155.1 Saprospiraceae bacterium | reverse complement strand
TTTCAACCGGATCACGCAGCCAGCAGATCACTTTAGCATTACTATTCTGATGAATGGTTCTCAACTCTTCGTAACAAAGGTGCCCATGAAAAATTTTTATTTCTTCATTAATTGTCTTAGCTAAATCTAGCCCTCTTTGAATCACTTCGTTATAATCCTTTCGACGATAAGAAATAGATAGCTCTTCTCCATATACCTGCTGCAAAATCTGATAAAAAGAGGTCCCACCTGTTTTTGGAATATGAATGGAAATTAAATCAAGCATCTAACTATTTTTTCTTTGCTCCCGTAACTGAATTGCTTTTTGATACAAATCAACATCCAGATTATTTAATTCTCGAATAGCGGCCCTATCGTTTTGGCTAACATCATCTACCCTTTTTCCAGTTACGTTGAGGCGATGCTCCTCCACATTTTTCCAACCTAATAAATCAGCCAGGTCTTTCAAATCTTCACTGTAATAATCGCTTATCCCTATGAAATATAAATCCTCTGGTTCTAGTCCCTCCAAAAACTTACTCATCCGATTGCGATTCATTTCATCGTGCGCATATTCCATAAGTGTGCGCTGCATTTTCGACAAAATATTTAATCCTTTTCCTTCTTCATCTAGTTCTTCCGCAAGTCGTTTAGATAAATATTTATAATTAGAAATAACGCGTTCCACTGGATCGCGCAACCAGGTAACAATTGGTACTTCAGGGGCGATCTTAAATTTATCATAGAGTAAATTATAGTACATATGGCCATGTACCACCTCTATCTCTTTTGCCAATTTATTCGATTGAAATAGTTCTTGTTCTAAATGTAATTTGTTTGGATCAACATCAAGGCGTTTCACCTGTTGCTCCCCGTACACCTCTCTCAGCGTATTTCTAAAGGAAGTGCCTGCCGTTTTAGGGATATGGATAGAAACAAGTTGAATATTATTTTTTATTCGTTTGTCTTTATCGTTTTTAAAAAATCCGAACATATTTTCTTTGGTGTTTAAAATTAAAAATTAGTAGAAACGATGATGGACATAAGGAACATCTTGCTTTAAAACTCGTTTCTCCTAGTAATAATTTAAGTACGGGAGCTCGCAAAAAATAATCTACCGCTTGTCTACAAAATTTATTTCCTCATCTCTAATCAAAACTAATCTTTTTTTATAGATTTGAGTATTCTATTTCTAAAAACAAAAAATCAACCGAAAAGAATATGATCTGGCTAGCCTCCTTCCCTCGATCGGGAAATACTTTTTTTCGCAATGTTCTGTATGAAGTATACGGCATAGAGTCCAGTACGTTTCATCAGGAGACTAACTATTCCGTTGATGAAGGTTATAGTCAATATTCTGTTGTCAAAACACATTTATTACCTAATCAAATTGAACCAAAAGACCCTTCCATCAAATCTGTTTATTTAGTGCGAGATGGTCGGGATGCATTGGTCTCCATAGCCCATCATAGAAAAGACATTGTTGCTCCAGGCTCCGATTTTGAGATTAACTTACTAGAGGCTATCATTGCCCCAAAAGGAAGTCACTTTGGTGGCTGGTCAGAAAATGTACGCCAGTGGAGCGAGCGAGCCGATATCATCATCCGCTTTGAAGATTTAATTCGTAACCCTATTAAAGAAGTGGAAAAGCTGCGTTCGATTATGGACCTCCCCCATCCTCAGCTAGACAAATTACCCACCTTTAAAGATTTAAAGTTTGGTGCACCTAAATACGGAAGTGCAAAAAAACATCTATCCAATAAATCAAATCAAAAAAAACGTGCAAGTATCTTTTTCCGAAAAGGAAAAATTGGTGGGTGGGAAGAAGAAATGTCGTCGGAGTTACAACAACTTTTCTGGGATATACATGCAGATACAATGCGTGCGATGCAATACGATCCGCAAGGGGCTGCGCATGAACCAATCAATACTAAGCCACAAGCCACTCCCTATAAAATTCTGATAGAAGCCAATAAATTATTTATGCCCGGGAATGATGGTGTCAAACGCTATCAAATGGAACTACTGGACGGACTGACAACACTCCAAGATATCTTCCCCGAAAAATGGGACATCGACCTTTACCTTGAAGGAGGAACGTTTTTAAAACTAAACGAACGTGGTGAACAATTAAAGGGCGTTTCGGAATTACTGGACGAGGAAAAACAACGAATCGACAAAGTATTCCACCAGGAAAAGCCATATGAAAACAGGTTGTTACAATTTAAAGACAACATTCAAAAGGCTTTGCCAGGTTTCATCTACCATCCTTTAAGTTCGGTTTATCGAAGTTTACCTCTTCGTGAAATATTGAGATGGTATCGCGGTGGCTTGGCAAAAAAGGAAATCGACCAACATAGAAATAAGTTTGAAAATTACGATTTGATTCACATTCCTTTGCCACAAAATTTCTTTTTCCTAAAAGAAGCGAAAGGTCGATTTTTAGTAACGGTTCATGATTTGACGCATAAATCATATCCCGAATTTCACACTAAAGAAAATGTCAAACTTTCTGAAAAAGGCATGCAGGAGATTATAAAAAAGAAGGCACATCTTTTAGCTATTTCTGAATCTACAAAAGCAGATATTCTAAAGGACTATCCTTCGATAAATGAGGATAATATTTCCGTCATTTATGAAGCTTGCAATCGAAGTCACTTCAAACCTCAGTGTGAAGAAGCAGGCATAAAAAAAGTAAGGGAAAAACATCAACTCCCGGACTGCCCTTATTTTTTAACACTATCCACTTTGGAACCCCGAAAGAACCTGCTTAACACCATCAGAGCTTTCGAAAATTTAGTAACAGAAACCGGGGATCAAAATTTAGCACTATTCATATGTGGTAAAAAAGGTTGGAAAACAGAGGAGCTATTCAGAAAGGAAAACCTTAATAATAAAAATATTTTCTTTACGGGCTTTGTAGACGAGGTAGACTTACCGGCGCTGTATTCTAATGCGTTAGCGCTTTGTTACGTATCACTTTACGAAGGTTTTGGCCTCCCTCCAATGGAAGCCATGGCTTGTGGGACGACTGTTATTTATGGCAACAATAGTTCCATGCCCGAAGTAATTGGTGACGCTGGAATAGCCGCTGACCCAAATGACGTAAATGATATCAAAGAAAACATGATGCTATTACTAGAGGAAGAGACCCGCCTAGAATTATATAAAAAAGCTATAAAAAGATCTAATAAATTCTCTTGGACAAAAACAGCCTGGGAGACACTGAACTTGTATGAACGATGCATAAAAGAGAGGCGTTAAGTTTTATTAGCTATGAAAAAAAAAATGTTCAAAATCATTACCATTTTAATAGGACTAGCCATCGGTTTACTGCTTGGAGAAATAGTGAGTCGGGTCTATATATTTGGAACTGATGGCTTGTCATTTAAAAAGGTAAACTCTGTAAAAAAAATAGGGGAATCTGACTATGTAAAAGTATCTTCCAACTCAAAGGTTTTATACGAATTAAAGCCCAATATTGATGATGTCTTTAAATTGAAAGAATTTAAAACCAACACATACGGCTTTAGAGATAAAGCAATCACCATAGTCAAACCAAAAAATACGGTCAGGGGAGTTATAGTTGGCGATTCATTTACAATGGGAAGCGGTGTCGATATAGAAGATACCTATCATAGTAAAATCGAAAAAGAACTCAATCAAAGATCGGATTCCGTTCATTACGAGTTGCTTAACTTTGGAGTACCTGGTTACAATTTACTTAATTACGTCGGTGTCATGGAAGAGAAAGTAATGCAATATAATCCTGATTTTTTAATTATTGGTTTTTGTTCAAGAAACGACTTTAAACTTCCTAACAAACAACACACAAAAGGAAATCACAAAGTAAAAGAAACTTCTAATCCCTTCTTCATATCCTACCTAAACAAATTGATTGAATCAACAGTAAACCGTAAGTTGTATGAAGAATTAAACATCAACAATAGGCAAAAGGAATTTATCGATCAGATGTTTAATACCTATGCAACTTTTAGCTATGAAAATAATATTCCAATCATACTCACCTACTTATCTACCGAACAAGATCATCACAACCTGGATATCATCCAAAGCTTAGCAATAAAAAACAATTTGCCTTTTGCGCATTCAAAAGGTAAATTCAACTATGAAAAACCTGCTAGTTATCAGGTGAATATTTTTGACGCTCATCCAAATGAATTAGGGCACCAGATCTTTGCCAATTCTTTATTATCCTTCCAGCCATTTTTAGACATTATTATTCCTAAGAAGGGGGAACGCTAATTAAGAGACCTTTAGCAATCATTATAAAGTGCCAAATACGCTTCCACTGTTTGCTCTAAATGAAACGGCCTTTTGTCTGTTAACTTCCAATCTCCTTTTATAGCTTTAACCAATACTGCAAGCAATCCCTTCAAATCAAACGGATCAATTGGCAAATACTTCCCCGACACCACTTCAGCCAGCGCTCCCTTTTGAGAAGAAATAATTGGCACTCCTAAAGCGATCGTTTCTGCTGCTGCAAAACAAAACCCTTCACTGTAAGATGGAATGACAATGCAAGAAGAATTTACAATTTCTTTATACAGTTCCTCTTTTGAAAGCTCATGCAAAAACTGCACATGATCTTCTAATTCCAATTCTTGAATCATACTTTTCACCTTTGCAAAAAGCGCTTTTGGTTGTTTCGGTAGGATAAGCTTCAACCTTGAATTGGGATGTAAATCGCTAAAGGCTTTTGCCGCCGGCAACAACAAATCCAAACCTTTCGAAACTCCAAGTCGCCCAAAAAAGGTATAAGTAAATTGTTTGGGTGCATTATGGACATAGCCTTCGAACTCACTGTATTCCAATCCATTATATATGCGAATGACTCGATTAGCTGAAATACCGGAGTCCTCTAAGGCCTTTTTTGTAAAATCAGAAACAGCAACATACTTATAAAATGACAGTTTCAAAATCAGCTGCTCATAAGTATAGTAAATCAACTTTTGAAAGAAATTAAGGTAAGGCAGACGCCACCACAAACTGCCCCAAACTTCATGAAAAGTAATGATGACTCGCTTTCCTTTTAGCTGACCTGCAAGCCAGGCTGGCAGCGCAGCATTATAAGTGGTGGTATGTAAAACATCGCAATCTTTTGCAATTCGAAGAATAGTTGATAAGCTTAGAAAAGTAAATAAAAAGCGATTGCGACAAGGAATTCTTTTGATATTAATTCCTTCCATTTTTTCATCCAAGGGTAACTGCTCCTCATGCTGTGTGGTCACTACCCATATTTCGTGGCCTTTGGTGGCAAGGGTTTTAGCGAGCTCATAGAAAAGCTTTTCAGCTCCTCCAATATATGGATAAAAGTGTTCGACAACAAAGAGTATTTTCATGATTCGCTTTCTTCCTTTTTTTCTGTAAGTGCGATATGACGAACCAAATCGGTAATGGCTTTGTCCTGCTTTTTTATCATAAAGTACATTTTAAAAATAACAAAAAACAGGATGCCAATACAAAAGAAGATGATGGCATTGACGTTGCTTTTTATTCCGAATATATTGGCAATCAGGTTGGAGAAGAAATCCGGGAAAAGTGCCAGGAGCAAACTGCCGATCCAAAAAGATACACCAAGAACTAATTCATAAATGGTAATCTTTGATTTTATATACCGGCGAACAATGTTTAGGATAAACAAAACCGCAATTATTGGTACAACTATTTGAAATAAACGAAACTCCATATTGAATTAAATTTGCAATTATTCAGCGATCCAGATGGTGCGACCCAGATGGGGTCGTGAAAAAGAATTCTCTTTTTTTTCTAATCTACGGTGACCTCTCTTAGGTCCTGTTTTTATGACCGCGGAGCGGTCGCAGTAGGTTAGGCATATAATATTTTTTGCTTTTCGACCGCAAAGCTGTGACACCTTCTCCTGACACTGAACAATTACATTATCTAAAAATAATTTTTCGGATCAAATCCCAGGCTGTTGAGACACCAGATAAAAAATTCTGTCCCTTTTGAAGGCTGTAATCTGAATATAATGTTTTGACCGGAGCTTCTGTAATTTCCAGTCCGGCCCGTTCGGATAAGATCAACATTTCACTACAAAAGCTAAATCCATCCAGTGTTAAATTTAACGTTTCAATCGCATTACGATTTAATAAACGGTAGCCTGATTGTGTATCTGTATAACTATTGTTACAAAACAGATTAGTCAATTGATTGGCAATTCGATTGTACCCTTTTCTAATGTTTGGCATATTGGAAAAATCTTTAAGGAATCGAGATCCAATAACAATATCACTACGAGAAGACAACAAGGTAGTACTTAGTGAAGGAATATCATCTGGGCAATGTTGGCCGTCACCATCCATCATTAGTAGATATTTGAAGCCACGTTTTCTGGCCAACACAATAGCGGTCTGAGCGGCGGCACCGGCACCTCGATTTACCAAGTGCTGAATAACGGTAGCGCCAGCGCGTTCTGCTTCCTTTGCACTATGGTCTGTACTACCATCATTTATGATAAAGATCTGTTCGTATCCTCGCTTCCGGATGTTTTTTATCACCTGAAAAATAACTTGTTCTTCATTGAAAACCGGGACACAGATGTAAATATCTTTTTTCGATATCATTTGGTTGTAATTGACTCTTATTCTGCTTACCCTTAATCTAACTGATAGTTACAAAAAAATTATTTTATTTCAAACAAAGCAAAGCTACCCTGATAAACGGCCTTACCCAATAAGCCCGCTTTTCCATCAAAAGTAAACCCACGTATTTTCAACTTGTTCCCAGTAGGATCTTCTACGATCCGATCTGTAACCAGTAATTCGGCCTGCCCCGAATTCAATAACTGATTCAAAAAGGCTTGGTTCTTTTTAGTCAATGACTTTTCAGGAGTCATATCAATACTTGCTGTTCTCAAATCATAGATAATATATCGGAAACCATTCTCCTTCAAAACTTGAAGAAAGTATCCTGGATTTCCCGTACTGGAACTGACGTCATCAAAGAGGCCTAACTGATTGTCTTCAAGTACGCGTCTGTCGTTTTGTTTGATGTGATAATTGATATAAGTTCCAACCCGATAAACCTTGGCTTTCAAGTCGCTATTAAGAATTTTTGTGGTGGAAGGAAAGAATGGATTAAACTTTGCCAAGACTTTTCGCTTATTCAATTGTTCTCCAGCATATCGAATGAAAGGTGTTTTAAAAAAAATATGTGCATTCGCTCCATTGTCATGACTATAAAAATGGGAGATCAGATTCATCCCGAAATACAAAGCTACGGTAATACTAAAGAAATAACGGAAGAATACTTTTTGCCCATTTCCAAGTAATTCCTCGGAATGGGTATAGGCATAAACCAACAATACGGGTAACAAAGAAAGTGCTGGAAAGCCATACCAGGGAATTCCATTTCCAAGAAAAACCCACAAGATCAAAAAGGACAATAAAAAACCGGACAGCGCTTTTAGCCCCGGAGACATGGACTTCAGTCTATCCTCTGCTAGCCAAAATACAAGGCCCAGTAGAAGGCTTATGCTTAAAAGAACCAGTAAGAAATTCATCTTGGACAAGAGCACAAACAAAGGCGTAAAAATCGAAGTTATCGCAAACAACAAATACATCATACCTTTGTAAACGCCACCCAAAGTACTGCGGACACCTAGAGAGGATTGAGCTAATAAATCATTAATACGCTGCATCGCAGCCGCGCTATTAAATCCTTCACTTCCCCCGTAAATTGCTTGCAAAGCCATGATCATCAGAAAACTTATTAAAAGGAAAAGTACAAGATTTTTCCATTGACTTTTGTTGCCGGTAGAAAGCAATAAGAGCGGTAGTAACAAGAGAAATAAGAACCCAATATCAAGGTATTTATGCCCTGGGAAGTTGATGCTCATTGTAAGGTCGTAAGGCATGGATAAATAAAGTGGCAAGCCCGATTCAAACCCAAGGTACCGATGCAGTTCTTCTCGGCGGGTTTGTTCTCCTGCAGAAAGTTTTTTTTCTTCTTTTTGATCCGCTAATTCAGCCTTTGATTTTTTGCTGGAGTTGGGCGTTTGTTCATCAGCAGCAATCAGTTTGGCTCTTGCTTTTTCTATTTTAGGTTGATTAAAAGTATCTGAATTTTCTACCTCGCTAAGGTAATCTGGGTTTATTAAAATTTTCGGGCGAGGAGATTTTCCTTCAATAATCGAAGAAATACTAAAGCTTTGATTTTCAGATAAGTGCTTGATGGCCCAGGGCGAATAAGCCAACAGGAAGAACAGGCTAAAAATCAATCCGGATAACAATAGATTTTTGAGAGCTTCTACCGATTCCCGTAAAGAATAAAACAAGACAGTTACAGAAGGTAATATAAAAACGGCTGCAATCAGGAGCGGGGAAATATCGCCTAGATCAATCCCCGCAAAACGATCAATCCGTAGTAAGAAAACACCTCCTAAAGCCAGCCCCAGGAATCCCGCATAGACACGCTTGTCTACTCTCGTATAACACAAATAAGCGATCAGACCGATGTAGTTTAGAATTGCGATATACTTAATGCCAAAAGCAAAACCGGTGAGCCAACCAGCCAGCATCCAAATAAATATGGGCTCTGGCATTTTTATAAAACCTAAGCCTAATAGGTAAGGTTGCGCGCTTGCTACTTCTCCTTTTTTTGCTTTTGCGGTACTGAAATGATATTCTAATAATAACAATAAGGTACTCAACGAAATGAAGAGGAAACCAAGATCCACCTTTTCATCACTAATATTATGAAAGCTAATATAAGGAGCGATATAAAAAATAGTCGCAGCCATTAAAGATTTATCTGCCGACATAAAAAGCCTTGCAATCCGAAAGACCGCAATCAAACAGAGTATTCCAGCAAGATGAGAAAGTAAAATAGAAACTGCCGTATTGTTAAAAAGTAAGTCTCCAAAGCTCATAATCACCGACCAGTTAAATGCCTGCCCTCCCTCTGGAAGTGCTTGATACTCCACGATTAACTTGCTGATGTTCATATAAAGGTTGGCTCCGTCAAAACCCGCTGGAAAGTTCTTAAGTGCCCCTATGGAATTTACAACAATAAAAATATATAAGACACCGGCAGTCAGCAAACCTTGCCAACCAAGCCTGAAAGATATTGATTCCAGTAAAAGTGATCGTAGAAACGGAAGCAGGGTTTTGTAAGATAAAATTAGCCCACTCAATAGGACCAGCCAAAGCGCCATTGGCGTTAGCACTCCTAATAATCCCAGAAGAACTGCTATAATTCCCATCAAACTTAGTCCAACGGCCAGACTTATGAATTTGAATGACGCAGGGCTATAGTGCTTCTTCACTCCATTTAATACGGGTGCTCCAAAAGCAAAAGCCATTAAAACCATTAGCAGTATAAAGCCATGCAACATGGCGGTATGCCCTAAGAAGTAAACCAGATGAGACAGAGGATTGTTAGTGAAGAGGTCATTTGCCGAGCAGTAGTAACCATAGGTCAATACCATTAAACTTAACAATAATAAATATAAGCTCAAACCATTGATCCTTATACTGCCATATTCTTTTTGGTTCTTTTTTCCCTCTACGGCTTTTTTCTTTAATCGGAAAATGAAAAACCAACTAGCACCTAATAGCAAAAGAAGTAAAGACAATAGCCCCCAATACTGACATTCAAGAAGCGCTTTTTCATAATAAGGATGATGAAAAAGGTAATCCAAAATAACAAAGAGGCCCCAAAGTAGAAGTATTAACCTGGCGGACCAAAGACGAAGAAAAGCGTTTGTAATTTGTTGCATATTTTTTTCAGAATGGCTCTTTTTGTTTACTTTGATATCCGTTCAATTGTTTCATCTGGTCATGGCTTAAAGGTAAGTAAAAACATTCTACTTATGAGGTGATGCATGTTACCTACCTTTCACCCACTCTTCCAAATCCAAATATTGAAAAAATAGCCGCTCTTCCGTTTTCAAGGCTACTAGTGGTTTTTCCATTTCTCTGACCATCGCCCCTGCCCTTCTCTTGTCTGCCAATCCTGTTGCTTTCTTTAAGGTTTTAAATAACAAAGCTTCCGTTTTCATTAGCTTTCGATTTTGACGAACATAACGCTTCGTTTGTCGTAACAATGACCCTACGAGTTGATAGTTTCCCAATTCAAAATGTGCTATAAGATTGAGCCAGCGCGTATAATGAAAGTATTCAGAAAGAATAGATTCATCCGTTTTTTGCAACAAGACGTTTGTCCAATTGATCACCTCTTCATAGTCTTTATTTTTAAAAAGGAGATAAGCCGTGAGATACTGAATGGCTATTTTATGCTGTGGTTCTATTTGTTTTTCAAATTCAGATAAGCCTTCTTTTAACTTTGGCATTAATACGATTGCCCTTTCATAAGTTCCGGAAGCCATTGCCCGATTGAGTTGTAACATCATTGTTTGACGAAACACTCTGCTTTTCAGGTTTTTAATTTTAACAAAAGCAGGGTCTTCCTTAGCTTGTTCTAACTTTAACAATCCTTCATCGAGTGCATCAAACTTTCGAAGCATTAATGAATCGATTAAGAAGTTATTTAAGGTACTGAAGTAGGCTTCTGAAAAACGTTGACGGTAGTTTGCGTTTGTATCTAGCAATTTCAAAAATGCTAAATTGCTCTCTATTGCCTTCTCGGGCTGGCGACTGCCGAAGAAAAAATTAGCACGAGCTTGATAACGATACATTTTGCTCCGAACGGTAATTGCCTGTTCTTCTTCTTGAAAAAACGGTGACGCCACGATATCCTTTATTTCGGTATCTACTGTTGAGTTGTTTTGTTTTTGTAATTGCAATTGATATAGCCGGGTGTAGAAGAACCAATAGTCATTGATATTTTGAATTTTTTGTACCGTTTGCCTTATCGCTTCATGGAGGTTCTGAATTTGCGATAATTCATAGCGATCCGTGGTCAACAATTGTTTTTCCAAACTATAAATTAACAAGAGTTCTTCATAGGCATCCAACTTTTTCGCTAATTGCTTTGCTTTTTTCAACTTCCTCTGGGCAGCAGTCAGAAAATTCTTTTGGAATAGAATTTTGGCAAAACGAAGCTCCTTCAAAATTTGCTCTGATTGTTCAGCCTGTGAAAATCGGGAGAGTAAATCCAAAACCAAATCTAGCAGGTACCGCTTATTTACCGATAGGTTTTTAATGTAGGATTCCTCCGAATTCTCGACTTTCAAAAGCTCCTCATTATAGCTGTTTTGCGCAAGCACCGCAGTCATCAAACGAGTGTAGCCTTTATCGATCTGCCCCATCTGCACTTTCAGATAGCGGAGCTCAGAACCAGAAAGTGACTTCAGCAAGTCAAAAAGAAGGGTTGATGGAGTTTTCATTGATATATCAGAAACCTTATTTATAATTAGAAATAAGATACAATTTAAACTAAAAATGTTGATTTATTAAATTTTAGAATACTTAATTATAGTTCATAACGAAGTTTTTTAGAAAAATAGAATCTCTTATCTTTGGAATATATTCGATCTTAGGAGACTCACAGAATTAATTTATCGACTTTCCTTAAAACATCTTCCAGAACTTTATAAAAACAAGCGTCATGAAAAGAACACTGCTCTTTTACTTTTTGCTCACTTCTTGCATTAGTGTTTTTGGTCAACAAAACGACCCAGAAAACTGGCGGTATTTCGTTTCCATGGAAAAAGTCAAATGTCACGCGGAAACAGACGAGATGGTCTGGCTCGGAACGGAACATGGATTGGTCCGTATTCAAAAAGACAATAATGAACGCACCATTTGGACTGTCCATAATTCAAATCTCCCTTCAGACGATATCGAAACCATCCAAATAGATGCTGACGGAAATGTTTGGATTGGTACTTATGATTATATTTTGATGAGGCAAGATGGCACTGGATGGACAGAAATTGATATTCCCTTTGACGAAAACTGGCTAGGTAGCAGCCTTCCTTTATTGTACGATTTAGAAATTGCAGAAGATGGAAGCTTTTGGCTTGGCACCAATAATGGTTTATGGCATTGGAAAAATGGGACCTGGGAGGTTTTCAACAGTTTATCTGGTAACTTATCGAATGGACCAAACAACAATAAATTTTGGCAGGTAGAAGAACTAAATGGTAAAATTTACTTTTCTGAAAAAGAGCTTTTTGAAAAAAACAATACAGAGACCATCAACCTTACGGACTTATATCCTGAACTTAGTATTCCAATAGGACGTGGCTATCTTTCTACTTCCAACAACAAAGTAATCGTCTCTAATAAATACAATTATGTAGCAAGTATAGACGATGGCAATATCTCTATCAATACTTCTATCGACGATGTATTTCCTACCGGAACTCCTTTTCAAATTGCGACCAATAATGCTAGTGAAATAACAATAATATCTCACATTGGGGATAAATACCAATTGCAAAGCAATGGATGGATTTCCCAAACTACCCCACTCACTGATGCTCTGATTCCTTCCAATTTTTCGCGTAGATATTACTTCATAGATGACAATAACCAGGATTGGGTAACGGATAGAATTCAATTACATCGTATTCAAAACAGTAGTCTTCAAAGTTTTAGCATCTCCGATAACCCTCTCGAAGATAACTCAGGAAAATACATAGCACCACTTAGCAATGGCTCCGTATATATAAAAGATTACCCCGGAAAATTATTTTTATATCATCCTTTAAATGGCTGGTCTAGCATACCCGTTCCTGACGATATTGATGGACAAAACTTTACACTATCAAATATGACTGTGGATCCATCTGATCATCTTTGGATTTGCTCCAATCGAGGGCTACTCCGCTACGATGGAAATGATTGGACCGCTTTTACTCAAAACAATTCAAACTTTCCATTCGCTGAAGGCGTGGGGCGGATCACTTCCGGTTCCGATGGTAAGATATATCTAGCTACCTGGACAAATGGTATTGTTGTTTATGACGGACTAAATTGGAGTACCATTTCACCTTCAGTCGACGGCTTATTAGCAGGCGTTCCGAAAAACATAGGCATTGCGCCTAACGGTGATCTTTGGGTTTTAGTTAATCAAACTATTCAGCATTTTGATGGAACAAGCTGGACAAATTACAATGAACAGAATTCCATTATTCCTCCGGACATTGGTCTTGGCAACATTGTGTTTACCCCAAATGGAGATCTTTGGATGTCTGCAGGCTCTCCAGGTGTTTTACGGTTCAGTGGAAATGAATGGACCCGATTTGGTGGCATCGTAGAACCCTCTGTCAATATAGCGACGGCATTTGCGATTACCATTAGCCCTGATGAAAAGGTCTGGGCTGGGACTCCTTACAATGTTGCCGTTTTCGAAAACGACCAATGGTCTGCAATGGATCAGAACAACAGTTTGATCCTTAACCAAAGAGTGGAGAAAATTCAAGCTGCGGTAAATGGTTCTATTTGGATGAATAGCGAAAGCAAAGGTCTTTATGTTTACAATCCATCTGGTTTTGGCTCTCCCTCTTCAACCAAGAATATTGCTTCCGATGAATTAATTATCTACCCAAATCCCAGCAATCATTTTATAAATATCAATCTTCCTTCCGGCAAACAATACGAACTCTTTCAAAGCAATGGAAAACTAATCTCAACAGGAGTTTTACAAAACAATCGAATCAATATTGAGCATTTAGCCAGTGGTCTTTATTTCATTCGTTTATTTTCTGATCAAGGATTTAGTGTTGGGAAATTTGTGGTGGAGTGATAGAAACATTTTTCTAAAAAGATATTCTTTAAAGAAAAACACAAAGAAGTAATTAACAATTTAAACCTAAGTTACCATAGTCCTCCGTTCAGGTTAACATTGCGTTCGTAGCGATGTTGCGGTAAAGAAAAGTAATAATTGGCGGAACACCAATCCCCCATATTCCACCAAATGAAATCACCTACTGCCACAAAAAATGCAATTATGAAAAACATCCTACTAACGTCATTTCTACTTTATACTTTTTTCCATCTAAATGCGCAACTAAACAACCCTGACAATTGGCGCTACTATGTGGCCACAGAAAAAACCAATTGCCATTTAGAAACCAACGATAAATTATGGCTGGGAACCAATGCTGGTTTGATTATCATAGACAAAAACACGATGGAACGTAGCATTCAAAACATAACCAATTCCAAGCTCCCCGCCAATCCTATTGAATCTATCCAAATAGATCTAGATGGCAATACCTGGATTGGTACTTACGATTACGTAATGGCCAGACAAGAAGGAGATGATTGGATAGAGTTACCGATCCCCGTAGAGCAAAATGCCGCCGTTGATATCTGGGGGCCTCTGTTATATGACTTTGAAATTGCCTCCGATGGTAGTTTTTGGCTAGCGACGAATAATGGATTATGGCACTACGCTAATGAAACATGGGAGGTCTATAACCAATCACATCCCAATATAAATTCTTCAGCGTTCTGGATGGTGGAAGAAGTCAATGGCGAAATCCTCTTTGCTGGCACGAACCTTTATAGCATAACGGGAACAAGTGTTGTCAACCTAAGTGCAAACACCCCTTCCTGTTCCTTCTATCTTTTCGGAAACATTTTATCACAGGATGGAAAAGCTTATATTTCAGACAACTACAACTTCATTGCCACTTTCGAAAACAATGAACTTACAATTCAAAACCTAAGTAATGACAACTCTCCTGACCCAAGTAGCTTTCACATAAGCACTGATTCAGATGAACAATTACATGTTCTTTTTACGAATGGAGAAAAGTACTTACTAGAGGGAAGTGAATGGACAGAACAGGAAAATTTATTTTTTGATCAATTCGGAGAATCTCATCTTTTAGATCATTATTTTCATAGTCAAAGTAATGAAGAATGGTTAGCTCACAATAACAAGTTACATAAAGATACAGGAAATAACATTCAGACTACAGCTCTCTCCCACATCCCTTTTCTAAGTAATATGGATAAGAATTTTGCTGCCGGTCCTGATAGTAGTATGTATACTTTAGAAAAAAAATATGATTTACATTTCAATCAGTATGACGTAAGTTTAAATCGCTTTCATCCAACAGAAGGCTGGACCAATATTCCAATTCCAAATCAAGTGGACGGTGAAGACATTTACGTCAACCCAGAAGATTTCAATGTGACCGCTTCTGGAGATATACTCCTCCCTTGCTTTTACCATCTTTTGAAATATGACGGAACCAACTGGTCTATCGTTACTGATTATCCGATGAGTAGTGCTCAACTCGTTTCTAGGCCAAATAGCAATGGTCAATATGCGGTGGGGAATAACGGCAGCGTCGCCATGTTCAATGGCAGCGATTGGTCTGTTGTTACTCCGCCTGTGATTCCCGGAGGGCCATTCTGTAGTAGTGGCATCAAATCAATTGCAACTGCTCCCAATGGAGATCTTTGGCTTGCGCGAGATGGTGTTATATTTCGATGTGATAGCAATGAGGAGTGGACCTTTTACCAAGAAGATGCGACTTCTATTTCAAACGAAAATATAGCGCCGACGATAGATTTTGAAGAAGACGGATCGGTTTGGGTTGCCGCTGATGCTTACGGTATTCTTCGTTTTGATGGAAGCAACTGGGCCCATTTTGGGGAAGACCAAGGCACCCCCGATTGTGCAGCTCTGACCATCAGTCCAAACGGTGACATTTGGGCAGGAATTTATGGTGACTTAAAGAAATTCAATGGCATTGACTGGGATTCTTGGGATGAAGATAATTCAGGGATGCTTGGGCCACAGACGATCATACAACTAACACATAGTAACGACGGAGCGCTTTGGATCAACAAACGTACGGAAGGCGTTCAGGCCTATAGTAACAATGCTTTTGCATCTGCTGTTTTCGAGGAATCTATTAATACTTTAGAAATATACCCTAATCCGGCTACTGATTATATTTTCTTGGAAAGTGGTATTTATGAAAGTGTAGATTATCAAATTTTGAATAGTATTGGGCAGGTGATTATGGCTGGAATTTCTCAGGATGGGATGGTGAATGTTACTTCTCTATCTGCTGGGGTTTATTTTATGAGAGTGGAAATGGGAAATGATATGTTTGTTGGGAAGGTGATGAAACGGTGAGTTACGGCTACCTATTTACAAGTAGATTGTTGTACATTTGAGGAATTACGTTAGGCATGACCTATGTAATTCCTCATTTTATTTCACGATTGGCTTTTGCTAAAAGCTCCTTAACAAGATGAAACTTAAAACGATATTTTCCTTTCTTATTCTAAGCGTCTCTTTATACACCGCTATGGCGCAAAAGCAATTTACAGGTGTCGCCAGAAATGATTATTTCGACAAAAGAGAAGCGGTGATTCCCTATGCAGGAATGCAAAAAGGAAAAGACGGATATTATTTATTCCGAGTTCGAAACTTGCCTAAGGATGACCTACCGGCGCTTAAACCTAAAAAATATGAGCTACTACAATTTGATAATAATTTAAAGATAAAAAACATCCAAGAAACCCTTATCAATTTCCAACCAGATAAAAGTCAAATAGAACATTTTACAATTCAGGACAACATCCTTTTAGTTTTCGCCTCTTCCAGAAATAAGAAAGATAAAAAAGAATACATCCATTTACATAAATTCGATGCGCAAAATTTGAAGCCCATTAATGAGCCAGAAAGAATTTATGAATCTGCTTATGTCGGGATGTTTAAGAGAATGAGTAGATTTGAATTCATCCCTTCGCCAGATAGTACAAAGACCTTACTCTTCGAAGAAAACACCATTAAAAAGGGAAAAAGAGAAGTCGGACTTTGCTTACTAGACAAAACAGGTCGCGTAGAATGGAATCGAAAATTCATCTTAGAAAAAAGTAAAAAGAACAGAAATGTTATCATCAGAAGAGCCTTGCTTGACAATGACGGAAATGTATTGTTACTTAAAAAAGACTTTTTAACAACTGAAGTAAAATTCAAGCAATCAATCTTCCATTACGCTTCTAAATTCTCCCTGCTCTATTTGAAAAATAATGGCGATAAAAAAACAGACATTCCCATCTTTGACAATGATTACCACCTAACCGATTTAGACATGGGCTTTCAGAATAATGGCCTTCCTTTTTTTCTAGGATATTATTCTGACAATAAAAAAACGAGCACCAGCGGTGTCATTCAAGCAGTCTGTACTTCCCTAGAAAACAATCCTATTATCGAACCTTCATTTCAACCTTTTTCAGAAAAGAACATGAAGTCAAATGATAAATCAAAGTTTTTCAAATATAAAATGGAAGGTTTTGTCGTTAGGCATATTCATCAAAATCAGGATAATACGTTCTTACTGGCCGGCGAAAGACTTCAAAAAAAACGGATACCTGTAAAAGGAATATCAAAGCTCACCGAAACAGAGGAAGAAGGCATAATTCCGAGCACCATTTTAGTTTCCAAAACAGCTGCCGAAAATGGCGAGGTTTTGTGGGCTAATAAAATATTCCGGAGAGGTGGAGTCGATCGCAAAGACTCAAGCAACTTCCACATCCACTTTGACAATGACAAACTATTCTTCATTTACAACGATTACGTTAAAGATAAAGAATTCTACAACTCAGATAATGTAAAACCTTCCTTTAAAGATTACTTCAATAGGCAAAGCAAAATATTTGTAACTCGATTTTTTTCAAATGGTAAACCAAAAACCATTTCTCTGTACCCTTCATCTGAAGAATTATTTCTAACTTTTCATCCTTCATGTACATCCTTGATTTCTAAAAACGAAGTCATCCTATTTGAAGATGATAAGAAAAGGGAGAGAATGGAATTGGTGAAATTAAAGTTAGAATAATAAAAAGACAAATCAGGGCTTTACGCTTCAAGCTCAATTCGCATCAAGAATCTCACTATCATTTGGCCCTCGGATACCGAGTGCCCCGCGTTAGTTCGGTAATGCTTCGCATTTCATCCGAGGCAGCCCGTGAGAGACGCGAAGTAGACGCAAGACGTACAAAACGCACAGACCCAAAACAACAAAAAAAGAGCAGACCAGGAAACCCCAATCTACTCTTTTTATATTTTCAAAAAATCAATTCTGGTCTACGACCAACAACCAATTTTCATTTTTTAATATTAAGCTATCGCTGCGTTATTCGCTTTCTTACGCTCATGCTCTTTCAAATAAATTTTACGCAAACGAATGTTCAATGGTGTCAACTCTACATACTCATCGTCGTCGATGTATTCCATAGCTTGTTCCAAAGACATAATTAACGGTGGTGGAATCTTTACTTTGTCATCCGCTCCAGAAGAACGCATATTTGACATCTTCTTAGTTTTGATAACGTTCACCATCAAGTCGTTGTCACGGATGTGCTCTCCAACTATCTGACCTTCGTAAACATCTGCACCTGAAGGCAAGAAGAACTTACCACGTTCCTGTAGTTTGTTCATTGCGAAAGGAATAGAAA
>JBLHRR010000113.1:0-18410 GCA_047626155.1 Saprospiraceae bacterium | reverse complement strand
CTTAGGTATTCTTCGATAAGGGTAAACCACTTTTCTTGATTGGCTTGGCGTGATGTTTTTTCCATGACGCAAAATTGAGGAGTTTTTTTGAAGTGGGCAAGAGTGGGGGTGGTAGGACGCTTACTTTCTAAAGCACAACCACAATCCCTCGGTTATTGATTCTAAATTCTTCAAAGTCCATTCTAAGCTTTTCTGAAAAGTTATTATGTTCAATGCAAATCATCTTAAGATTAGGTAACCTTTTAATGCAACTTAGCAATTCTATTCCTCCAACATCTCCGATTCCACAACCAACCAAACCTATTTCACAGATGGATTCAGGTAGATTCTTTGCTAAAGCGATCGCTCCTGAATCGCCTAATTGAGGATTGTAACTAAGGCTAAGAGAGTTTACGGGATGGGGGCTTTCACCTCCTTCTTGCTTCAGGCAATTTGTGATAGCGGTTACGTCTGATGAATTCAGTTCCAACCTTCTTAGGTTTAAGGTATTTATTGGCGACGATAAGTTTTCAAGTATTTCGGCTTTTTCTATGCATTTTTTGTTTCCTATTTTTCGTAAAATTGTTGCTAGCTTTATTTGGATACTTTTATTTTCTATCACTGTTTTTGTTTAAATTTTCACCCTTATAATATTCCCCTGATTTATCTCTCCCTCCATATGTACCGTTAGTTGTTTGAAACGATTGAACATCTATCTCATTTAACGGCTCTAATCTAAAATATACTCTATTTTTATCTTTTGAATAATCATTTTTTAAAATCTGGAAAGAAGCATAATCAATATCTTTTACCTTTTCCCCTTTAAAAAAATATGAATTCTTATCTCTAATCCAATTCCATGAATCTACCGATTCAGTTGTTTTGGAGTCAACTTCATTAATTATTGAACTTAGATAGAATACAGAATTCTTGTCTTTAACATACTTGCCTTTTATAAGACTAAAAGTATTAAACTCAATCAATTCAGTTTTTTCACCCTCTAAATATATGTAAGAATTATCTTTAGACCAGAATTGATTTAGAATTACAAAACCCTCTGGTTTAGCATCTTTTATCAATGACCATTTGTAATAGACCGAAAGAGAATCAATAGAATATCCTTTTGATAATTCCTTAAATGTTTGAGGACTATTAATAATAGATTTTCCGTAATAATGGAAATTGGAATCTTTACCTTTTCCATAATCAATAACTTCAAAAGTTCTTGAATCTGCTCCTACAACTACTTCACCATCAAAATATATTTGAAAATCATCTTTGGAATAACGATGCTTTAGATGCTGAAATGATTTTTTATCCTTAATCGGATATTTACTTATATGTAAACTGTCGTCTCCTGCGTTTGATACTTTATAATAATATTGATTGTCTTTTGCTCCTAAAGAGTTAATCACTTCAAAGGAATTGATATCTGTTGCTCCTATGGGCTTCCAATCGTAATATATATTATTTTTATCGTAAGAGAATGGACCGTTGTTTATTAACTTGAAAGTTTTACTATCAGCTCCTTTAATCTTTTGATATGAATAAAATACACTTTTTGCATCTTTTGAAAACCCTCCTTTTAAGGCTATAAATGAATTTCCTAATGAATGCTCTATTATTTTCCCTTCGTAAAAAGCATGAAATTTATCTACTCCGTATGCTCGTTCAGATTTAATTTTCTTAAATGATTTGGGATCTACATTTGAAACCTGTGTGGTTTTAACTGTATTCCCCATTCCTTCATGCCAATATGTGTAAAGTACTACACCATCTTTAACGTTGTAGCCACAACGATATAGGGCAAATAACATTGGAATGATAATAAATATCAAGAAAAAGATAACAACTATCAAAATATAACCTAGAATGTATTTCATTACAATCAAATTTTGCTTGCATAGAACACCGGTATATTCATCCTCCTCTCACCATCCGTTAAGTAAATACTCGATAGCTCCCCCTACTTCTGAACCTGCGGCGCCACCAACTCCTCCCCCTTCACCAAAAACTCTCCCGACTCAATCAAGTCCAGTGCCTTCTGCACCATCACATCCTCACCATTCCATATCGCATAAAAGCCTTCTTCACCAAAGAACTGACGGGCTATTCGCGCCTTCAACAAAGTCTTTACATTTCTTTTTATCGCCATAATATTATCGAGATCAACTTCAGCTTCTCTTTCTTTAGCATAAGCTACATATTCCTCCAGCATGGCATCAGTCACCCGAAAACCTTTTCTGAAGCTCTCCAAATCTTTGTATAAAACTTCACTCGGATGCTTAGCTGTGTAACGGTAAGAAAAGGGAGCAGCAAACTGTCTTAGCAAAATATAATCGGTGTTATAAACCAAAGTATCAAGCGGGACAAATACATCCGGAGAGATGCCACCTCCGCCATAAACAAGTCGTCCGGCTTCTGTTTTATATACTGTAGTGTCACTGTTATGAAAAGTACTATCTCCCTTTAGCAGTTCTCCGCTTTTGTAGCGATTGACAACATCGCTATCGTAATTGTCCACACCTAGGTAAGGCTTTTGAATGGATCTTCCAGAAGGCGTGTAGTAACGCGCCACGGTCAGACGGAGGGCACCACCGTCAGACATGTCGTATTGTTCTTGTACCAATCCTTTCCCGAATGATCGTCTTCCAACAATCCACCCACGGTCCCAATCTTGAACGGCTCCGGCAAGAATTTCACTAGCAGAAGCAGAACCTTCATCCATCAATACTACTATTTTTCCAATGTCAAAAAAGGAACGACCTGTGGATTTGGAATCATTACGGTCTACGGTTCTTCCTTTTGTGAAGACTAATAGTTTGTCTTTTTCTTTGAATAACTGACTGAGGATACTTGTAGCTTCATTAAGATAACCGCCAGGGTTTTGACGTAAATCAATCACCAGGTCTTTCATTCCTTCTTTCTCTACCATCCGTTCTACCCCTTGCATAAATTCCTTATAGGTCGTTGCACTAAAACGGGTGATCTTAATATAACCCGTCTTTTCATCTAGCATACTTGCAATGTCAACACTGTAAATTGGAATTTTATCCCGAGTGACTTCAAACTGATGCAGCTCTTGCCCACGTAGCACCGTCATTTTCACGGAAGTACCCGCCTCCCCTTTCAATCGCTCAATAACACCAGTGGTATTTATGTCCTGACCTGCCACCAGAGAATCCTCTATCTGCACTATTTTATCACCAGCCAAAACCCCTGCTTTTTCTGAAGGCCCACCTACGATTGGTGTTACGACCAATATGGTATCTTCTACTATTAGAAACTCGATACCTACTCCTTCGAAGTTTCCAGACAGTTGTTCGTTTACTTCTTTCAATTGATCGGAGGAAATATACGTGGAATGTGGATCTAATTCGCCCAGTACAGAATTGATCGCTTTTTCTACCAGTTCATCTCTATCAACACCATCCACATATCGCCCCTCAATATAGCGAATGAGTTCTTCCACCCGTCCAGCTTCACCGTAGCGAATTGTACGTTCGGTATTATCGTTTGAAGTTATTCTGATTACGGGAGCCTCCTGAAGGCGAGTCCCGATAAACATGCCCAGTACCATGACCAGAGCAAGAAGAAGAGGCAACCAGATATTTAGTTTCTTTGGAGATTGTTGATGATCTTTGAGTTCGTTCATTAGTTACTAGTTAACTGTAGTTTGGAGAATCCTGGCCATAAGAAAGGGCAATATACAGGTTCTAAGTGAAACGTTGGAAAATGGATAAAGTTTTTAGATAAGTAACAGCTACGTCTCTACAAAGACGCAACGTTTTATTGGGACTCATTTTTTATTTCTCGCTTTGCTCAAAAAAATTATTCACCGCTACGGCGCAATGAGCGCAACGAAAACACTAGGCACGGCCCTAGAAGTAGTAAATCAACCAATTGAACAAAACACTAAAATTATATCAAAAAATCTTCTAAAAAATTCATATTTTTCTAACAAAGAACGATATTTACAAAAAATCATTCAATATGGAATTAGATAAGACAGACAAAAAAATCCTATCCATCCTCATGAAAGATGGGAAGAAAACCTATGCGGAAATAGCCGCTGCCGCCTTTGTTTCGGGGGGTACAGTGCATGGGCGCATAAAAAAACTGGAGGAATCGGGCGTCATCAAAGGCTACCATCTCGTAATAGATCATGAATTATTGGGCTATGACATTGCCGCCTTCCTTGGCATTTACCTAAACAAATCCTCCCAATACGCAGAAGTTTCCAGTCTGCTGATGAAGATTCCGGAAATTGTTTCTGCCCATTACACCACTGGGAACTACAGTATTTTTGCAAAAATAATCTGCAAAGATACCCGCCACCTTAGAAAGGTACTCCACGATAAAATCCAAAAGATACAGGGCATACAACGAACGGAGACTTTCATTTCTCTAGAGGCGAGTATTGATAGGCCAATTCAGGTGGAGTGAATTGGTTCTTCTGCTTTTTTTTCGAACCCCGACTGTCTCTTGGGTCGCGACTTGCAGCCGAGACTCCGACATGTAGTCGAGATTAATGGTAGCTCAACTCCTCCAGAGGCTTTTGTGTATCTGGTTGAAAATTTCAAGTGGTGCGAGTCCTTTTACGTAAAAAAACGTTGCGTCCTTTTTAGCGCCGTAGCGGTTAGCCCTACGAAAAAAGGAGCGCCTAAGGCACTCCTCATCGTGTAGTAGTATTCGGTTATCTCCTAAACTATTACAATGGCTATCTTTGGTTTCGTTTTGCTACCGTTACTTTTTCAAATATTCATGGGTGTGCACATATTGTTGGATGTGCAAAAGCATCAGGCATAAAAGGTATACAACAGTTGCCGATAGCTAAAGCAAAGCCGTACAATATTGTTATTGAGTCTGTTGGAAAATGGTAGTAATATGGATTTAAAAGCTTGGAAACCAGCACTTCTAAGAAAGAGGATATTAACTACCTGTATATTTATCTAATCAAATCGTTCTATCCGACGGGGAGCCGAAAAAAATTTAATAGGACTAAGTTGCCCCGTTTCACATAGTAGTTCGATGCAAAAGTAGGGCAAAAAATTGGAAAATTACAAGGATCTAGTCTTGAAGTTTAATAAATAACCGATTTAAGGTATAAGAAGGATTAACTAGATTTCATGGTGAAAGAATGAATACATGTTATTTTTTAATATGTAAATAAATTGCACTCGCTTAGCATGACTTTTGAATTAGATAGCCCATATTAAATGCTTATATCTTTCAAGTCCTTTATAAGTAGCTGTAATAATTCTATAGATGAAGCATAAATCATTGATTTCCAATTCACTAAAATTCCAAACATACTCTTATATTTGCTGCGGAAGTAAATCTTTCTATTTCACTTTGAAACACATAAGTAATTGAACATCAGACGCTAAATCGCTTTTACTAACCAACCTTACAAATTAGACTTTATTCTAAAATAACTTGTATGTCCTCAAATGCTAATTTTTCTCAGCCCTTCAGCTTTTTTTTCGACCGTAGCTAAGGCTACGAACTCAAAAAAGAGCTTCGTTCTGAAAAAATTATCTATTTGATTCCTACACAAAAAAATTCAGCATAAAATCTATTTCAATTGCTTAGCTTTAAAACATTCTAATTATGAGATTAACACAAGTATTTGTTTTTCTGTGTTGCCTTGCGATGGGGCAAGACGCTTATGCCGACAAGGTGTATTTGGAGTACAACTCCTCTTGTATGGATATTTATGAATACCATTACAATGGAAATACAACTGGTAAAGGGCATATTGTTTATCATATAGCGCTGAATGACATTGAAAAAGTCATCCTCGAAGTGGGCGTTGAAGCTCGCTTGAATCAGCCTCATAAGCCTAATAAGACCATCAGTTGTGACGATCTTTCTTTGAATGAGCGTGTGGTTCGCCAAATCAACAGCGGTGCAACGCAGTTGTATATTGTCAAAAAGGATGGACGTGGCTACAATGTCTCTCCAGTCGGAATTGCCACTTATGCCCAAATAAAGCCTACCAGCACTGGATATTCTACCCTGGATACGCGTTTTTCCTTCAATTTTGACCAACCGTCAAACGGTATCAACCTAGCCACCAACGGTTCTGAGTCTAAAGTCGTTTACAAAGGCCTGGTTTCAAATTCTTGCCCGAAGTCTTACCTTTTCGATAAAACAAGAGAGAGAGGCGGAAGGTCCTTTTCGTCTTATGTTATCGTTCCTGAAATCGGAATTGTAGAAGAGAAGAATGGTTTTAATGCAACCGATGCACAGAATTCTGTGCTTAGATTGGTAAAAATCAACGGAAAGCCATATCAGAAATATATTGAAACTTATTGTGCAGATGCTAAAGCGGGTTCCAATGCTTCTTTCTATACCAGCGGCCGATTTGATGATGGAATGTTTATTAAGAAAACGAAAAAGCCTTCTGTGACAGATATAGAAAACGGAAACGGCAATACGAATGGCGGCGTTAACGGCTCAACAACAACAAGCTCTAATCCGTACAAAGTAGATGGGGTTAGAACTAACTCTACCTTCAATTGTTCTGTCTATAAAGACCTTGATCGGGGCATCTATATGGATTTTGCAACTGGCCAACCAGCCAATACAGAATGTGGGGGTAATACCTATATCAATGGAAGAAAAGTAGGCGAACCTGTTGGTAGCACTATTGTCACTCCTCCCCCTCCTCCACCTGTTCCAAATACCACGACGACTACGCACCCTCCAACGTATCCTCCTGTAAGAACCAATACTTCTGGCAGCAATTGTAATTCGGTATCATCTTACGGAAAACACGTGGTACAAAGAGAAGAAACGCTTTATGGCATCTCTCGCTTATATGGCTTAACACTGGCTCAGATTCGGTCTTATAATGCTGGCTTGAATGGGACGACCATTTATCCTTGTATGACCATTTATACTAAAACAGCCAGTAAAGGGAGTGGAAAAGTAAGCACCGATTACAAAGTAAAACAACATACCGTTAGAAGTGGCGAAACACTTTATCAATTGGCATCCAAATACGGATATACCGTTGATCGTTTCCGTTCTTTAAACGGCCTTGGTCTTAATGACAACATCTATCCTGGTCAGGTTCTGAAAACTCAGGATTGTAATTGTGAGGCTACTTCTTCTTATGGAAATGTGTCTTACGTTCCTAGTGAATACAATGCTACTCAAAAGAGAATCAATACTGGAGGACAGGCCGTAGCTGCTCAACCTATTGCAAAAAGACGTTTCCATATAGTTGCGGAGGATGACACCGTTTATAGCATTTCCAAGCAATATAACATTGGTGTTGCGCAATTGCGTAAGGTCAATGATTTGGAAGAGAATGAAATTATCATTCCTTACCAGCGCATTTATTTACAGTAAGAAAAGGCTTATAAGGAATTTTGAATAGAAGGTATCCCCTTATGATCGTTGATTGTAAGGGGATATTTTTTTAATTAAGAATAGAGAATCTTTCCTGGCGGTTCGACAGGTTAACAATTAGCTTGATGTACAATTTTGTTTCTTGCTTCGCTTGAAGTTTTTTTTCACCGAACTGCGCAACGGGCGCAAAGTTTTCCTTTCATAGTTCTTAAAAGGTGGCGTATACCAGGATAGGACTGAAGTCCCTATCCCTCGAGGTATCAAGGGCACCAATCATCGATTTCACCAATTAACAACCAAACCAAACCAAACCTTATCCGTATCACAAGCAAATCAGCACTTGCAGACCTTGTAAAAGCCAAGTATCTTTTCAAAACTTTATTTCAACATGGAACTTTATCTGTAGAGATTTATAAACCCGGCAAGATCGATTTGCAAGAGCCGCATAAACAGGACGAGGTCTATGTAGTTATTTCCGGTACCGGAACTTTTATCAATGGGGAAACCACTAGCCCATTTGGTCCGAGAGATTTTCTGTTTGTCCCGGCCGGTGTAGAACATCGCTTTGTTGATTTTACGGATGACTTTAGTACTTGGGTTATTTTTTATGGGAAAAACGGTGGGGAGACTTAAGCTATTTGGTAAACGCAGCGACGCTACGAAAGCGCTACGTTTTACTCAGGACTATGCGCACCTAAGGAATGGCAAATCCCTAAAAGGTTTGTCATATCAAATAAGGAACATATCGAAATGCTTTAGGCAGGTTATTATGATCATTCGCTTCATTACCACGCCAATAATAAGCAGCAATAGACACCTATGCACCAAGGCTAACCTATCACTGACTGAAGATACTATTTCCACAAAAGTAAACTCGCCCTACAGCTTGAAGCCCTTGGATGAGACCTGACGAGAAACAAAAACCCAAACCAGTTTCCTGATTCGGGTTTTGAAAAGTTATATTCGTTTTTAAAGTTCTTTTATTCTTACTTATTTATTCTGGCTTGCGTTCATTCATCTTCGCCATACCTCTTTCTTTCATTGCGCCATCTAACAAGTTGATTTCTTGTGCTATCATATCTCTTTTTGCCTCACCCGGCGTAGATAGATCAAGAGCAGCTAACATAAATTCCTTAGATAGTTCTAAAGATTGATTGATCTTCATTTCTAAGGCAAAGCCCATGAAGCTTTTGCTGAAGTTGTTTTCTAATATTGGAACATCTCCACCCAATTGTGTGATCTCTGCTCTTAGATTATTCAAGCTTCCTTTCACTACTTCACCTTCCGATGTGGTGTAAGTTGCCTTCACTGCTAGTTTACCATTTCTCCAAATAGTTACCAAAATATCTTCATTTTCAAATTTCAGTGTCGCTACTCCGTTTAGTGCACCTTCTACCCAGTTTCCTGTTAAAGTATCTCCTTCTGGCCAGATAATTTGTCCAGCTCCTTCTCTGATTCCTTTATGCATTTTCCCTTGAAAGAAACTTCCATCTGTATAAGTATAGCTACCGAATCCATTTTCAATATCGTTATTCCACTGTCCGCTATAGATCTCTCCAGCAACAGTGATAAAAGTTCCCATTCCTGAACGCTTTCCATTCTTGAACTCTCCATAGTATTCATCGCCGTTTGGATAAGTTAGCGTTCCTTTGTCTGCAACTTTATCATTCATCCAGTCTCCCTCATACTTAGTACCATTGGAATAAGCATAAGCACCGTAACCATTTCTTTGCCCTGCTTTAAAATCACCGTAATAACGACTACCATCTTTCCAAGTCATTTTCCCTTTTCCTTCCGGCATGTTATTTACAATAGTTCCTTCGTAGGTCTTTCCATTATCCCATTCCATGGTTCCTTCAGAGGCTTTTATACTATTCGCACAACTGTTAGAAGTTACCTTTTGCGCGCTGACAATAGTAACACAAAAAAAAAAAATAAAGGATGTAGATAATAAGCGTAGTGTTGATTTCGTCATAAGAACGTTTTTTTAAAAAGATAAAATTGGTGAAAACCTAAAAAAAGAGAATATACCTGAAGTACAGTTATGCTATGTACCAAAACCACACCAGTTTTACTTACAGACAATAGACATTATGACTGAGAGCTATTTTGTAGGCTGCATCGCGCGTGCGTAAAATCTCTAGTCATAAGGTCTAATATGTATTAAAAATATGTTGAATTCGGTAAAATTAAAACACTCCTCCCCTTTTGAATTCGAATCCTTAACCTTGTATTTCATATTGAAAATAAATAGCACGACTACTCCTAAAAGTATCGGAAAACACTAACAAATGGAATTGAGTACGATAGGCCCCGTAGCTTCACAGTACTCCCTTTAATATATTTGATACTCCTGCAATTCAAATCAACAGGCAGAGTCTGCTGCACCTTCGACTACGGAAAAGTCAAATGTTACCAAAGAGACTACTGCTCCAGCTGAAGCTACTCTTACTAAAGATTCTGGAGTGATAGAGATTCAGAATGACTTTCCTCAAATTTACATCGACGCGGGTCTACCCGTATGGGAAAAAGCAACCGTAAGCCGAGCTAATAAAATAGAGAATGGCGAAGATGCTAAGTATCAAGTTATACTAACCAGTTTGGAAGATGTACATACTATTGCAACGTAATTATGATAGCGCTATGAAAAAGAACGGATGGTCACCAACTAATAGCTCACCAGGGGCTCAAAAGGAAGATCGACGAACGATGACTTTCAAGAAAGGAGGTCAGCAAGTGATGATGAATGTATTGGCGATTCCTAAGCAGGAGAATCGGATTATCACCATCATGTTTAAAGATGACTTGAAGTAAAGTAAGGGTAGGTATGGTGGGTGAGGATTCTCTTCGTTCGCATTAACCTTATGTTTGTCGAAAGCCCTTCAACCTAAGTCACTAATGTAGATAAGAACCCTATTTAAGCTCATCGAAAAAGGCCTGATTAGAATCTGATCGGGCCTTTTTTTATAAATTGTGGAACAGACCTGTTCTAGACGACCTTATCTGCACAGCTGGAACTGGCGAAGGCATCTGGTTTCGCTTTGAATACGAAACCCATTCCAAGAATGTAACCCATCGCTTCTTTAAGGGCAACGTTCGATTGGAAATGTGGGTCGGTATTGATATCTGCATGGACTTCCAATTCTGTATCATATTTATCCAAAAGGTCGCAGAGCCCGTATGCCACTTCAACAGATTTACCTACTTCAAGAATCATTCTTTCCCGTAGGGTCATTTCTCTGGTAGAGCTAGAGTTGTGAATAAACATGAAGCCTCCCTTTTTTTCTCTAAGGAAAACTATCACAGATGCAAATTCAACTTTTCCTCCACGAACCTGAGAATCGGTACCAATACAGACCTTGATTTTATAGCCCAGTTCCTTTTCTCGAATTAAGGTTTTTTCTACTGCCTTTTTAATGGGGAGGTCAATTTTATCCCCGTTTAATCGTCTCCATTTCATGATAATAAGATTTAATGTCGTTAAATATACTGATTATTAATTTCGCAGATAGGCATATCGACAAAACTTTATACGCCAAACGAACAATGCACAGTCCCTACAAGTTCCCTTTTTTATCAACTTTATTTTTGATTTACTTCAAAGGCAATTGTTCTGGACAACGTGCCAAACAATAAGTTCACATAATTTCAACAATAGTAATACAGCTAAAAGGCCCTGGAATTGATTATTCGATGTCACGTAGCGGATAGGTTTTGGCACCTAATTTCATGGATTTCAGCGCTATGAAAATTACATAATCAACGTCACTAAAGGAATAATCTACATAATAATGTAGTGGAGCTTGGCATAAAATCCGCATATTGTTATTATACCCAACAAGTCAGTACGTTTCTATAATCCCAGATTAAAGTTTCCTGAAGATATCAAATTGATTGCCTCTTCAAGCTAATTAGGATTCCTTTGTCTGATAAACTAAATTCCTTTGAAATCAGAGAATAACTTAACTAAAAGAATGAGTTATGTTACCATTGGTAGCTTATTATTCCTTTCTGCTTATTTTATATACACCTCGTACTACCATCATCTTAAGTTCAAACAAGAAGATAAACTAAATCAATTGTCTGCTATTGTCAAAACATTGTCTTTACAATTGGATGGTGACGCCTATGAAAAGCTGATCCGTAAAAACCAAGGCAAGGAAAAAATTGATATTAAAGACCCCTTATATCTGGAATTTCATAATTTATTGAAAGAGGTCTATGAATATACCGGATTAGCGAGTCCTATTTATTTATTGACTTTTGATAAGCAGCAAAAGCAGTTTAGCTTTGGAGTTAGTTCCTCTGAAGGTGCTATTTATGGACAAGCTTATGAGGATTTCCCGGCAGACCTAGAACGAAATTATATTGTTGGGGGGGAAATTGGTCGTTATCAAACGAAAAGAGGACAATGGCTTTCTGCTTTTACACCCATTAAAAACAGCAGAGGAGAAACAATAGCAGTACTTCAGGCAGATAGCCCTTTTCGTGAGTTCAGGTCGGTGGCCTTTAAGGGCTTACTTCAAAACACTTTGATGTCTTGCCTGGTCGTCCTGCTTTTCATTTACACCATAAGAAATTACATGCAACGCGTTTTGCATTTGATTAAAGAAAAAGAACTTGCCGAAGAGAAAGCAGAGATAAAAGCCAAATTCCTCTCGACAATGAGCCATGAAATTCGAACTCCGATGAACGCGGTTATTGGTTTGACCAATATTATGCTCGATGAAAAACCACGGGAAGATCAAAAAGAGAATTTGAAAACGCTCAAGTTTTCTGCAGACCTCTTACTTGCTTTGATAAATGATGTTTTAGACTATTCCAAATTAGAGGCTGGTGAAATTCATTTTGAGAAAATAAGTTTCAATTTACACCAACTCATGCATAATATAAGTAACACCTTGAGGGTACAGTCAGAGAAAAAGAACCTCCCTCTAGAGGTAAACATTGCATCGGATGTACCGGAATACATTGTGAATGACTCGGTTAGACTTAGCCAAATCATCACCAACTTGGCGGGCAACGCTATTAAGTTTACTGACAAAGGTAAAGTATCAATTAACCTAAGTCTATTGGATATAGATGACAATATGGCAAACATTCGCTTTGCTATAAAAGATACCGGGATAGGAATTCCAGCCGATAAATTTGATACTATTTTCCAAAGTTTCTCTCAAGCAGATTCCGCTACTACCCGAAAGTTTGGTGGTACGGGGCTAGGGCTATCCATCACTAAGCGTATGCTCGAATTGCAGGATAGTACGATCCAATTGGAAAGTGAGTTAGGTGAAGGCTCTACCTTCTTTTTTGACTTGGTAATGCCTATCGGAGAACAGAAATCGACCAAAAAGGACATCGACCCTACCCTGCCCATTGCTTCTGATCTACAGTTTGATGGCAACCACATTCTATTGGTCGAAGACAATAAAATCAATGTTATGGTGGCCATGAAGTTTCTAAAAAAGTGGGGACTAAGAGTTGATGTTGCTGAGAATGGACAGATCGCATTAGACAAAATACAACAAAACAATTACGAATTGGTCTTAATGGATTTAGACATGCCTGTCCTTGATGGATATGAGGCAACCGCTGCCATTAGAGATTCGAAAGAGGAACGAATTTCACAATTGCCTATTATTGCGCTATCGGCTTCCGCCGTTTCTGACTTTAGAGAAAAGGCTATGGAACTTGGGATGAATGAGTATGTTACAAAACCGTTTAAACCGGAAGAACTGTACGGGGTTCTAAGTGGGGTTCTAAGTGGGGGAGTTGAAGCGTAAAACGATCAATAAGAAATACAAAGAAGCCTGTTCTAATTTAGAACGGGCTTTTTTGATTTCAGCGGAAACGCAAATCAATTCCCTTAATATGCGCGGACTAAGAGCTGAGGTTCTGGTCAAATGCTCGATCATAAAACACCAATTGCTTTAGCCCCAGTTGAATGTATTTATGGCTGCATTGATGGGTTAAACACGCTCCAACATGGCGCTCAGATTTAAGGTGGTCGATGGAGTCAAGGTGGCCATTTTGCCAGATGGAAATGTAGCCATTACCCATTACAAAAATTGGATCTCCAAATTGGGACAATGATGGCGAGGAGGTTGGAAGGATCGAAGGAAACGGTCTTCTTGGCTGGCGCTTAGTGCGGTTTTTGCGAAAGCGGATGAGGTCTAAACAAGAATAGCCAGAGACTTTCATCTCTAGCTATTCATATTAGACTTTATTCCAAAATAGTTTGTATTAGAAATATTCTTTATTACGCCTTCATCTTTTCAATCGCCTCTAGGTATCTATTCAATTCCTTTTTCACAACTGGGAATAAGATAAACAAACCGATCATATTCGGGAACACCATTGCGAAGATCATTGCATCTGAAAAATCCCAGATTGACTTCATATTTGCGGAAGCACCGATTACTACAAAAACACAGAATAACAACTTGTACAAAAGGTCTGCTGCTTTCCCTCTTCCGAATAAAAATTTCCAAGATTGCAAACCGTAGTAAGACCAAGAGATCATCGTTGATACTGCGAAAAGTACAACTGCAACCGTTAGGAAAACATTGGAGAAAGGAATATATGCTGCAAATGCTTTTGAGGTAATTCCAGCTCCTTCGTATGGCAACCCATCAATCATTACTACACCATCAACACCACCATATTCGAAAGCGCCACCATTGTTAAAGATAATGATAACTAAGGCCGTCATTGTACAGATCACAACCGTATCAATGAAAGGCTCTAGTAGTGCAACCAATCCTTCAGAGGCAGAGTATTTTGTTTTTACAGCGGAGTGAGCGATAGAAGCAGAACCTGCTCCTGCTTCATTAGAGAAGGCGGCTCTTTTGAAACCGATTAATAAAACACCAATCACTGCACCGACACCTGCTCTTGGTGTGAAAGCTTCGTTGAAAATTTGCATAAAGGCATCATCAATCAAAGTAAAGTTGGTTAGAATGATATATAGACAAGCCAACATATAAAGACCTGCCATGAAAGGAACAATTTTTTCCGTTACAGAAGCAATTCTTTTAATACCTCCAATTATGATAATTGCTACAAGTATAGCAAGAACGATCCCGATGATAAAACCTGCACTGGAACTATCCAGTCCGAGCAACTCCTTTAATACAATAGTCGCTTGATTTGATTGAGCAGCATTACCACCACCAAAAGAACCACCGATACAGAAAATAGCAAAGAAAACAGCTAAGACTTTACCGAGTTTTTCAAAACCTCTTTCTCTCAATCCTTTTGATAGGTAATACATTGGACCTCCATAAACCGTCCCATCAGGGCCGATATCTCTATATTGAACGCCTAAAGTACATTCTACGAATTTGGTAGACATACCGAGCAATCCACAGATAATCATCCAGAAAGTTGCTCCAGGACCACCCAAGGCAATGGCAAGAGCCACTCCTGCTATGTTTCCGTTTCCAACCGTTCCAGAAACGGCCGTAGTCAAGGCCTGGAAGTGAGTAACTTCTCCCTCTTTTGATTCATCTCCAATCGTATCTACGATGTCTCCATCAACCACATTTACGTTGGTGTTTTCATCTACAGAATGATGATCAATTTCGTCATATTTACCTCGTACTACGTTGATGGCCATTCCGAATTTTCGGATATTAATAAAGCCAAAATAGAGTGTAAAGAACAAAGCACTTACCACTAACAGTACCAATACGAATGGAACTCCTCCAATTTGAAAAAAGACTTTGCCCTCGATCCAATCAGAGTAAGGTTTGAACCACTGATTGATTCTTTCATCGATCCCCATTTCTGCTGCATCCTGCGCAAAAGAAAAAAGAGGCATCATAGCCATCATAAAAAATAAGAGTATGCGTTGTTTCATATTAAAGTTGGTTGTTTCTAAAATGTGGTGACACGATTGTTCTCCCTCTATCACCTGTCCTGTTTTGAATTAAGGTCGGTTAAGGTATTACCTTATTTCTGTTTTTCAAAAGAATGGCTATAATATTTGGTGGTGGGTTAAGTTTGTGTGAGAAAAATTGCTATTATTGCTGCATAGGAAGGGGCTAACCGCAACGGCGCCACGAAAACGCAACAGGAGATCTAAGGATATAGCAATTACCTGTACTTTCCTTCTCGCTTCGCTCGACGTTTTTATTCAACCACGAAGGGCACGAGGAAACACAAAGTTTTTCACGCGAGTAATGCGCACCAATTAACGAATCAACCATTCACCAATACACTAAAAAATATGTCAACTCAAACATCAACCATCAAAGGCGGCGAATTTTTAATCACGGAAAGTAGTCCTCAAGACGTTTTCACACCGGAGGATTTCTCAGAAGAAGTACTCATGGTTAAAGACATGGTCAATGATTTTATCAAAAATAGAATTACACCTAATGATGAACAACTGGAAGGGCTAGACATTGAGCTTACTAAAAAGCTGATGCGGGAAATGGGCGACATTGGTATTATGGGCATTACCTTTCCGGAGAAATATGGCGGTTCTGAAATGGATTTTGTAACTAGTTTGTTATTGTCAGAATTGATGGGCGCTTCAAAATCTATGTCTCTTTCTTTTGGAGCAAACACTGGTATTGGAATGCTTCCCCTACTCTATTTTGGAACGGAGGAACAGAAGGAAAAATATTTAACGGATTTGGTAGCAGGTACAAAATGTGCGGCTTATTGTCTGACGGAGCCGGGTTCTGGTTCTGATGCCTTGGCAGCAAAATCGACAGCGGTGCTTTCTGCCGATGGAAAACACTACATTCTCAATGGTCAGAAAATGTGGATCACGAACGCTGGCTTTGCAGATATTTTCACCGTTTTTGCAAAAATAGATGGCGAGCATTTTACTGGCTTCCTTGTGGAAAAAGACTGGAAAGGATTTAGCCTGGGGGCAGAAGAAAAGAAACTGGGCATCAAAGGTTCTTCTACACGACAGGTCTTTTTTGAGAATGTAAAAGTTCCCGTAAATAACTTGTTAGGAGAAATAGGCAAGGGACATAAAATTGCATTTAATATTTTAAACATTGGGAGAATCAAACTGGCCGCTGGTGTTTTTGGGGCTTCCAAAATAGCCTCTACCTACACTATAAAATATGCGAAGGATCGAATCCAATTTGGGAAGTCCATTTCTGAATTTGGAGCCATCCAACATAAAATGGCGGAGCAAGCCATCCGTATTTTTGTCAATGAATCAGCCAACTACAGAGCAGCGGCTGACATTAGAGATACCAAACTTGCGCTTCTGGAAAAAGGCATGGATATGAACAAGGCTTTACTTGGAGCGGCGGAGGAATTCGCAATTGAGTGTGCCTTGATGAAAGTACATAGTAGTGAATGCCTCGATTATGTAGTGGACGAAGGTTTGCAGGTTTTTGGTGGCATGGGGTATTCTGAAGAAGCACCGATGGCTTCCGCTTACCGAGATGCACGTATCAACAGGATATTTGAAGGCACCAATGAAATCAACAGAATGCTTTCGATGGATATGTTATTGAAACGCGGATTGAAAGGACATATTGATTTGCTTTCTGCAGTTGGAACCGCAACAGAGGAATGGAATTCGGGTAGTAATACTATTGTTGAAAAAGAGGGCCCCTTCTCTCGGGAGCATAAAATGATTGCCTCACTTAAAAAGGCATTTTTATTGATCACTGGTGCAACGGTCCAACAGTTCCAAACTACGCTGGCAACAGAACAAGAAATTTTGATGAATTTGTCCGATATGATGGGGGACATTTATCTGGCTGAATCTGTCTTACTCCGAGTGGAGAAAAATACAGACGGTTTGGATGTTAATTTCGCCGCACTACAGAAAGATATTGTTCAAGTATTCCTCGATGATGCGACCGAACGTTTTGCGACGAATGGTCGAAGCGTTATTACTTCATGGGCGACTGATGATACTGCGAAATATCTGCAGAAAATTTTGGATACCTATACGGCCTATGAAGGTATTAATAAGAAGGCGGCTCGAAGACGAGTGGCTGGTAAGTTGATTGAGGCTGGAGAGTATTGTTTTTAGTTTTGGTAACCGCTACGACGCTACGAAGGCGCTACGTTGCTCTGCTAACTTATTCACCAAAACAAACGACACAACTAATTTACCGCTTGCCGCATCTTTATATTAGAGTTTATTCCAAAAAAAATTAAATTTAATCCATGAACAAATATCTGCTCTTTCTTTTTTTATTATTCTTTTTTGGTTGTGCAGAGGATGCACCTCGTCAAGGTTATTTACGAAGTGATGAGTTGATTTCCAGACATTTTAACAATTTCCAAATTGATGACTTGGAAACTATAATGGCTTTTTTCGAGAAAAAAACTTGCCAGACGGTACCTACAACTCCAGGGACGGCTATTGATTGTTATAAGGCTTTCAGTAAATCCTTATCCGTTGAAGGAAGCTTTGGAGAATTGGACCTGGGCTTACCTTTGGAGGAACAGAAGGAGATGATGACCACTTTACGTCCCGTAACCTATAATGCAATTTGGGTGGATAGAAACCAGATCCAAACTGATACAACCGCTAAGTTCGGATTGAAATATGGTGGGCAGTATGCGAACTTCCTCAAGGCTTTTGGCAAAGAAAATGAGGCGATTAAACAATATATAGACGTATTTGACCAAGTTGGTAATATTACGCCATCTATGATTGCCAGTGTATTGTTGGAATATGAAAAATTTGGTTTGGAGAATCAGCGGGGGCGTATGGTCTTGGCTATTCATTATGTGACTTTGAACAAGATGATGGACAATTGAAAATTAGTGGAACCTGGCAATGGCAATGCGTGAGGCGGAACCCCTACGATGCAACGACGACGCAACGATGGACTAAATAAAGCTTTGCTCCTCGCTTTTTTTGAACCACAAACCTGTCCGCACTACAGGCGAAGAACACTAAGAAACACAAAATTTTCCCGCAGCCCTAAGAGGACGATGTACGAGAAGGTAGGACTTCATCCTATGTATTCACGAAGGGAGCGCAGGAATCAACCAATTCCAACTAATCATCCATACTCCCGTACACCAAAAAACGACCTCACTGCATCTTCCCAATACAACAGTTGTTCAACAACAAC
>JBLHRR010000112.1:0-18484 GCA_047626155.1 Saprospiraceae bacterium | reverse complement strand
GGGGGGGGGGCTTCCCTGTTCGTTTGACACGTTGTTGAACTTCTTCTGTGCCTTGTCTTTAAAATCGCGACATTTTGGCTAAAAGGAGGGGGACCTCGAATTTTATTCTAAACGTGTATAAAATAGAAAAGGCTTCCCCCCGATAAATACCGGGAATAAGCCTTTTTCCAAACTTCCAAAATGAAAACTTCTTTCTTTAGTAGACTGAGGCAATTGCACTCAGCTTCTAATCAAACTATAATTTATGCCAATTTAGCCATGTCTCTGATTAAGAAACTTCTTCTAGTGAAGTGGATTAAATTGGATTTTTTTAAATCATTTAAGACAGAGGTTACCGTTTGACGGCTGGTCCCTGTGATGTTTGCGATGTCTTGTTGTGTCAAGCTGTGCTTCACCAACATTTCATCCAAACCGATGCGTCTTCCTTGAGTCGTAGCTGAATCTTTTAGGAAATCAATGATTCTAGCTCTTGCATCTTTAAATATGAGTGACTCTAAACGACCTTCTGCTCTTCTCAGCTTACTACCAATTAACTGCAGCACAGAATTACTGAATCCGAAGTTACCCGCCATTAAGCTTCTGAAATCTTCTAAACGTAAAGTAAAGAAGTGAATTTCTTCGTTTTGCGCACTGGCCAAATCTGTACGTGCGTCTTCTCCAACTATACATAATTCTCCAAACATCGCAAGCGGATGAAGGATACATTTGATGACTTCTCTTTCCTCTCCATATTGTGCACTGATCTTAATACTTCCTTTAACTAAGAAGAAAATCTTATCTGATTTGTCTCCTAGTTCATAAACGGAGCGGTGCTTTGCCAATCTATTAAATTCAACCATCTGCGTCAGTTTCTTTTTCTCTTCAGCACTAAGCGCTTCAAAAAGAGGAAATTGTTCGAGGAAGGTCAATTTTGTGGTAATATCCATAACGTGAGCGTTTTTAAGTGAACACCTATCGGTATTCAAGAGTCAGAAAAAAGTATTACTAATAGATTGGAGTTATTTTGGAGTCCGAATTTGCTGGATGAACCTTTGTAACATCATTAGAACACTTATATAGACACAGATTATTTGCCTGACCCCTACGTTGAATGGTTTTTTCTTAACTAAACCTTGAAAATGGAAGGTTTTAATTAGGCTTAAACCAAACGAAACAAAATATAATTTCATTTTACTTTAATTTGATATAAGGTTTCCAAAGTATATTTCCCTAACAATAAATTAGGATTAGTTTAATTTTTAATTAATTCTTAATTAATTCTTAATTAAAAATTAAAAAATAGTTGAAAAAGAATGCTAGCAACCGATTAGGGTGTTCGAAGTACCTCACGATGTTTCCTTTCTTTTTCTGTTTCCTTATAAATTATAGATTCGAAGTAGAATAGAAAAAGGGCCACACACAACTTTCGTCATCAGACGACCTCTTTGTATTGAACTACTAGGGAAAATATAGCACATATTTTGTACATCTGTGCAAAATCGTTTTTTTTACCGGGAACCTGTAATTAAAAAAGACCGTCTCTTTAGTTTCCACTAAAGAGACGGTCTTTTTGATTACCAGAGCGCTAATTCACAGCATACAAGTAGAGATTATTCTCTTTCCACCACTTCTCACCCCTCCTAATGAAGGAACAGTAAACCCGCTTTATCTGATAATATGTCGATGGTTGAAAGCTTTAAGCCGCCAATTTCATCCTTGTGTTTATGCAGTCACTTGCATCTTTCACGGTTTCGATGGCTTCTACTTCTTCAGAAGAAAGAATCACATCGAACCATTTTTCGAGTTTTACAATAAGCATCATCACATCGATGGAATCGAGATTCAGATCTTCTTTAATGTTTGTAGTTGGGCAGACGCGCGTCGCGGGCACATCAGCAACCCAGCTAACCATGCTGATTACTTTTTCTTGCGTTGTCATAATATTCCAATTTTAAAAAGCTGCTCGTATTTTTTTTGGTGCTGTTATATGTGGATACGAAGCAATTTTATACCTAAGTTTTTCATTAACAATTCTATAACGTGCGTTCTCTTTAGAACGATGTTTCCAGTTTGTCAAAAAAAAATAAAATGGCGTCTGGGTTGCACTTTCTTTTAGGGAGGTAAGAAGAAAGTATAACTAATCAGCCTATGTAGGCTCCTATACTGATAAGACTTCAAATAGAAGACACTCCTTTATTCATAATCAACCAAAATCGAATCTCTCGTCAATTGGTAGCCTGCAAAAATACCATAGCCGTTTTCAATATTGTCCGCAAGGATAACCGGGTTTACTAAGAAAGTATCCTTTTGTATCAACTGACGACTTAGTTGAAGGTGGTAGTCGTAGTATGACTTTGATACCGTTTTTAAATTAACGTAGACTTTATCAAATAAATCCATGGTCAGTAAAATTCTATTGGGCGTATTTACCTGGAAATTTAGCTCCAATGGATCACTGTTCTTTTTTGAAAATAAAATGCCCCCTTCCTCTTCATCAAAATCATTTAAGTAAGGTGGGTTTCCCTCCAAGCTTTCCAAATCTAATGCTTTGTACTCACCTGTTCGGTCAAAAATAGTATCATTTCCCATTATCTGAAACGGAATCCACTCATAATTAAGATTCAGTAAATAGTAATTCTCCGTAACACTTGTTGCCTCCAGTATCAACTTAGCTTTAAATTGAAAACTGGCAACACTATCAGAAAAGGATTCAACTTCCAGCTCAGATATTTCAAAAGATCGGATCTCTGTTTTCGAAGGAATAATATCTGTTGCAAATACTTCATCAAGATCAGGAGCACTTACTTTTAAAGTATAAGCAACACCTGCCTCCGCCCAACAATCCTCATTTAAAAAGCGATCGTTTGGATAGCTTGCCGATGCCAGATAAGGTATTTCACAGACTATGGCATCCCCTTGATAAACCGCTACGTTAGCATGCTTCAAATAATCTGGAAATTCTACATCCTGATTGGAAAGTGGATCTAATGTTTTAGACACATAAACATTAAAAGGCTGGCCAGGGGAAAAATGGCAGTTCACTGCTAGACGTTCTTTGAAATCAATACCCAAGTCAACTGGTTCTTCGCAGGCAGCGAAAAAGAGCAGAATGGCTATTAGTATAAGGTGTAGTTTTTTGATGGTGGTCTGAATTTATATTCAACATGCCATATCCGCTTATGACGCGGGGGGTGATATGACATATCTCATTTTTTTGTTGTTGCTCAAATTGAAATTCGATAACTAAAGTAAGGCAATATTTGAAATAACGTAGCTTGTATATACCTATTTTTATTGAGGTCATCCGGATCACGTCCAATTCGATAATAGACTGGGTTCTTTCTACTGTAGGTATTATAAATCCCAATATTAAATTGATGCAAGGCCCAGCCTTTTTGTATCCGGCAACCCAAGTCTATATCTAAACGATGATAAGCCGGCATTCGTACACTGTTCTTATCTCCGTAGGAAATCGCAACCGGAATGGTACCTGAGCTCAATGGGAATTCATATTTCCCATTAGCTAAGGTCGTAGCCAGGCCTGTTCCATAATTCCAATTAGCAGCCACCCTCCATCGCTTGTTCCATTGATAAAGTACATTGACTTGTCCATTATGCCGTCGATCATAACGATAAGGAAATTGGCGGCCCAGGTTTATTTCTTCAAATTGGCGATTCGTTTTAGACCAAGAATAGGTCAACCAGATCGTCCATTTTTTTATTTTTTTGTGCACATAGAATTCGGCTCCATAGCTTTCCCCCTCTCCTATTGTCACTTTGTCTTCCCAGTTTCGGGCGTCTAGTATTGTAAAATCGGCTCCTTCCTGAAAAGCCACTAGTTCATCCATTTTTTTATAATAAAGGTCCATGGAAAATTTCAAACCTTTTTTCCTTTCTGTTTCCATGCCGATCATTCCCTGCCAACTTCTTTGCGGTTTGATTCTTTTCGTTGCAGGCACCCATAAATCATTGGGCAAGCCGATGGTAGAAGTCGTTAGCAAATGAAGGTGTTGGTGCAATAAATTAAAGGAGGATTTCAACCGAACTTTAGGAAGGAGTTCATACCAGAGCTGTGCCCGGGGGCTTAAACGCCAGCTCCGGTGTTCATCGTTGGTAAAAGCCGTTGTACGAAGGCCAATATTGGCTTTCCATTTTCCGGAGAGTGTCCATTGATCTTCTATATATAAGGAGTATTCCTGTGCGGCAATAGTGGAGATATTAAAGGTATCAGAGGTTTCATTTTCAAAACCGGGAAAATCCTCCGGGTCTTCTGTTCGTCGTACTCCTGGATTAAAAAGATGTGAAATACCTTCAAAGCCAAAACGCCAATAGTGGTTCGGTCCAGCGACAAAATCAAAATCTGTTTTTAAGGCCCAGTCCTGAATTCTGGATTGATAAATACTATAGGCTACTTTCTTCAAAGTATCCGTTTGCTGGTTAAGATCAGTTTTTATTTCTAAGCTTTCCTCCAAGCTTTTAGAACTAAAGTGATAATCACTGTAAGTGAAAGTCGTGTTCAAAAACAATTTAGCATTAAACAGATGATTCCAGCGGAGGGCACCTACATTATTGCCCCAGCTAAGGTTTCGCTCTTCTTTACTTTCAATACTAAATAAACTAACCTCGTCTTCTATCCTCGTTTGATTTTCATCATAAAAACGATCCATCCCGGTATACATACTGAAGTACACTTGATCTTTAGCAGAAAGCGTATAATTTAACTTAGCGTTCAAGTCATAAAATCCATAATCGCTAAATCCTTCTTCATTTCGATCTTCTTTTAACTTTTTTGTAATTGGTTTTACCACAAAATCCAATAGCGCTCTTCTTCCGGAAATAAAAACAGCACCTTTATTTTTCTTAATAGGCCCCTCTATCCCTGCTTTAAAAGAGGTGAGTCCAATACCTGCAGTCCCCTCCCACTTTTTGCTGTTCCCTTCTTTTGTTCGAACATCTAAGACAGAGGACAAGCGACCTCCAAATTTCGCGGGGATAAAGTCTTTCATCAATTGGGTGCTACGAATAGCATCTGTATCATAAATTGAAAAAATCCCAGCCAAATGGGAGGGATTATAAATGGGTACGCCATCCAGTAAGTACAAATTTTGATCAGCTCCCCCCCCTCTAACATGTATTCCACCAACGCCATCCGCTCCAGTCTGAACGCCTGGCATCAGTTGCGCCACTCTAAATACATCGGGTTCTCCTCCTAAAGAAGGAAGCGTATTTATTAATTGAGGGGAGATGTGTTCTAAGGAAAAAGTATGCATTTGAGTACTATCATTATCAAGTACCAATATCTCTTGTAAAAAAAGCAGTGGATCTAGTTCGACGTCCAGTCGCTTATTTTTGTTTAGTTTAATGACCTTCGTTTCTGTTTCAAAACCCAGATAAGAAAAGCGAACTCTTACAATCCCTTCTTTTAAAGTAAGGCTATAGAATCCATATTCATTCGTGGTAGTTCCTCGAATTGCGCCATTATCAAATACGTGACAAGCGATTAGGCGTTCGCCACTAGTTCCATCTTTAACATATCCGCTGAGTGTAAAACTTCGGCTGCTCACCTTAAAGAGAACGATCTGGTCTCCAATCACTTTATAATCCAAGCCGGTGTTACGAAGCAGGTATTCCAGAATGTGTTTAAAGGATTTTTTCTTGAAGCGAATGGTAATTCGTTGATTTTGAGAAATCAAATTTTCGCTATAGGCGATGCTTATCTTGGAGCGTTTACTAAGCTTTTCTAGGGCTTTACCCATTGTGAGGTTTCGGGCATGAAAGTCAAGTTTCTTTTGCATATCGACTTGTCCTTCCTGCCCAAAGAGGGAGAAGACCGAGCAGAGGAAGAGCAGTGTTAGCAGACCTTGACGCATATTATCTGCCAAGATAGCACATTTAGAGGAAAAGCGGGAGGTTGAGAAGGGATGCGCGAGCAATTCAAAACGCTTTGGCTTGACGTTGACATTTTAAGCATAAAAAAGGAGTTTATCTTAAACATGAGAAGCGATACTACCTAAGTCAGGTAATATCGCTTCTCTATAATTAATCTCTTACTCTTTTCTTAATCGTTATTGACAGTTACCACCGACAAATTCAAAACGGTTTGAACCCGTTTTCTTCAGCTCCATTCCAAAAACTGTTTTTATTGTTTCCAAAACAACTTCCTGGTTTGCATTTTTAAAAGCAGGAACTGTAAATGGGCAATTTGACAATTCTTTATTTGCTAAAGAAATAGAGAGATCAAAGTGTTTCTCCAACGTTTGGAAAACAGTTGTTAAAGGTACAGAGTCAAAAGTAAGTACTCCTGTTCTCCAGGCCTGAGCATTCTGCTTGAGGTCTTTTGTGATGGTCACTTTTCCATTCTTATGGTCATAACTCAAATGATCTCCGGCCACTAGAATGTATTCTTCTTTATTTTGCTTAATGCTAACCACTACTTTACCCGTAGCTACGCTTACTTCTTCTATTGTTTTATCTGGATAAGCGTAAACATTAAAGGAAGTACCTAATACTTTTACATCCAATTGGTTAGTTGCGATGGTAAAAGGTTTGGAGGCGTCTTCAACAATTTCAAAAAACGCTTCTCCTTTCAATTTTACAGCTCTGGAGTTTTCATCAAAAGTTGTTGGGTATTCAAATTCAGAGTCTCCATTTACATAGACGACAGAACCATCTGAAAGGCCTGTTTCTTCCCTTTGACCAGACATGGTGTATACTTCTCCAAAACCATTCGCTTGATTTCCACCCATTTCTGAAAAGAAGAAAAATGCTCCGAATAGTACAGCTGCCGCTGCGGTAACTCTAAGGAAATATCGTCTTGATGGTAAAGATTTGACTGTAGTGGTTGGAGCTAGTTCAACAGAAGTCACTGCAGCTGTTCTGGCTTTTTTGAAACGAGCTAGTGCCTCTTCTACTGGAGCTTCCTGAGATTTCCGGTAAGCGTCAGCAGCTTTCCAAATCATGGAGACTTCATCAACTATACGCTTATTATTAGGGTCATCCATTAACCACTGGCTCAGTTCCTGTTGTTCTGCAACAGAGATCTGGCCGCTTAGGCTTTTGTGGATACTGGTAATATGATCGAATTTATTCATTGTATGCTTTCTTCTACTTCATTTCTATTCACGTAGACACCACTTTGGATGGCGCCCCCTACTTGCACAGCTCTATTTTACGGCTATTTTAGCTTTTTAGGTAGCATTTTGCGAAGTTTCGCCTAAAATCCGACATTTCAGAGTGAGAAAGGCGTAGGGGGAACACATTAAGTATTACACAAAAAATAATTTCCCGATTTCTTTTGTGGAAACGATTATATAAATCACTCTCCCTGTGGTCGTTTTGATTTACATAATCGTTTCCAAATCGGGATTTAATTTTTCGTTGTTATTAAGGGCAGAATAGTGGAATAAAAGACAATTTTATTGGTCTTCCAGGCTCAAGCGAATAACACGAAGTGCCTTTGACATCTGATTCTCCACCGTTTTTATGGAAATGCCCAATTGATCCGCAATCTGCTTGTATTTCATATCCTCAAAGCGACTTAGCGTAAATATGATACGGCAGCGTTCCGGCAGACCATCGATAGCCTTTTGCAAGGTTTGCTCCAATTCTCCCGCTTCCAGTTCGCTAAGTGCGTTACTGTCGGTCGAAGGCCATTCCGGGACCTTCTCTTCATCTTCAAATGCCATTTTTTTGTCTCGTATGTGGTTGAGACAACGGTTCATGACGGAGCGACGGAGATAGGCTTTTAGGGCAATATTGATTTGACGATCTTCTCTCTTTTTCCATAATTCCAGAAAAACATCCTGAGTGATGTCTTCTGCTAGGTGTTCGTCTTTGAGCACTCGAATAGCGGCAATACGGCACATCCGATAGTACCTTCTGAAGATCCAGTCGATGGCAAGGTCACTGTTGGTTTGCAACAGAGCGATTAACTGCTCATCGGTTTGAGAATGGAAATCTGTCATTTTTGTCAACTGATTAACTATTTAACTGTTAACCGTTCATTGCTCATTATCATATAGCGACTGGTGCTTTAATATGGGGCTGAGGGTTATAATTATTAAGTTCGAAATCATCGAAAGTGAAATCGAAAATAGATTTCACTTCCGGGTTAATGGAAATAGTTGGTAGATCAGTTGGGGTTCTTGACAACTGTTCGTTCGCCTGATTCAAATGATTATTATATAGGTGTGTATCTCCGAAGGTGTGTACGAAATCTCCCGCTTCCAAACCGCATACCTGCGCCATCATCATAGTAAGCAAAGCATAGGAAGCGATATTAAAAGGTACGCCCAGGAAAACATCCGCAGAACGTTGGTAAAGCTGGCAGGATAGTTTTCCGTCATTTACATAAAATTGAAAAAGACAGTGACAAGGGCTTAGTGCCATCTGGGGCAGATCACCTACATTCCAGGCATTGACGATGATTCGACGAGAGTCTGGATTATTTTTAATCAGGTCTATTGCTTGTGCAATTTGATCAATGGTAGAACCATCTCTGCATTCCCAACTTCGCCATTGCTTGCCATAAACAGGGCCTAACTCTCCATTTTCATCTGCCCATTCATTCCAGATTCTTACCCCATTATCCTGTAAATACTTTACATTTGTGTCTCCATTGAGAAACCAAAGGAGTTCGTGGACGATCGACTTGAGGTGTAACTTCTTTGTCGTCAACATTGGAAAACCTTTTGAGAGGTCAAAACGCATCTGGTAGCCAAAGACGCTTAGTGTCCCGGTTCCAGTACGGTCTGTTTTTTGATTCCCATTATCAAGGATATGTTGGAGAAGGTTTAAGTAGGCGCGCATATATAAAGGTAGCTATATTGATTTGGTACAAAATTACGAAGTATTTATCGGTTGTTAACAATAATCCCAAGATTGATTACGCTTATTTGAAGGGCTAGTTTCTCGTTAAAACGAATATTATGAAAAAAAACTACACTTGGTTCGGAATGGTTTCCCTTCTGTTTTTATTGCCGTTCTATTCTCCAAAAGGAGATACAGCCGATTGGGTTTTTAAAAAAGAAGTCAGCGGTATTAAAATATACACCAGAGATGCAGTTGATTCAGATATTAAAGAACTGAAATTTACCACCGTTATTCACAGCTCCATTAGATCTACCATTGCCTTACTCGTTGATGTAGACAACTACGATCAGTGGGTTTTCAAATGTGCGGAGTCTACCGTCCTTAAGGAACTCAACGAATTACAATCTTATTGTTATTATAATGTAGATTTTCCTTGGCCGATGAGCGATCGGGATATGATCATTTTTTCTGAATTGGAACAAGATCCTCTGACCAAAGAAGTAGTTTCCAGTTCTTATGGTCGCCCGAAGTATATTCCGGAAAAGGAAGGACGAGTTCGCATCTACAATCATTTCAACCAATGGCATTTCAAACCAACGAGCCCCGATCGGATTGAGGTAACCTATTTGCTAAAGTCTGACCCCGCCGGAAGCATTCCTAATTGGATGATTAATATGGCGATTGAACAAGGGCCTTTGAAATCCATGAAAGGTTTTTTGGAGCATTTGGATAATGAAAAATACCAGGGCGTCAGCCTTCCTGGCATTGAGAATTTCGGCAATTGAGTTTTGTTGGCTTTTGCTTTACGACATAAATTAATTGAACCACGAAGCTACAAAGGGCACAAAGTTTCCCCTTATTACAAAAAATGAAATGCTTTAGCATTTTTTTACTTTGTGAAACTTTGTGCCCTTTATGGTTTTATAACCCGAAATTGCGGAACACATGAAGTCCCTAAGAACAGCCCAGACTTACTTTCCGATTCCTTAAACCAAAGCCCCAAACTATTGTTTACTTTTGCGATGATGATTTTATAATAAAACCAAACTCGCAATATGTACAAGAGCCTCCGCGCCTGCGTCCTCGACCTAGAAAAACACAAACACCTTGTCCGTATAAAAGAAGAGGTCGACCCTAATCTGGAGATGGCCGAAATTCATCGACGTGTATTTGATGCAAAAGGCCCGGCCTTGTTATTTGAAAATGTAAAAGGGAGTCCCTTCCCTGCTGTTTCCAATCTTTATGGTACTTATGAACGAACGGATTTCATTTTCAGAAAAACCTTCTCGCGCGTACGTCAGGTCATGGAATTGAAAGCTGATCCAACCCGTATCCTAAAAAATCCTTTTCATTATTGGAGGGCGCCTTTTACCGCGCTGTCTGCATTGCCACGTAAGAGCTTTTTTTCTGCTCCAGTTGCTTGGGGAGAGACGACTATTGACCAATTGCCTCAGGTGAAATCATGGCCAGATGATGGTGGTGCCTTTGTCACTTTGCCACAGGTCATGACTTTGCCTCCAGGAGTGGACAATATGATGCAGTCCAATATCGGAATGTATCGAATTCAGTTGTCGGGAAATGAGTATGAGCTTAATAAGGAAATCGGTTTGCATTATCAATTGCATCGAGGGATTGGGGTACACCATACTTTGTATAACCGATCGGAGGAGGAATTCAAAGTGGTCATTTTTGTTGGAGGCCCGCCTTCGCATTCCTTTGCGGCCATTATGCCGATGCCGGAAGGATTGTCAGAAATGACCTTTGCCGGGATGTTGGGTGGACGTCGGTTTCGCTATAAAAAGAAAGACGGTTATTACCTTTCTTCAGATGCGGACTTTTGTATTACGGGGACTTTAGTCAAAAATAAGAAAAAACCAGAGGGGCCTTTTGGCGATCACTTGGGTTATTACAGTTTGGAACATGAGTTTCCATATATGAAAGTAGATAAGGTCTATCACCGGAAGGATGCGATCTGGCATTTCACGGTGGTTGGTCGGCCTCCTCAAGAGGATTCCAGTTTTGGTTACATCATTCATAATATAGTAGCGCCGGTAACTTCCCAAGAATTTCCGGGACTTTGCGACATTAATGCTGTGGATGCGGCTGGCGTGCACCCTTTGTTATTAGCCATTGGCTCGGAGCGTTATATGCCTTTCCGGGAAAGAAAACCAGAGGAAATTCTAACCATCGCCAATCGAATTCTGGGATCGGGACAAACCTCTTTAGCTAAGTTTCTATTCATTGCTGCCCAGCAAGACAACCCGGATTTAAAAACCCACGATGTTCTACCCTTCTTCCAACACATGCTGGAGCGAGTGGATTGGACGAGAGATGTGCATTTCCAAACAAAGACAACTATTGATACACTGGATTATTCTGGCTCGGGTTGGAATGCGGGTTCAAAGGTGGTCATTGCCAGCTGTGGCGAAAAGAGAAGAACATTGACAAATCGTTTGCCAGACAATTTCCAACTGCCCGAAGGATTCAGTAATCCTACTTTTGTAGACAAAGGTTTATTAGCCATCCAGGCAACGGCCTTTAAATCGCAGGAGGAAGCTGCGATAGAGCTAAATACTTTAACAACATATTTACAGCAATATAATTGGGATGAAGTACCTTTGTTATTGATTGTCGATGATGCAGCATTTACAGCGGCTAATGTCAACAATTTCGTCTGGACGACGTTCACCCGATCTAATCCATCACATGACATTTACGGCGTTGATGCTTATATCGAATTTAAACACTGGGGATGTCGGGGCGCATTAGTAATTGATGCCCGAATAAAACCACATCATGCTCCTCCTTTAATTAAGGATGCAAAGATAAGCGAGCAAGTGGACAAGCGTTTTGCAAAAAGTGGAGATTTGCATTTTTTAGCGTAGCAAGTAGATGCTTTTCGAATTACTATTTCATGAAAAACCAATTAAAGATAGGGCAGTAAACTTTCGTCTACTACCCTATCTTTTTTTTAGAAAAAAAAGAAATTAAAAATCATAAATATCTGGGTGAATAATTTCACTCTTCCCTCCTTTTACTTTTTTCAATTCTGTTTTCTTAATCGCTTTTACTGATTGGTCTTTTCTAATCTGGTTTAGATTTTTCATAAAAAAATTATTTTTTTTGTTAATAAAGTAACTATTTAGATTAATCCTTAAGGACAATCATAGTACCAATGCCAAAGCGTCACCTACCAGATAAATGATGATACTACCCAAACCACTCAAAAAAAACCTACAGATATGGTTTACTTTTAATACATATGTTTTATAGAGTCATTAATCATTGATTAACATACAATTATACGTGATGATGTAAATAAAATTATTTTTAACAATAATGTGACAAGTCAATTTTCACCCTAGTATCAAAACATAACCTTTCTTGAGGGGCGTCCTGCTTTTAACATGGAACTCCTGTTTTAAACAAGAGTCTATCCTATTCAGGAATCTTCTTCGATATTTATCGCGGAGACTGACCGACAGCTAATGAAGAAAACATAAGAAGGTGATTTTCGAAAAGTGCTCGATTTGTGTGTTAATCCCGGAGGCAAAGTTTTTTTTGACAAATTAGTGCTCCCTCCTAAACTTGGCACCTTGTAATCAAATTGTTAAATCGAGATGCAAAACACTAAGGCACAACCTCGACAAATGAGGTTCTCACCGAATCTATGCTACTCAATATTCTCCGGAAGAACTGACCGTTTTGGAAGATTTTTTTATTAGTTGTTTTGAAAAGGAGGGACAGGTGGACTCCTTTGAAACATTGTCTACTTAAAAACAAATCCCGCCCAAAAATCGAAGTATAAGGAAGGGAAGTATTTTGAGATCGTCCTTAGTTTCTCAAGAGGAGAATGCCTTAGGTTCCTCGACTTGCTGCGCTCACTCGGCATGACAGGTGGAACATCTTCAAATTTCTTGATTCGCGAAGGGAACGCATTGAGCTTGAAGTTGAGATTACGGTTGCGGTTGAAAAAGAGCCCTAGAATAGAAGACCCTTTTCATTCGCACTTTCCCCGCCTATTCCTTATCTTTGCCGCCGTTTACCAGAATTCACTTCGTATCAAAACAGCATCCAGCATGAAATACACCTACATCTATCTTTTACTTTTCACCCTCTTCTTTTCAGCTTGTCAGAGCCAATCTGCTATAATCAAGGAGATTAAAGGTGGGAAAATCATTTCCTCAGAAGGAAAAAGTATTGACATTAAAGGGTATGACGACCCAGAAGCCATTACCTTCTTCATTGTCAGACATGCAGAAAAAGAAACAGACTCCAATGATCCTCCGCTTTCAGAAGTAGGTAGACAACGGGCGGTGCGACTGGCCAGCATATTGGCAGATGTCCCTATGGATTTGGCCACTAGTAGCAATTATCTTCGTACTACACAAACCGCAAATCCTTTTGTTACCAATTCTTTAAAGACAGGAAATAAGTGTGAAATATCGGTTTATGACCCAAGCGACCTTCCTTTTTTCTTTGACGATATTTATGAAACAAGAAAGGGGCAAAAGGTTTTGGTCATCGGGCATTCTAATTCTGTGCCTGCCTTATTGAACCTTTTGACCGGTAAGGAAGTATATACCAATATCTCTGAGACAGAATACGACAACTTTTATATTGTAAGCTACAAAGGGCACGGAAAGGCGAAGGTCATGGAGATGAAGTACTAGGTTAACTTTAACTGTTAACTTAAACTTAAACTTCACTTAGTTTGCGAAGGCCCACATTCCTGAGAAGCCAGTCCGTACCGGAACGGGCGGGCCTCACGCATCTACTATTACATAAAGAATAACCAGGATTAAACCAACTGTTTAACAATCAAACTACAAATTACAAACAACAATAATAAAATGGCAGACAACGGCAGATACAATCCGACTCCTATCGAAAATAAGTGGTACAAGCACTGGATGGACAAAGACTACTTCAGTTCTACTCCTGATGAAAGAGAGCCTTACACCATTGTAATACCTCCTCCAAACGTAACAGGAGTCTTACACATGGGACACATGCTCAACAATACCATTCAGGATATTCTGATTCGTAAGGCAAGACTGGAAGGAAAAAATGCCTGTTGGGTTCCTGGTACTGATCACGCTTCTATTGCGACAGAGGCGAAGGTGGTAAAGCAGCTTCGGGAGAAAGGCATTAGAAAAATAGATTTGAGCCGAGATGAATTCCTAGGTCATGCTTTCGACTGGAAAGATAAATACGGCGACATCATTCTAGATCAGTTGAAACGTCTGGGGGCTTCCTGTGATTGGAAGCGAACGCGGTTCACAATGGAGGATAGCTTATCCAAAGCTGTTGTTAAGGTATTCATTGATTTATATAAGAAAGGTAGAATTTATCGTGGGAAGCGAATGATCAATTGGGATCCTTCGGCATTGACCGCTTTATCTAATGAGGAAGTTATTTATAAAGAAGAAAATTCTCGTTTATTTTATGTTCGCTACCAAGTGGAGGGAACAACCGATGAATGGGTTACTATTGCAACGACGCGACCGGAGACTATTCTTGGTGATTCAGCGGTAGCGGTTAATCCGGATGATGAACGTTTTGCGCATTTGCATGGGAAGCGCGTAATTGTGCCGATGGCCAATCGTTCGATTCCTATTATCAAGGATAGATATGTTGACGTGGAATTTGGTACCGGTTGCCTAAAGGTAACGCCTGCCCACGATATGAATGACAATGAAATTGGGGAGCGACACAAATTGGAAATCATTGATGTTTTTAATGACAATGGTACCATGAGTGAAGCGGCTGGTTTCTACATCGGAGAGGATCGTTTTGCGGTACGTAAGAAGATTGTTAAGGATTTAGAGGCTTCTGGGCATATTGTAAAAATAGAAGATTACCGAAACAAGGTTGGACGCTCCGAACGAACAAACGCCATTGTAGAACCACGGATGATGTTACAGTGGTTTCTGGATATGAAAGATTTTGCGGCTACTGCATTACAGGCGGTTGACTCGGGGGAAGTAAATTTCCATCCTAAGCATATGTGGAATATGTACAACAACTGGTTGAAGGAAGACAATGTTCGAGACTGGTGTATTTCGCGACAGCTTTGGTGGGGACAGCAGATTCCGGCCTACTACTGTGGGGACGATATTTTTGTTGGAGAAACCAAAGAAGCTGCTTTAGCAGAAGCTCGAGAAAAAACGGGCAACCCAAATTTAAGTCTTGACGATTTGATTCAGGATGAAGATGTAGTTGATACTTGGTTCTCTTCTTGGCTATGGCCTATTTCTGTTTTTGATGGTTTTGAAAATCAGGAAGAATTAAAATACTACTACCCTACCAACACTTTGGTAACCGGTTGGGACATTATGTTCTTCTGGGTGGCGCGTATGGTGATGTCGGGTTATGAATATGCAGAACCATTGTTAGGAAAAGAGTTGGCAGATAAAAAAGGAAAGCAACCTTTTAACGATGTTTACTTCACGGGGATGGTTCGAGACAACAAACGTCGGAAGATGAGTAAGTCTTTAGGCAATAGCCCGGATGCATTGGCGCTGATTGACAACTACGGCGCGGATGGTGTTCGTTTTGGAATGCTTTCTTCAGCAGCAGCTGGTAACGATATTGTTTTTGATGCACCAATTAATTCGGAAACGAAAGCAGTAGAAAACAGCAGTCAACTTTGTGCGCAGGGTTTGAATTTCTGTAACAAGATGTCCAATGCTTTGAAGTTGATGAAAAGTTGGGAAATCGTAGAGCAACCAGTAAGCGAATCTGCTGGCTTGGTTAACTCATTAGCGACGGCTTGGTTTGAGCATAAGATACAGCAGAATGTAGCTTCTATTGAAAAGAGTTTTGAGTCCTTCCGCTTGTCAGAGGCATTGATGTCTTTGTATGGATTTCTTTGGAATGACTTCTTTAGCCAGTACTTGGAAATGGTAAAGCCAGTTTATGGTGAAGCAATCGACAGATCAACTTATGAGCAGACCATCAATTACTATGAACGCCTGATGACTTTACTACATCCTTTCATGCCTTTTATTTCTGAGGAAATCTGGCACCAATTAAAGGAACGTAAAGATGGCGATGATTGTGTAATCAGCTCCTACCCTACTGCCGGACCTTTTGATGCGGACTTCGTGAAGGAGGTAGAAACAGGGATGGAAGTGATTTCTAAATTAAGAGATTGCAGAAATCAGAATGGTTTAAAAATGAAGGACAGTATTCCAATGTACATTGAAGATAATGATAGTGCACGGAAATTATATGCAGTGAAAGGCTTGAAGGAAATGGTGATCAAGATGTCTAATTTGACGGATTTGATTTTCACTAAAGAGGAAGTTGCTAATAGTGTTTCTTTCCTTGCGGGTACAGAAAAGTACTTCATTGAATCTAACAAGACCGTTGATGTAGCAGCAGAGCGGGAGCGAATTTCTACGGACTTGGAATACCAAAAAGGGTTTGTTACTTCTGTTCAAAAGAAATTGAGCAATGAACGTTTTGTAAGCGGCGCTCCAGCAGTTGTTGTCGATAAAGAGAAACAGAAATTGGCTGATGGATTGGTCAAAATGAAACTCTTGGAAGAGGCACTTTCGAATCTGGGGTGATTTTGTTTCTACAGCGGAGCTGTAAACAAAAATCAAAAATCAAAATTCAGAAATAAAAGGCTGCCTCATTATCGAAAATAATGGGCAGCCTTTTTTCATACTCAATACTCAGTTAATAGTAGATTTTAAATATTTATTCACTACTAAACAAGCACAACACACATGCAATTAACAAATGGAAAGTATGTCCTAAATGAGGGGATTGATCCACTCGAATTATGTCAACAATATGGAGAACCGCTCTATGTTTATGACAGCGCTATTATTGAGCGACAATACAAACGGATGGTCAAGGCTTTTGATGTTCCTGATCTGCAAATTAATTATGCCTGTAAAGCACTTACCAATCTGAGTATTCTTAAACTCATGCGGCAAATGGGAGCAGGATTGGATACCGTTTCCATACAGGAAGTGTGGCTGGGGTTAAAGGCCGGATTTGCGCCAGAAAAAATTATGTACACGCCCAACTGTGTGTCTATCGATGAAATCGAAATGGCTTTGAAAGAAGGGGTAAGAATCAACATTGATAACATTTCCATATTGGAAGAATTTGGACACTTGCATCCTGAAGTTCCGATTTGCATTCGAATAAATCCGCACATTATGGCGGGGGGAAGTAGCAAGATTTCTGTAGGTCATATCGATTCTAAGTTTGGTATTTCCATCCATCAGATGCCGCTGGTACATAGAGTCATTGCAGCTACGGGACTTAAAGTGGAAGGTTTGCACATGCACACCGGTTCGGATATTTTGGATGCAGAAGTGTTTTTACGCGGTGCTGAGATTCTTTTCAATCAAGCGATTGCATTTCCGGACTTGGCATTTATTGATTTTGGTTCTGGATTTAAAGTGCCTTATAGGCCAAACGGAAATGCGACCAATATAGAAGACCTGGGTAAGAGTTTATCTGAGCGATTCAATGCGTTCTGCAAAAGTTATGGCCGAGACTTGTCTTTGGTTTTTGAACCCGGAAAGTTTTTGGTGAGTGAATCGGGTTTCTTTTTAACGAAAGTGAACGTGGTAAAACAAACCATTTCTACCATTTTCGCGGGCGTAGATTCGGGTATGAATCATTTTATCCGTCCTATGTTTTACGATTCGCATCACGAGATAACCAACATCAGCAAACCCAATGCTAAGACTCGTATTTATAACGTGGTCGGTTATATTTGTGAAACGGATACTTTTGGCGAAAACAGAAAACTCAATGAAATACAGGCTGGAGATATTTTATGTTTTCATAATGCGGGTGCTTATTGTTTTTCTATGGCTTCGAATTACAACTCTCGCTTTCGACCTGCAGAAGTATTGTTACATAAAGGGAAGCATTACTTGATTCGGGAACGGGAAACGATGGAGGACTTGTTGAAAGGGCAGGTGGAGGTTGCGGATTTTGTTTCTACAGCGGAGCTGTAAACAAATACTCATAAAAAGAAACAGGCGTTTTGGATTGCTCCAAAACGCCTGTTCTTTTATCTATAAAGATTGTCTAAAAAAATAGATTCAGACAACTGAGCCTCCTAATTATCTTGCGATAATGAAAGGTACATTTCTTGCACCGTCAGCAGTCCTTAGGTTTAAGAAGTAACTTCCTACTGGCAAAATACTCAGGTCAAAACGGTATGTGTTTTCCTGTACGTTGCTCAACTGACGCTCGCCAATTGTTTTTCCAGCAATGTTAACTATACTTAAAGTAATTTCACTTTGCACTTCTGTCAAGTCCAAAGCTACATCGATGTAGTCTTGAGCAGGAGAAGGGAAAACGTTTACTTTATTGTCAGCAGACAAGGTAGTAATACTGCTTTCTAATTCGTCTGTAATGAGCAAGCGAGCGATAGGCACGTTTGCTCCTCCTCCAAAACCACCTTGCGTATAAATTTCATCATCTAAAGGATCGTTAACTCCTAATAAAGAACCGTAACGGCCTGCACCCAATTCTTGAGTACGTAGAGACTGAGCACTATAATCATATTCATTAGAACCAAGGAAAGAAATCGCAGTCTGGTCAGAAGCAGCATACTCTAGTACAAGTGCATAATCCGTATCATCACTCAACGATACCCCTTGCGCTAAAGAGAAGTTGTCCAAAATAGGTAAGGTAATCAAATCGTCTTCCA
>JBLHRR010000111.1:0-18608 GCA_047626155.1 Saprospiraceae bacterium | reverse complement strand
CAAACTTTAACACAAACAATAATTAAATCTTTATGATCGAGCGGCGGTGGCAGCTTTTCGAGAAGAGGTCAAAGGGAGTTCCGACGTGATTGAAAAGGAATGGCTATTGGAAGTCGTGGGATAGGAATGATGTAACCACTCTGGCCAGTTACCTATTTAAAAAGAATTCACGAAACTCTTCTAATTCTGTTAATTCTACTGTTATAAATTTTTGGAATAGCTTTTCTCCTACTTGTTTTTTAAGGGCAGAAATACCGACATCTATTAAACGAATTCCTTCATTGGTTAGAAAAACATTATCGTATCGGAGCCCAGGCATATCTGATGGACGTCGGAGGTCACGATGAACAAAACCTGCTTGATGCAATTGATTTAACTCATCTTGAAAAACATCAAAAATCAATTCTCGTTTGCCAAATTCTATCGCTCTATAATCCAGCGGATATAAACGTTCCATCACTAAAACTTCTGCTTCCTCTTCTTCTTCTAAATCCAGACGAACAAATTTTACAATAAGTCCATTAATGGTATTAGCAAATTTCATTTTTTCGGCTTCCGAACCTATATCCGAGCGAGTATCTCCAGTAAATAACTTCCCAGCTTCTGTTTCAGAAAGAGCGATGACTCTATTATTAGCACCTGAAGAAAGCGTTCTTGGATATCGTTTTTTCATTTTTGTTATTTGCTTTAAAAGGAAGCCTATGAAATTTATGAGTGCTTATCTACCTGTGGATTTCCCAGTATGAGCCTAAAATAAACGTATTTTTGTTCTTAGGCAAATATGTTTTTTACTCTTCTTCTGTTGCAGGCATTTCTAGTCTACCGTCACCCTAAAGATTCGCCCCTCTTCACTGACCAACCAAGCAATTCCATTGACCACATGAATCCCCAGAAAATCATTGTCCGGTAAGCCTTTGACTACTTGCCAGTTGTCTCCCCCATCTGTCGTTTGCCAGAAGGTTCCGTTTTCTCCAACAAGAAACCCACGTTCATCATCTACAAAGAATAAATTTCGGAATGGCGTATTTGAAATACGTGATTTAGAACCATCTCTCAGCTTTTTCCAATTCGATCCAGCATCTGTCGTCTTCATAATAGTTCCAGAAGATCCAACGGCATAACCGATGCTTTCTGAGGGGAAATGAATGGCTCTGTAAAAATCGCCATAGACCGGTAAACGAGTCCAGGTTTCCCCTGAATCGGTAGAACGAAGCACGATGCCATAGCCCATTGCATGTACTGTATTTTCATCCGAAAAACAGATCGCATCTATTTCACTTTCAAAAGTATCCCGACTTGTAGCAGCATTGTTAAGTAATTTTATAATCACTCCATTCCCATATCCAATACCACCAACAGCAATACCTTCTGTTCTATTTTTATAGGCAACGTCCCGAAGTATGTCCCAGTAAACTAGGCGCGAGAATGTCCAATCAGATGCCACGGATTCCTTGCGATAGTGATACCCATCTATGCCTACAGCTATACCAAAACCATCTGGAAGGAAATCAAGTGCAAATAATCTTTTATTGGAAACCGAATCCATTGCCCATGTTTCCCCAGCATCTGCGGTATAAAGATAGTAGCCTTTTGCCCAATTGTCTCCTCCTACAATGTGGCCATTATTTTCATTCGTGAAGTAAACGGCATTGAGTGCCGTAGACTGACCAACGATTCTCTCTTCCCAATCTAGTTCAATCTCTTCTTTACGGTCACAGGAAGAAAGTCCAAACAATAGGACTACAAGCACAAGGACGATAGATGAAACAGAAAACGACCTGTTGTCTTTAGACAAACAGGTCGCTGTATTTATATTTTTATTCGTGTTAGACTTCAAGGCTAAATAGGTTTTAGCGTTTATTATTCTCAACTGCGTTCATACTATCTTTCCCTAAAGGAGTAGAAGCGTTTGAATTAGATTTCGGAACCGGCTTTTTTAGAAAGGTTGGAAAAGAAGCCATTCCGTAATGGGAAAACTTCTTACCCACTGCTAATGGGAACTGGTAATTATTGATAAAGTTAATAAAAAACATAGAGAGCTTATCCGTATCGACGTTTCTGGAATTTGGCTTTAGGTGATAAGCGATGTGCTTTATATTGCCATCTCCTTCCCAAAAAATATTTAGCCATAGCTTAATGCCTTTTAGGTCGTAACCTATCATTTCTGCCTGCTCTTCCATTCCAATTAGCATCTCCTGCCATTTCTCAAAAGCCACGTTCATATCATCATTGCAAGCGGTCAGCAACAAGGTACTGTGTTCTCCCATCAGCTCCTCATATTGACGCTCGTATTCCCCGATGATAAAAACTTTTGGCGCTATAGTATCTGTTTCACCGCGAACATCCTGTGGAAAAACAGTAAACTCAGCAGCTTCTGTATTTAAGAAAATGGTTCCTAGTAACAAGCAAAGTAAATATCTCATTGAATATTATTTTTGATTCTTTTTCTAAAAGTAGTGATCAATAAATAGATTTCGTCTATACCTCCACTATAAAGTATCATTTATCTCTTGATAGTCGTATAAAATTTTACACAAAAATAAGGCCGTTCAAATGATAGTCAAATAGCAAATTGCTTATTCGGCAACTTGTTTTGTTAAAAAGTTAAGACAGGGGAACTCAGTGTTGATATATAGTTAGATAGGGTTACGTGTAGGGTTAGATACAATTATGATGCAATATTAACGATCTTTTTAATTAGTAGGTATACATCAGGCACTCATTTTTAGGGAAAGTGAAGTTTAAGGTCATGTTATCGTTGGGGATGAATGCCATTATTTGGGTAAAAATGTATTTGCAATATTCTCTCCAGAATAGTAGAAGGCAACCATTTTCAAGGAAAACACATCAATAGTGCAGGTACAACTTCAACTTCAATATTCTCAATACACGCTTCTAAGGACGTTGAAGTTACCTTTGTAATTAACGTTGAAAAGCCTCAACACAGTCGGTTCGCGTATTTAAGGGAATTGAGATTGAGATTGCCTTTGAAATTGAGCTTACCTTTGAATCCTCTTATTCACATTTTATAGGTCAATTTTGGCTAAAAAAACATATCTTTGCGCTCCAATGAAGAAAAATATTCTATTATCTGGTTTTATTCTATTCCTAGTCTTGAGCATTAGCTCTTGCAAAAGTGAATTTGAAAAAATTCGGTCAAGTAATGACCCTGAATTGCTGTACAAGAAAGCATACGAATACTACGAAAACGAGCAGTATTTGAAGGCACAGACTTTATTTGAACTGATCATCGGTAGTCTAAGAGGGAAAGTAGAGGCGGAAAAGGTCTATTTCTACTATGCTTACACCCATTACCGTCTGCATAAGTACATTCTGGCTTCTTATTACTTTAAGAACTTTACGAATACCTTTCCCAATAGTACTGATCGGGAAGAAGCCGACTTTATGACCGCTTACTCCAATTATCAGATGTCGCCTTCTTTCAGATTGGATCAGACTTACTCTATCCAAGCGATAGAAGACTTTCAGTTATTCACCAATACACACCCCAACTCTGAACGAGTAACGGAGGCCAACAAGCTGATTGATGAAATTAGAGCTAAGTTGGAAGTAAAGGATTATGACCAAGCTGCTTTATATTTTGACTTAAGAGAGTACGAATCTGCAACACATTGCTTCGAAAACATGTTAAAAGATTATCCGGATACAAAAGACGATGAGAAAATCCGGTACATGATCGTAAGAGCAAGTCAATTGCTAGCAGAAAACAGCATTTACAAAAAGAAAGTAGAACGATACGAGGCCACTATAAAAGCAATTGAAATTTTTAAAACTCGTTATCCTAAGAGTAAATATAAGAGTGAAGTAAATGGCATTCGAAAAGATGCTGCAAAGAATATTAAGTCTTTAACATAGGTAAGAGATTATACACAATTTAACTTCTTCCTTTAAACTTATCATTAAATGACAGATATCAAATCGCAAGTTCAAGGTTTAGAACCTAACGTTCAAGCACGTGACGTAAAAGAATTGGTAAAAAATACTGGTAACATTTACGAATCATTGGCAGTCATCTCAAAAAGAGCGAGACAAATTTCCGTTGATTTGAAGCACGAGTTGCACACCAAATTAGAAGAATTTGCCGTCAATTCTGAAACCATCGAAGAAATTCACGAGAACAAAGAGCAAATCGAAATCTCTAAATTCTACGAACGGTTACCAAACCCTGTTCTGATTGCTACCGATGAATACCTCCGTGGCGATATCCACTACCGGTATAAAGATGAGAATAAACAGTTTTAACTGTTAATCACCTCATCAAACCTTAACCATTGACTTTCTTCTCACCGTCTACAAAACATCGTGAAGAAAGTCAATGGTTACTTATTTAACATCAACTCATCCCTTTGCGCCATGCACGGATTAAGTGGTAAAAAAATTCTACTCGGTATCACCGGTAGTATCGCAGCTTACAAATCGGCCTTTCTCACCAGGCTATTGATAAAAGCAGGCGCCGAAGTTCAAATCGTCATGACGCCAGCGGCTACTGACTTTATCACACCGCTTACCTTAGCTACTCTTTCCAAAAAAAATGTTTTCACTTCTGTAAGTGCAGAAGACAGTTGGAACAACCATGTCGAAATGGGACTATGGGCTGATGTTATGCTCGTTGCTCCTGCGACTGCAACTACATTGTCGAAAATGGCACATGGCATTTGCGACAGCATCATTGTAGCCACGTACCTTTCCGCAAAATGCCCGGTCTTCTTTGCTCCCGCTATGGATCTCGATATGTGGAAACATCCGGCAACTTTAGACAACGTAAAACGTTTACAATCTTTTGGAAACAAATTAATACCCGTTGGTCATGGAGAACTAGCCAGTGGTCTTAGTGGAGACGGTAGAATGGCGGAACCCGAAGACATCGTGCAAACCTTGTCGAACTACTTTGCAAAAGCACAAAGCCTAAAAGGAAAAACGGCGCTAGTCACCGCCGGCCCTACTTATGAATCCCTCGATCCTGTTCGATTCATTGGAAACCATTCCTCTGGCAAAATGGGAATTGCGATTGCAGAAGAATTAGCTAATAAAGGCGCTGCTGTAACACTAGTGTTGGGGCCTTCCAAAGAAGAAATAGAAAACGAGAATATTAATGTCATCCGCATTCGTTCTGCACAAGAGATGTATGAAGCTTGCGCTACAGTTTTTCCAACAACAGACATTAGTGTTTTGGCTGCTGCCGTGGCGGATTATCGTCCGAAAACAATTTCAACTGAAAAAATAAAAAAATCAGGTAACGATCTTTCCATTGATCTGGAACGAACCACCGATATTGCCGCTACCCTCGGAAAGACCAAAAAGAAAGGACAACTCCTCATTGGCTTTGCATTGGAGACCAATAATGAAGTGGAGAATGCCAAAGGAAAGTTGGAACGAAAGAACTTTGACTTCATAGTCCTCAATTCCTTACAAGACAAAGGGGCCGGCTTTCAACACAACACCAATAAGATCACTATCGTTGGTCAAAACAATAAGATTAAAGAATTTGAGTTAAAAACTAAGGTAGAAGTGGCGGTGGATATCGTGGAAGAAATTGTATTAACTGCTAACTATTAACTTCCTACTATCGTATTAGAAAATACATACGGCTGAACAGTTACAAAAAACATCAAGATATGAAAAGGTATTTCACATTTTTCCTCGCTTTAATTTTCATGACCTCTTTCCACGGCTTACAAGCACAGGAACTACAGGCAACAATTACCATTAATACACCTTTACTACAAACAACTGATCCTCAGATTTTTAAACAACTGGAGGTGGCCATGACCGAATTCTTAAATACTCAACAGTGGACCGATGTGCAATATGAGCCGGAAGAACGCATACAGGTAAACATATCACTCAACATTACTGATGAATTGTCCGCCAATGAATTTAAAGGAGATCTTATCATTCAATCCAGCAGACCTGTTTATGGTGGTGATTACCAAAGTGTAGTGGTTTCTAATGTGGATAAAGGTGTTCAGTTTACATACGAACCATTTCAGCCGGTCCAATTCTCAGAAAACTTATTTATTGATAATCTATCTTCTGTTCTTTCCTTTTATGCTTACGTCATCATCGGAATGGACTTCGACACTTTCTCCCCTTTTGGTGGAGATGACTATTTCCAGGCTGCGAATGACATTGTCAACATCGTCCCAAACAACCTAACTTCAAAATATAGGGGGTGGCGTTCTTTAGATGGCAATCAAAATAGATATTGGGTCATTGAAAATTTGCTAAACCCAAGAATGCGTCCGATCCGCCAGTCCCTCTATGATTACCATCGCTTAGGTCTAGATACCATGCATGAAGATGTAGAAACCGGGAAAAACGTGATGTTAAAAGCAATAGAAGCTGTTGGAAAAGTCAACAAGGCACAGGCCAATTCTATGCTGGTTACCATGTTTGCTGATGCAAAATCCAGTGAAATTATTGAAGTTTTCAAAGAAGGAACTTCTCAGCAAAAAGCACTGGTACAAAAAGTAATGGGCAGAATGGATCCTGCCAACTCAAATAAGTATAGAACGATAGGGAGGTAAGTTGGTTTTTAATCATTATATCTTTAGATTCGCGTAAAGGTTTAAGGTTCTTTGACGAATTCCTTGTTTTTATAATTCTTCAAAGAAGAAAATTAATTTACCAATCCACTCATTGAAACGATGAACAACGTCATTCTTTTTGACAACGACCGTAGAGACCATCTTCTTCCACTCACCTACACTCGCCCAATTTGCGAACTTAGAATAGGTATTCTTCGCATCCGTGAAAAGTGGGAAAAGCTTTTAAATGCACAAGCTTCTTTTATTACACAGGACTATTTGTCACAAAAATATCCAATCAACATTGGAGAAGACAACTTTGTCATTAATGGCTCCGTGTTACCAACCGCTGAGATGGTTCGCCTGATCAGTCAATTGGAATCGAATGAAGCATTGCTACATAATGAAAGCCTCGTAGCCGCCCGACTAAACGAAAAACAGTTTCACCGACTAATGCACGAAGAAGAGATTGAGGAGTTAGCTGGCTTCGAAATTGGAGAAACCCCTTTCGTTCAAATCAACAACCTCTGGGATATTTTTTCTAAAAATGGAGACGCCTTAAAAGATGATTTTGAGCTATTAACTAATGGCCGTCAGTCACAACCTCTTTCTGACACCAACACGGTAATCGGTGATCCTAATTTAATTTTCCTGGAAGAAGGAGCGACTGTAGAAGCTTCTGTTTTAAATACTAAAAACGGCCCCATTTATATCGGAAAGAATGCCGAGATCATGGAAGGATGTATGGTACGCGGTGGATTAGCTCTTTGCGAAGGAGCACAATTGAAACTGGGCGCCAAGGTTTATGGTCCAACCACCATCGGGCCTTACTCCAAAATCGGCGGTGAAGTCAATAATATTGTAGTAACAGGTTATTCCAGTAAAGGCCATGATGGCTACCTCGGAAATGCAGTGTTAGGAGAATGGTGCAACCTGGGTGCCGGTACCAATTCCTCTAATTTAAAAAACAACTATACAGAAGTTCGGGTCTGGGACTACCCTACTGAGTCTTTTGCAAAAACGGGCTCGACCTTTTGTGGCCTTATCATGGGTGATCATTCCAAATGTGGCATTAATACCATGTTTAATACCGCAACTGTAGTTGGCGTTTCCGCAAATGTTTTTGGCAGTGGTTTTCCAAGGGCCTTCATACCCAGCTTTGCCTGGGGCGGCGCTTCCGGATTCAGCACCTATAAGGCCAACAAGGCTTTTGAGACCGCAAAGATCGTTATGGCTCGCCGAAACAAAACTTTTGACGAGGTAGAGGAACAAATTCTGAATCACATCTTTGAAGAAAGCAGCCGTTTTCGACGTTGGGAAAATGTAACCACTGACACTACTGACACTACTGACTCATGAAAGCACCACTCTGGAAACGCTTACTAAGTTATATCTTCGAACTACATATTGAAAGTACTTCGAGCGAACACAACCCGCACCTTTATGTGAGTTTGAAAAATGGCCGCTACCAACTGAGTACCGCCAATGCCATTTACTCTTATGGCGACTTATACGATAATTTTTCCGGCGCTTTTGCTAAAATGGATTTAGAAAAAGCAGAGATTAGCTCTGTCTTAGTGCTGGGTCTGGGTTTAGGAAGTATCCCTATCATCCTGGAAAAAGTTTTTAATAAACAATACAACTACACCGCTGTAGAAATAGATGAGGAGATCGTTTACCTCGCTAGCAAGTACACCCTCCCCGACTTAGAATCCAACATTGAAATCATTTCTACGGATGCTTCCATCTTCACGCTTCAGTGCTCCCAACAATACGACCTCATCGCTGTTGATATTTTCCTGGACGATGTAATTCCCGAACATTTTCAGCGGGCTTCTTTTCTGGAGCAATTAAAAGAACTATTGACCACGAAGGGAGTCGTCTTATATAATCATCTGGCTTTTTCCGAACAGGATAGGGTAAATGCAAAACATTTTTTTGAACAACAGTTTAAAGTTGTTTTTCCAGATGCTACCTTTGTGGAGACGAATGGTAATTGGATGATGATGAGCACGGAGGAATTTTTGAATGGGGGTAATAAAGAGTAACCGCGACGGCATTTTACCTGGAGTTGCGACTCCAGGCAAATTGGAGGTTGACTCCTCCAGAGTCCTCGCGAGTTAAGCGCACTAATTAACGAATCAACTATTTAATCAATTCACCCAACAACATGCTACAAAGAAACACCCGCTTCGGCCTCGTCTTATTATTTATCATTATTGGCGTTGTGTTACATTTTAAACAAGGCATTGGTAGTGCTTGGTATTTATATGTAGCGGCATTGTTGTTATTGTCTACTCATTTTTTGTTTGGCAATGTATGGGCCGCTTTCAGTATGATGAAAAAAGGAAAAATTGCAGAGGCTGAACGTATGATGGATGAAATAAAGCGGCCGGATTTGCTGTTGAAAAGTCATCAGGCTTATTATCATTTCATCAAAGGGATAGCAGCTTTACAAAACAAAGAATTCTCGGAAGCGGAGGAGCACCTCGATGGCGCCCTGAAGCGCGGCTTACGTACCGTGAACGACAAAGCACTGGTAACCTTGAACCTGGCTCACCTCTGCTTTGCACAGGACAGGAAGCAAGATGCCGCCAAGTATTTGAAGCAGGTAAAAGCCCTCCCTTTTAATGATTTGATGCTAAAGGATAAGATAGTGGAGATGGAGCGGGCGTTGGCTATGTAACTTTTAACTTTAACTGTTAACGTTAACTTCCCACTATCTTGTTATACGGGTACTCAGGTACCTTCGCTCTGTGAGCTCTGCGTGATTTAAAATGTGGTTGGCAATCAAAGTCTATGGTGCAGAGACTTCACTCCTGTCTTCTTCTTATCGTGTGAGACCGTTACATTTTTTTATTAGCTCAGGTTAAAATGTGCTCGCATATGCACTAAGTATTACACTAAGAATCAATAAAAGAATAACTTATAATATTTGGCGGCTACTTTTGAGTTTGAAACAACATAATGTAATTGCTTTACGAAGAGCCCAGCTCTCTCACCACCTTTTCCTCAGAAAACTGTACCTTTGCGATAGATTGAGAATCTCACAAATAAAATAATAAACACGCATGTTTACAATAAATATATACTTACGATTCGGACTCATCGCTTTATGTCTTTTAGGAGGTACTGCCCTTGCTTTTGCCTTTGGATTCTGGTATGCTTTCCCTTTTCTACTTATAGGCTTGGGATTACTTATTGGTTATATTTTCCTTGGAACGGTACAGTCTACCGCTGCCATGGTACAAACAACGGATTTCGAAGGAGCGGAGAAAAGATTGGCGCTTACTTTCTTCCCTAATTTACTATACAAAACTAACCGCGCTTTCTACTACATGATTAATGGCACCCTGGCTCAGCAAAGAGGAGACGATGAGCAAACTGAAATGTGGCTCAACAAAGCTCAGGAAATGGAATTGCCTACCGATAATGAAACGGCAATGGTCCTCGTTCAACTCGCTAACTTATATGCTAAGAAAAATCAGTGGAACAAGACAAAGGCGGTTATGGCTAAGGTGAAAAAATTGAAGGTAACGGAACCGCAGTTGAAAGAGCAGGTGAAGCAGTTTGAGAAGGCGGTAACAAACCGAGGTCAGCAGAAACATCAACACGGAATGCAGGGAAGACGTAGAGGTGGATATAGAAAGTAAGTTTTTTAAATCAAAATGGCAATGAAAGTTAAAATCAAAACCTCCTAACGTGGATTCCGCGTTAGAAGGTTTTTTTGTTTTCATTGGAACAATAAATTGATTCGGTTTCTCGACCTTCTAGACTCGGTCACTACTGATGAGCTTAAAGTAATTCCTGTTATTCCTTTTCTTGACTCGCTCCTACCTCAGTCGCTCGGAATGACAGGGTGACGTTCCTTTTCTCTTTTCTAGCTAAACAGATGACAGAATATTTCTAGCTGAACTAGTGATCAGGTCAAAATAAAACCTTTTAGTAACAACGAAAAATTAAATCCCGGTTTGGAAACAATTATGTAAATCAAAACGACCACAGGGAGAGTGGTTTATATAATTGTTTTCACGAAAAAAATCGGGAAATTATTTTTAGTGTAATACTTAATGCATTGTAAACTAAGTTCTATCCGTTTTGAATGCTTCTTTTGAAATTACTCTTCGTTAGAAACTCCTTAAATAGCTAAGGCTATTCGCGTCCTCTCTGCCTCGATTAATTCCAAAACAATCTATTCAAACTCAGACGAAACTTAATTTCCAGTGCACTTAGAAGAGAGGATGATTAAGTTTTCCAACAACATTTAATGGGGCCACTAAACGGGCAAATTTTCCCTTTAGGGCTTAGGGGCTGCGCTGGCAATCCCTTTCCGCTTCATCAGTCCTTTCGATATTGCATTCAAAATAATTAAGATCGCCAGGTAACCCGCTATCCTTCCTATCAAATCTCCCCAGACGGAATAGAACGTGCGCGCTTTGTTAAACAAGATGGTTTCTTTCAAGGCTGCAGGCTCATCATAGTTCGTAGCCGAAATAATATCCCCTCTTTGGTTGATAAAGGCAGAGATTCCGGAATTGGCAGAACGGGCAATACTGCGACGATTTTCTATGGCCCGGAGCTGTGCGAAAGCGAGGTGTTGTCGGTGCCCGGCGGTATTGTCCCACCAGCCATCATTGGTCACAATGAAGATTGCTTCGGCTCCAGCTTGTACGTACTCCGTGCAATATTCTCCAAAAACAGATTCATAACAAATTACCGGAGCTACGGCGGTTCCATCTGCTTTAAATACAGAACGCTCCTTCTGTGAAGCAAAACCACTAATAGAGCCTCCTAACTTCTCGACAATCGGTTTAAAGAAAAATAGAATCTTATGATATGGAAAAATTTCTGCGCCGGGGACGAACTTTGATTTTAAGTAAAAATCAATTTCTTTACTTCCACTCTTCAATTGAATCGCCGAGTTGTGGCTTTCCCAAAATATAGTATCACGGCCGCGTTGAGGTCTGACGCGTACAGCGGGGCCATGTGGTTCTCCTTTTTCATATATTTTGGAGGTACCCAAACCGGTTACTAACTTCAATTTAGTTTGTTTATCTACAAAATCCTGAAGGGCTTTTATTTGTTTATCGGTTTTTAAATTATTGGTTCGAATACGGAAAAAACTGGTCTCTGGAAAAACCAAATAATCTGTTTCTGCGGTGACTGCTTCTTCTGACAATTTTAGAAATTGCGCCATCGTCTGCTGCCTCGGAATAACGAATTTGACATAATGCGGTTCAAAGTTGGGTTGCACCACCACTACTTCCTTTGCCACTCCCTCCTCTTGATGGGTCGCATATGTATAAAAAGAAAAGGCCAATGGTAAAACGAAAAACAAAGCCACTCGAATCCAATCTCCCCTTTCCATCTCCCCCTCTACTCCGACAGGTACCGCTTCCTTATTCTCCAAGCCAATCCAGGTCGATAATTTTGGCGACAGCCATTTATACAACAATACATTCCCGACTAACATCCACAGGCTTCCACCAAAGACACCTGTGAACTCATACCACTGAATAGTAGACGGAAAAGTAGCAAAAGCATTCCCTAAAGTCAACCAAGGCCAGGTTGCTTCCTGCCGTAAATGCAAATATTCAAAAGTAATCCAGAAGGCAACGAAAGCCATCCAGCCCAGCTTAGGAACAACCTTTTTCACTTGATGAAAAGCTACAAAAGGAATACACATAAAAAGGGAATTCACTAAAAAGGCAAGCAGCGCAGCAGAGAAAGCAGTGTTGGCTACCCAGTAAGTCGTCAGGATATTCCAAAGTACAAAGCTGAAATAACTGTATTTGAACACCTCCCATTTAGAAGCCCCCTCCCTACTTTTGGAAATATCATGTTCCACTAGTAGCAAAGGAATAAATGCAATAAAGAGAACGGGTGTGAGCGGGATCATAGGGAAACCCAGCCAGAGTAATACCCCGGTTAAAGCAGAAAGCAGATAACGTTTCATGTTATTTGGGTGCTTAGAAAAGCGCGGCAGTAAGAGTAATGTTATAGAAAACCAAGCTGAAAGTAACATCAACAAAGGCCAGTAGCCCCAGAGGACATCTTTGGTATAGGCATTATACATGTAGCCTCCTGAGAGGAAGGCGGTAAGCGCCGTAAGCGCTATTGTGATTTGGCGATTGCGTTTTTGCATAGTTTGTGTTATAACGTTTTCAACCACAACCTCTTTTTCAATAGCAAATCAATTCCCGTAATTTGCGTATTAAGTTTTTTGATTTGCGGTTGAGGTTGTAGTTGAATTTGAGACTCTCTTAACTCACTCCAAATCCTGTAGCCCAACCTTTATCAGGACTAACGAAACAGAGTTTCCCTTCTCCGTCTTCCGCCATTAAAACCATCCCTTGCGATTCAACGCCCATCATTTTCCTCGGCGCCAGATTCGCTAATAACAAAACCTCTTGGCCGATGACCTCTTCCGCTTTGTAAAACTTAGCAATTCCTGATAAGACCGTACGCTCTTCAAAACCCAGATCAACAGTCAGGTGAAGCAATTTACTGGACTTCTCTACCTTCTTTGCCGCGGTGATTGTTCCCACACGGATGTCCATCTTTGTGAAATCATCGAAGCTGATCGTAGGTTTTAATGCAGGACGTTCCGGGCCATTTTTCTCAGCGAGCAGCGTAGCTAATTTTGCCTTTTCTGCTTCTATTATTTCTAACCGGCTTTTATCCTTTCTATCGTTTATTTTTTGGAATAATAAATCCGGCTCTCCTATTTTATGGCCTTGCGGCAAAATCGCTTCGCCAGCGTTTAGCTTTTCTTCCAGTGCTTTCCAATCTCCATTTCCGACCGCTGATAAATTTAGCAGAGAGCGAATTTTATCTGAAGTAAAAGGAACGAAAGGTTTGCAAATGACAGAAAGAATTCCAACGATTTGTAAACTGATGAATAAGGATTCTTTTATGATACTGCTGTTCGGTTCCTCTTTCCAGATTTTCCAGGGCGAAACGTCTTGTAAATAAGTATTTCCCCAAGAAGAAATTTCCATCATTATTTGAGTAGCGGATTTAAAACTGTAGGATTCTATTTCTTTATCTAATTTTTGCAACAATTCATTTACATCCTTAAGTGTTTCCGTCAAATTGGTATCTGATTCAGGAACGACACCTTCGTAATATTTATTAGTGAGGACGATGACCCGGTTGACAAAATTACCGAGATTATCAGCCAATTCTTTATCATAAAAGTCCATAAAGTCATCCCACTTAAAATCGGAGTCGCGGTTCTCTGGCATATTTCTAACAAGAGCATAACGGAGCGCATCCTCTTTATTCTCGAAGTCTTTGAAGAGTTCCATGTATTCATGTTGTTCAATTCCCCAGCCTTTCGACTTCGAAAATTTATCGCCTTCAAAGTTTAAGAACTGATTGGCCGGTACATTTATAGGTAACTGATAATCTCCATGCGCTTTCAACATAGCCGGGAAGACAATGCAATGGAAAACGATGTTGTCTTTTCCGATGAAGTGAACCAGCTGAGAGTCTTCAGATTGCCAGTAATCCTTCCAATCTCTATCATTGTCTTTTGCCCATTGCTTGGTGGCAGAGATGTAACCAATTGGCGCATCGAACCAAACATATAACACTTTGCCTTCCGCTTCTTTCAATGGCACAGGAATTCCCCAACTGAGGTCACGTGTGATGGCTCTTGGTTGCAAACCGCCCTCTCCATCTAGCCAGGATAGACACTGACCAACTACGTGCTTTTTCCATTCTTTGGGATTGTGGTGCTCCACTCCGTCGAGGGTTCCGTCTTTGATCCAATCGCGTAACCAGCCCTCGTGCTTGTCCAATTTGAAATACCAGTGTTTTGTTTTTTTCAACACTGGCGTATTCCCGCTGATGGTCGATTTAGGATTGATCAATTCGGAAGGAGATAAAGTAGTCCCACAATTCTCACACTGATCGCCGTAAGCTTCCGAGTTGCCACATTTAGGGCACTCGCCTATAACGTAACGATCCGCAAGGAACTGATCGTTCTCTTCATCATATAATTGCTCACTTTCCCGCTCTTCAAATTCGCCGCCTTTATCGTACAAGGTTTTGAAAAAGTCTTGCGCCGTTTCGTGATGCAAAGGATCGCTGGTTCGGTGGTAAATATCGAAAGAGATGCCCAATTTATTGAAGGTCTCTTTGTTCAACTCATGATATTTATTGATGATGGACTCTGGCGTCACTCCTTCTTTTTTTGCCCGAATAGTAATCGCAGCACCATGCTCATCAGAACCACAAACAAAAAGCACCTCCTCCCCCTGGAGGCGAAGATAACGCGCGTAAATATCGGCCGAGAGGTATGCCCCCGCCAAATGACCGAGGTGAAGCGAGCCATTGGCATACGGTAGAGCGGAAGTTATCAGGTATCTTTTAGGTTTTTTCATATCTTGCTGAAGTAATTAACATTATAGTCTGAAATCGTCGGCGAATATACGGGTTTGTCAACGATAAAGGAATCCTTATGGTTCCTATTTACTCCCGAACGAAAATGCCATCTGACATGCTACACAAAAATTCCTTTTTTCAGGTTCTTGCAGTAATGCTCCTACTAATCTTTAGCTCCACTGCTGTGGAAGCAATGAATGAGCAATCTCCTACCCCATCTCCTTATCCAACTCTTAATGAAAAACAAAATTTTCTTGATGCAGAGGATTATTTCACTAACAAAGCGGATTTTGTACTGGCAAATCAATTATTCAAAGAGGTCTATCAGCAACTTCCTTCTGAGCTAGTATCTGAAAGAGCTTATCTTAGATTGCGCCGGGCTTTTACGCTTTGCAATTTGAGGGAACCAAATGAGGCGCTGGAATTGCTTGCCAATATTGAGAAAGATCTTGGTGAAGAGCATGATGAAAATCAATTGTTATGGGCGGATTTGTATACTTATCGGGCGAAGGCGTATGCTATTAATCGAAATGTTGAGAAAGCGCTGGAATTTAATGATAAGGCAATGGTTATTAAAAAGGCGAAGTATCCGAAAGCCCATGTGAAGTTTGGGGAGTCGTATGCGGTTTATAGTTATGTGCATAACTATTTTACTAGGCGATTAGATCTGGTAGCCGATTATCTGGAATTAGAAGAAGAAGTAGTAGCGACACACCCTGATACTTATTCAAAATATCAACAAGTGGCGCTTCATTACAATCTTTCGTATTTCTACTCTTATCAAGGGGAATATTTGAAAGCTAGTACACATGGGAAAAAAGCCATTCAGATACTAGATAAATTTAAAAAACTACACCAGAGTTATATGTCTAAGTTATATGCTTTGATGGGGGCAGTTTATTTAAAAATGGAGGATGGAAGTCCTGCCATTAAATACATCAAAAAAGCATTAGATTATCCGGTAGTTAATCGGAGGGACTCTTTAGAACGAGCAGTTGCTTATACCAATTTGGCCTATGGGTATTCTCTAGGAATTGACCTAGAGCTAGCAACGACCTATTTCAAAAAAGCATTTACCTATTATGGGCCAGAAGATTTAAAATACAAAGCTTATAGTTTGGATAAAATAGCTGAACATTACTTGAGCTACCCTGATATTGAATCTCAACAAAACATTTTAGACTCGGCGTATTATTATGTAGATAAAAATATAAAATTCCACAGAAGTATATATCCAGAAAAAAGTCCATTTCTAGCCGCTCCCTATATAGCCCTCTCACACATTTATGGAATTAATGAAGATTACGACCAAGCCCTTTCTCATATTCAAACAGCCCTTATTAATTCCGTGCCTAATTTTGACAACAACTCAATAGATAGCAACCCTTTAGTGAAAGATTGCCTATATGGTCATTTAACAGAAAACATCTTAATGAAAAAGGGATATGCATTATTTAATCTAGCAAAACTAGAAAATGACAACAAAGCTTTACTCCAATCAATATCCATTAATCGCTTACTTGATAGTATTTATAGTTTAAAAAAACAATATTTCAATGATGAGTCGTCTATTATTGACAACCCGAATATACAAACAAACTATGGGACAATTATTGAAATCCTGCATCACATTTATGTAAAAACACAAGATGAAAAACACATACAGCAGACCTTTAACTATATGGAACGTGTAAAAGGTAACATACTCCTTCGTAACTTATCCGACATGAAAAAGTCTGAATTATTCGGAGTTCCAGATTCATTATTACTAAGAGGTAAGGTTATATCCGCGGCTATTAATAATTATTTGAGAATTCACCCCGAAAGGATTGTATCGAATACTAAAGAAATTCTAGTATCAAATGATTCGCTTTATCAACTTCTACAACAAAAAAATGAATTAGAAAATATTTTCAAAAAACACTACCCTCAATATTATCAAGTTAGATTTCAATCTTTGTCTACAAAGCTAGAAGATGTGAAAAAGCAATTAAATGGCCATGCACTTATTGAATTTTATTGGGCAGGTAGTGATCTTTTCGCATTGTATATATACGATAATACTTCGAACATTTTTAAAATACCGCTGGACGCTAAACTAAGATATAATATCGATTCCCATATTGAATTTTTAAAACTAAACTCTAAGGATGGTTATTTAAACTTCCAAAAAAACGCTCATGAATTATACAACAAATTATTAGCTCCTATTTTTAAAGAGGAAATCCCTTCTAAATTAATTATAGTAACTGATGGTCCCCTAGCGGCTATTCCCTTTGAAACTTTATTAACAAAAGAAACTAAATTAGAATCTATTAATTATCGTGACCTCCCTTATTTAATTAAAAACACCGCTATTAGTTACGCCTATTCTGCTAACACCCTCTTTCAAGCATATGAGCAGAGCACAATATTAGACGCCCCACGCCTTCTTGCCTTTTCATTTTCTGATCAAAATAATTCAAGCGCAGGATCAGAAGTACTCAATCAATATAACTTGTTTCCTCTGGCTGGAGCGGCTCAGGAAGTAGCAAGCTTAGGTAAAGTAATTCCTCCCTCGCGCTTTAAGTCGTTTTTTGGAAATGCCGCTACAAAAAGTGCTTTTTTTGAAAATTATCAAGATTTCGATTTAATACATTTAGGCTTGCATGCACAATCAGATCATAAGAATCGTTTTAATAACCGAATTTTTTTCCACCCTAAAAAAGATAATTTAGATAGTGAAAATTTCATCTGTTTTGCACATGAGCTATATGATTTGGCCCCTCCTCCTCGGTTAGTCGTATTGGGTGCCTGCAATACCGGAGCTGGAACGAACTATACTGGAGAAGGGACTTATAGTACCGCCCGTGGTTTCATCTATGCTGGAACCCCTTCTGTTGTTATGAGTTTATGGCCTTTATCAGATCAGGCTAGTAAACACATCAATGGACAGTTTTATGATCAAATTCTTGACGGCGCTCCTTTAGATGAAGCGCTAAGAAAAGCCAAATTATCTTTTATTCAATCCGCTGATGAGTGGACAGCTCATCCCTCACGTTGGGCGGCACTTAACGTGATAGGATCTACAAAACCCATTGCAAAATCTAACTGGTCTAACTGGCTCTGGGTATTCGGAGCTTTTGTTATCTGTTCCTTAGCTTTTACTTTTAACGTTTTCAGAAAGCAAAAAGCGTTCAGAAGACGCTAAGAAAAAGTAGCATTAAATTATCCTCTCTATAAAAACAGTGCTCTCACCTAGGCAAAAGCACTATCTAGAAAATCGGGGTTAAGTGAGTGATCTAAATTAGATTACTCACTTAACTTAAAAATTACTAATATCATAAGAGACATTAATGTTCGCTCCAGAAGGAGAAATCTCCTGACGTAAGTGAAAACGAACGAAGGCTCCAATTGATAAATCTAGCCCTTGTGTTTCGTTGTCAGGCACATAAAGTAAGCCTCTGTGTTTTTCCCAAAAAGGAGTAAACCCAGTTTCGGGAGGCATGGTTTTATGTGGGGGAGGGACTACGACTTCGCCTTTACTATAAGGATCTCCAGTTGCCATAATATCGGGTTTAAATAGATTAGTGAAAAAATTAACACAAAAAAATTACTTTAATTCATTTAGAATGGCGGTTGCCTTTTCCCTGTAGGAAGGCGCCTCAGAAGTAGTAATCGTTTGTAGAA
>JBLHRR010000110.1:0-18744 GCA_047626155.1 Saprospiraceae bacterium | reverse complement strand
GCATACATATCTATATCTCCCTCTAAATGATTTGCTTCATGAAAATTTCCGAGCTCATCTCTTTTAGTCGCTCGTAGGTGAATGAAATTAATTCGATGCCCGAATTTTTGAATCATTTGCGGTAAATCATTATCCGACCGAACACCAAAAGACCCCGTACAAAAACATAAACCATTATATGGTGAATCTATTACGCTCAATATTGATGCAACATCTTTTTCCGTACTTACCACTCTGGGCAATCCAAATAAAGGGAAAGGTGGATCATCTGGATGGATGGCCATTTTGACATTAGACTCCACTGCAATTGGAATAATTTCTTTTAAAAAATAGATTAAATGTGATTGTAGCCGTTTGGCATCAATGTCTTTATAGGTATTTAAAACAGCTTGGAAATTATCTAAATTGGAAAGACCTTCCGTCATTCCTCCTGGCAAACCTCCTAATATGTTTCGAGTAACTTTGATGATTTCAGTATCACTCATTTTTTCCAAGTGCGCTTTGGCTGCTTTTTGTTCCGCCAAACTATAATCCTTATCGGCACCTGTTCTTTTTAAAATAAACAAATCAAATGCAGCTAAAACTAATTTTTCAAAACGCAAACAGGTTGACCCATCTGTCATTGGGAAATCTAAATCAGTTCTTGTCCAATCGACAACTGGCATAAAGTTATAAGTAATAATGTCTATAGCACATTTGCCTAAATTGCGAATACTTTGCTTGTAGTTTTCAATGTATTTTTTAAAATTTCCTGTTTGCCTTTTAATATCTTCATGGATAGGTACACTCTCGACAACCGACCATTCCAAACCAGCATCCTCAATTATTTTTTTGCGTTTTTGGATTTCAGAAACGGTCCAAACTTCTCCATTAGGAATTTGGTGTAAAGCGTTAACGATGCCTGTCGCACCTGTTTGTTTAATATCTGCTAAACTAACTGGATCATTAGGCCCAAACCATCTCCATGTTTGCTTTAACTTTTTCATTTTATATATCGTTTTAATTTTATCTGCACAAGATCAAAGTTTTATTAATTGTTGCTTTTCTTTTAAAGTTGTTCAATGAAAATTTTGTCATGATTACCGAAAGAATAATGTTATATTAACCATTGTGAAAAGGTACTATACATTTTTTGCCCACGCAACCCCAGCCACTAAAGGGGAGCCGCCGCCCGCGGGCATAGTGGCTAAAGGAAAGTTTGTTTTTAAAAAGTGTACAGTAGTTTACCATTGTGAAATTAATGTTTTTCGTAAAGTAAGTAATAAAATACATTTTTTAAAACCGAAAAAAATGAATGAGCATCTACAAAACCATACACATACTCCCCTAAAACAAATTTCAAATAGGGTTTGGAGAACTGATGAAGGTGGTGCCTTGATTGATAAATGGAAAACGGGATGCGAATAAGTCCAATAGGCAGCACACAATATCCCTTTATGACTTGGTCGTTGCGTGGGTAAAACTGCATAGTAATTTAAAAAGGCTTAAATAATAAAGTTTAAATAACAAAAATGAATTTATTTAATTTAGAAAATAAAACAATTCTCCTAACCGGCGGTTGCGGAGTTCTTGGAAGTGGAATAGCAAAATATTTATTAGAAAATAATGCAACCGTAATTTTATTGCATTATAAGGAAGCCCCACTTTTGGCTGCCGTGCGTAATTTTAAAAAAATTAGCGAAAAGGTGGAGGGCTATGTCTGTAATGTTGTTGAGGAAAAGAGTCTTCAAGAAGTGGCAGAAAAAATTATACACAGTTATGGTAAAATAGATATTTTAATAAATGCCGCAGGAGGAAATAAACCAGGTGCAACTGTTGGCCCTGATCAATCCGTATTTGATGTTGATGTTGCACAATTTAAACAAGTTATTGATTTAAATTTATTTGGAAGTATTATTCCTTCATTGATTTTTGGTAAAGAAATGGCTAAAAATAAGAAGGGAGCAATTATAAATCTTTCTTCTATGGCTGCAGATAGAGCGATCACCAGAGTAATGGGATATTCTGCTTCTAAAGCTGCAGTAGATAATTTTACAAAATGGATGGCTGTTGAGTTGGCTCAAAAATATGGAGACGGTATGCGTGTAAATGCAATAGCTCCTGGATTTTTTATAGGAAATCAGAATAGGGCTTTATTAACAAATGATGATGGTAGTTATACCGAAAGAGGAAATACAATTATTAAAAACACGCCAATGAAGCGTTTTGGAAATGCAGATGAATTAAATGGAGCAGTACATTACTTATGTTCAGATGCTTCAAAGTTTGTGACTGGAATCGTTATTCCTATTGATGGCGGATTTAGTGCGTTTAGTGGAGTGTAAGCGGTAGCATAAATAAGATGGAGCCAGAGATTAATAAGGTTCTGATTTAGACGCAGTAGATTTTGTGCTGACCTAGGCAAAAAAAATGAGCATAGCCGTAGCTACACGATATTTTTTTAACGAAGGACAGTGCAAAATCTACAAGTATAAATAGGAAAGTTATTATTCACTGACTCCTATGGCTTATTATAGGTCATTTTTGAATTTATACTTCGTCTACAAAATACTCATTATGCTAAGGCATAACCTGCCTGAAAGCCTTCGGTCGGGCGGGCTCCATTTTTCCAGACTCGTCTAAACCCAAAACTAATTCTCTAAAAATACCAGATTACTTATTCTACATATTGGAAGAGCACCGAAAAATCAAATTGGCGGTGGTCAAGCGTTAGGAATTTAATAAATCAAAATTTTATTCCTTCTCAAAATTCAGGTTTCTACTATCGCGATTTTTAAGACATAGTTACATAGGGCACATAAGCCTTCTACCGTAAAAGAACAGATAGTAAAATGCTATTCGCATTTTTTACATAGTTCACGCAACCTTTCTTTATGAATTGTGTAAGATTTAATGAAAGTAAATTACTATGTGCTCTTTCAAGAAAGTGGGCTATATGTTCTGATGTGCCTATGCGTTTAAAATATGTTGAAATAGCTGCGTTTAAATAGAATTTAAGTTACAATGGTTGCAAATTGCCCTAGCAGATTATATTCCTTGCTTTTTAAAGGTAAGGGCAGTGCTGGCAAAATATTACAAATAAAGAAAAATAACAATAATTGTACAAATGAAAAAAGTAGTAACTTTTGGAGAAATTATGCTTAGACTGACAGCTCCAAATTGGAAAAGATTTTCCCAAGCAAATTCTTTTGAAGCAATTTACGGAGGTGGTGAAAGCAATGTAGCAGTATCACTTGCCAACTATGGAGTCCCTGTTGACTTTGTAACTCGACTACCCCAAAACGATATTGGACAATGTGCTTTAATGGAAATGCGAAAACGAAATGTAGGAACGGACCACATCGTTTATGGAGGCGACCGACTAGGTATTTATTTTTTGGAAATAGGTGCAGTCAGTCGTGGAAGTAAAGTCGTTTATGATAGAGCACATTCTGCGATGTCTGAGATTGAGGCAGGAATGATTGATTGGGAAGAAGTTTTCAAAGATGCAGGATGGTTTCATTGGACAGGGATAACTCCTGCAATTTCGCAGGGGGCTGCAGATGCTTGTTTGGAAGCAATCCAAGTGGCGAATAAAATGGGTATAACCGTTTCGACGGATTTGAATTACCGAAAAAAACTTTGGAACTATGGAAAAGAACCTGGCGAAGTTATGCCTGAATTAGTAGCAGGTTGTGATATTATTTTGGGAAATGAAGAAGATGCGGAAAAGCATTTTGGTTTACATCCTGAAGGGCTTGACGTTACTGCGGGTCATGAAGTAGATGCCAAATCCTATTTATCGGTTTTGCAACAACTCATGAAAATGTTCCCTCGGGCAAAGAAAGTCATTACGACTTTAAGGGGCTCTATTAGTGCTTCACACAATACTTGGTCAGGTGTCTTGTACGATGGTAAAACTTTGTATGAAGCACCAACCTATCAAATTACTCATATCGTTGATAGAGTAGGAGGTGGGGATAGTTTTATGGGCGGTTTGATTTATGGTTTGTTGCAATATCCTGATGATGACCAAAATGCATTGAATTTTGCAGTCGCTGCTTCTTGTTTGAAACATACGATTTATGGTGATGCGAATTTGGCGACTATAGATGAAGTGGAGAAGTTGATGGGAGGTGATGCTTCTGGACGTGTTGCACGTTGATCGAAAATTAACTGGACGAACCAATTTAGTGTAGGGTAACCGCAACGACGCAAAGGAGCGCAACGAAAACCTAAGGCGAGTGAAATTAAGCGACGATACACTTTTCAAAGACAAGTTTTGAGTTCACTGAGATGCCCGCGGGCTGATCTCCCCTTTAGGGCAATGTCATGGATTTAAGAAAATAACGAATATTGAATAACGAATAAAGAATATTGAATTTGCCCTTTAACGCGGGATTTACGGTTGAGGGGAAATCATTATTCAGTATTCATCCGTTCAGTATTCAATATTTTCAAACTAATAATCCTTAAGTCCATGACATTGCCTCTGAAGGGGAGCCTCAGCGCGCAGGTGGCTCCATTATTCAATAACAATCTTCCTACGAAGTACCCCTTCCCCCTCAAAATGAATTCCAACAATATAAACCCCAGCGGCAAGCCCCTCCAAATCCAATGAATAAACCGGAGCATTTAAACCACCGACATCAATTCGCTTGACAACCTGGCCAATGGCATTCACTACTTCTATTTCATTGTAAATTTCGCTGCTGGTATTTTTAATGTACAAGTCATCCGCAGTCGGATTAGGATAGATAGAAATATTACTTTCTAGCTCAGCGATGCCAGAAGCTAAAATGGATATCTCTGTGGTTGTGGTAGCCTGACATCCAGCACTATTGACAACAGTGAGTGTTACCGTGTAGTTACCAAGGCCAGTATAGGTATGATCAGGGTTTGCTTCTGTTGAATTATTTCCATCTCCAAAATCCCAACTGTAAGTAGTCACAGGCACTCCGGTAGAGACCGTTGATTCAAAGTTAATCGGAAGGTTTATTTCGGCAGGGCTACTGCTTTGTATCTCCGCACTAATCAGATTTTCTATGCTTACCGTTAATTCATGTTCCGCTGGACCAAAGCTATTCGTAGTGGTCAGTACCACCGTGTAGGTGCCATTCTCCGTATAATTATGTGTTGGATTGGCATCGGTAGAAGGGCTGCTACCATCGCCGAAATCCCAACTCCAAGCAGATGGAGTACTAGTGGACAGATCTGAAAACTGAATAGCAGCGGTACATTCTTCTAGTACACTATACTCAAAATCAATACAATCGCTATTGTCAATATGAACAGTTACATTTATTTCTAAATCTGCAAAAGAAGGATCGTTGGAGTAGATTGGTATTGTAGCGTTGTAAGTACCATCTGTAAGACCATTGTTGTTGATGATGATGTCGTATGTTTGACTATTGCCGCTAGGAAGTATTTGGGTGTCGTTATTTGTAGATACAAGGCTGTTTACTCCTGCAAAGTTGAAGACCAAATCTCCTGCTCCGGTATTGGTTATAGTCACAGGTTCCACTAAAAAGCTTTGGCATTCTAAAGTAACTTCAATGGATAAAGTATCAATAGAAAGACTAGGGAATTGCTGCACTGTCAGCATTTGAATAATGGTATCGTTAGCGAAGCAATTACCTACGATTAAAGAAACAGCATAGGTCCCCGGATCACTAAAAGCATGTGTCGGATTTTGTTCCAAAGAAGTATTCCCATTTCCAAAATTCCAATTCCATTCACTAGGATTGTTCGTTGATAAATCTGAAAAACTGACAGCGGTATTTACCGGAGTATTATTGTTAGAAATGTTAAAGCCAGCGACGGGAGCAGTGCTGGGAATGACAGCGGCCCAATTGGCAGTCCAACCTGGTCGGGTAACGCTTCCATCGGAATCAAAGAAAAGGTAGAGCTGACCAGAAGTAGCATTGATGGTGCCAGGAGAATTAGTGCCATCATAGATGCCAATTAGCGGTGCGTTATTATCTGATCCATCATAAATGTAAAGATAATCGTATCCGGATTCTGTATTAAATTCTGTAAATTCTAAAACCAATTCAATCGCACAGCCCGGATCAATTAGAAACTCACAGTTTTCATCATCGCTATAATTTCCGCTCTCTCCTCCGGAATCCGTAAACAATCCATTCTGTACATTGACAAAAGAAGTGGTACACATGTTAGCAATATTGACCACCAAAATATAATCGGTCTTGATCTCCGTTGCTTCGCCATAGCTATTGGTTGCCACTAAACTCACGGGATATAGACCCAGTGTACTATAAGTAACCACCGGATGCTGATCGGTTGAAGTAGCAGGTACGCCGCCTTCAAAAACCCAAGACCAGGAATCGGGAAGGTTTTGAGTCAAGTCTGTAAAGTTTATGATACCGTCTGGTAGCACTGTGTTATTATCTGCAATAAAATCAGTAGCCGGAGCCTGCATATTTTCAGAAATGAAAACACTATAGTCTTCCACTTGTCCTTCAGATACCGTGCTACAAGGATCGCTGATGTCAAAGTCGGAATCATCAGATTTTATTCTCAATCGTAAAGGCACATCGTAAAAACTAGTCGAAGGAATAAGGAAAGATCCGGCATGTTCCTGATTCTCAGTCATGGATTCGTAAACCAACTCATTGGTATTGTTAAAGAGGCCGTCATTGTCAACATCAATCCAAATTCGGATGTTTTCAGCAAATCCCGTTCTAACGGAAAATGGATATAAAACGCCCTCTTGAATATTTGCAATATCAGTACAACTGTAATCCTGATAATTATCAATACTACCCGAAGTTGAATTGTCAATGTCTACAAAGGTAAAGTTGAAAATACCCTGATCCGTAACTGGATTGTTAGTAATTGGATTGCAGCTCGGATTGGTTGGCGCTCCCAAATTACCAACGGTTATATAGTCTACCAAAACAATAGTGTCCATACTGTTACAAAGTAGACCCCCTCCATTTGTAATTAGAGAAACCGTGTAACTGCCGGGACTGGTATAAGTTACTGTTGGGTCTTCATCTGTGCTAGTGGTTCCATTTCCAAAATTCCATTCAAATGTAGAAGCATTGTGAGAAGTATTGGTAAATTGTATCATTGTAGGAGCTTCACAATAGTAGGTGGAGCTGCCATAAAACCCAGAAACAACGGCGTCACCAAAAATATCGCCTACACCCACCGCATGCCAGCCATTAGTTACGTTGATGACCTGTGGGCTGCAAGTTCCAAAAAGATCTTCAGCGGCTTGTATACTATAAAAGCGGGCATCTGCATAAGTAGTGTTAGGTGTTAGGTAGGTCGATAAGCTTCTAAATAAAATAGCGGCCACATCGTCCATAGGAATGGCGTTTACAAGATAGTCATCGCCAATGTCATTGGTTCCGGAACCTCCTTGAGTCAGCAGGTAAAACCAAAAATTTTGAACGCCCGATCGGCTGTGTACTTCATTGTAATCCCAATACAATCCATCATAGGTGTCTGGGTTTTCAAATAGGTTTGGATTAGACATACTTCTGAAGCCAATGCCGTTGTAGGCAAAATCGTCACCGATATTGTAGTTGGCCGCAGCAGGATTAAGTTGATAATCCAGAATGACTCCAAAGCAATCGCTATAAGATTCGTTCAAACCTCCGGATTCATCTGAATAAATCAATCCGGCCGTATTTTCCGTTACGCCATGCATTATTTCATGTCCAACTACCTCTGTAGAAGTAAGCGCAGAACCGAGAATATCATCGCCATCTCCATAGGTCATTCTTTGGCCATCCCAAAAAGCATTAAAGAAACCACTGCCAAAATGGATGTAGCTGAGCATGACTGTTCCCAGGCCATCATAGGATTCCCACCCATGAGCATTGAGCATATAATCGTACATACCGCCAGTGCTCCAGTGTGCATCCAAAGCTGCATCATCATCATTGGTAGTGGTATCCCAGATGTTGTCACTGTCTATAAAATCAACCGCGCTAAAGTAATCCGTTCCCTCATTCAAGTCATAGGTTTCTACACCACCTCCTCTGGTATCATCGAGGAGCCGATATTCATTAGGAGAAATACTATCTACAGTTATGGTTTGCACGCCATGGTATTTGCAATGAGCTTCTCCATCCACACTGTTCGTATGAATTCTATTGTATTCCGCTACAACGGTTCCACTAAGGGCATCTATCATCAACCATTTTCGGCTCAGTGGCTCCATGGCATAGATGTCCGTTTTGTAAGCAAGATGATAGCCCGTTTTTGTAGCAGCGATGTAAAGTTGGGGGATTGGAAAAGTATCGTCTTCCCACATCCATTTATGCGCATGAGTCTGTGACTTACCAATGGCTATGGCTTCGGAAGCAGTCAGCATAGGATTTACATCCAACTGAATAGTAGGGTAGAACTCTCCATTTGCAGAAATGATTTTACCGTTTTGACAGTGAATGTAATAAGTACCATTGTCTACATCATAACTATTATGGGTTTGACGGAAACGATAATGAACATAGCCAAAATTGTCTGCTCTTTTTTGGAGTAAGCGAAAATCAGATTTTGCATTGGCCTTTAATACCGATTTCAACCAGGCCGCCATTTGATCAGGCGAAATAGCTAACGGCTCTTCTAATTTTATAAATTTTATCGACTTGTTTTCTTCATTTATTAACACCTTGGAAGCGCCTGCTACAATAGCTGCAGCTTCACATCCTTGATGGTGGGTATTGGCTTGTACAAAAGAAGTGCAAAAGAGAGAAAGAAGACAAAAGAAGAGGAGTTTATTTTTCATAATAGCTTTAGTTTTGAGCGTTTAAAGTTGAAGTAGATGTTTATAATATTGATAAACAAGGCCTTATTACTTACTTCCAAAGATAATATCTTGTAGGAGAAAGAAGAAAAAACGAAGTTTAAAAACCTAAATATTTAGTAACTATTCAGACCGGAGACGGAAGTCCTAAGACCGATTTTCTATCGAACGGGAAATCCAGAGGCTAAGGACTGTCAAATTCAAGGTTTGCATTAGTGAGAAACTCCGGACTTCTGCCTTCGGTGCACTCTTTCATCCACAGCTAAACTTAGCCCTCTGAACAGTACAATATTTTAAAATAGCCACTCCCACATACTACCTTCTTATTAAAAGTGTTCTTAACATTTATGGTTTTGTTTATATGATCATATATTCATACCTTCACGATATGGACAAGAACAACAATAAAAATACAGTTATTGACAAAGAGCTGGTTGAAAAGCTGGAACGCATCGCTTATATTCTAAAAACAGTAGCGCATCCGATTCGATTGGGCATCATTCACTTGTTGGAACAACATCCCCGATTGTCGGTAAATGCAATGTGTGAGGCGCTGGGAACGGAACAATCCCTAACCTCTCATCACTTGCAGAACATGCGTTTGAAAGGTTTATTGCAAGTCAAAAGAGAAGGGCGAAGTATGATGTATTCTCTAAAGGAGAAGGACATCTCCCTGATTATTGAATGTCTTGAGAATTGTCAATGTAATATGTAAAGGTTTTATGTATACGAAAAGATATTTCATATCCACTCCCGCGTTTAAAGAGGATATGGCATTCAAATTACAAAGATATAACCCAACTACTAAACACTTACTTCGTGTAACACCATAACAATGATCGTACAAGCCAACCCTAAAATCCTCCAACTGATCCAAAAGCATTTCCCAAATATTGCAGAATTGAAATTGCAAGAGGAAATCGCCACTGTAGGCCAACTCCTCCATTTCAAAGCAGGGGAGCGCATCATGGACTATGGCAGCTACATCAAACTGGTGCCGCTGGTCATTTCTGGCAGTATAAAAGTGGTACGAGAAGATAAGGAACGAGATAACGAATTGTTTCTCTATTTCCTAGCTGCAGGAGATACCTGCTCCATGTCTTTCTCTTGCTGCATGAAAAACAAAGTCAGCGACATTCGAACAACTGCCGAAGACGATACCAGCCTAATAGGCATCCCTATAAAATATATAGACCAGTGGATGATGAAATATCAAACCTGGAAGAGTTTTGTTATGAATTCCTACGATCAGCGGTTACAAGAATTAGTTCATACCATAGATAATATCGTTTTTCATAAGCTGGATGATCGCTTATACGATTATCTGAAAAAGAAATCCGTAGCCAATTCTTCTAACATTATACACACGACACACCAGGATATTGCAAATGACCTAAACGCTTCTCGCGAAGGCATTTCCAGAATTCTAAAACAATTTGAAAAGATGAATCGAATTAGTTTGGGGCGGAATAAGATTGAACTATTATGACCTGCGGCGCTATGTTGTTTCTGGAAAAGCGACAATAAGGAGCCAGAGATTAATAATCGCGCAGAGCAAGCGTCGGCAGAAATGTAAGACTTATTGTGATATTAATCACTGACTTTAAATTCTAATTAATAGAACTTGCGGAAAATAGATATATGAACCTGAGAGATTTTTTCCCTATACTAAGTTGGTTACCCAAATACGGAACTGCTGAATTCAAAGGCGACCTTTCCGCCGGGCTCACTGTAGGAGTTATGTTAGTTCCGCAAGGAATGGCCTATGCAATGCTCGCGGGTCTGCCTCCAATCTATGGTTTGTATGCTGCAATCTTACCCTTAATAATTTATGCAATTTTTGGAACCTCCCGCCAACTGGCCGTAGGCCCGGTAGCAATGGTTTCTCTATTGATTGCCGCGGGAGTCGGAAAAATGGCGGAAACAGGTTCTGATGATTTCATCCAATTGGCCATACTCTTGGCTTTGATGGTGGGCGTAATTCAATTGTTAATGGGATTATTTCGATTAGGTTTCTTAGTCAATTTTCTATCCCATCCGGTGGTGAGCGGGTTTACCTCGGCTGCTGCTTTGATTATTGCTTTTAGCCAATTGAAGCATCTCCTAGGCATAAATATTCCGCGCTCCAGTCAAATATTTGATACGATAAGTAATTCTTTTCAGAATATAGAACAAACCAATATTTATACCCTCGGAATTGGTCTCGCTGCCATTCTTCTAATTCTAATCAGCAAAAAGTTAAAGTCTAGAATTCCTGGATCTTTGTTGGTCGTTGTCGTTGGTATTCTGGCGGTTTGGGGAACGGGGGTCTATACAGAGGGTGTGAAAATTGTAGGTTCAGTCCCTGAAGGATTGCCTTCTTTTGCCATTCCAATTTTTAGTTGGGAGAAGATTCAATCCTTGTTGCCTATGGCTTTTACTATTGCTTTTATTGCCTTTATGGAAAGTATTGCGGTTGCCAAAGCCATTCTGAGGCGGCATAAAAATTATCAGATTGTTCCAAATCAAGAATTGATAGCACTGGGTTTGGCCAATATTGGAGGAGCACTGTTACAAGCCTTCCCGACAGCTGGAGGTTTTGGTCGTTCTGCCGTCAATGATCAGTCCGGAGCCAAAACAGGAATGGCTGCTATTATTAGTGCTTCGCTTATTATCCTAACATTACTTTTCCTGACGCCCCTTTTTTATTATTTGCCACAGTCGGTATTAGCCGCCATTATCATGGTAGCAGTATTTGGATTGATAGATTATAAAGAAGCGATTCATCTTTGGAAAAGCTACAAGCCAGATTTTTGGATGCTGCTGGTTACCTTTGTAGGAACATTGACATTAGGCATTGAAGAAGGTGTTTTGATTGGAGTGGTCCTTTCTTTGGCCATGATTGTTTTTCAAACGACAATGCCGCACATTGCCACGCTAGGAAAGATACCCGAGAAGCCTCATTACAAGAACTTAGAGCGATTTGACAATTTAGAAAACCGAAAAGATATTTTAATCGCTCGTTTTGATGCTCGGTTGTATTACGCTAATGCCACCTACTTTCAAGAGGAAATGCAACAGCGCATACTTGAAAAAGGATCAGATCTGAAATTGTTTATTTTAGATGCCGCTGCTATGAATGGTCTAGACAGTAGCGGTACGCATGCACTGGAAGAAATAATAGATTTTTGCAAAGGCAGAAACGTACAGTTTTATATTTCCGGTATCAAAGGCCCGCTAAGAGATATTCTATCTAGAAGTAATTTCTATGAGAAGTTGGGAGAGGATAAATTCTTCCTCCGCGTTCAGCATGCAGTAAATACATTTGATAATGAGCCTGTTGCGAGTAATTATAAAAACTATGCTTTGCAAACAAATGAGAAAAAGTAAATAACGAAGGTTATGTAACAATACATAGCCGAAAGAATGCGGATGACTCACGCAGAGAGCGCAGAGGCCGCAGAGCGAGGCGCGAAAAAAAATATAGGCACGTTAGCTCAGCGACCTCAGCGTGATTAAAAAAAAGACAGTCGGCGAATATTACAGCCACAAACACTCTATTGAAAAAAGAACTAAGCAATAATAACATGAAAATAAGAATACTCGGAAACTCCCTTCGCCTCCGATTGACACAAAGCGAAGTGCAAAATCTACTCAGCGAAGGCAAAGTAAAAGAAAGCATCTCCTTCGGGCCTTCCAGCGCCCAACAATTAAATTACATTTTTAAAAAAGCAGCAACTACTGAAATAGCGGCCTCCTTCAACGGAAATATCATATCCATATTAGTACCCAACGACATCGCCGATCAATGGGCAAATAGCACACAAATAAGTATGGAAGCTCAGCTGCCAATAGGAAATGGAGCGCAATTGAAGATTTTAATAGAAAAGGATTTTAAATGCCTCACGGATAGAGCAGGAGAAGATGAGTCAGATATGTTCCCAAATCCGGAAGTAGGAGAGAAGTGTTGATGTACTAATCACCTTTCGCATAGGTGATAAAATAATAAATAAAAGACTAACTAATTTTATTCTAATGTCGGTTCGTATTGAGAGAACCGACATCAGAACCATCAGCTAACAACACATTGATGAAAGATCAATCTTGCAAAACTTCCCGCTGGATATTATTCAAAGCAGAACTGAATAATCTCCAACCCATTACCTTTCAACAGAAAATAAAAGCTGAAGAGTTGCCCATCATTATTGATGTGCGAACACCTGGGGAGTTTGCTGGTGGGCATATCCAAAATGCCATAAATATTGATTACCTCGCTTCCGGTTTTTGGGAACAAATTGAAGTGCTTCCAAATAGCAATAATATTTTTGTCTACTGCCGAACTGGGCGCCGAAGTATTCGTGCCTGCACCCTTATGAAAAACGGTGGTTTTGATAAGGATAAGGTCTTTAACCTAGAAGGCGGGTACCCGCTTTGGTTAGAGGAAGTTGGATAGTTTTAAAATTGATTATTATTCAACAATAAACTTCCGACTCAATTCTCGCTTGCCATCACTAAGGTTCAAAAAGTAAATACCAGCTTCCCAATTCCTCAAATCTAATTGAAATTGATTAATATCGTTAGCCGTAATGGATTTGGATAACAATGTGTTTCCAAGTATATCTACAACCTGTAAATCCAATGACTGCATGTTGCAAGTCCCAAACTTCAAGCTAAGAAAATCCTTAGCCGGCACAGGAGATAATTGTACGGCACAGTCCAATGTATTTTTCAGCCCCACAGCAACCGAGAAATCTGCAGTAGCCATCGTACTGTGTTGAATACCAGCTTCTTCCGCTACAGCTCCAACAACCGCTTTGACCACATTAGTCATAAACGTAAAATCTAAAGTAGTCAGCAAATCGTTAGGTGAATGGTAGAATGGATTTCTAAAATTAGAGCCATCTGTAAGCATCAAAGCAGGGATGTCTTGCAACCAAAACGGAGCATGATCTGAACGGCCTAGGTCAGGCGTTATTCCTGGCCAATTAGCAGGAGCAGCAATAGAAACGGTTTTTAAATCCGGCACATATTGAGCGGCAGCGGAATTGTAGGCGGCCATTAATGCAAGTGAATTTTGATCACCGATATTGGTAATGAAATTCCCTCGAAATTCATCGGCTACTAAATCGGCTTGTACGTCAGGATATAAAATTTCAAAGCCAGTAGGGAATTCTTGAGAGTTAGGTTCCTCGGTATAGTAGCCAATCATTTCCATATTGAAAACGCCTTTTATGGTTTCGCTGTCTCCAATATTATTATCTACAAAATCAAAAGAACCAAGCAAGCCTTCCTCCTCTAAATCAAAACCAATAAAGCGCAAAGTCTTTGCAAACCGATACGGTGCCAGCACTCGTAAAGCTTCCATCACACCAGCTACGCCGCTACCATTATCATCGGCTCCGGGAGAATCATTGACCGTATCAAAATGAGCATCAACGATATAAGTCGTATCTGATTGAGTCATCCCTTCGCGTCTACCTATGATGTTTTGTCCGGTGAAAGTACCGAAAGGAAAGTCTTGCCGAGTAGTTTGTAACCCTGCTGTTATGAAACGTTGCTCGATGCTGTCTTTAGTCGCCTCCAAAAGATCAGGGCCTACAGTTCTGTGGCGTATTCCTTCCATGAATTGTAAGTTGCTGAGTAGTTGATTTGAATCCACTTGGTCAACAATGCTCTGAATATCTATCTGAAATAAATCGTCAGCCACTAGTTTGATTTTGTAATCGCCAGCTCCGGGAACTGCAGTGGATACATCCCAGCTTATGGTCTTTCCGGTACCAGATTGAATGGCAGAACCGAGATCACCCGTAGCATTTTGAGTATCGAGTAGGTAACTTTCCCCATTGTCATCAGAAACTAAAAAGCTCACAAGCATGCTTTCTCCTTCTGCATCAAAAAGGTCGTAGCTCACAGTAAGGACTTGGCTCGTATTGTCAAATTGAGCAGAGAGGTTGCTAATTTCGGGATATTGATTTTGAGCGATGATTTGGAAATTCATCAATAGTAGGGATAGAAAAAATAAGGGGCGCATGTGGTTGAGGCTTTAATGGAGAATTAGAATTCTATTTTGTATTGTACTAAAGGTAGACAAGCAAATTAGAACAAACAAATAAAGAGGCGAGGAAATTGTGGCCATCGCAATGGTGGTTCCTTTCAATTTCAATTTCAGCGCGCTTAAACGTGGAGTACGCGAGGTTCTCATTTTAGTGTGGTTAATCACGCAGAGCGCGCGGAGGATGCTGAGTGAGATGCGAAAAGTGTCTTTCTGTTTTAGTGTGTTTACCCACGCAGAGCGAGATGCGAAAAGGTATAAAATTGGTACGATAGCTCTGCGCTTTCTGCGCTCTCTGCGTGATTAAAAAACGTGCTGGTGCGTTAAAAAGCTACCCTCCATTCGACTGGCTCAGGACAAGTCTCTGCGCGATCGAAAAACTAAATCCACTCCAGAGCCCGCTTCTCCGTCCAAGCCCCTTTCATACCACGCGCCGCAAAACCCACGTGTCCTCCCTGAGTAGTTGTCTCCAAAAAGATATTAGAATTACGTTTTGCGATCTCTGTCGGAAAACATTCAGGTGTTAGAATCGGATCATTGAGCGCACTAATTAAGAGCGTAGGAATTGTAATGTTGTCCATGAAATTGAGCGAGGAACCCTGGTCATAAAACTCCTCTGGGTCCTTAAACCCATTTAGGTTAACCGTATAGAACTCGTCAAAGTCGCGCCAGTCTTTTATGCTATCGAAAAGCGAGTAGTCAATGAGTTGAGGATACTGCTCGGATTTGGCTTTAATTTTTGGTTTTAGCTTTTTCAAAAATCGTTTTTTATAAAAACGACAAACTGGCTCGTCTAATTTTTTTACAGATGAATGGAGATCACAAGGCGAAGAAATGGAGATGCATTTGTACAGAGCATCCGGAAGCTCCTTCCCATTTACGCCTAGGTATTTCATGTTTATGTTGCCGCCCATGCTGAGGCCGATCAACACAATTTTTTCATAATCTTTGGTGCGCAAGGCATGATTGATAATCTCGGAGAGGTCCCCAATTTCTCCGTGGTGATAAAGCCGAAGCTTGTTATTCATTTCGCCAGAGCAGGATCGACAATTCCAGGCAAGAGCGTCCCAGCCCTGTTCAGAAAATGTTTTAGCCATACCCTTTACATAATGCCGTTCAGAATTACCTTCGAGCCCATGAGTTATAACAACAAGATTACGAGAGCCTTTATCGATCCAATCTAGGTCAACGAAATCACCATCGGAAAGGATGAATCGTTCTCGTTCATAAGGCACTTTTACCTTTCGGAAAAGGGCAGGCCAAATGGTTTGAATGTGAGCGTTGTATTGATAGCGGGGAGGGCCGGGGTAAGCCGATTTGTGAATGATGGGCATGTAGTAGTAACAAGTTTGTGAACAACGAAGGTAGGAAAAAAGACAGACCTTTGTGTTTAAGAAATAGGTAATAGGGCCGCTTGCGAAAAAGAATAAAATTCAGATTTCAGATGCCTCATTTGTGCTGCGTTAGGGGCGTTTACTAAAACTTTTCCAGTTTAGTAAACGCACCGACCGTATTCCGAACTTACCTTAATAAATTAATCCCACCGATTCCTACTTGAAACGGCTAAGCTTCCACCACCCAAAAAGTAAATGGCCAACCCTCCAAGGCAATACAACAATTGCAGTTCAATAGCTGATTCACCATGATTGCCTAATTTAAAAATGTCATCACTATGGGCTAACATTACTGCTACAAACATAGTTGCAGAAACCAATAGCCCTGCTACACGAGAGCGAAAACCAATGAGCAACATAAGCGGAGCGATGATTTCGCCAACATAGACGAAATAACCTAAGAAGCTTGGTAAACCAAGACTTGAAAATTTCCCACAAATGAAGTCGATGCCACCGAGTTTGTTGATGCCATGAAAAATCATGAGACCGCCGATAGCGATGCGAAGGAGTAGTTTGCCAATGTCAGTAGATGCGTTCATATTATTGTTTTGTATAACGAAATTAGATTGTGGAGTAAAATTAGGAAATACTGGGAGGAATCAAAATGAAATCATTGAGAAAGCTTATATTAGCAGTCGCATTAGTTTATTCAAAAGAATTTTCCGAAATGCTGTCTTGGGAAAGCAGGCTCAGTGGGGCACCGAATAAACTGATTAACACAAATCAACTAATTAACTGGACAGTCCATTCGCTTGCGGCGGAGTAGTCAATTGAAACCAAATAAGAATCATGTCAAAATCAGAAATACAACAATTAATCGTTAGCGGTAGAACGAAAGAAGCCCTGAAAGAATTGGAGCAATTACTTCCAGATCATCAGCAAAATACCTTGATTTTGTTGCAAGGACGTTTAAATAGTTTGAATAACAAAGAGGGGATGGGCATTATCAGTAGCTCTGATGCCAATATTGAACGGAATAGAATAACAGCGGCTGTATTATCATTGTTAGAAGATTTGCCTGATGGTGGAGCAGAAGAAAAGGAAAAGGAGGATGCTCCTTCTGGTAAAACCATACTTTTTGCGGCAGCTAATCCTACCGATCAGGCTCGTCTTCAAACTGGAGAAGAATTTCGAGCTATAAATGAGGAGATGAAAAAAGGGAGTAAACGAGAGGAATATCTTTTTCTACAGCCCCAATTGGCTGTTCGGATTAATGATTTAACTCGTGCCTTCAAACAGAAACCAACCATTATCCATTTTTCCGGACACGGTGAAGAAGAGGGAATTGTGATTAGTGCTGGAGACACGAACGAAGGCCTAGTGCTAAATGATGGAACGATGAAACTCCTGTTCAAATTTTTGAAGGGAAAGACAGAGTTGGTGTTGCTAAATAGCTGTTATGCCGCCAATCAAGCTAAAGTGATTTCTGCAATGGGCTTCACCGTAATTGGCCATAATATGCCGGTGGGAGATAAGGCCGCTACCAATTTTTCAAAGGGCTTCTATGTCGGACTGAGCGAAGGGATGTCTTACGAAGAAGCATTTAATGATGGTCGGATTGCGGTATCGGCAAGCCATGCATCTTATGTAGCTGGGATAGAAGTATGGAAGGACGGAGAAAAGCTGGATTGGTAATATACTGTATTAAAAATGCTGCCATCTATTGCTTTGAGGCAGATGTTCTTGAAGGGAGAGTTGACGGTTACTTTCATTACGCTAATTTTGAAATTGAATAGAACCGGTAAATAGAAATGCCCGATTTGAGTGTAACTAAATTACACGCAAGCCGGGCATTTCTATTAATTTTATTCTGTTCTATTTGAAAACAGACAACAACTCTGTTCCCAAACTATGCTCACTAATTACTTTAACGAGATAAGTCCCGTTTGATAAGTTACTAATGTCAATATTTGCCTGTTCTTCAACAACATTATGGAATACTAATTTACCACTTAAATCGTAAATGGAACAATCAGCTGCAGATCCTACATTGCTTATTTGGAAGAAACCATTTGCTGGATTTGGAGCAATTGTAAAATCATTGTTTTTAGCAATGTTTTTGTTAGCTGTAATTTTATCTACGCTGATATTGTCTACACAAAAATATCCCGGTGTCAACATTCCATTAGCATTGTTATCAGAGGAGCTTAATGAGAAGGCTAGACTGTCTGGTGCTTCAAGAGAAGTTAAATCTACTTCTACCCATTGATCAACAATGTAGTCCTCACTATTGTCCGTAAAACGGAAATCAGCAAGGTAGAAATCAACACCATTAGGTAGCAATATTCCGTCTTTGTATCCTTTAATTGTCAGTAGGAAAAAATCAGGATCATTTCCGGTTAATCCTCCGAATACCTTTTGTCCAAAACTTCCTCCGTTTACCATCACTTGATAAGCAAGGGTGCTATTGGTGACCGACAAAGAGGTGATCGTATTTTCAAATCCTGGATCGGTAAAGTTCATAATGGGAGCACCGAAACCTGCAGTAGCAACGGCATAGTTTGAGGAAGTATCTCCGCCTCCTGCAATTGCGCTTACTGATGCCGTATCCTGATTTG
>JBLHRR010000109.1:0-19056 GCA_047626155.1 Saprospiraceae bacterium | reverse complement strand
GACAAGAGGGCATGGCTGCCAGTTTCATCACCTCACAATGTTGTTATTACTAAAAGAACAATCTTTATTGTTTCTCTCTAATTGATAATACAAATTTAAAGAATGTTATTATTAGTTGCAAATTATTTAGTTTAATTTATTTTTTTATGTAAAATATTCAGATTTTTGACAAAATAATGGATAATTGTTTAATTCCAAGTGACGCTTAATTAGTTTTATTGAAAAATAATTAGCCTTTATTGATTTGTTTGTCACAATAATCAGATAAGTAGATATATGCTGTAAAAATGTATAGTGATAAGTTTAATTTTAAGGTAGACTGTGTTAGGGTGACTGGATGGTCAGTCCGAGATATGTCATATTTAAGGAAGGGGAAAGTGTTTGCAGTCCCTCGACTCGCTGTGCTCGCTCGGGATGACAGGTCGATAGTGACTACATCTAGTATCGGCAGTTCAAAGAAAAGAATCGAACGGGTCTCATGCATCGAATGTACCAATCGCACTGAACGTGTAGCTCTTGTACCCCCTTTGATATGATCCCTCGATTTCCCTACGGTCACTCAGGATGACAGAAAAGGGTTCTTCGATCTTTGGGAGGATATGCCATATCCTTAATTTCACTTAATTTGGGACTCTGAAACTCAATACAAAAGCCCGAACCTTTTATCAAGATTCGGGCTGTCGTGAGAAGGAGTGCGATTCACTCATCCAAAATTTAATCATGGAATTAACCAAGCATATCCTGCTGCTTCACAAAAGGTTGCTTGTACAATCGCTTTCCAGTTGCGGCATGGATGGCATTTGCAATTGCGCCACCCGCAGGAGGAAGTGTTGGTTCTCCAAGACCGGTAGGGTCGTTGGTACTTTTGACGAAGTGAACTTCGATCTCAGGTTGCTCACCCATTCTTATCATTCTGTAGTTGTTGAAGTTGCTTTGTTGTGGCTTTCCATCTACAAAAGTAAGCTCACCATACATTGCATGACCGATACCATCTATGATACCGCCTTCCACTTGATTTAGTGCGGCTATGGGGTTAACAACAATCCCACAATCAATAACACAGATTACTTTTTTAACGACAGGCTCTCCATCTTTCATTTCTACTTCAGCCACCTCCGCTACATAAGTGTTGTGTGAATAATAAGTACTGAATCCTTGATGACGGCCTTCTGGAGCATTCCCCCAGTTTGCTTTTTCCGCTGCCAATTTTATGACACCTATAGATTTATCTGCATCGTATTCTAATTCGGTTGCCGGTTTGGTTTTAGCTTGTTCGAATAAATTCAATCGCAATTGCACGGCGTCTTGATTGGTAATGTGTGCTACCTCATCAAAGAAAGCCTGTTCGGCAAAAGCCAGGAAGTTTGTAATTGGAGCGCGCCAAGCCCCTGTTGTAATATTGGTTTCCATATTGTGCGATTCAACGAGGTAGTTGGGGATCGCTCCTGCGGGGAAATTATTTTCTCTGACAGCCGATCCAATCCCGGTGCCTGTTCCCGTTAAATGATAACCCGTTATTTTTCCGTCTTTAACAGAGGCTCTGAATTTGTATTTAGAGGCAGGTCGGTAAGTACCTGCGGTCATATCGTCTTCTCTGGAAAACATCAATTGAACAGGTACTTTAGCAAGGCTAGAAATTTCGGCGGCTTCCAAAGTGAAGTCACCATAGAGTCTTCGTCCAAACCCACCACCCATTCTGGTCATGTCGATTGTTACTTCAGAAGGGTCACGTTCTAAGAGTTTGGCTACGCGGCCCTGCGTCCATGCGGGTGTTTGAATCGGACCTACCAGTTCTACTTTTTCTGGAGTAACGTTAGCATAGAAATTCATAGGCTCCAGACAGTTGTGTGGGAGAAAAGGCGCCTCATATGTTTTTTCAATAACCTGATCCGCTTCCGCAAAAGCCTTTTTGATATCTCCGTCCTCACGGGCAGGTTCTTTAGCTGGCGTATCAAGTAGCTTCAACATTTCTTCATTATGGTAAGCGGTGCTTTCCATTTTACCATCTGCTTTCCATTTTGCGGTAAGTGCTTTTTTTCCTTTCATGGCCGCCCAGGTTGAATTGGCCAAGACTGCTACTTTATCTCCGAATTGTAACACCGTGTTTACACCGTTAACTGTTTTCGTCGCAGCGTCATCAAAAGACACTAGTTTTTGTCCAAAAGCTGGAGGCCTGAGAACGCAAGCGTATTGCATTCCCTCAACCCTGGTATCAATTCCAAACAAGGGTTCTCCAGTAATGATTTTATCAATATCTACGTTACGCGTATCGGTACCAATGATTTTAAAATCGGCGGGGTCTTTTAGTTTTATTTCTGTAGGGATTTCCATTCCTGCAGTAGCGGAAGCGATTTCGCCATAGCTGATACTTTCCCCTTTTGAGTTGGTAATCATACCATCCTTCGTCGTACATTCAGTAGCAGGTACCTCCCATTTTTTTGCAGCGGCGTTTACCAGCATTTGGCGAGCAGTAGCACCAGCCATCCGCAAACTTTGCCATCCTTTACGAATGGATTGAGAACCACCGGCCACTTGACGTTGATATTTTTCACTGTTCAAAGGCGCTTGCTCAACGACAACATCTTTCCAGGCCACATCTAATTCTTCTGCCACAATCATGGGCATAGAGGTTTTTATATTTTGTCCAATTTCTGGGTTAGGGGAAAAAATGGTAATCAGTCCGGTATCTCCAATTTTCAGAAAAGCATTGATGTCAAACCATTCGGAAGGAATCGCTTTCGCTAAAACTTTGGTGGCTTCTTCTCCTGCTGGTTTGCAACCGGCAAGCCAGCTGAACCCGAGCATCATACCACCTCCGGCAGCTGCAGAAACGCGGAGAAAAGATCTTCTATTATGTTTGGTTGTTATGACTGTCATTTTTGGTGAATTAGTTGATTAGTGAATGACGCGGTGTTTTTAACCGCAACGACGGAAAGAGCGCTACGTTTAGGTCTGTAAAACAAGAGGAATACCTCGAAAGAAAGGCTTTTGATTTCAGTTGTATTTACTTTGTACCTGCGGCCGTTTTGATGGCTGCTTTAACCCGGTTGTAAGTTCCGCAGCGGCAAAGGTTACCTCGCATTGCACCGTCAATGTCGTTATCACTTGGTGTAGGATTATTGTTGAGTAAAGCGGCGGCGTTCATGATTTGCCCTGCTTGGCAATAGCCGCATTGCGGTACATCGTGCTGTCGCCAGGCTTCCTGAAGTGCATGAGTACCGTTTTCCGAAAGACCTTCAATAGTCGTAATAGATTTATTACCAATGGTGGAAATAGGCATGGAACAAGAGCGCATCGCAGCACCATCAAGATGGATGGTACAGGCGCCGCATTGAGCGATACCACAGCCGTATTTTGTGCCGACGAGTTGGAGGTGATCACGTAGGACCCAGAGTATTGGAGTGTCCGGATCAACATCTACTTGATGGGATTTGTTGTTTACTTTGATGGTGTAACTAGCCATGCTTGGTGGAGTTTTAAATAGGTGTTGTAAAAACTAATGCCTTTTTTGACGGTCTAGTTTGTAGCGCTATAAAAAAGGATTCCCGCTATAGAACGGACAGATTCGTCAAAGAATCCCTAAATGTAATGAAAAAATGAGCGGAGACAAAAAAAGAGATTTTCCCGCTAAGGAAAATCCCTTCTAAAATGAATTATATGGTGTTATTAAGTTCTTAGTCAGTGAAGAGCCGAAGCTTATAGCCTCATCTTCACAGTACTGGCTGGAGCAATTGCTTCTTTTTTACATTTTGAAATGTCACAGCCAGGAGGGCAATTTTTTGGATCACAATTTTTCGGATTGCAATTAGCAGGGTTACAGTTGGCTTTTACTTTAGCATCAGTCTGACTTACGGTTTTAGCTATAGCAGTATTAGCTGTAGTGGTACTTGCCGTTTTGCTTTTAGAGCAGGCAGTCTTACTTTTAGCACAAGCTGCTTTACTAGCGGTACAAGATTTTTTTGTAGCTGATACTGTTTTTGCGGCAGAAGTAGCAGCCGTACTAGTAGCAGCCGTTTTAGTACAAGCTGTTTTTTTAGCGCAACAGGAAGCTGCGGATTGAGCACTTAAGGTGGTTGTTGTAAAGCTGAAAGACAATAAAAGGGCAAATACGAAACTTAGATTTTTCATTGGAAAATAGTTTTTAAAATCACTCAGATCCGCTGAGCTACCGGTATTTAGCATCAATTAGGTTATCAATAAGGTGTCTATCTGTACAAGTAACAATAACTGAAATTGTTAGTACAAACTTACAGGGTTTCTTACCTTGAAGCTGTTTCACAGTTGTTATTCACTTGTTAAGGAGCTGTTAAGCGCTGGTATGCTCAGTATAGGTTCTGTATTTTTGTAGTAGTAGCGTTAATGACTAGAGATTTTGCATGGAGCTCAAATGCTCTTTTCAAACCAACTTTCGTCACGTCCTCACTATAGCTATTAGGTTCTGGGCGCTTCTCTACTTGATTCCTTTACAAAATCTCCAGACATAAACTCTAATGAATAAGACAAATTTGTTTATCGTGATTTCTGCTTTGGCGTTGGTCGCCCTGGTCTTGTTTCAGGTCAGCTGGTACAAACATTCCCAAGGTTTGCTGGAAGAGCAGTTTGACTCAACGGTAAATATGGCGATGTGTCTGGCTGTTCAGAACGTAGGACAGTGTAAAGGGAAAGATGAAAATGAGGAGGCGGAAGCTGTGACGCCAAGCTGTGCGGTTGGAGGTGCAACGTTGACGGCGGAATCCAACAATACATTTACGGGCATTGTTGAAGAGGAACTTGATTTGGGTGCACTGGACATAGCCCTCCGTAATGCATTGGATTTTTATAATATTAATCTTGACTATGAATTTCACATTCTAGAACAAAATGAAGTAGTATTAGCTTGTGGGATAGGTCCAGGTTATTGCTGTAGTCTTACACCATTCGTAGATCGAGAGACCAAAGCACTTCAAGTTTTGTTTTTGGGCAAGACGCCTTATTTAATGGGAAAAATGAAATTTCAATTGGCGGCCTGTTTGTTGATTATCTTATTTATCACTGGAGTATTCATTTTTGCCAATTATTTGCTGCGTCAGCAAAAGCGAATTGCACAAAGCAATCTCGATTTTTTTAATAACATGGCGCACGAATTTAATACGCCGCTGACGAATATTGGACTGGCCTCTAAGTTGTTTTCAAAAACAAACACAGCGCTTAAAGAGGACCGCTATCTCGGTATCATTAAAAATGAAAGTGCGAAATTAAAACAGCAAGTAGAACGATTTTTACATTTAATGAAAGTAGAAAATGGTTCCTTTCAATTGCGTTTAGAACAAATAAATTTGAATGAATTATTAGGTGAAGTGGTCGCGGATATGCAATTACAATTGATCGAGAATGGCGGCCAATTACGCTTGCATGCCAGCAAAGAGATACTACTGGTAGAGGCGGATCGTTTCCACCTGGGGAATGCTTTTCGAAACCTAATTGACAATGCCATTAAGTATGCCTTAGATAAACCAGAAATCGATGTGTACCTGAAAAAAGAGGTAGATGGGGTCAGTATTTTATTTAAAGATGCAGGTGTCGGAATCCCATTGTCTGAACAAAAACAAGTATTCCAAAAATTCCACCGTTTGAATGCCGGGGATTTACATCAACAAAAAGGATTCGGCTTAGGGCTGGCTTATGTCAAAGCTATAGTGGAAGCCCATCAAGGAGCGATTCAGCTTTTTAGTGAAATAGATAAAGGCTGTCGCTTTAATTTAGAACTCCCTTTGAAAACCATATCATGATCGAAAAACCAAGTATATTAATAGTAGAAGACGATGAAAATTTGGGCTTCTTGCTAAAGGAGTACTTAGGCCTGGAAGGTTATAAAGTTACGCTTTGCAAAGACGGGGTGACTGGTTTATCCACCTTTAAAAAGAACAGCTTCGATGTCTGTTTGCTTGATGTGATGATGCCCAATATGGATGGTTTTACCCTCGCCAAAAAAATACGAACATTAAATGATAAAATTCCTTTCCTTTTCCTGACTGCCAGAACTTTAAAAACGGACCGCTTGAATGCATTTGCCATCGGAGCGGAAGATTATATCACCAAGCCTTTTGATGAAGAAGAATTGTTATGCCGATTGAAGGTATGTCTGCGGCGGCAAGGAGCTATTAAAGAGCAGGAGGTAAAGTTTTCTATCGGCGATTTTAATTTTGATTACAACTTGCAAGAGCTTTGTTATAAAGGTTGCGCTCAGCGATTGACGGAAAAAGAAAATGAGGTATTGCATTTACTTTGTCTGAATCAAAATAAAGTGCTGCGTCGGGACGAAGCTGTAGAGAAAATTTATGGCAGAAAAGATTATTTTCTAGGCCGTAGTTTCGATGTGTTCGTCTCCCGACTTCGAAAAATGCTGAGCAGGGATTCTCGAATTGTAATTGAGAATGTCTTTAAAGTTGGATTTATTTTGCGAGTAGATTAGCTTTATCAATACCTTGCATGATCGCTATTTTAGGTGCAGCTGGCCGCAAGAGCTAACGTGCTATTAAATACAACTCTCGTAACAACGCTGCATGACACACACAAGTTTATAGATGGCCTTATCGGAACGACTGGTTAATCACCTCCAAGGCTTCATTCCCAGGACACAATTCCTCTTTCTTCATTTTGTTCAAAGGTTTATCCGTTGTTCCCATCAGATCATGTAATTCGGTGCTGCTAGGGTCAATGTAAATCAAGCCAGTTAGTACCCCTCCGTTGGTTTTAGCCGTTTGCAAACGATTCATTGCAGAATTCCGATCTGTTGGATTCCAATTCGGACTTAGCTTTTGTAACTGTATTGTTGACCCATCGTGTAAAGTGACGACAGTACCTTCTCCCTCTGGATATTCAGTGGTGATCTCTTCGGCATGCGGTACGAAATCAAGCAAGGAAGTAGCCTCCCGATGTTCTCGAACGAAGTCATAAGATTTCGTAGATTCTTTGTTATTGTTGAAGGTAACACAGGGCGAAATTACATCAATAAAAGCAAAGCCTGGATGAGACATTCCCGCTTTAATCAAAGGGACCAATTGCGTTTTATCTCCCGAAAAACTACGACTGACAAAGGTAGCTCCCAATTCCAAAGCTAGTCCAGCCAAATCAATAGCGGCAAAGGGACTCGGCGTTTTCCCCGCTTTACTAATCGAGCCAAAATCCGCAGTCGCAGAGTCCTGTCCTTTTGTCAAACCATAGCAGCCATTATTCATTACAATATAAACCATATTCACATTTCGCCGGACGACGTGGCAGAATTGTCCCATTCCAATAGAAGCAGTATCTCCATCTCCGGATACGCCAAGGTATATTAAATCGCGATTCGCCATGTTTGCTCCAGTAGTCACTGAAGGCATTCGACCATGTACGGAATTGAACCCATGAGAATTTCCGAGAAAGTAAGTCGGCGTTTTGGAAGAGCAACCAATGCCAGAAATTTTGGCAATTTTGTGTGGCTCGATAGAGAGTTCATAACAAGCTTGTACAATGGCACCGCTAATAGAGTCATGTCCGCAGCCCGCACAGAGGGTAGAGATGGCACCTTCGTAGTCTGCTTTGACAAAGCCTACTTTGTTTTTCTTGATACCAGGGTGTCTGAAGGTGGGTTTTATATAAGTCATTTTGAATGAATTTTGATTTGTGGTTTTGTTTAGATCATACTAAATGATCTCAATTGGTGGTGGTCAGTAAGTTGGCGTTCCGCCAATTATATATTTTAGCGCAAAGGCGCAAAGAAACGCAACGAAGACTAACTGCGTTATGAAGAAGCGGTCATACTCAAACCCTCTTTTATTTGTCGAAGAATCACGTCCGCGCTAATCGGCGTTCCATCATAATTAAGTACGGGAATCAATTGTTTTGGATTGATTCCCAGTTCGTTGACGAGCAAGGAACGGAATTGCGCATCTCTATTTTGTTCAATTATAAAAACCTGTTTGTGTTCACTAATAAATTTTTCAACCTCGCTTGTAAATGGAAAGGCTCTAATGCGCATGGAGTCTATGGCGATGCCTTGTTCCGTCAATAACTCGTCGGCTTCCAGAGCTGCATAAGCAGAAGTTCCAAAGAAAATCATTCCGTAAGGATTATTGTTAGATTCTTGGAAGAGTTCCGGTTTAGGCACATGACTTTTTGCCGTTTCCCATTTTTTTAGAATACGATCTACGACCCGGACATAGGCAGCACCATCTTCGGTGTACCGGGCATATTCATCTCGCGAAGTTCCTCGGGTAAAGAAGGCGCCTTTGTTTGGATGTGTGCCAGGAATGGTTCGGTAGCAAACACCGTCATCGTCTACATCGAGATAGCGGCCATACTCCTTCATGTTTTCTAAGTCTTCTGCACTGAGTACCTTTCCGAGATCGTATTTTTTATTGTCATCCCATTTTAGTGGGGGCGACATGTGGTTGTTCATTCCCAAATCTAAGTCCGACATCATAAAGACCGGTGTTTGAAAACGGTCCGCTAGGTCAAAAGACTTTACGCTCATTTCAAAACATTCTGCGGGGCTACTTGGAAATAAAAGTATGTGTTTGGTGTCTCCATGAGAAGCATAGGCCGTGGATAAAATGTCCGGTTGCTGTGTCCGTGTGGGCATTCCTGTAGAAGGGCCGCCACGTTGGACATTGAAGAGTACGAGCGGTATTTCTGCAAAGTAAGCGAGGCCAATAAATTCACTCATCAAAGAGACGCCAGGCCCAGAAGTGGCGGTGAAGGCGCGGGCACCATTCCAGGTGGCACCGATCACCATTCCTACCGCAGCGAGTTCATCCTCTGCTTGCACAAAAGCATAATTTCGCTTTCCTGTCTTTGGATCGATCCGCAATTTTTTACAATAAATTTCAAAGGCTTTCGCAACAGAAGTTGAAGGGGTAATTGGATACCAAGCCATCACCGTTGCGCCAGCATAAATGGCACCGAGAGCAGCAGCCGTATTCCCATCAATAAGGATTTGGTCACCAACCTTATCGCGTTTTTCCAAACGATATTCCAATGGACAATCGAAATGATCCCGAGCGTATTTAGCACCTAAATCCAATGCCTTGAAATTTGGTGGAATTAATTTTTCTTTAGAAGCAAAAGTCTCCCGGATGTTATCGCGAACAACTTCCATGTCGAGATTTATCAATGCCGACAATGCTCCTACATAAATAATATTTTTAAATAATTGCTGCTTTCTAGGCGTGTCAAAATTATCCATGGCCAATTGCATCATAGGAATGCCGATGTAATTGATGTCGTCTCGAATAAATTCTGCGTGCATTTTTTTAGTGCTGTCGTAAAGCAAATAACCACCTGGTTTTACAGAAGCAATGTCTTTTTTATAACTCTGTGGATTTATAGTTACCAAGAGGTCAATGCCATCCCGCCGACCGAGGTATCCTTTTTCACTGACGCGTACTTCGTACCAAGTTGGAAGACCTTGAATGTTCGAGGGGAAAATGTTTTTAGGAGAAACCGGGATGCCCATTCTGAAAACGGATTTCGCAAAAAGATCGTTGGCAGAAGCCGAACCGGTTCCATTGACATTGGCGAAGCGAACCACCATGTCATTAATCATAATCTGTTTCTTACTCATATCTGATCCGCTTTTGTTACGTTGTATAAAAATTTATGCATGTCCCAGGCTGCCGTAGGGCAACGCTCGGCACAGAGACCACAATGGAGGCAAACGTCCTCATCCTTAATCATTACTCTAGTAGTAGCGAGTATATCAGATATGTAAAGATCTTGTGAAGTATCAGTGGCTGGGGCAGAGAGCCGGCTTCTTAAATCGAGTTCTTCTCCGTTGTGGGTGAAGGTGATACAAGAGGTTGGACAAACATCCACGCAGGCATCACATTCGATGCAGAGGTTTTCTTCAAACACAGTTTGCACGTCGCAGTTCAAACAGCGCTGCGCCTCTTTGAAACCTTCGATTTTTGTGAAGCCAAGTTCAACTTCCATCTTCCGATCTTTCAGTGTTTTCTTTTTGTCGGCATGAGAAACTTTGTATCGAATATCATCTACTACCGGACTGTCGTACATCCATTCGTGGATACCCATTTTTTGGCGGTACAAGTTAGTCATTGGTTCTGGACGATCCGTCACGAGGTTCTGTTCTTCGCAAAATAAATGAATAGAAATAGCAGCCTGATGGCCGTGAGCGGCAGCCGTTATTATATTCTCCGGACCAAAGGCAGCATCGCCTCCAAAGAAAACTTTCGGGTTGGTTGATTGAAATGTTTTTTTATCTAAAATCGGAACATTCCATTTTCCAAATTCGATATCGAGGTCTTTTTCTATCCATGGAAAAGCATTGTCCTGTCCGATAGCAATAATGACGTCATCTGCTTCGATGAATTCATCTGGTTCGCCGGTGGGGATGAGTTTTCGTTTGCCGTTTTCATCATATTCAGCGCGTACTTTTCCGAAAATCATTCCTTTTAGTTTTCCGTTTTCTATGACATACTCTTTCGGAGGCATATTGTTAAGAATTGGAATGTCTTCCAGCTTCGCATCTTCAATTTCCCAAGCAGAAGCCTTCATATCTTTAAAAGGGCTACGTACGACAACCTTTACATTTTCGCCTCCTAATCGGCGAGAGGTTCTACAACAATCCATCGCGGTGTTTCCACCTCCGAGAATGATTACATTTTTACCTACTTTATCTTTGTGTTCAAAAGCAATAGAGGCGAGGAAGTCTACCCCGATGTGAATATTCGAATCCGCTTCTTCTCGACCCGGTAGTTTTAAGTCGCGACCTTTAGGAGCGCCTGTACCAACGAATACGGCATCGTAATCTTGATCGAGAATATTTTTCATACTTTCTACATAGGTATTGTAGTGCGTATGAATGCCCATGTCGATGATGTAATTTACTTCCTGGTCGAGTACTTCTTCCGGCAAACGGAAAGATGGAATCTGCGTGCGCATCATACCACCTCCTTTATGCCATTCGTCGTAGAGGTGAATCTCGTATCCTAGCGGAGCTAGGTCACGAGCTACTGTGAGGGAGGCAGGTCCACCACCGATGAGTGCAATTTTTTTTCCGTTGGATGGGAAAGGCCCTTTGGGAATGAATTCCGATAAATCTCCTTTGTTGTCAGCGGCTACTCGTTTTAGGCGACAAATGGCAACGGGCTCTTCTTCTACGCGGCCGCGTCGACAAGCGGGTTCGCAGGGGCGGTCGCAGGTTCTTCCGAGGATGCCGGGGAAAACATTGGAGTTCCAGTTGACCATATAGGCTTCGGTATACCGTTCGGCAGCGATGAGGCGTATGTACTCCGGGACAGGTGTATGCGCCGGGCAGGCATACTGACAGTCAACTACCTTGTGGAAGTATTCGGGGTCTTTAATGTTAGTTGGTTTCACAATTCAGGTGTTTAAGATTGTAATAATAATAGCGCATAAAATACTTATTTCGATATATAGTTTTGCGCAATTAGTTAGTTGATAGGTTTAAATTTTAATAAATGTAATAAAATGAATATAAAATTAGTAAGGATGTTAAAGAAATTATGGTTCTTTGAAGAATTCCATGTTTTTAAAGTTCTCTAAAAGAGGTGTATTCCTATAATGTTGCTTTATCCCGGACGATCTCCAACTCTTAAAGGAGAGCTTCCGCCCGTTGCGATATTTTGGGATACCTCCCTCAAAAGCCTATCTTGGGACTCCGATTAATCACGACCAAGTCCCTATTGTTATACCTATGGAAAATACCTTCTCTGATAGCATTCCTAAAATAAACTTCCTCAACCGGGAGCGTAAGGATTACGAATTCAACATTGTTTCCAACAAAGATTTACTGGTTTATAACCCGCCGACGGACTACAGTCCTTTCCGTCCGCATCGCTTGAATTTCTATGCGGTGCTTTTTATTATGGAAGGAGAAGGAAAACACTTCATTGATTTTAAAGAATACAGTTATCAGAAGGGGAGTGTTATTTTTATTGCCAAAGATCAGGTGCATGCTTTTGAGTGGAATGATCAGCGGAAAGCTTACTTCATGTTGTTTACCGAAAGTTTTTTGGAGCGGAGTACGCTGGGATCGAGTATGATGCAGCAGTTGAGTTTGTACAATTATCATTTGCACCATCCGGTGATGAAGTTGAAGAAAAAGCAGCGGGTATTGTTTACGGAATTGGTGATGCGGATGAAAGAAGAATACGAAGCTCCGGACGATTGGTTAACGGAAGAAATCATTCTCTCTTCCATGAAAATTTTCCTAGCGCTAGCTGAGCGTATTCGGCGAAAGCGACTAAAGGAGAAGCCTCGCTCCGTTTTTCATGAAGCCTTTATTGATTTCCAAAATTTGCTTCAGGAGAATGTTTTAAAATCCCGGCAGGTACAGTTCTATGCGGATAAGATGATGATGTCTACCAAAAAGTTGAATCGCATTACCCGTGATGTTATGGAGAAATCGGCGAAGGATTATATTAATGACTTTTTGATTTTGGAAATGAAGCGGCTGTTGATGAATACTTCGCTGTCTATAAAGGAGATTAGTTATCGAAGTGGTTTTGAGGAGCCTACTAATTTTGTGAAGTATTTTAAGAAATTGGTGGGGGAGACGCCGAGTGGGTTTCGTAAGCGGGAGGGGAAGTGAGGTGAGTGGAGTTAAAATCTAAATGAGTGAGTGCGTGACAAATCCCCGGAATCCCTTTTTGAGCTGTTAGTTTTTGGCAGTTAGCAGTTGTCCATGCCTAAAATAGGTTGACCAAAAAAGTCAACCTATATTAGGTACGGACAGGAAGCCAACCGCTAAAAGCCAACTGCCAACTGCCGAAGCATAGCAATCTTGCGATTGCCATACTTATTTCCTCTTTAATAGAATCATGTAGCTCTTTAGTAGTCTGAACGACAGAAAAGAATAAAACATTCCTATTAGGTTTGTTTTTAATGTATTGTTGTTATATTTAGCGTGTAAGTATTATTATATTCGTAACTACTCAGGTACTCGTTGAATTTTAATTAATTGATAATCAATATTTTATAAATATTGATTATGATAAATTGTTTTTCGATTTATTGATTATCAATGAATTACACACTCAATAAAAAACAATTTGTAATAATATTGTTTCACTTTAACCTGACAATCAATATATTAGAGTACCTGAGTAGTTACTTATATTCTGTTTAATCCTAAAAATAAAAAAAGTATGAAAACCTTTAACACACACACACACACACACACGATTGGTTAAATTATAGCTTAATCGTTTTATTATTTTTCACCAATTATTTTTCTCTTTCTGCTCAAGTTACTATCTGTGACTGGGAACCTACTCAAGTAGAACCTATGCCATTAAGGGCGGCCGCATCTCTCTGCCCCTCAGAAGTCGACTTTGATGATTATGATTTGACCTCTCCTTTTACGATCTACGTAAATATCCATTTCCAACAAATTACAGGAGAAGAGATTTCTCATGCAGATGGTGTTGCGATGGCAAATCTATTGTTGAATAGGGGACATTATTATTTGAATTCTCTAGTTCAAAATTTGAACCCAGGTCCTAATGGAGTACAGGCCGCTCTTGTGCCGACAGCTAAATATGAGTATAAACTATATACGGAGCCATCAAACCCTAATGATCCCCATGGAGGGATTTGGTTTCATCCAGAGCAATCAGTGGATGCTAGTGTTTATAATAATAGAGTAATAGATATTGTTTTTGATCGTGCTCTGGGCTGTGGCGCAGGGTTTAGTAATACAGGTCAAGATGTGCATATAGACTCGTATAACTGTATTGTAGATAATCCGAATTTTATCTACTCGTCTGCTAAAAATTTGAATCATGAGATGGCACACTCATTAGACTTGGAGCATGTTACTTTTTGCGATAATCAATGCAATAATGTTGATATAAGTCCAGAGGACGAATGTAGTCCAAACTGCCCCGGTTTAGCAGTTTGCGACGGTCAGTTTACTCCTCTTACTGTACCTTGTAATCCAAATTTATGCGACGTCCCATGTATGTCAGGAGATGATGTGAAGATTTGTAAGTGGAATGTTGGAAATAATTTAACTTCGCAAAGCCATACAAATAGAGCATTAACGCCTTGTCAGTGGGAGGTAGTGTTTAGTCGGGTTGCGTCACTTAATACGCAAACATATGGATGGGCTGACAATTGTACTCAGGTTGCCCCAACTTTCTATGTTCCTACTGGGACAAATTTGATTTGGGATAATTTGAAATTATTAAATAGGAATGTTGTAGTAGAAACGGGAGCGACACTTACAATTAATTGTGAAGTTCGAATGGCGAAAGATTTAACGATTACAGTCCAGAGAGGAGCAAAGCTGATTGTAGATGATGGAACTATTACGAATCTCTGTCCTGAGACAAGGTGGGGTGGAATTGTGGTACATGGGAATGCTTCAAAAGATCAGCCAAGTGATCCATTTGGGTCGTTGGCATCAAATGACGCAGGAGTCGTTATTATTATAAATGAAAGTCAAATAGAAAACGCAGGGACCGCCATTGCCACAGTAAGTAACCCAGCATACAGAAGCGGAGGACTGGTCTTTTGTGAAAATTCAACTTTTGAAAATAACGCACGGGCAGTTGAATTTAGGAGATATGATCGTTTAAATAAGAGTAAGTTCATAGACTGTATTTTTGATGGCGGGGAGGTAGGGAATCATGGAGTTACTATATGGGCGACGGATGGGGTGACTTTTAATGAATGCAACTTTAGAAATATGAAAAAAGATGCAATTCAAGTATATGATGCTGGAGCAATAGTAAAGGATGAAAATATTTTTGAAGATAATGGGATAGGGATATATGCCTTTGCTACTCATCCATTTAGTGCTTATCTCGAAGTCGGTGATGTTAATGAAGATCCTAATGTGTTCTTGAACAATGACTATCATATAAAGTCTAATATTTCTAACATTGGAGCAGGCTTGAAAATTGAGTACAATGAATTTTATAAAGCGTTTGTAGCAATTTACCTAGAAGGGCCCAGTAATTTCACAATAAATGATAATTCTTTTGAAAATGCACATGCGAGTATTTATACCGGATATACAGGTGCTCTAGGACTAAATGCCTACAATGATATCAATAACAATATTATTTCGGGAAATTTTGGAATATATGCCGCAGGAGAAAATAAACAAATGGCATTTCAATGTAACTCCTTTATTTCTAAATATGAAGATTTTCGATTAACTGGAGGCCCAGGAGCTGTGCAAGGACAAATTAGAACATGGCAAGGTAGTTTCTCAAAACCAGCTAACAATTGTTTCACAACGCTACAATCTACTGACGATATTGTAACGATCAATAGCACCTTACATTTTAATTATTACGTTAAGTCGGGATCAATTTCTAATCCATTTCCAAAACCCTGTGATTTACCAAATAATTCGGGGAACTATTCCGTAACGCCTGCTCAGGATGTTCTATGCTCAACAGTTATGATAGCTCCAGGACCTCCACCGACTTATCAGAAATACCTTGATCTTAAACAAGATTTGAATGGTGTAAGTTCTTCTTCTATAGAGTATCAAGAACTGATGGAACAAAAGGATATTATTGTTGACGCTTTACTTATTGGTTACTTGGAAAATGATGAAGTAAGTAATGCTATTAGTCTTTTGGATGAAGAAAATACTAATCAAAGTAAACAGATGAAATTTGGAATCTACATAAACGAAAAGAACTACCAAGCGGCTTCAAATACCTTGAATGGACTGTCGAATAATATAGAAGGAATGGAAACATTTAAAAATGTTCAAGAAATAAATTTGGAGAGAATGGAGATGGGGGCAAGCTTTCAGATGATGGAGAACGACTCTTTATATTTAGAAAACATTGCGGTGAGCGGTGGTTCCTCATCTGGTTATGCTCAGGCTATTTTATCCCTCTTATTTGGTAGAGAATTCCATGATGATATAGATACTGAGCTAAGGAATTTGGAAGGCTTTGAAGAGGAGAGTAAAGAGAGAGGAAGTAAACGAGAAGATTTTAATTCGGGTAAAAAATCAGTATTGGTTTCACCTAACCCTGCCAAAGATGAATTTTCTATTACGATGAACGAGACTCCTGCTGCTATATTGAAAATTACTTCGATAATGGGGCAAGAAATCCATGAGCAAGTAATTGGAGAAGGAGTTGTTAGTCTTCAGATAGCAACAAATCAGTGGAATGAGGGGATTTATTTACTTCAACTTTTTGACAAAAATTTAAAGCCATTGCATGCTCAGTTAATTGCTGTTGTCAAATAATAGTATTCAATCAAAAATTTAAGGGATGACATAATATTTCAACATATTTGTCATCCCTTAAATAAATATAAAATCATAGCTTATGAAACTCTGCACTACTATACTTCTCCTGATCATTTGCTTTTCAAGCTCAGCTCAACAACGATCAGTAAACATTCCAGTCACTCAAGATCACCGTTCAGATGGAGGGTTTCAAATAGAATCAATAGAAGACGGATATTTGATAATAGCTCAATGTAAATGTCATGTGGATGCCTTATATAGTGATTGTCTTGGATTGCTAAAGATCGATGAATTAGGAAATACAATTTGGAGCCATATCTATGATGGAAGTCCAGATATGAATTTATATTCTCCTGTTGGAGATGCTATGGTTCTGTTAGGAGATACAATAGTCGTCTGTGGCAAAATAGATAAAGTAGATCATACCGAAATAAGACTCATGTCTTTCGATATGGAAGGTGCTCTCATAAATCAAGAGGATATAGCCATTCCCGATGCTAATGAATTGTTTATTCGGGGGATGCTGGTTGTTGGAGATTCCCTGATGGTTTATGGAGAAGTCAATAATGGAGAGCGTAAAATATATCTTTACTTTTTGGATCATCAATTTAATGTGCTGGGGCATAAATTAATTGGTAATCCCAATTTGAGTAAAGGTTTTATTTCATTAAGAAAGAAAAAAAGTGAAGGTTTTATTCTTGCCTACTCAGAACCACACCCTAATTCTACTTCAATAAATAGTGCTGTCATAGCTGACTTGAATGATTCATTTGAAGTGGTTTTTACTAAAAAAATTCTAGAAGGAGGTAACTTGTTCCCAGGTATAGAAATATTTGAGACTGAGGATAAAGGGTATATGTTAGGTTGGTATAAGGATCTTTCGGATACTATAGTCTTCCCACCATTATATCCCTACCCCCCAGCTATTTACAAACTGGACTCCTTGGCTAATTTAGAATGGGAATATGTTTTTGCACACAGAACAGCTAAAGAGTTTATTTCTTGCATAGAGACAAACGATGGGAAAATGTTCGGAATAGGAGCGTCAGATTATTTTTCTGCTAATGACATTTATGATCGATCATCAGATGGATTTTGTTTTTTAATCGACACGGAAGGGAATTTATTGTGGGAAAGAGTAATAGCTGATTTAAGAGACTCAAGATCGGGGCGTTTTTGGCATGCAGTTCATAACAATGAAGATGGCTATGCAATAGTAGGGGATTTGGATATGGTAAACCCAACAGGTGTTCCGTTTTTAAATAACCCTGATGTTTGGTTTTTAACATTAGATGAAAATGGCTGCTGGAATGGCAATTGTGACAAATATATTGCTATAAATGGAGAGACGACGACAGACACGGATGATCCTCTGGTGATGGCAAATTCAACTTTAGAAGTTTACCCCAATCCCAATAATGGAATTATGACCATCGAGTTTTCAGATTTTCAGATGAAACAAAACAGAACGATTGAAGTTTCTGACCTTAACGGGAAATTAATAACTCAATATAAGCCAATGGCACCAAAAATGATTTTGAACTTATTCCATTTAAACAATGGAATTTATTTCATCACTAAAAAGGTAGCAGGGGAAAAACATACAACGGAAAAAATAATCATTCAACATTAATATCATGAAAAATAAAACAACATTCTTCCTTCTATTCTTCGCCTTTCCATTCCTTTCCTTTGCGCAATATCAACAGGTACTATCCGCCGACATAACAAAATATGCAATAGTAATAGAGCCTTTTGATTGGGTGGCACCAGGAGATATGCAAATCGAAGGAGATACTTTTTTCAATCAACAACAATATAAGAAAGTTTATTTGCAAGCAGGTATTTCTTCAATGCCTTCTCTTGTTGGTTTTGCTCGGGAAGATGAAGAGGAAGGGAAATTATGGTTTCATAATATTTTAAGTGACCAAGAAAATCTGGTTATGGATTTGACACTCGAAGTGGGGGATACTTTTAATACCTACCATGAAGTGGGATGTGGCTGGTCAATTTCAGGAGGGCCGGAGGCTACTGTAATAGCTGTGTCTGTAGTTGGTAATCGAAAAACCATAACATTAGACCGAACATTCGGAGCAGGTAATATATGTGATACCTTGCAGTTTATAGAAGGTGTCGGTCCCAATGCAACTTTATTTTTTCAAGACACCGATATAAATTCTGACCCATCAGGCTTTGGCTACAAGGTCTGTCAAATGTATCAGGAAGATAGTCTGGTGTATCCGATGTCTGCTGATATTGATTTATGTGATTTTTCAAATCCGATTGCGGTAAAAGAATTATCCGAAGTGGTGGTGAAGGTTTACCCCAATCCAATTTCTGCTGGAAAACTTTATTTTGAATTGACAGAGGGGATTGATGGAAATGTGTTGTTACTTGATATGCTTGGTCGCGAAGTTTTTTCGCAGCCTATTGAACGCTGGGCTATTTTGGTTGAACTAGACCTGCCTAAATTTTTGAAGCCTGGGATTTACTTTTATGTTTTACAAGAAGATGAAGGAGCAGGAGTAGTATCTGGTAAGGTGGTGATAGAGTGAATAGTTAGGGCGTTCAAATTTATCGAGCTGATATTTAGCTTTAAGCTTAGCTCGACTTTAGCCATTTCAGGCAGCTCTAGCTGCCATAAAAGCTAAGTGATCGAATAATGTTTGATTAATTTCTTTACGGTCAGTGTTTTTTATCAACCGTAAAGAAATTTGATATTGCCAAATTCGGTAACGAACAGAGGCAACAGCATCCGAAAAAGTCGGATTTGTTTTTTTATACCAAGCTGTTTGAAATACTGTCAGTTTTTGCATGTTTACAAGTTG
>JBLHRR010000108.1:0-19109 GCA_047626155.1 Saprospiraceae bacterium | reverse complement strand
CAATTCGTCCGATCCAGTATCAAATAACAACTAGAATTCTGACACATCGTCTTTATCACAAGTATACATATTCCTTTTAGTATCGAATCCGATTTTCCCGTTTGAAAAAATCTCTTTAGCTGACTATAAGCTGTTTCATATTTTATAGTTTTCTCCAAAACTTTACCTACTCGCCTGGCACATTTACTCAAATTCGTACTCTGTACTGCCAACATACAACTACATATTAAGAAAAGTTGGCTGGTTACAGGCTCTTAATGAAAATAAAAGCGATTAATTCGACTTACTATGAAAAACATATAGAATTTCGAAATGGTATTGTTGATTTCTTATCCAATACCAAAAAATATAAAACGGAAATAAGAAGTATGCTAACACTTAACTTCCGAACGGTTGAGGGTACCTCTGTTTACGCCCAAACCAATTCGTAATGGGTATAGGTAAAATAATATCTCAGCATTAAGGTGCTAAATATTTCATTTGCTTTATAATGTCAGGCATATAAAAGTTATATTGTCGACTAGTTTTATCGATCATTTGTAAATGAGTAGTAAATACATTTAGTATTACACAAAAAATAATCTGGTCATCTTTACACTCAAGCTTTTAGCTAAAGTACTCTTCCTTCGTCGTTTAACTTTAACTAAAAGCTTGCAGATGACCAAGTTAATTTTTTGTTGTTACTTAGCGTAAAATCATAATTCAATATGAAAAAATTACTTCCCCTATTCTTTCTTATTTCTCTTTTTGCTTTTACCCATAATGTCATTGAAGAAGAACACAATGAAATAAGCGGTCAAATAACCATGTCAAATTGCCCGAAATTATTTGTTAGAGGAGATGGATACAACGCCGATGGTACGGAAATAATGCATTCGGATGATCCTATGGCGACGCCGGATAGAAACGTTATTATAAGTTTACATCCGCTAGATTTTAGGCCCAAGTTGGTTAAAACTAAAGATGCATATATCTCTCAATCGGAGCAGACTTTTTTGCCGAACATACTACCCGTAGTCGTTGGTTCAAAAGTTCATTTTTTGAATGAAGATGAATTTTTTCATAATGTACAATCGTATACGCCAAGATCTCGATTTAGCATCGGAAGGCGGGCACCGGGTATTTCTTATAGCGTCAAAATAAAAAAGGTAGGAGAGATCCAACTATCCTGTGATGTGCATGCACACATGAATGCGAAGATTCTTTCTTTTGATACCCCCTACTTTAGCCGGATTAGAGAAAATGGAAGTTACTTGATAAAGGGTTTACCGGATGGTACCTACCGGATTGAAATATTTCATCCAGACTGCAGTAAAATTACGGATGAAATAACACTCAAAGGTGGAAAAATTTACGAGTTTAATTATAACCTTTCTGTAAAACCATAACAATGTATATACTAGTTGGATTGCAGAAAGTATTTCGGAACAGGAGAAGTCTCTTGTTGATTTTTTTTATAGTAATGCTTTTTTGTAACAATGTGTTTTCGCAAGTTATCACTACGTTTAATGCGGTGGCTGATATTGAATTTTCGATGGCAGGAAAAAACTCTCATTATTATTATAATGAAATTGACAAAGACCATGTCGATCCTCGAATAGGGATTGCGCAATTGAATTTTATTAACAAAATTAAGTTTAATAAACAATGGTCGCTTACCACTCGGCTTCTTTTAGAAAGAGATAAAGGACAAAAACTCGAAAGATTTGTTGTACCATTACTTAACCTAGCCTGGCTTTCTAAAAATCGAAAATTTGGAATAACCCTTGGTAGTTTTACGAATCCTTTTGGGAGTTTTAGCAAAAAACAATTATCTGTTGACCGAAATTTCATTGGAAATCCTTTGGCCTATTCTTATCATGTGAATATTTCTGATAAAATTGGCTTTGTAGACGGCATGGGAGATATTGCCAAAATTCCTATAGATAATACGGTGCAATGGGGAACGACAAATATTTATTACGGAGCATATACCACTGGGGCGCTTTTTAGTTGGAATATCAAACCAGCTAAAGTAAATTGGAAATTAGCATTGGTGAATGGTGCTTCCAATGTGCAAAAAAGATTTACCGACCCGATGCACTTTGGTGTCATTTCTAGATTGAAAATTCAACCAACTTATTTTTGGGAACAAGGGTTCTCCTTTAGTCACGGTACCTTTTTATTGGAGTCCGAAATTAGTGACCAACTAGATGACCTGAAGGATTTTTCACAAACGATTATTGGAACGGATTACAAACTTGGCTTTGGTTTCTTTGAATTTTCAGGAGAAGCAATGCTCGTCTATTATAAGGTACCTCAATTCAATGACGATAACCAACAATTTGAAACAGAGGATGGTAACATGGCGTATGATCTTAGCAACTTCACCGCATACTTAGATGTCAAATACGAAGCTCCAATTCTGCAGGGAAGTTATATCGCTTATCGAATCGATCACCTGAGGTTTAATAATTCAGACCAGAATCAGAGCTGGGATAATAAAGTACTTCGCCACTCCGTGGCCATTGGTTATCATATTCACAAAAACATCCTGGCGAGAGTAGCCGTATCGACTCAACAGATTGATAATAAAGAATGGGATAAAACACAAGGTACACTTCGAGTTGTTCTGACGGCTCATTTTTAGAATAGAGGTAACTGTTCAGCATCCGAGATGGTGCGACCCCGACAGGGTAGGGTGTACAATCTGAAGATATAGAGTTGCGGCACTTTTTTACGCTTTTTGTCAAAAGCAAAAGAGCCTTTTTTCCAAAAAAGCGGGTCGCTACTATCGCGATTTTAAGCACATAGGCACATGAGAACACATAGCCCACTATCGCGAAAGGGCACATAGTAATTTACTTTCAGTAAATCTTACATAGTTCATAAAGAAAGGCTGCGTGAACTATGGAAAAAAATGCGAATAGCATTTTTACTATGTGTTCTTTTCCGGTAGAAGTCTTATGTGCCCTATGTGACTATGTGTTAAAAAATACATTAGAAGAGCCGCGTTTAATTAAAACCCGCCCGCTGTCGCAGTCGGGCTGGTTTAGACCAAAAAGCGATGCAAATTACCCCAGCAGATTGTACACCCTACCCCATCGGGGTCGCACCGTATAACGATTCTGAATAATTACGAATAAAGTCTATTGAGCACTTTTAAATTTTACCGATTGAAATATAAACTTGTTTTATTTTCCTTCTTTTTTTTCTCCTTCCTGGCTTGTAAGCTTTACAGCCAAACGACGCCTTATATCATAGGTGAATTTCCAACTATTCTTTCCGAACTCGAAAACCAGTTAGAGCAAGAGGAGATCGATTCTGTTTTAATCCTATGTGCTTCCATAATTGAAAAAGAACCAAATGTAAAGGTCAAAGGAATTACCTATTTCTATAAAGGTCAGGCCGAAACATTTATGAACCAACTTGGCCATGCAAATCTGTCTTATGAATATGCATTAGAGTTGTTCAGTTCGATTGATTTTGAAAGGGGTATAGCTATGATCTATTGCAAAATGGGAGACCTTCGTTATCAGGAAAAGAATTATCCAGCAGCGGATACTTTGTATGACCGCTCTATTAGCTTTGGGGAAAAACAGGAAATGCAAAGAGAGCTCGTTGATGCTTACCAAAAGAAAGCTGCGATTTACGCTAGATATCAAGATACGGAGGCGGCTGTTTTTTTTCTAAAAAACGCACTTGATCATGCTTATGGAGTTAGCAATAAAGAAAGGCGTAAAAATATATTCAATCAGATTGCGACCACTTATCATTCTGATGGCCAGTTAGATTCTGCTATTGTTTATTTTAAAAAAGGACTTCAATTAAAACAAGAAATGCATGATGAAGAAGGGTTGATCAGCGACTATAGTGCGTTGGGGAATTTGTACAGGGAACGTGGTGCTTATGAAAAAGCACAACAGAATTTGATTGCCGCTTTAAAGATAGCAGAAGCTCAAAATGATACTTTTTCAATAGCAACAATTTATTCGGAAATTGGAGATATCTATGCTGCGCAGAAGGTTTGGAAGACCGCTGAAAATCAATACAAAAAGGCCTTGCAGCTAGCTCAATTGAAAAATAGTCAGTTTGCGGAAGCAGGTTGTTTTAAAAAACTGGGTAGTCTCTATTATCTTCAAGGAAAAGATGTTTCAGCCATAGGATGTTATGAAGCTGCATTAAAAATATACGAACAGCTTCATTCTAAACTTAATACTGCCGAGGTTTTGATAAGCCTCAGTAAAATATACAAAAATGACAATCAATTCTTAAAAACAAAAAACTACCTCCTGGAAGCGCTTGCGATAAGGAGTCATTCTAAAGATAAGATGAGCAGCTTGTCTATAAAGATGGCGCTTGCAGAAATAGAAATTAACCAGGGTGATCTACCGGCGGGAATGAGTTATGCAAAAGAGTGCCTCACGCTGTGCCAGAAGATGAATGATAAGGAGGGAATGCATCAATGTTATTTATTGCTAGCTGATGGCTATGCAAAATCAGGAAACTTTGAAAAGGCTTACGTATTTCATCAGCGCTTTAGTTCCGCCAAAGATAGTCTGACGTCTATAGAACGAATGAAAGCGGTGAATGAGGTAGAGATGAGTTACCAAACAGAAAAGAAGGACAAAGATATAGCACTGCAAAAGGCAGAGATAGAAACACAAGAAGTGGAGATCCAACGAAGGAATTACCAACTCCTGATGTTGGCAGGAGGGCTTTTACTCATTATTTTGTTAACAATACTCTTGCTTTTTGTGAATAGAAAGAACAAACAGCTGAATCAGCAAAAAATAAAGGTATTAAAAAAAGAACAGGAAACCCAGTTGTTGAAGTCGGTTATAGAAGGGGAGGAGAAAGAACGAAAACGGGTGGCCAGAGAATTACACGACGGTCTGGGAGCGGTATTGGCAACAGTAAAAATGGGGATCAGTAGTTTGCAACACAAGTTTCCTCAAATAGGATCATTACCAAATTACCAAAAAGCAGAATCGCTCATTGATGATGCCTGCCGAACCGTCCGGGAAATATCACACGATTTAATGCCCTTTGTTTTAGAACAACAAGGTTTGGAGTTTGCTATTGACGACTTGTGTCAAACCTTAAGGAATAACAATGATATTTCATTTGATTTCAATTATTTCGGAAACGAAGAATTATTGAGTGATTTATTAAAAACAAGTACCTTTAGAATCACCCAAGAATTATTGAAGAATATTCTCAAACACGCAGATGCAAAGGAGGTCATAGTTCAATTGACGATCGAAGGAAATGAATTAATTTTAATCGTTGAAGATGATGGAAAAGGCTTTGATGTTTCCAGTTCTCCAAAGGGTATCGGCTTGGAAAATATTCGTTTTAGAACCGAATATTTGAATGGAACTTGCGACATTGATTCTACCATAGGACAAGGCAGCACATTTACTATACAATTTCCACTAAACCAAGAATAAAAAACACCAGATATGATAAACGTATTATTAGTTGATGATCACCAAATTGTTATTGATGGCCTCAAGGGGCTTCTGGAAGAAGACGAAAATATCGGCACTTTGTATGAAGCGAAGAACGGAGTAGAGACGATTAAAATAGTGAGCGAAGAAACCATCGATCTGATTTTACTGGATGTCAACCTACCAGACAAAAGCGGATTTGATATTTGCCAGGAATTGAAGGCCAAAGAAAAATGTCCAAAAATTATTGCGTTAACCATGTATGGAAATGCAGGGTATATCAATAAGATGATAAAAGCTGGTGTCGATGGTTATCTTTTGAAAAATACGGGGAGGGCGGAACTCCAGGAAGCAATTCATACCATTATGAAGGGAGAGCGGTATTTTAGTAAGGAAGTTACAGATACATTGTTAGCAGGGGTGCAGCAGGCGAAGAAACCTAAGTCTTCTGACTTTATACAAAAGTTGACCCGTCGGGAAAAAGAAATTCTCCAACTAATCATTGACGAACATACAACGGATGAAATGGCTGCCAAACTTTTTATTTCTTCCACCACCGTTATCTCCCACCGGAAAAGTTTGTTACGGAAATTAAATGCAAAAAATGTGGCGGGGCTGGTGAAAAAGGCATTTGAATTTGGATTGTTAGAAGAATAGGCAGGGTGGATAATAGAAGATATTCTGACTCCTAATTTATGTCCTTTTCATTCAACAATTTTAAACCCCATCCTTGACTCCAGGTTTGTGTTGGAAATACCCGGGTGCCCGTTTCATTTTGCAAAGTGTATGGGTTCCTCAAATCAAGCTGACCTTTTGCTCCAAACATCAAGCTTGGTTCCACTGGCTCTCTTTCAAGTAAGATCATTCCGAATCCCCCTTCGTGGCCAATTAAATTTTCTCCTGCTGCCTGTGCAGCACACATTCCTGCCCTAGTCATCACAGAAGTTTCACCTACATGTGCTCCAATGATTATTTTCCAATTAAGTCTTTTAAGTTCTTTGATCATATCAAGGCTTCGGAGGATACCTCCAACCCGAGAGACTTTGATATTAGCAATAAAATCGCCGGCCAAATTATCATAAGCTTTCAAATCATCATCATTGCAGAGACTTTCATCCAGTATGACTGATGTATTTAAGGAGCAACTGATTTGACTTAATGCTTTTGGGCTTTTAGGAGCTACAGGTTCTTCTATACCGATAAAAGGAATCTTCAATTGAGAGAGGTGATCAATTGCAGCCACGGTATTACCCGACCAGAGGTTGTTTGCATCCAAACGTGTAAACAGCATTCGTTCTTTAACCATCAAAAATTAAAATCATGCTTTACTTCATCTGCCTTCTACTCCTTTTGAGAATAATCCAAGCTAGTTGTAACAGCTTATTGAATAGCTTCAACTGATGCAAAATATACTTAGGTTCATTCCATGATTTATTAAAATCCAGAAAAATGAAAATCTCAATCAATATCACAGACAACCAATTTTCAGCAGCTACTAAAGAAGAAATGTGGAATATTTATAAAAAATATTACAACTACAGCAAAAGTAGCTTCATGGAAAGAGTAGCCAACAACAATCATTTTTCGCTATATACAAATCAAGGAAAAATAGTTGGTTTCACAGGATTGAGGATCAACAAGGTACAGTCAGATAAGAAAAGTAAATTGTTGATCTACTTTGGTCAGACGGTCATCGACAAACAATTTAGAGGAAAGGCCCTATTACCGATTACTGGTGCAAAACTTTGTATGAAGTATTTCTGGGACTTGCTCCGTTCTGATGTTTACTTTTGGTGTGACGCATTGAACTATAAACCTTACCTGGTTTTTGCAAAAACACTCGCAGACTTTTATCCCACCCGTAAACGGAATATGCCTAAGGCCATAAAGAATCTTATTGACTTTATTGGTAATCAGCATTATAAGGAGTCCTACTGCCCGGAAACAGGGACCGTATTAAAGCCTGTCAATTTAGTAAGTGATTTGTCTGTTCGTGTTTATGAAAATGATAGAAAGGATGTAGATATCCAATTTTATATGAAAGGCAATCCGGGATATATTGATGGGCATGGCTTGATTACGCTGGCTCCTGTTAATTTTTCAAACTTCAACTTACTACTAAAAAGATTCATTAATAAATAAATTTTTCTAACCCTTCTATACTGAATCCTAATGATTCGATAGTAATAAATCACTTGATCATGAAACATCAAAATGAAAACCAAATAGACCTAAATATCGATTCAAGTTTATTGAAACCCTTATTCAAAACCAATGCTTACCATCTTTTTTTGCATTCAACATTTTAACCCTTTATCCTATGGCCTTGCGGTAATCATTATTGGAGCCAGAATGCATGCACTTGCCATCTTGATGCATGATGCGACCCATTATCGATTTTTGAAAAACCGAAAAAGAAACGATTTAATTACCAATATGATGACCATGTATCCTTTGTTTACTTCAATTGAAAAGTACAGACAAAATCATATGGAGCATCACCGGCATTTGAATACAGAACATGATCCGGATTGGGTGTCTAAAATAGGTAAACGTGCATTCACTTTCCCTAAAACCAAAATCGAATTTATAGCAACCTTGCTATCCTATTTCGTTTTATACCAAGGTATTATGGATGCGGTTTGGTTTCTTAAGCGGTTTGGTACAGCAAAGACAAAATCCAATAATAACCCAGGCCAAAAAAAGCATCAGCTATTGTTTTATACGCTCTTATTTGTAGGATTAACGATTGGAGGATTTTGGATTGAATTCATTCTTTTTTGGATAATCCCCTTCCTCTCTACTTTTTTTATGTTTCAGTATATCCGTAGCGTAGCAGAACATTTTGGCGAATTGGCTTATGATGACCTGCTTAGCTCAACCCGGTCCGTGAAAGCCAATCTTCTGGAAAGATTCTTCATTGCTCCGCACCAGGTGGGATATCATCTTGAACATCATTTATATCCTGGTGTGCCATTCTACAACTTGCCTAAATTGCATCAGCACTTGATGACTGTCTCCGATTATAATAGTAAGGCCCATATAACACATGGTTATCTCACTGGCTTGCTTGATGAACTAGGCCATCAAAGGAAAGTAGAGCTGGTACAATAAAATAAAAGATGGCCTCATTTTCTGAAGATTATTCGCCTGATGGCAAAACGATACTAACGGGGAGTGTAGATAAAATTGCGAAATTATGGAGTGCCAGCTCTGGCAATCTTATAAAAAAAATTGAAGGACATGCAGTAATGGTTGCTTCCGTGGTTTTTTCTCCGAATGGAAAATACATTGTAACGGGCAGTAAAGATAGCTTTGCGAAATTATGGGATGTTAAATTGGAATAAACGGATATGTTTTGTTTGATAAAACATAATAATCATTTTCAAGAAAGGCTGTTTGAAGAAATTCAGACAGCCTTTTTTCTTTCTCCTCATTTATGAGGGTTTTTATGCAATCCTCAAAAGGGTGGATGTCTACAAGTCTCAATCCCCCCACCTTTGTAATGTAATTTGTAAGCAACTAATCATTTACTTTTAAAATTCAATTATTATGAAAACGGCAATAAATTTTTTCCTGACTTTATTAACTTTTACTTTCTTCATCGATACCGTACAGGCAGCTATTCACCCTTCAAAGAGCTATGGGAGTGACAATGGGCAGGTATTTACTTTACCTAAAACTAGAACGGCGATTTTATCAGTTGATAGAATCAAAAGGATTTCTATTAAGCATGGACGTCGTATAGAAAAGATTCAAATCGAATGGGTAGACAAAAATGGAAGAACACACCGCCAGTCAACAGGAGAGAATGGAGGAACCTGGAGCCACATTGACCTTGGCGAAGATGAGTATATTATTGCCGTAAACGGACAGTCAGGGAGCCTTGTAGATCAACTTACTTTCGTTACGAATAAGCGCCGGGTATTTGGACCTTATGGTGGTAGTGGTGGAAATAAATTTACGATTCGTTTGCCACGAGCCGCAAAAGTGATTGGATTTAGAGGCCGGTCTGATCAGGCAATTGATCGTTTTGGAGTTATCTATGATACCGCAGATACACCTCCTAGAACAGAGACTAAGACTCTTTTCTCTAAGAAATATGGTAGCGATAGTGGACAAGCATTTATGCTCCCAAAAACCAGAAACGAAGTGCTGTCTGTTGGCAAAATCAAAAAAATATCTATTAAACATGGACGACGAATAGAACAGATTAAAATGACCTGGGTAGACAGAAGAGGAGAAACCAATATGGAGTCAGTAGGTGGGAACGGTGGGAACTGGAGCCATATCTATCTTTCTGAGGGGGAGTACATTATAGCAGTGAATGGACGTTCAGGAACCCTAATTGATCAACTTACTTTCATTACAAATAAACGTCGAGTACTGGGCCCTTATGGTGGTAATGGAGGAAACGAGTTTAATATTGATCTGCCACGAGGGGGGAAGGTTATAGGCTTCTCTGGGCGATCAGGTCAAGCAATAGAACAATTTGGTGTGATTTATAAAGCGGAGGTTCCTGTGAAGGATAAGAAGAAAACGAAAGGTAATCGCTAAAGAAATATTGGCAGAAATGAATAGTGTTTAATTTTTTTGACATACCCTTGACTAGAGTCATCTTGAATTTTTGAGATGGCTCTTTTTTTAGTTGTAGTGTTTGAAACGTTTTATAACAATATTTACACTTGCCTTCGCTATCTCGTACGTTTTGGATGCGTAGCTCGGGAATTACCTTTGCTTTTTCAGCTCCTCATAAATGAGGGTTTTCATTCAATCCCCATAAGGGTGGATGTTTACCGTAGCCTTTCCTTGCATCTTTGTAATAGATAATCGAAAACAAATCAGTTCAACCATTAAAGTTTTTGACTCTCTTTATTTAATTATTTTCTAAATCTTTAAATTTTTTATTATGAAAATCACAATGAATATTTTAATCAATGTAAGAAGTAAAAACAATCTATTTACAGGAGTTACAAATCTATTTCAATCGCTTAAAAACAGTTCTTTCCTTTTTGCGATGATGTTCTTCTTTTTTGCAAATCAAGGAAACGCACAACCCGGAAGTTGGGCTAAAGCTAAACTTTCTACTAAAGTGGTAAAAGCAAAATTACCAGTTTCAAAAAGAGCATCAATTGAAAACTTACCCGTTTGTGATATCCAACTGGTTGTGAAGACAGCCACTCGTGATGATTCAGGAACAGATGATAAAATGAGTGTTGTTTTGAATAAAACTCGTTATTTCCTGGATTACGGCCGAGATGACTTCGAGAAAGGGAAAACCCATAGTTACTATTTGTTTCTACCTGAAGTCCGAAAAGTATCCGATATTAAAAAATTGGAAATCAGAGTCCATGGGGATGATGGATGGATTGTACAAAGTATTCAACTGAAGGTTAATAACATGATTATTTATGACCATAAGTTTAAAAAGCCACACACCATTGACCGTAACAATAGCAAATATAAAGACCGAATTACTTGTACTGGGAAGCAGCTTAGACAAAATGCATATTGGAACTTGAAAAATAAAAGAATCTCTACGAGACCACCGGGCATGATATCAAATGCAACCTTAGTATCGATGTTTGAATCGATGATCGGCGATCAGTTAGGGCGAACTTCAAAATTGGTATATGGAAGATTGGTCCATAGCAAATATGTAGAAGGAAGGACGCTAAATTCAAAAAAGATGACCTTCGATCTCGATTTGGAATACAAGAAATACGGACCTAATAATACAGTGGATGTGGATTTTGATCTATTTATAAAGGTGATCAATGGAAAATTATATTTAGAAGGTAAGAACCTGAGAGGGAAGGTTTATAAGTCTGCAGACCAAAGAGTTGTTGATGGAGCTAATTCGGTAGCTGGCTTCTTTAAAAAATATGGGTGTCATGCCGCGCCATTCGTGAGCGGAGGTACTGTGAAAGCTCCGGAATGTGCATCTGTAGCAAAAAAGATAGAACAAGTAACCAAAGTGATTCAGGACATGTATGACAATTATTCATTCAACGGAAATAGCCTGGAAGTTGGATTGGGAATCAGCCCTAAATCTTGTTATACCATTAGAAATGCCTATTTCGATAAAGGTGGAAACCTTATTCTTAAGTGGAATAAAAAAAGTTGGAACTCGTCCAACACAATGAGTTCAGTTAGTAATTAACCCCTTGCCCTTTTCCTTTATAAGGAGTCATCTCGAGTTTCGGGGTGGCTCCTTTTTCCTTCTCCTCATAAATGAGGGTTTTTATACAATCCCCAAAAGGGTGGATGTTTAGCGGACTGTTTTCCTTCATCTTTGTAATGTAATCAAAACGAAAAGGTCGTCGCCGAAAAACCATAAAAGAGTAGGCATTTAATCTTTAAAACTATTTACAATGAAAGCATTAATCAGAATTTCCGTCCTTCTTATTTTATTAGTAACAATGGTTAACAATGTGCACGCAGCATTCAAAACCAATAAGTGGTATTTCATTGAATCTCAGGTCAACGGCTTAAATTTGGATGTAAAGATGGGAAGTAAAAAATCAGGAACTCCTATTTGGATGTATACCCCTAATAAAACAAATGCCCAACAATGGATGTTGGTTGATGCAGGAAGAGGATACTACTACATCAAGTCTCGTTTGAATGGAATGTATCTTGATGTACGAGGAGGAAGTAAATCCCCTAAAGCAATCATTTGGAACCATCCCAAAAATGGAACAGATGCACAGAAATGGAAACTAACATCAGCAGGTGGTGGCTACTATTACATTAAATCAAAAGTGAGCGGTTTGTACCTGGATGTAAAAGGTGGTGGCAAAGTAAAAAAGACACCAGTATGGCAATATGGTTTTAATAAATCGAAATCTCAAAAATGGAAGTTGAAGCCAGTAAAAACAAAAACCAAAGATCGTCGTACCAAGCGCCAAACAACAACACAGGGAGATGCTACTTCTGCAAAAAATCCAGTAGATTATAGTAAAGCAAAAATTGCAGGACGCTACAACCTTCCAGATGAATACCGACCTTCTTTTGAAAATGTAGCGGTATGGAGACTTCAACTTCGCGTAAAAACAAGTACGGTTAAAAATGCTGATTCAGATAGTAAATTACAAGTTCGATTTACCAACAAAACCAGTAGTATCTATTACCTCAACAATGGAGGTAATGACCGGGAGAAAAATAAGACAGATACCTATGAAATCCTTGATCCCAATATAAAGACCATCGGTGATATTAAGTTTATGAAATTTTTAATCAAAGGAAATGATGCTTGGTGTATAAGCAAAATAGAACTACTAGTAAACGGCGCTCCAGTTCCTATTTTTAGAAAATCATACACCGGTCGCAAATGTATTGATGGAGATGCTGCACCGGGGCCAGGATTGTATATCTCCGGTTCAACGCTAAGAAATTCTGCGACATGGAAACATTCGAATAGCAACAGAGCCATTTGGTTACCTCCTTCAATTATCAAGCGCATCACTTTGGAAAACATGGTGGAGTCATATGTAGGCCACATGATGTACGCAGACCCTGAAATGAGAAATAATGATTTAGCGTATGGTTACAAAAATGGTAACAGATATGTAGAGGCAACGAAGAAAGCAGCTAATAAACTTCACTTTGATCTTGATTTGAAGTCGCACTACGGAATTGACTTTGAGGTGGACGTAGATTTTGATTTAGTGATCAAATGTCAAAACAATAAATTATCCTTGACCGCAGAGTCCGTAAAAGGTGAGGCAGATATTCCGATCATAAGTTCTATCTTAAACCTTTTTGGCTCCTGCTTTCACAAAATGGACATGGGTAACTTCAGTTTCGGAAATTCAAATCTTGAATTCTGCCCAAGAGTTAAAGTGACTAATGTAGGAGATGTAACATTGAGTTTATAAGGAATGACTTATGTATTAAGTTTTGCATGTAAATGATTAGAATAGAAATCACTACTTCTTAATTGAAGTAGTGATTTTTTTATTCTTTGAACTGTTTAGGAAAGTATTTTTCCATGCATACACTTCTGCCGAATGAGGTTGTAGCAAATTATCATCCACCTTCTAAATATTAATGAGGGCCCGCTACTCAAACTCTTTCGCAATAATACTTTCTGCGGGCTTCCCCTGCGGCGTAAAATCTAAATCACTTTTCCCACGGCCTTTCACAAAATCGCTTCTCATTTGCCAGATGTGAACGCCTGCAAACCAATCTTTTTTCCAAAACGTATTGAAAAAAGCTTCGTAACAATTGGCTTGTGTTTCGGTAGAAATGGTTTTGTCTTGAACTTCAGAATAGTCAATCCATTGCCAGGGCTCGATGGCGCTGTCCGGCGTGCTTTTATAGCCCATTTCTGTAAACAGTATTTTTCGATTGTATTTTTGATGAACGGATGTTATGTCTGAGAGATGTTTTTTCCAACCTTTTGAAATTTGTTGAACGGTCGGGTTTTCGTTTTTCACCAAAGGAAAATAAGCCTGAATGCCAATGAAATCTAAGTCTTCCCAAAAAGTTATTTTTTCAAATTCATTGTACCAATTGGCAGCATAGGTTATTTTCCCGGAATAAATACTTCGAACTTCCTGGATGAGATTTTTCCAATAATCAGATTTCTCAGTGGAGAGTCTGGTTAGTTCTGTACCGATACAAAACAATTCGACTTTATTTTTTTCTGCCATTTTTGCCTAGTATATAATGAACTCCCGATAACTTTTTTTCCATTCTTCCCAGTTGTCTTCATTACTAGGGAAGATATCAGAACGCTATTTTCCACTAGCAGGATCGTGCAACCAGATGTGCGGTTTCAGGAAGACTTTAAACCCATAGGAATGTGCTAAATCTATTTGACTTGTCCAAGCGGAATCTCTTCGAATCATTCGTAAACTATCTCCTCGATAATAGTTCATACTTGGACTATCGTGGTTTTTTTGGTCGCCATAGGGGACAAGGGTGATCCAGTCAAAATTATTATGGAGGAACGGTTGCAGATTCGTAGAGTCAAGGTGTCCGAAAATGTGAGCTCCTTTTTGTTTGTTTTAGAGACTATCTGGATTTTGTAGTCCTGTTGTTTTATTTTTGACTGCCGAATGCCACTGATCGTCAAAGGTTTCATTTATTGTGCGCCATTGTGAGAAAATGAAAAGACAGCATAGCAATCCAAAGGGTAGGATGATTGAGAATGTTGAGCGTTGGATATTGCTACTTTTCATTTTTTTGCTTGTTTCGTTTACACTTTGTGAGGTCCTCTGGTGTTATTATAATTGTCAATTTTGTTTGCCATAGCAAACGCATAAAGAAAAATTATATGGGAACGCCCAAGATAAGCATATTCTAGAAACGCAGCAAGGGGGGAGTTTATAAAGCCTTGCAAGGAATCACGAAAGGTTCCATCCGCAATCCATTTCTTACCATCTTTTGAAACCAATAGCACTATTTCATTTGTCAGGCTATTCGAAAAAACATAATTGTCAGCTCCGTTTACATCCTTTATCGCATTGCAAGCCATAGCAACTGTGAATAGCTTCGTTCCCTTAGAAACTCCTCTGCCATCAGCTTGGATTCTTTACTAATAAATTTATAAGGGGTGAGCGTCTACAGTAGTTAAGGTTTTTTCCAATTAATTTGATAGCCAATCATTAGTCGAACTATACCGCCAGTATTTGAACCTCGATCAAAGACTTTGCCTTTTAAAAGATGAATGCGATGTGCTCCGGCAGAGAGTTCAAGTAAAAAACCTTTTTTCCCAACCACCTTATAACCAGCCATGACTCCTGTTCCGATCGTGAATTCTTCTGGAACGTTAAGTTTGACTCCACCACTTGTAAAATGAAAAGTTCATTAGTATCTACAATACCCCATTCCTCATTTAATTGATATGGAATATAAAATTCATCACTTTGGGCATTTAAGAAATGAAATTGAAGACTCAGTAAAATTGTTAAAATGAAGCACTTAATATTCATATGTAGTGTTTCTTATTTGTAATCTTATTCAAGATCGCCAACAATACATTTATGAAAATGAAATTGCGTTCAGCGTTTGGTCCCAAAGGTAGGCATATTCTAAAAAAGCACCAACGGTAAGGGCTTTTCCTTTTCTTGGAAATTACGGGATTGTTCTAAGCTGTATAATCGAGGGGAGGGGACAAGTTGGGCTTGGGACTGCTTTGCTTAGCGAAGCTCGAATATCGATTTGCTAGAAGTCAGGAATTGCTATTTTATCGACGTACTAAGTTTTAATCAAATAATAAGAAATACTTACTCTAAAAGAAAGAATTAAGATTTAAAATTAAAACCCCAAGATCCGAGCTTATCCTTGTATCTTGGATTTTTATTTAAACATGTAATCCGGATGACTCCGACAAAACCTCTTTATGCCATTACCGCAAATAAAGCCAGACATAAAATCAATTGTCACTCCTTTACTTAACGAACAGATATCAGAAGAGAAAGTCGTAGAAACCATATCAACCATTCACAAAATATATGAGGAATATACCGGGATAACTGGGTTTAGTAAAGAGGAAGATCTGGAGACGCAAATTCATGCGAAGGTTGGAAAAGCGATCTCTACCAATCAGACTGCTCTTTGTCTATTGGACTATCCACGAACGCTTCAGTTCTTCAGAGCGATGATAAAACTCATCCATGATAAGCAGGCAGCATACCCAGAAACGACCATAAAGATATTGTACGCAGGCTGTGGTCCCTATGCTCCATTCTTTACATTGATCGCTCCCTTCTTCCGGCCAGATGAAGTAAAGTTTACCCTATTAGAAATAAATAATTTATCGCTGGAAAAAACAAAACAGCTTACAGAGAATCTGGACTTGCAGGATTATGTGCTAGATTACCGAGAAGCAGATGCAGTGACTTATAAAATTCCGGAAGGAGAGCATTACCATATTTTGTTCAGTGAAACCCTGGACGCTGGATTACAACGAGAATGTTTTGTCCCTATTCTATTAAACCTATTGCCGCAAGTAGATCCGGATACTACTTTGATTCCACATAATGTAATATTGGATGCGAGTTTAATAAAACAAAGTGATTTTCCGAATGGGGTTAGTGATGTTAGAAATGCTAAGCTCACTTATCCGGAAAGAATTATTGGCGAAATTTTCAATGTACAAAAAGTACTAAAACCTTTTCTTGAAAAAGGGGAACACCCCACTAAATTTCCAACCAAACATTTCATAGTGGATGATTGGGAGTCATTCGATTATTTGGTTCTTTATACCAAAGTTCAGGTCTATGAAAACTTCTGGCTTACTAGAGGGGAAGGGCTTTTAGGAGAAGTGTTCTTGTCAGAAACGGAAAGGGTAAATTATAAGAAGGATATTCAATTTACGTATCATTTGAAGCCTATCGTGGAGATGGAAGTGGAGTCGTAATTAATTAAATTAATAATGGTACTCTGTCATTTATAGTGGGTAGATCAGGGGTCCCTTAATTTGCGTCCACTTACGTTAGTAGGAAACCCTGATCCATCATGATTTAGCCAGGTTGATCCGAAGGCGGAGAGTTTTTATGGGATGACGCCGTACAACAGTATGGGTAATAACCCAATAAAGATTATTGACCCAGAGGGAGACTTTTTATTCTTTACGAATTTTGGATATGAACTTCAAAAACATATTTCACCTATCGCAGTTAAATTTAATTTAGGATTCAGTGATGGGAGTTGGGGGTTTGAAACTTCAATAGGTCTTCCTCAGAGTATGCCATTTAGTTATCGGGGGCATTTTGGTGCAGATTATTTTAGTGGTTCTGGATCTTATGACGGAATGGTTCAAGGATGGCAAACATCGAAAGGAAGAGAAGTATCATTTTTTAATAAGTTTGCTCTAACTTCTACAACATATTCTAGCAAGGATAGAGACGGGAACTCAACAAGTCAGACAACGGGAATGGTAAGATTAGGCGGGTTTCTTTTAAACGCAAAATATCAGAATGATTGGTGGCCTGGAGCAGTAAGAGATATAGGAAACGTCTTTGGCTTAAAGATGGGTGATGGAGGTGATCGTTGGAGAACGGGTGCAGGGCAAATTAATTTAGGTCCTTTTTTGAGCATTGGGGCAAACATGGGGACAGGTGATCCGTTGAATAGATTTGGTAAACCTGAATCAGAAATGGTTAATGGCCATGAAACTTATGTGAGTAAAAATGGAAGTTCTCCTGACAGATATCGAGTTGGTACTTTTTATTTAAGATTTGGTTTTCTAAGGCTTGGTAAAGATAGTGAAAGATTTAGAGCTAAAGTTCAAAATGAACTGATACACGATGGGCTACCAAATGCTCATTGGTTTCAGGAGAAAGAAGAATATAATGAGTTCTATTGGTATTTCGGAAATGGGCCAGGGTCTGGCCTTTGGTAAAATTAATTAAAATTTGAGCTAATGAGAGTTAGAATATTCCTCTTTTGCATGTTGATTATGTGTTTAATACTTTCATGTAATAAAGACGATGAAGGAGCCGAATTGTTTAAGGCATCATACATTGGGAATGAGTTGAATATTCATGCAGGTTTGTACCTTCATAGAGATAGTGCGGGAGAAATATTAAGTTCATTTTTTTTCTATAGAGATGGAGTCATGATAGACCCGGGTGCAATAGATCAAGAGAAGATAGATAGGTCTAGAGATGCTGGAGGATGGGAAGATGCTGCTACCTTTAAAGATAATAAGAGTCGTTGGGGAATATTCGAAATTTCTAATGATGAGATAAAAATAGAACAATGGGTTGTCTTCCAGAATGATCCGCTTAAAACGATTGTTAGTAGAGGAGTAATACTCTCAGACACATCTTTTACTATTCGTGAAGTAGTTAATAATAGAACAAATGAAGTCTTTGAAATTGATTGGCTTTATGAGTTAGAGAGCTTTGCCCCTAAGCCAGACAGTACTAATACCTTTATCCAATAAATTATGATTGCAATGAAATTACAACTGAAGTTATTATTTGTTGTTCTTATTTTTTCTTTTCAGTCTTGTGTCAGTGAATATGATTACGTATGCGAATGTGTAGATGTTGCTGGGAATATTACAATAGAAAGAGGGAAATACAAAGGAAATGATCCTGAGCGCCACCTTATAGCAGCGGAGGGGCTTATTCCTGCGAATGGCGGTTACGAAAGTTGTGATTGTTATTATGAATGAGTGTTGCGAGCTTTGGTCGACGTAAGAAATAATAAAAGAAAGGGGAAACCTCTGAGTGCTCAGGGGTTTTTCTATTGGTAAGCGAGTCTCGCCTTAGCATCTCGAATATAAGTATCAATAAGATCGTACAATGTATTTTGTTTGTTAGAATCTAGTAGCTGTAATTCTTCCAATCTTTTAAGGTTACGTTTATCGATGTTTACGTTGATGCCCTCGCCCGTGAGGTAGTCGAGGCTAACTTCAAAAGCGTCTGCAATTTTCTTAGCCACTTCGAGAGAAGGAACGGCATTGCCTCTTTCGTTATTTCTAACGAGTCACCTCTTACTCGTTATGAAATAAATAGAAAAGCATACTATTGTATTCTCATTTAATTCCGAAGCAAAAGTTTTTTAAAATTGGTATATTTACGCTTTCTGTAGAAAAAAGAATAACATGAATTTTACAATAAAAAAACTAAGCCTTCTTTTACTGTCTTTATACCTCACCTCTTCAATTTCCGCACAAGTCAGTTTCAGTGATTTTCTCGAAATAGAAACAGGGCA
>JBLHRR010000107.1:0-19163 GCA_047626155.1 Saprospiraceae bacterium | reverse complement strand
AAAGGGACATTTACCGTAAGATTTAAATTAACGATACTGTCACAGGTATTAAACGCGGCTAAAGTATCATTATACATTCCTGTAATTATGTAGACAGAAGCGCCGACCGCAAAACTTTCTCCAGTACAAATAGTCACTACTATATTATTAACGGAGGATTGATTTACCCTAAGGTCTAAATTAACGATGCTATCGCAAGTGTTGAACGCGACTAAAGTATCATTATAAATCCCTGTAATTATATAGACAGAAGCGCCGACCGTAAAACTTTCGCCTTCGCAGATCACGGCGCTTATATTACTAATTGAAGATGGATTAACAGTAAGGTCTAAATTCACAATACTATCGCAAGTATTGAAAGCAATTAGCGTATCACTGTAAATCCCTGTTGTTATATAAACGGAATCACCGACTATAAAACTCTCTCCTGCACAAATTGTATTTGTTATGTTATTTACGAAAGGGGCATTTACCGTAAGATTTAAATTAACAATACTGTCACAGGTATTAAACGCGGCTAAAGTATCACTATACATCCCCGTCAATGTGTAAATTGAATCACCGACCAAAAAGCTCTCGCCTGCGCAAATTGTATTTGTTATGTTATTTACAAAAGGGACATTTACCGTAAGATTTAAATTAACGATACTGTCACAGGTATTAAACGCGACTAAAGTATCACTATACATCCCCGTCAATGTGTAAATTGAATCGTCGACCAAAAAGCTCTCGCCTGCACAAATCACTTCTGACAAATTCGTTTCATTAAGATCACTGACCAATAAATTCAAATTCACTGTACTATCGCAGCTATTGAATACCGTAAAGACATTGCTGTAACTTCCGCTCATGGTGTAAACAGAATCACCGACAATAAAACTTTCGCCTTGGCAAATAATAGCTGATAGATTCGTGAGCACCGTATCCAGCACTGTTAGGTTGACAACCACCGTACTGTCTACGCAGCCAATGGTAGAAGGAAAAACAAAATCATATTCGCCTGTAACAGTCAGCGGAGTGCCATTATAAATGTACGCTTCTCCATCACAAATGGTATCAAGAATAGTATTACCGCTTGATAGGATATTGACCACCAGACAAGTATCCGACAGGCCACCACAAAAATCCGGAGGAGTATTGTTTAGTCCTGCCTCCAAATCTGCAATTGTCAATAGTCCATTTGGGTTAGGGACAGATAAACTATCGTTATACAAATAAGACAGTCCACAAATTTTATATTCTCCAGCTTCATAATTTTGTAAATCGGCTATAGTATCATAATCCAGTATTAGGTCATTCTGCGTAATTACATAGTAGTAGCCATAGCTGTTGGTATCAGGTTCCGTACCACTATAAACCGCTGGGATATTGAGTTGCAACATCGGATCTTCCTGGCATAATGTTATCGTATCGTAACTCACTAATTCGCCTCCATCAGCCGCACAGCTAAAGCAGCCCATTCCCGTTGTATCGCAGAAGATGATTTCAAAATCTAATACTTCGCCGGTGTAAAAAGGATGGGTATTGGTGGTGGTCAGCGTCCAGGTACCATCTACGACGCCCGTGTTGAAGTCTTCCAGACAACCGGAATTGGGATAATAGGACCCCGTATAATTCCCTGCAGCTAACCAACTTTGATTATTAGACCAAATGGGGCTAAAACCTGCATCTGGCACTACTACTTCTGAACATTGCTCAAATGAAACCAACCAATCCGTAAAGCCTGTAAAAGATCCAACAGGCGGCATTACATTGGGACCAATCAGGGTAACCATTTGTCCTCCGGGAGAAGTTAAGACCATCTCTATGTTCCAAATAAAATCGTGTTCAAAACTAATATACAGTCCACAAACGCCTTGTCCTGCGTCAGATAAATCATTGTTCATTGCTCCACTGACATCAAAGTCAAGGATGGTCGTACTGGAAATGGGAATGTCTCCTGGACAATTAGTACAGATACAGCTTTGTGCATTCATTCCTTTTGGGCAAAAGAAAAAAAGAAAGAAAAGATATGGGATCAGGTTTCTGTACACGATAGATGTGTTTGCTTTTCGGGCTTTGGTGTTGTATTGATTAGTTCCGTAAGCTATTGAAAATGCTGCCTAGGAATTAGCCAATGTCTTCTTTAGCAAATTTACAACTAATAACGTCCGTTTTCTGTTGCGGAACATGTAGGTTTTGACGAATATTTAGCAAGTGGAAATTTGTGGGATATATCGGTAGATTGCAGTTAAGTATTACACTAAAAATAATTTCCCGATTTCTTTCTTCCATTCAAGCGTACTATTCTTTAATATAAATGTCTTTGTTAATGTGGAAAAACTAAACCCGGAGAGAATTAGGCTCAATTTTGGGAAATGAATTACCTTTAGTATTACACAAAAAGTAATCTAGGCCACTATACACTCCATCATTTAGCTAAATCACTCTCCTGAAGTCGTTTAGCTTTAACTAAATGATGGCAGTGGCCTAAGTAAATTTTTTGTTGTTACTTAGCGTATAAATCCTGTACGAAAGATAGCAGCCTCTACGTTCTGTTCTTCTTAATCCCTACGTATTATGATAAAAAATTTATTATGATAAAAAATTTAGCTACTTTTCTATTTGCATCAATTCTTATTTCGGTTCCGCTTTGGTTAATAAACAGCAATTCCGCTGTAGAAAGCCATTCGGCAACTACTGATAGTTATCATTCCTGCTTACACGATCATTTTTTGGCGAACATGAAAGCGGATACGACTTCGCCCGATTTCTTCCCTAGAATAGCTGATTCTTATTATCCTGCCTACTTTGAGCAATACCCTGCATTTCGTGCAAATGGTTTTGATTTTCCTGTTGGTATTCCTGATGCCGCTGGCTATTATAAAGCCCTCAACTTTGGAGATAAGAACCATCTGGGAGAAGATTGGAACGGCAGAGGTGGCGGGAATACAGATTTGGGAGACCCCGTACATGTGGTAGCCAACGGACTAGTTGTTGATGCTAAAGAAGTTTGTTGTGGCTGGGGAAATGTCGTCCGAGTTGTACATAAAATCTCCGATGACCCAGCCAAAGCTTTTGTAGAAACGGTATACGCACATCTTCACACCGTTCGGGTAAAACCTGGTGACTTAATTAAGAGAGGAATGCAAATTGGGTCCATTGGAAATGCTAAAGGACGTTATGCTGCACATCTACATCTTGAAATGCGCGATTTTGTTGGAATGTCTTTAGGGCCAGGTTATTCAGAAGATCGATTTGGCTATGTGGATCCTACGGGGTTTATTAGAAAGCATCGCCCATAGGAGATAAGGTAATTACTAAATATTTGAGTTTTTCAGTAATCGTAAAACTCATTTAAACTATTCTATAAACTGGCTTTCAGTTAGCCGTAATATTTTTGTTATAAAAATATTACGGCTTTTATTTGGATATATCCGTTTTTTTTTTTCGATCTTTAATCATCTTAAAAAACTCAAAAAACCGATACCCAATGAAATTAAATGCTACTCCTCTTCTGTAGTTTGTAAAACCTAACAATTTACTTCCATTTCTAGACTCTGTTGTAATTTCTTTGTTTAAGGAATTGCTAATGCTGTGATATTTGCCACTTTCTTCCTTTAGGTAAATTGTTTTAATCCACTAGATAAGAAAAATATTTTGGGCGAGGGCTTGGGGCTTTGATCTGTGATGCGGTTTTCTGCATTTCATGGTAACGAGATTTTCATCAATTAATCAGCATGAAAAGGTTGCTTTATAGCTTTTCACAGCTGGTCGTATATGAGCTTATAACTTATTTTTTAACCTAAATAGTTTTATTATGAAAAAGATGATTTTTTACTTCTTGCTTTTTTGTTCCTTTCAATTGGTAGGGCAACAATGCGACCATCGGAATATTTTTTCACCACCAGTTCAAAGTTTTATTCCTATTGGACATAACTGTATTAGTGATAATCCAGAGTTTTCCAATGATGCTTTAGCTCAAAACCCCTCCTACATACCCGATGATGAAGATCTTAAAGATCTTCAAATGAAAACAGTTAGAGTAAATTTTCATATTTTGCAACAATCAGCAAGCAACCCGCAAAATTTTACGGATAATGATGAGGCATTTTTTCAAAAAATCATTGAAGAGCGGATTAATGGTAGCTTATTAGGCAATATTAATTGTCCTAAATGGAACATGGGTGCCAATTGCTTTTGCGACGAACTTTTGTGTGGTAATAATGGAACGAATGATTGTTGTAAGAAAGATGCAAAATTACGTTTTTCCTTAGAAGACATTATTTATCATGTAGACCCTTTGGGCTGGAACCATAGTGTTCAAGGGGCAGACATACTGGAATGTGCCTGTATTGCTGGACAGTTCTGCGATTATTCGGGATATTATTATGAAACTTATATCACCAATAATGAAGATGACTGTGCGCTAAATATCTTTTTTTATGAACCTGATCAGAATCCTAATTTAAGTGGTTCTGATGGTGGTTGTGGAGTAGGGATTAATAATGAATCTTTGAATCATGTTTTAATGAAGAATACCTTCTTCCAGATTTTTGAAAGAACAGATATAAGCGAAGATACTAAAGCCCATAGCATCGGAAAATTATTACTCCACGAAATGCTACATAGCTTAGGCTTGCATCACATGGGAGTTAATACTCAAAATGACCTCTTTCAGTCTGATGAACCAACAGGTGCATGGGATAATCTTACGAATGCTAATACCTGTGCTCCTGGATTCGATCAAAATTGTTCTAACAATATAATGACACGGTTGTTCAACTCTTCCCCAAATTGGCTTTCTCCACTCCAGTTGGCACATGTCCACCGCTTATTGATAGGTAGCTGGAAATCCAAACAACTAAAAATAGACTTCGATCCTTCAAAATCAATCACCATAAGCCAAGACGAAACATGGGACTACGGCAGAGTCATCTACGGAAGCATAAACGTCGACCCAGGTGCTCGCCTCACCATAAATTGTAAAGTCATTATGCCTCCTGGCGGAGTAATAAATGTCTATCGAGGAGGAGAGTTAATTATAGATGGAGGACTCCTTACAATCGCCTCTTCCAGATGTGGTGATTATTGGACAGGTATACGAGCTTGGGGAAGAAGCGATTTCTTAAATAATGCTATCGGGATAAATAGCAATGCCGTAAGTATGCCCTTAATTGTACGTAATACTTTTGAAGTAGGAGGTGAAGAAATTTCCAGTACTAATGTGGACATTGAGTCCATCGGACTTCGTTTAAATGGTGGAACTGGATATACGGTTGAGGAAAATTCTTTTGTTGGGCAAGGCAAAAAAGCGCCAAAGGGGAGTAGGTATACTGGGATTTTGGTGCGAGAAACTGGGAGTGGTAATAATCAAATTAGACGGAATACTTTTGATAAATTGTATGTGGGGAATTTGTCGAATGGAGTGAATAGAGATCCTTTGGCTTTTGATTCTGGATTACGTTACATTTGTAATGAAAATTTAGGAGATAATACTTTTGACTTTTGTGTGCCTGAGGAACCTCTTAGTCCAAGTTTTGATTACGGAATTACTCGAAATCAGGGATCAAATGTTGAGCCAGCTGGAAATGAATTTTCCTATAATGGGAATAATCCGGAGAGTGATTTCTTGAATCAAAGTCCAAATGACATATTTTATTTTCATGCTTCAGGACAAGCACCAGCAAATTTCACGAATGGGAACGTAGGGCTTATTAATACTCTTGCTACTAATCAATGTGATATTCTTTACCCACAAATTATTAATCCTAATCCTCAAAGTGAGGGAGAAGCTCGTGACAGTTATAGGATTGGCATTGAAGAAAGGGCATTGTTATTTGAAAACTTAGAGAACAATATCGATGGAGGAAATACTGATTTACTTCTCAATCAAATCACGCAAGCTACTTCTTCAAACAGTATACAGCTTGTCTCTAATTTACAGACTAAATCTCCTTGGTTGTCAAAGGAAGTTATTAAAGCAACGGCAGACCGATCGGACATCATTAGTCATTCAGAAATGTATGACTTATTAATGGCGAATCCTGATGTGGGAAAGAGCCTAGAAATCTTAAGTTACATAACTTCAGGCTTAAGTCCAATACCTACGAACATGATTAATTCGATTTCAGAAAGCCCATTTGTCAGCACTGTTCGAACGAATTTAGAAGCAACCATTTCAACAAAAAGTATTTCAATTACCGCTGCTGCTGTTTGGCTTACCCGATACTATATGATTAATCCAATTGTCCAAAATAGAGATTCTGTGAAAGTATGGATGGAACGACAAGAAAGTATCGAATCTTCTATGGCAATGGTAGACTATTGGCTACAATATTCTGACTTGGGTGAAGCAAGCTTAACGCTTAATAGTATTCCCACTAATTACCAAATGTCGCAAAACCAGCAGTTGGAATACAACTATTTCCGTAACTTGAAGAATATTCAAATTGATCTGGCTCAACAAGGAAAGTGTGCTTTCGATTTAAATCCAAATAATATACAAAGTATCGTTAATATCGCAGACAACAGCAAAGGATTAGCAGGCTTGCAGGCCAAAAACATTCTAAATTACGGTTTCGATTTTGACATTTTTGACCCGACTATTTTTCCAGAGCTAACGGAGCAACGGCTGGAAAGGACTAAAACAGTAGAAGAAAAGAATCGTGTAATTGCTTTTCCAAATCCAGCGACGGACAAATTGAATTTTGAATATCATCTAGATAGGGTATATTCGAATTTAGTTATAAAAATATATAATTCCAACGGGAAATATCTATCTGGAATTAAAATCCCAGACGGTAAGGATGGTTTCGTAAATTGGAATGCGAATTCATTGTTGTCAGGTGTTTATCATTATAGCATTTGTAGTAATGACCACACGTTAAATACAGGCAAGTTGGTTATTGTAAAATAATTTATTTTTCACACTCCGAGGTTTTAAAACCTCGGAGTATTATATTTTGTTATGAAATGGATATTCACTTTATTAATCATTGCATTTAATTTATTCTCAACAATTGCGCAATCAACATATAATTATCGACTTAGCTTTGATCTACCAGGTCCAAGTGTTTTCGGAAGTGTAGAAGTTACAGATAGTTGTTTTTACATGAGCGGCGTTACAGTAGACACCGTATTTCCATACTATGTAAGTGGATTGTTTTCAAAACTATCTTTAGAAGGAGAGATTTTGTTTGCTAAAATATTGTCAAGCCCTGAAAGAAGTTATGAGACGTGGGCAAATACACTAGAGCCTACAGTGGATGGAAACTTTATACTCCCAGGTACTAGTATTGATTCGATTGGAAGGTCTACTGTCTTAGTAAAATATACTCCGAATGGAGATACCTTATTTACAAAACACTATCGAAGTCCATATTTTCCAAGTGAAAGCTTTATTGCGGCGATTTGTTCGCAATTGTCTCCAGATGGAGGAGCTTATGTTTTGTCAAATATATCGAATTCTGGTACAGATATATATATAAAAAAGGTAAATTCATTCGGACAATTAGAGTGGGGGAAGATTTATGGCGAAAGCCAAGTTAGTGAATCCGCTAGCTCAATTTTATTATCTGATCAAAAAATATTAATTGGCGGACGTATTGATAACCTCAATTTTTCTCCTCAAAATCACTTTTCAAGAGGATTACTTATTCAAATCAATGCATCCGATGGAACGGTAGAGTGGGAATATGAAACTCCTGTTGATGAACTTAGATACTCAATTTCTGACATTATAAGAACAGATGACGACGGCTATCTTCTGTCAAGTGGCAAAGGTGTGGTATTAGGTCCTCCATCCGCGTCTTATGTTTCTTGGCAACCGTTTATATTTAAGTTAGATGCAAACCGCAATTATGAATGGGGTGTCGATATTAGAGATTCTTTTTATCAGACGACAAACATAATTAATAAAATAGTCGGAGTCGCTGACGGCTATGTCATCGCAGGAAGAAGCTACCGCCCCAACCCCTCAGAAAACGGATATGACATGCTAGGGCTAATTGCTAAAATCTCAAAAGAAGGAGACAGTCTTTGGACGCGCCGTTATAATTATGTCCAAAGCCGATCAGACGATCATATATTTTACGATTTGGAAAAAACACCTGATGGAGGTTTCGTAATGGTTGGCGAAGCGGCTGACTACTTTAATCTCCAATCCGAGCCCCCAATTCAACGCGCCTGGATCGTAAAAGTAGACCAACACGGCTGCCTCGTCCCAGGCTGCCACCTCATTTCTCCAACAGTAGAACTACAAGAAGCCAATTTCGAAATAAAAATCTATCCGAATCCTGCTACTGATTATCTGAATGTTTATTTCCAGCACCCGAGGTTGAGGGGAACGGCTTATTTTAGTTTGGTGGATGCGAAAGGGAAAGTAGTGTTAGAATTTCAAAGCCGTCATGAAGATATTACGCATATGATTCCTGTGATTGGTTTGGCGACTGGGACTTATTGGTTGAGATGTCAAGTTGGGACGGAGGTTTTGACGAAAGAGGTTTTGGTGCAGTGAGAAGTTCGCTTCTACAGCGGAGCAGTAAGCGTACTTCTAACAGAAAAGCCCGGGCTGTACAAACAGACCGGGCTTTTTATATTAGCTTTTAAGGCTGAAAAACAATTACTCCACAACAACCTTACGCACCAACACATCGTCGCCAATCACCAATTGTAATACATAGGTTCCGGCAGCCAAATGTGTCATTTCAAAACGGTGACTCAATTGTCCTGAGTTGAAATCAAACTGTTCGTTCATCATTTTCCTACCAATAATATCATACAACTGCACTTGTAATACTTTTGTTGGCGCAGCTTCTATTTCTAAATAGAAAGAACCATTATTTGGATTCGGATAGAAATTGAAAGCAGAAACCGCTTCTGGTAAAGTAGTAGAAGTTATCATTGCTGTTACATCTTCTGTCCAAGTTGTCGTACCACAGTCGTTGGTTACACTTAGCGTAATGGTATAATTTCCATTGGCTGTATAAGTATGACTAGGGCTTTCATCTGAACTGGTCTCTCCATCTCCAAAATCCCAAGCGTAAGTATCTGCTCCTGTTGAAGTGTTCGTCAGATCAACGGTACCCATATTTATTACTGATGTAAAACCTGCCGTTGGTGCTTCTCCTACAACGATATATCCGACTTGCGTCAAGGAGTTACTACCAAAAGCATTGGTAACCGACAAGGTAACTGGATAAGTACCTGGTGTATCATAAACCACCAGTGGGTTCTGCTCAGAAGAAGCAGCTGGAGAACCTCCGTCCAATGTCCAGGCCCAGGTAGTGGCTCCTGTGGATTGATCTTCAAATTCAACTTCTAATGGAACGCATCCCGCTCCAGGCATACCGATAAAGGCAGCTGTTGGCGCAGCACCTCCTATCGTGACTACCTGAGCAGTGGTATCAGATCCACAATCATTCATTACGATAAGTTGTACATCGAAATCTCCTCCTGAAGTATAGGTGTGACTTGGGTCAGCATCCATACTTGTGCCTCCATCTCCAAATGTCCAAGCGTAGGTAGTGGCACCTGTAGCTGTATTCGTAAAGTCGATCGTCAAACCAGCACCACTGGCCATAAATCCTGCGCTTGGTCCTAAGTCTACTGTAACTCCATTCATTTGTACTTCCGTATCCATCCCCTGTGCATTGGTTACAACCAAGGTGACATCATAAGTTCCGGAAGCATCATAAGTAACCGATGGGTTTTGATCTGCAGACGTAGCTGGTGTTCCACCTGGGAAAGTCCAAGCCCATGTATCTGTATTGTTAGAGGAAGCATCTGCGAAGTTAACCGTTAGTGGTCCACAACCGGCATTGACGTCCATAGAGAATCCGGCATTTGGCAATGTAGCAATTACTACTGTTTCTGAAGTTTCAGAAGTTCCACAATTATTAGTCACTATTAGTATGACTTCATACGTTCCATCATCCTGATAAGTATGTGTTGGGTTTTCCATGGTACTGGTATTCCCATCTCCAAAAGTCCAAGCATAAGTGGTTGCCCCTGTACTTCCATTATCGAAAGTTACTGTTGCATCTGCAGTAGAACTATTGAAAGCAGATAATGGTGCAGATTCCGTTATTTGAATAAAGCTGTTCTGTGTAGCTGTATTGTCACCAGTGGCATTCGTAGCCGTCAGTGTAACATTGTAATTACCTAGCTGATCGTAAAGTACCTGTGGGTTTTGATCCGTTGAGGTAGCTGGCGTTCCGCCTTCAAATGTCCACAACCAAGAAGTCGTATTCGCAGAAGACTGATCCGTGTAGTTCACCGTCAAAGGTGCACAACCACTCAATACATCTGCGGTAAATCCTGCTACGGGTGCCGAGGTAACCGTAATACTGACGACTTCTGTAGCTGTAGCCGATCCGCAATCATTGGTCGTGGTTAATACGACGGTGTACGTCCCAGTCATGGTATATGTGTGCGATGGATTTTCCATGGTACTGTTATTCCCATCTCCGAAGTCCCAGAGGTAAGTATTACCATTTGTAGAACTATTGTTAAATGTCTGCGTCGTCCCAAGCTGTGTACTTCCAAATCCAGCGGTAGGTCCTTCTTCCACTAGAATATAGCTGGTTTCTGCTGCGGTATTTGTTCCTGCGGCATTGCTCACTTCTAAAGTCACGCTATAAACACCTGCGGTGCCGTAAGTAACTATTGGGTTTTGATCTGTTGAAGTTGCAGGTGTTCCGCCTTCAAAAGTCCAAAGCCAGCCAGTGGTGTTTGCAGACGATTGGTCCATAAAGTTAACCGTCATTGGGGTGCAGCCGGAAGTTACATCCGCTGTAAACCCTGCTATTGGTGCAGTTACGATGGTCACCGTTTCCGTAGCTGTGGTTGACCCACAATCGTTAGTCGCTGTAAGGATAACGGTATAAGTACCATCTGTTCCATAAGTATGTTCCGGGTTTGGATCGGTACTACTGTTGCCATCTCCAAAAGCCCAACTGTAGCTATTGCCACTAGTTGTTGTATTACTAAAGGTGGTTGTCGTTCCATTTGTACTGGAAGTAAAACTCGCATTAGGCGTACCAAAAACCGTGATGTAATTACTTTGCATGAACGTGCTGTTTCCAGCAGAAGAAGTTGCCACTAAGGTTACACCATAAGAACCTGGATTCTCAAAAACAACCGTCGGGTTTTGATCTGCTGAAGTCCCCGGTGTTCCACCCTCAAAGGTCCACAACCAACTAGTGGTATTTGGTGAAGAGTCATCTGTGAAGCTTACGCTTAATGGTCCGCAACCTGAAGTCGGATTCGCAGAGAAACCTGCTACGGGATCGGTACTAATGACAACCGTTTCTGTTGTTGTTACTGCCCCACAATCATTCGTTGCCGTTAGTGTTACCGTGTAAGTCCCATCAGCGCCATAGATATGAGAAGGATTGGTACCTGAACTTGTACCTCCATCACCAAAGTTCCAACCATAAGAAGTTGCATTAGTAGAAGTATTGTTGAAACTCACTGAAGTTCCAGCCACTGTACTTGTAAAAGAAGCGGTTGGCGCTGCATCTACTACTATATAATTTGTCCTCGTTATCGTATTCGTACCTGCAGTATTCCCAACCTCTAATACGACCGTGTAAACACCAGGGGTATTATAAGTTACCGTTGGGTTCTGGTCGAAAGATGTTGTCGGCGTTCCGCCAGCAAAAGTCCAGGACCAGATTGTTGTATTAGCTGAAGATAAGTCGGTAAAGTTAACAGTTAATGGTGCACAACCTTGTGTAAGGTCTGCGGTAAAGTCTGCGATTGGAGTCGTAACAATGGTTACCGTTTGTGTTGTAACATCGGTACCACAGTCTCCAGTTGCAGTTAGAGTAACCGTATAGGTTCCATCTGTAGCATAATTGTTAGAAGGGTTTTCAGAAGTACTCGTATTACCGTCTCCGAAATCCCAACTATAACTATTGGCATTAGCTGAATTATTATTAAAGTCTCCCAAGGTACCAGTTACTGTTGAACTAAAGTCTGCTGTTGGTGCTGCTAATACTGTAATATAAGCCGTCTGTGTAAAGGTATTACTACCTGCGGTATTGGACGCTTCTAAAGATACCGTATAAACACCCGGCGTATTAAAAACAATCGTTGGTGATTGATCTCCAGAAGTAGCGGGTGTTCCACCCTGGAAGCTCCAATCCCATTCTGTCGTGTTTGGAGAAGACGCATCAGTGAAGGTTACCGTAAGTGGCGCACAACCGCTCGTCACGTTGGCAATAAAGTCCGCAACAGGAGCTGTTGTAATGGTAATCGTTTCTGTAGTTGTTACGCTACCGCAATCATTCGTTGCTATTAAGGTAACGGTATAAGTTCCATCAGAAGCATAGTTATTTGATGGGTTGGTAGCCGTACTTGTATTTCCATCTCCAAAATTCCAGTCATAGGAATCTGCGTTTGTAGATGTATTGTCGAAGTCAGCAGTCAACCCATTTGTAGCGCTGGTAAAATCTGCTGTTGGTAAATCATCTACAGATATATAGTTTGTTTCTGTAGTGGTGTTGGACACCCCTGCCGCATTCGTTACCGTTAATGTAACATCATAGGTTCCGGCAGTTCCGTATACGACTGTTGGGTTCTCCGCTGTACTGCTTGCGGGGTTTCCGCCTTCAAATGTCCAGGCCCAAGTCACTGCATTGGCTGAGGACGAATCCATGTAATTTACCGTAAGGTCTGCACAACCACTTGTTGCATCCGAACCAAAATCAGCTGTTGGTGGATTGGAAATGACTACAGTCTGTGTCGTCGTGTTAGAACCACAATCATTACTAGCGATCAACTCGACGGTGTAAGTTCCGTCCATTGCATAATCGTTAGTAGGATTAGTGGAAGTACTGGTATTACCATCACCGAAGTCCCAGGCATAAGAATCTGCATTTGTAGAAGTATTGTCGAAATCTACTGCCATGCCATTAACTGTACTATTAAAATCAGCAACAGGTACATCGTTTACCGTAATATAGTTTGTTTCTGTAATGGTGTTGGACTCCCCTGCTGCATTCGTTACCGTTAATGTAACATCATAGGTTCCGGCAGTTCCGTATACGACTGTTGGGTTTTCTGCTGAGCTTGTCGCAGGATTCCCACCTTCGAATGTCCAGGCCCAGTTCACTGCATTCGCTGAGGACGAATCCATGTAATTTACCGTAAGGTCCGCACAGCCACTCGTTGCATCCGAACCAAAGTCCGCTGTTGGTTCATTGGAAATCACAATCGTTTCTGTAGTTGAAACAGAACCACAATCGTTAGTGGCCGTTAGTTCAACTTCGTAAGTTCCATCCATTCCATAAGTATGAGAAGGGTTGGTTGCCGTGCTGTTATTTCCATCTCCAAAATCCCACGAGTAGGTATCTGCATTTGTTGAAGCGTTTGTAAAGTCAACAGTGCTTCCGTTTATGCTACTTGTGAAATCAGCGACAGGAACATCAGTTACCGTAATATAATTAGTTTCTGTATTTGTATTGTTTCCTGCTACATTCGCCACCGTTAAAGTTACATCATAAGTTCCTGCGGCATCATAATTTACCGTTGGATTTTGGGCCGTACTTGTTGCAGGGTTTCCACCTTCAAAAGTCCAGGCCCAACTCGTTGCATTCAGAGAAGACTGATCGGTATAAATTACAGTAAGTTCCGCACAACCGCTGGTTACATCTGAGGTAAAAGCAGCTGTTGGAGCTGTAGAGATAGTAATATCTTCTTCCACCGTTACACTACCACAACCATTGGTTGCGGTTAAAGTTACCGTGTAGGTTCCATCATCAGGATAGGTGTTGGAAGGATTTTCATCGGTGCTCGTATTTCCATCGCCAAAATCCCAGGCATAAGAATCAGCATTTGTTGTACTGTTATTGAAATCAACGTCATTGCCCGTTTGCGTAGTATTGAAACCAACATTCGGTACATCATTAACGGTGATATAATTCGTTTGTGTAATGGTATTGTTACCTGAGGTATTGGTTACGGTAAGTTCTACGGTATAAGTCCCTTCTGTATCGTAGACAACCGTTGGATTCTGATCGGCACTTGTAGCAGGTGTTGCTCCACTGAAGATCCAAGCCCAAGCTGTAGCCCCAGTAGATTGGTCCATAAAGTTAACCGTAAGGTCTGCACAGCCGCTGGTTACATCAGCATTAAAATCTGCAACTGGTGGCAAAATTACGATGACTTCCTGATCAGTGGTATCGTTTCCACAACCATTGGTTGCAATCAGTTGAACGGTATAAGTTCCATCCATTGCATATATATTGTTAGGATTTTCATCGGTACTAGAATTTCCATCACCAAAATCCCAAACAAAGCTATCTCCGTTTGTTGTTGTATTCGAGAAGTCTACCGAAGCACCATTCGCCGTAGCGATAAAGTCTGCATCCGGTACATCTTCTACAGTTATATAATTTACGAAAGTGACCGTATCAGATCCACTGGCGTTAGTCGCAATCAAAGTGACATCATATATACCCGCTTCGTTGTAAGTAATCTTAGGGTCTTCGTTGGTGCTGGTAGCCGGAGCACCTCCTGGGAAAGTCCAGGCCCAGCTGGTTGCGTTCGTAGAAAGGTCTTCAAATTCTACGATAAGCGGCACACAGCCAAAGAGGACGTCTCCCTGGAAATCTGCGACTGGTGGAACGGAAGGAACAATTTCTATCGTGATCGTTATGGAAGGAGCTCCACATGGGTTTTCCACAATAAGTACCACATTGTAACTCCCTGCTGTAGCATAAGTATGACTGGGGTTCTCCTCTGTGCTTGAGGTTCCATCTCCAAAATCCCAGGTATAAGAATCTGCGTTTGTAGAGGTATTGGTAAACACTACATCTACATCGTTATTAATAACATAAGTAAAACCAGCTGTTGGTACTGGCAATACTTCGATGTAACCCAATTCAGTATAAGTATCTGATCCCGCGGCATTACTAACGGTTAATTCAACATCATAAAAACCAGGCGTATCATATACTACTGATGGATCCTCTGCGGAAGAAGATGCAGGTGTCCCTCCAGGGAAAGTCCAACTCCAAGTCGTCACATTGCTAGAAGATTGACTGGCAAACTGAATAGAGAGTGGAGCACAACCCGATGTAAGGTCTGAAACAAATAAAGCAAAAGGAATACTTACCACTGTAATTACTTCTGTAGAAAAATTGGTCCCACAAGTGTTCGTTGCTTCCAGCGTAACTACATATTCTCCATCGTCTCCATAAATATGCGTTGGATTTTCATCTGTACTTGTATTACCATCTCCAAAATCCCAGGAGTAAGAAGTCGCGTTATTAGAGGTATTGGTAAAGTCGACGATTAATTCATTAGCCGTTTGTGTAAAACTAACCGATGGAATATCATCTACAAAAATATAATCCGTTTGTGTAATGCTATTGTTACCAAAAGCATTGCTCACTTCCAGTGTCACGTCAAAGGTTCCCTGATTCGGATAGTTAACCGTTGGGTTTTGGTCCGTACTTGTTCCCGGAACACCGCCTTCGAAGGTCCAGGACCATCCAGTGGCATCGGTAGAGTTATCTATAAAATCTACGGTTAATTCTGCGCATCCATTTTGGATATTAGAGGTGAAGTCGGCCACCGGAGGAACGCCGGAAGCACAAGGTGTTACACAACCACTATTAATTCTATTTTGAACATGTGCATTAATAGAAGCAATAGAAGCTGCCGACCACGTATTTGAATTATTAATGGAGGGGGCCATAATAAAGTTACTTCCTGACCCATCGTGGTTTGCATCGAAGTTGTGCCCAAGTTCATGCGATTGTAGAACACGTAATCTCCATGCGGTAGAAGAGAAATCCTGTAATACATTGTATCGAAAACTGCTACATATTACCCCAACCCAAGCTAAGCCAACTGTTGACCCGTCAAAATTTCTATTGGACCAATGAGAGGCAACATCATAAGTAGCTCCAAAACCACCACCATTTCCCCAGCTACGGAAGGAGTTTAGTAAAACTCCGGGATCCGTTGAAGCAGTCCAGGGGTCACAGCTATTACAATCAGAAATAAAATGAGCAACGATGACCATAGTCAGACTATGGTTAAATTCATCGTCATAATTTGTGTTTACATTATTGAGTACCCCAATGTTGTGGTTTTCCGCACCTGCCACAGAACCGTATTTAGTAACCATTGAAAAATCGGAGGCAAGGGCGATGTCAATATCATAACAAGCGATAATGGAAGACCTCGTGTCGTTTTCATTTTCTGCTACGATCTGGTTTTTACGTTGCAGTGCACGCGCTTTATTTTCTGCCAATTCATCTGCACCACATTTATGTTTACTGTCTTTTATAACCGCCGACTCTGCATAAACAACATATGCATTTTCTATCTCATCGCCGATCAAATAACTTAGTGGTTCGATGTAATAGACTTCATTATTTTTTTGGATAAAACCGTAAATAAAGTTTTCATCCACGGTGAGTGCTGTCGTTCCTCCACCTGCGCCCTGCACGTATCCGTTGAAGGCTTTGTTCGGATTTCGGTCGGCAACTTCAACACCATTCGCGGTTTGTATTCTTAGTTGATAATCAGGACCGAGTATGTTACTAGGGGCTAATAATAAATCCCAATCATGTTCCTCCCCTAGGTCTAAGGTAAGCCGAGCTGATTCAGGCTCCGACTGAATATATCGGAATAGCGAAGGAGCATCGATGGTGTAAATTTGATAGGATTTGAATTTTTTCTGTAAAGTCGGATGGTCTTGATTTTCGAGAAGTTGACCTTTAAAGGAGTTGTCTTGTGCCTGTACGATTAGGGCAAATAGTACAAAAAGTAGTGTAAGTCTCAATTTCTGCATGATTTGAGTGGTGGTTAAAGATGTAAGAAAATACTTTAATTAATTGGGGAAGAATCGTGCTTTTTTTACAATTACCAAGGTACGAAAAAAGGAAATAATTTTATGTACCCTCAAAGATGTAGTCTTTTATTCTGAAAAAAGCAGATAGATAAATAACTTTTTGTCTATTTTGAGCCAAAGACAGGAGAGAGTTGAGTTGTTGATCTTAGTGAAAATAGCTTCCTACTTGAACCTGTTTAATCTTTTGATGCTTACTTTTGCATAAACTTTTTAACACATGAAAAATATATTTCTAGCGACCTTAACTATTCTTCTCTTCTCTCAGTGTAAGGACAAAAGCACTGCTTCTAATAATCAGCCCTCTTTTCCTAATAAAGTAAGTCTTCGTATGAGTACCGCAACGGCCTCTGTTTACAAGAATTTATTAAACAAGGAAAAGACATTGAATCCAATAGCCCGAATGTGTGCAGAATCAGGAGGCTACAAAAAAGATGAATGGGATGCTTTGAATGAATGCAGTTGGGCGGTGGAGAAATATCAGATAAGTCGGCACCCAACTGTAGCGAGTAGAACTGGAGGGCAGTTATTGGTTGAGGTCGGAGATAGCCTTCTTACGCTTACCCACAAGGCGGATGAGTATTATCAATTTGTCGATTACATTACCAAAAGCAAACATCTTGTTATACGAGTGCTTCGCCCCTTGGCTTGTCCGGAATATTGGTTGATTGGTATGGGAGCTAAAAAAGGAAAGACAGTGCTGTCTGGGCAGCCTGTTTTTAATGGGGATAAAAACGCTTTTATGTTGAGTGGTAGTAGTTCTAATCGTAAGATCAATTGTCCTACTGCTGTTGGTTATTGGGAGCTGAAGGATGGGGTGTTTTATGAGCGGACGACGCAGAAAGTTAAGGGTGGGGTTCAGGATTTGTATTGGTATACTGGGGGGACTTGGTTGGGAGCTGCGGGGGAGAAGGTTTTGGAGGTGGTGGTTTTTGGGGAGTGAGGAGGTTTCAGAATAACACTTTCGAATACATAATCTAACAATAATTTTACATTTTTTTTTAGTGGCCGGTTACCACATGCCAGCTCGGATAAATACAGAACGTTTTACCCGAGCTGTGCGCGGAGGCAGGGCGTATATTTCGTGAATCTAATATTCCTCTATCATCATATCCTCAAAAATCACCTCCTCCTCTACTATTATTAGATCAGGCCGTGTAGTTTTTAATTTTGCTTTGAAAGCTTTATCTAAAGTAATCCCTTCGAGTTCTACTTTTTTCAGATTCGGTAATTGCGCTATAATATCTTCTAAACCTCCCTGGTAAGCTTCACAATTTTTAACTACCAAATATTCCAGCTTTTTTAACTCGCCTAATTCTTTAGGTAGCGTTTTGAGTTGACGCATCCATTCTATGGTTAATTTTTTCAACTTTTTTAGCTTAGCTATTTCAGAAGGAAGCTCTTCAACTTTAGCAAAAGATATCTTCAACTCTTCCAAATCCTTCAACTCAAACAAGCCATTAGAGAAATCGTCTTCACTTAAAAGCTCATATCGTCGTACTTCCTTTTTATACTTTAAAGCTTCCACCAAATTATTTGTGATCGTCCAAGCTCCCACAGGAGTTTCCCAAAGTATTTTTCCTTCATAAGTTTGTAATCGATATCTGACCAAATTTTTATTGTACACTAAATTTTCATTATAGCCTTTTATCAATTCCTCCGTTAGAAAAACCTCTTTGAAATTATTTGTGCTGTAACTGTAAAGTGCATTGTGTTTAGCGGAGTTGTAGCGTATATCAAATTCCGCTAATCGTCCAATATTATGACTTCCATAAATATATTTATCCTCTTCTAGCTCTATTTCACTTATCTTACCTGAAGGGCTAAGAACAAAGTGTTTTTCACTGTGCAATGATTTTTTATTTTTATCTACAATACCTTTGGCAATATAATAACCTCCATTCGCCAAGACTCCTTTTTTAGCCACCCCTTCTACTTTTGCTACTTCATCTCCTTCCAAGTTTAAAAATACATAATCTTGAAATCGACCCTCTGTTCGAGCAAAACCTATCGCTAATCGTCCATTGCTATAATCTCCTACGGCTATATTTTTTTTATCCGGATAACGCTGCTCTATCTCAAATACCGTATCTCCTTTTTTATTAATAACAATATGATGACGGAGGTACTTATTTTCAAGGTCACGAATTTTCACTACAGCCAAACCATTATAAAAAGAGTAGGCTCTATCAATCTCTTTAACGGTATATCCTTTTACCGTTAGTACCATCTCACCACTTTTATCAATATACCCCCACTGGCCATCTATCAATTCTTTTACCGCCGCCAATTTGTCTGAAAAAGGAGACGCATG
>JBLHRR010000106.1:0-19439 GCA_047626155.1 Saprospiraceae bacterium | reverse complement strand
TCGTACGACCTAATGTTGTCATTTAAAAAACGATATAAAGCTGTAACTAGTTCTTTAATATCAATGCGATGTTTTATACCTTGTATAGTCGTTGTTAGGTTCAACTGGCTCTGCGGCCTCTGCGTGATTATTAATTTGCGATTGGTATATCTACCTCTTAGAAAAAGAGCCTTGTTCTTTATTTAGTGTATTGACTCACGCAGAGGCCGCAGAGCGAACGTGCTCTAAATTACAACCTACTGTCGCTTTTCCAGAAACAATATAGCGTCTCATTACAGGAGGCTGGGAGGCAGCATAGCAGAAGTGTATAGTAACGTAAAATCCGCAAAACAAAAACAATGAAAAGAAGAACCTTCCTTCAAAAATCCATAACCAGCGCAGCGCTCCTCAGTGCCAATGCTTTTCCTTTGTTGGCCTCAGACGATCGCGGCATTCGGCAACTAACCATTCTTCATACCAATGACTGGCATAGTCGTATTGATCCATTTCCAATGGATGGCGGCCGAAATCAAGGACTTGGTGGTATTGCACAACGAGCTAGGATGATCAAAAAAGTACGTCAAGAAAACGAACAGGTGTTGCTGCTCGATAGTGGGGATATTTTCCAAGGTACTCCTTATTTCAATTTCTACCATGGAGAACCTGAAATGAAATTAATGTCTGAGTTGAAATACGACGCAGCCACCATTGGCAACCACGATTTCGATGGAGGTATAGATGGTTTGAAAAAGGTATTGCCCAGGGCTAACTTCCCGCTGCTTTCTGCAAACTATGATTTTTCAGATACCATATTATACAATGATATTGCGGCGCACAAAACTTTTCAAAAAGGAAAAATCAAAGTAGGTGTTTTCGGACTGGGCATCGAGTTGAAGGGATTGGTACCAAAAGAACTGTATAAAGAGACGAGGTATCTTGACCCGGTTACGATGTCCAATAAGACTGCCGCTTTTTTGAAACAGGAGGAAGGCTGCCATTTGGTAATCTGCTTGTCTCACCTTGGTTATGATTACGAACATGGAATCTGTGATGTCAAATTAGCACAAGCAACCAAACATATCGATCTTATATTGGGTGGACATACACATACTTTTATGGAAGAACCAGATATTCGTCGGAACTTAGATGGCAAAGAAGTGATCATAAATCAAGCAGGCTGGGGAGGGATTTTACTAGGACGTATAGATGTGTTTTTTGAAAGAAATTTGAAAAGGAAAGGCCTTGCTCACTCGAATGAAGTGGTAAAGTGATATGTAATTATTCAATAGAACTATGATGAACAGATTACCAGTAGTGCGGGAACAGAAAACTAGATATTTAAAATCGAATAAGCTCCGATAGATTTAAATAAATCATAAATCATAAATTATTTAAAATCATTTTCTACCCAAATACGTTTTGTTCGTGGTTCAAAACGAGTGCAAAACGTTTGACGATTAACTTTTATGTGTTTTTGTTTGATATAGGAAATTGAAACATGAGAGTAAGCGATTCGTTGTCGCTTTGTCATTAGTCTGAGTAGTTTTTTGAAGTGTTCCACACTAAGGAATTGATAACCAGTTGGTTCTCCTTTTGGGGAATTAATTTCGAAAAACAACATTGAAATAACAAATGGCAATAAACACAAATAGAGAAAAATAAATTATGTTTTTCTTCTTATTTTCATTTTGTGATCCCGAGTTTTTTCCGCACTTTTGTAGTCCTCCACAGGAAGGGGATTCAACTAATCTAATACCTGTAAGGCACGAGGTAAATACATGAGAAAACGATCTTCGCTTTTATAGCAAACTACAAGCTCAACTTTATTGTTCGAGAACTACACATTTTCTTGTCGTTAAAACAAAAATATTTAAATCATCTCGCCATACGATATCGAGAGGCTCATTCGTATGTCGAATAATGTATCTGAAGAATGCTAAAAGATTGCGTTACTGTATGGGACAACTGTCTGCAAACTATTCGCAGCGCTGTCAACAACCAGAGTTACAAAACCTGGTTCGAACCCATTAAGCCTGTTCACTTGGACAGGGACGCATTGACTATACAGGTACCAAACAAGTTTTTTTACGAGTGGTTAGAAGAGCATTATGTAGCTCTTTTGAAAAAAACCATTCGACAAGAACTTGGCGCTAACGGCAGATTGGAATACCAGATCCTTGTCGGAAAGCCTTTGGAAAATGAATACAATGCGCAAAAGAAATTCGTGGCTCAAAATGCCATGAGCAATGCCTCTTCTAATTCACGAGCGTTTCAACAAAGATCAAACAAGAGATCTGATGTTTCTGCTCCTGGTGGAATTGATTCAGGGTCTATAAAAAACCCTTTCGTCATTCCGGGTATCAAAAAGCTGAAGATTGAATCTCAGTTGAACCCTAGCTACGTATTTGAAAATTTCATCGAAGGTGATTGTAACAAGTTGGCCCGCTCTGCCGGTCAAGCTGTAGCAAACAAACCAGGTGGAACTGCTTTCAATCCGTTAGTGATTTTTGGCGATGTTGGATTAGGAAAGACGCACTTGGCTCAGGCCATCGGAAACGAAGTACTAAGAGGACCTGAGAATAAGACGGTTCTATATGTATCCTCAGAAAAGTTTACCAACCAGATCATCGACTCCATTCGTAATAATGCGGTTAATGATTTTGTAAACTTCTACCAACAGATTGATGTCCTCATCATTGATGACATTCAGTTTTTGGCCAACAAGGTAAAGACTCAGGAAATTTTCTTCCACATCTTTAATCAGTTGCACCAAAGCGGTAAACAAATCATTTTGACTTCTGACCGTGCTCCTAAAGATTTGGACGGAATGGAAGAGCGTTTGATCTCTCGTTTCAAATGGGGATTATCTGCTGACATTCAGGCACCGGACTTGGAAACAAGAATGGCGATCCTAGAAGCAAAAATGAATCAGGAAGGTTTGGAATTGCCACAGGATGTTGTGGAATTCGTTTGTTATAACATTAAGAATAACATTCGTGAATTAGAAGGCGTACTGATCTCTTTGGTCGCTCAGTCTTCCATTAATAGAATTGACATTGACATCGATTTGGCTAAGGAGGTCATCAAGAACTTCGTCAACCAAATGTCCAAGGAAATCACCGTTGACTTTATCCAGAAGTTAGTAGGAGAGCACTTTGATGTTTCTGTTGAAAAACTGAAAGGACAAACGCGAAAGCGGGGTATCGTTATCGCAAGACAACTTTCCATGTACCTTGCCAAGAACCTTACGAACAAATCACTTAAAGCAATTGGTGAAAACTTCGGAGGACGAGATCACTCGACTGTGATTTACTCTTGCAAAGCTGTTCAGGACTTACTGGATACAGATTTGATCTTCAAAGACACTGTAGCTGATTTGCAAAAGAAAATCAAAATGAGTTTAAACGAGAAATAATAGAATAATTTTTAGAATCTGATAATGAAAGCTGAGTACTAACTAATGTTAGATCAGCTAAAAAAACAAAAAAAGCCACTGATGAGAATCAGTGGCTTTTTGTTTTGCACTCTAAGGATATGGCAAATTCTCAAAGATTTGTCATATCAATCCGGGAACAATAGTTTCGCATCTTATAAGGATTGAGGGCAACCTAAGGATTTGCCGTATCCCTCAGAATCACCCAACTTCCACCAAAGCTTTCTTTACCGGTACCAACTTTTCTTCTGCGTCAATTTTTCCCTTCGTATAGAAGAAGCCCAAAATCGATATAGCTCCTAGTCCCGTCATTCCCCACCAAAGGATCGGAAAACCATATGCTTCTACAATATAGAAACCTATCAAAGGCGAAATAATAAAAGCAGTAGAGAAAGCCATGGAATAAAGGCCCATAAACTCTCCGCGTCTTCCTGAGGTAGATCGACTCAAGGCAAAAGCATTGCTAAATGGAAAGCCTATAGCTTCGCCGATACTTAAGGCTACAATAAAATATAAGACCGTAAAAGTGACTGCAAATTGAGCAAAACCTAAAGCTAGAAAACCAGAAGCAATGATAGCATATCCAATTATAACTAAAGACATGCGGTTATAACGACCTTCTAAAAGGTAAACTATCGGCATTTCTATAGCAACGATGATTAGTCCATTCGCCGTCATCAATAAGCCATATTGAGACTCACTGTAAAGCAACGCTTCTTTTAGAAAAACAGGAACGGTAAAAAACAATTGCATGAAGACAATAGCCGATATCATTTTGAAAAAGATAAAAGTTAGGTAGGTCTGATCTTTATAGGCAGAAGCTCCTTTCCCTGATTCGTCTAACACTACTTCTTCATCAATGGTTTTAGAGACGACTTCCTCTTTCGGCTTTAAAGCAACTAATAGAAAAAAGGCAGCAAGAATACATGTCGTTCCATCAATAATAAACAACCATTGATAGCCAAAAGCAGCTGAAATATAACCGGTTACCGCAGCGCCTCCTGCAAAGCCCAGGTTAATGGCTAATCGGATAAGTGATAAAGATCGGTTGTGGTTGTCCGGTTTTGCATAAGCATTAATAGAAGCCATACTCGCTGGGCGAAAGCCATCCGCAATGGAACTCACAATGAAGACCATTATACAGAAACTATAAAAGGTAGTCATGTACATCAAAATGAAAAAACAGATGCCGGCTCCCATTAAAGTCACAAACATGGTCTTGTAGTATCCAATTCGATCTGTAAGAAAGCCACCGAGCCAGGCGCCAACTACAGAGCCGGCGCCAAAACAACTCATGGTAATACCAATTTGGGGATAAGTGAAGTTCAATTCCGAGCTTAGATATATGGTCATGAAAAGAACCACCATAGAACCCGTTCGGTTGATCAGGGTAAGCAGTGCCAGCAGCCAAATGTCTTTGGATAAGCCACTGTATGAATTTCGCATAAGTTCTATAAAGGAAGTTATCATATGATGTTGATTACGGAGTTAAGTTGGTTTAACCCATTGTATGGTAAGATGGTTCCAAAAAAGAAAGAAAATCCCAGTCCCGAAATAACTGCACAAAATACGGCTTCGGTAGAAAGTTTGCCTCTCTTTAATCATCTAATTATTTAATAAGTGACAACGAAAAATTAACTTCCCGATTTGGAAACAACTATGTAAATCAAAACGACCATAGAGAGAGTGGTTTATATAATTGTTTCCACGAAAGAAATCGGGAAATTATTTTTGGTGTAATATTAAGGGCATAGTGAGTAAATTAATGGCCATTGGGCTGTCTAAGTAGCAACAAAAGGTTTATTACGTAAGTGTAAAAATGTCCTCTATACTTGATTCACATTTAAAAATGATTCTTTGACGAACCTATCCGAGCCCTCTAGGGCTATTCTGTATTTCTATAATTTTGTCAAAGAAATTTAAAATCTAAAGAAATGAAATTTACATTAAAATTAGCTGCCGTATTTATGTTATGTTTCCTTTGTAGTTTGAATATGCAAGCGCAAAGAGGGGGGCGAGGTGGAGACCCAATCGAAATGGCTCAAAAGCAAACCCAGCGAATGACAGATTCTTTGACCTTGTCTACTGCTCAGGCGAACAAGGTCAGTGAAATCAATCTTAAGTACGCTAACAAGGTGTCTGACTTTCGGAAAGCGGCAAGGGAAAGTGAAGACTTTGACAGAACAACCATGCGCGAAAACATGCAAAAGATGAGAGGGGAACAAACGGCTGAATTGCAGACTATTTTGACAAAAGACCAATGGACGAAGTTTGAGAAAATGGAAGAAGCCAGAATGCAGAAAAGAGAAGGGCGTAAAGGCCGAAAAGGAAAAGGAGGGAAGAAGAGTTAGAAGGGCTGATCAGGGTTTCCCTCAAACGAAAGCGAGGATGTTTGTCCAATCGTATCTAAGCTTTAAAAAGGAAAAGTGTAGTTTTTGAATTTCAGAACCTTGCGCTACTCGTAAGTTTTTTATTACAACAATAAATAAAGGCTTCCCGAAAGTCCGCGTATTAAGGGAACCCTCATCTACCTTGATCCGCTCTTATCCACCATTATCAACCCTCTTTTATTCTAATAAAACAACCTCCACTCCAATGTCAAAACATCTCTACCTCCTGCTCTTCATCCTGTTGAACACCGCAGTCTCTGCTCAAAATACTTATACCATTACTGGGAAGATTCTGTCTGCGAAGTCTGAAGAGGCACTCGTAGGTGCTTATGTGTTTTTGCAATATCCTTGGGGGGACGATGTGAAAGCTACTAGCACAGCAGCAGACGGAACATTTAAATTGGAAGAGATAGAACAAGGTGGTTACAAAATAAAAATTACTTACATCGGTTATCAGGGTTTATTTCAAGAGGTGGTTGTCGATAAAAATACAAACCTCGGAAATGTATTGTTGCAAGAAGGCGGAGTCGATTTGGATCAGGTGACTGTAGTGGAGACAATACCGATGGCAGAACAATTAGAGGATACGACTCAATATAACGCTACAGCATTCAAATCTTTACAAGATGCTACCGCAGAAGAACTCATTGAAAAAATGCCTGGAGTCGTTATTGAGAACGGAAAGGTACAAGCGCAGGGCGAAGATGTAAAACAAGTGTTAGTAGACGGAAAGCCATTTTTTGGAAATGACCCAACGGCAGCTTTACGAAATCTACCAGCAGAAATTATCAGCAAAATACAAGTCTATGATCAGCAAAGTGAACAAGCTCAGTTCACGGGTTTTCAAGACGGGGAAACCACCAAAACCATTAACATCATAACAAAGCCTGGAATGAACAATGGGAAGTTCGGGAAAGTATATGCGGGTTATGGTTATGAAAATAAATATCAACTTGGAGGGAATACCAATATCTTCGATGGCGATAGACGGATTTCTATTATTGGCCAATCTAATAACATCAATATTCAGAATTTCTCAACGGATGATATTCTTGGGGTGGTCGGTTCTTCTGGTGGTGGGAGAGGACGTGGTGGAAGAGGGCGTGGAGGTCGCGGAGGCGGAAGCTCTGTTAATGATTTCTTGGTCAATGCTAACAGTGGTATTGCAACTACAAATGCGATCGGATTGAACTACTCTGATAAAATAGGAAAGAAGGTTGACGTATCTGGTTCTTACTTTTTCAATTGGTCAGACACCAATGAAGAAGAATTGTTAGATCGTGTTTTTGTAACAGGTAGAGCCGATGGGCAAAAGTACATGGAAGATAATATTGCCAATAGTACGAATAGTAATCACCGACTAAACATGCGTTGGAAAATAGACTTAGATTCTTTTAACTCATTGACTATCAGGCCTATGCTGAGTTTGCAAATGAATGACGGAGAATCCAAAACACTGGGAGAAACCAAGGACGAAGAGGCCATCCTAAACTTCACGAACAACGACTTTGCTTCTGATCTCTCCGGAACAAGCTTTAGCAACAACCTCACCTGGCGACGAAAACTAGCAAAACGAGGTCGTACTATTTCCATTTCCGCACAAACAGATTACAATGATAATATAGGAGAAAGCAATCAATACGCTTTGAATGGATACGCTGATGATACTGAATTCGTAAACGATACATTGGATCAAACAGCGGACTTAATGACTAATGGTTGGAAGCTCGGAGGAAGATTGTCCTATACCGAACCTGTTGGCGAAAATTCCAGTTTGTCCATTGATTATCGAAGTACTTGGCAGGAGGATAAATCAGACCAAAAGACCTATGATTTTGTTAGTGCTGAAAATGAGTATAACGATCTCAATATACTCCAATCTTCTGTTTTTAACAATACCTACACGACACAGCAATTCGGAGGCGGTTACCGTTATCGGCGAGGTAGGGAGCTCCGAATAATGGTGCGAGCTTTCTTTCAGTATGCTAATTTGAAATCAGATGAGACCTTTCCCTTGGAAACTCAGCTTAGTCGAAATTATTACTCCGTTTTACCAATGGCAATGCTGCGTTATCGTTTTAGTAAAGAAAAAAATGTCCGTTTTTTCTATAGGTCCAATACTCAAAACCCTTCTGTGTCTCAATTGCAAAACGTCTTGAATAATAGCAATCCGATTTCCTTATCTATTGGTAATCCCGCTTTAGATCAATCAGTTCAACATCGTTTGGGAATTCGTTATTCTAACACTAATACTGCAAAATCAACCGTTTTTTATTTTAATGTAAATGGATCATATAGTAATGATTACATTGGGAATAGTACTTACCTAAGAGAAACGACTAACGCTGTCTTTGAGAATGTGGTTTTGATTCCAGGAGCTCAGTTAAGTCGCCCGGTTAATTTGGATGGCTATGTAAGTCTTAGTAGCTTTCTGACTTATGGCGTTCCCATTAAAAAATGGAAAATTAATTTGAACTTTGATTTTAATGGAAATTATACCCGAACACCTGGTCTCTTAAATGACGAACTGAATTATGCTAACAATAAAAATACAGGCCTTGGTGTAACGCTAAGTAGTAATATCAGTGATAAAGTAGACTTCACTATTTCCTCCCGTTCGAGCTATAACCAAGTAGATAATACATTGGTACAAAGCACAGATGAAAAGTTTTGGAGCCAGAATTCCAAGTTGCGCTTTGGTTGGGTACTTCCTGCCGGTATTGTTTTGCGCTCAGAAATAGCACATCAATATTACAGCGGGCTCGGTGATGGTTTTAACGAAGCCTATTTGTTATGGAATGCAGGAATAGGAAAAAAAATATTTAAAAACCAAAGAGGGGAAATCACTCTGTCCGTTTTTGATTTACTAAATCAGAATAGAAAAATAACCAGAAATGTTACCGATGTCTACATAGAAGATGTCCAAACAAATGTCTTACAACGATATGTAATGCTGAAGTTTCAGTATACTTTTTTGAATTATAAGAAGAAGTAGAAAAGTAAAAAAGTCCACCATATACCGTTCACCGTCCATCATTTACCGTCCACCTTCTGTAGTTTACCATTCATCGTTCTATTCCCCTTCTGTTTCTTTTCAAAAAAACTTCCTTATAGTCTAGCAGAATGTGCAACCTTTACTAGGTCGCATGCATCTTTATATTGTATTAAGATTCGTATTCAACACCGCCTTGTTAACAGGATGTTAATAAAATGTCGCCTTTATTGCGCTCTATTTTAATTGCCTACTTTAGCGATTATACTATTTCCATGCACCAGCTTGAAACATTATTTTCTCTATAGAAAAACCAAAAAGCTATGTCTTACACCCGTTATATCTTTCCCCTGCTTCTTATCGGAGCATTAGCAGCCGCCTATTTTTACTTTACTCCTGGTACCGAAAAAAATCTTGAAAAAACCTTGAAGACCAGTGTCGATCAGGGGGAGTTCATTATTCGAGTTAACGCAACTGGAGAACTCAAAGCTAAACGATCTGAAAAAATAAGAGGGCCTCAGGGAATGAGATCTGCTCGTATTTATCAGACTAATATTACGGATCTAGTACCGGAGGGAACCATCGTTAAGGAAGGGGAATATGTAGCGACTCTGGATAGAACAGAACTAGATCAAAAGCTAAAAGAAGCCCAATCGGAACTTGATAAAATCGAGACACAGTTGGAGCAGACACGAATTGATACGGCGATTGAAATGCGTGGTTTACGTGATCAACTGATCAATATGAAATTTTCTATGAAGGAAAAGTTATTGGAGGTTGACCAAAGCAAATATGAAGCGCCAATGGTTATCCAGCAGGCCAATATTGAGTTGGAGCGTATTCAGCGAGATTACAATCAATTGGAATCTAAATATGCATTGACGGAGGAAAAATCGGTTGCCAAGATCAATGAAATTATGGCTGATTTGAATCAGGAAGAGTTGAAAAGGAAACAATTATCAGACCTTTCCAATAGCTTCAAAATAATGGCGCCCAAGAGTGGAATGGTCATTTATGCGCGCTCATGGAATGGAAAAGTAGGGCCCGGTTCTCAAATTAGTACTTGGGATCCGGTGGTAGCGGAACTTCCTGATTTAAGTGATATGGTTAGTAAAACTTACATTAATGAAGTAGACATCAGTCGTGTAAAAAAAGGACAAGAAGTAACGATGAGGGTGGATGCTTTTCCAGAGAATTCTTATTCCGGAACTATAATTCAAGTAGCTAACATCGGAGAACAGTTGAAAAATTATGATTCTAAAGTTTTTGAAGTAACAGTTCAGGTTAACGAAGTAGATTCTATTTTACGTCCGGCGATGACTACTAGTAATGAGATTGTTACAGATGTATTTGCAGACGTGCTGTCTATTCCGTTGGAGGCTTTATTTTCGGATACTCTGAGTTATGTTTTTGTAGAAAGTGGAGGGAGACTCTCTAAAAAGGAAGTCATCACTGGCTTGTCAAATGATGAAGGGATTATTATAGAGCATGGACTTTCGGCAAATGAAGAAGTGTTGTTAGTCGCACCATCTAATGCTGGTGATTTGAGCCTGGTTGGAGTTGATCCAGTAATTAAAGCAGAGATTAAGAAGCGAATGGAAGAAGCGCAGGAAGCAAGGCAAGAAGCGATGAACGCGAAAATGAAGGCAGTGAAGGATGAGAAAATTTCAAGTGAAGGTGGCGGAGGTGGTGGAATGATGATTTTTAATTAACCGGATTATTTTTCGTGTAATACTAACAACTAAAACCATGTTCCAAAGAATCCTTTTTAATTTTCAACTAGCCATGGAAGGCGTCTTTGCCAACCAGCTCCGTGCCTTCCTGACCGCACTCGGTATCATCTTCGGCGTAGCTGCTGTAATAGCAATGTTAGCTATCGGGACGGGGGCCAAGCAATCTATTCTGGATCAAATGAAATTGATTGGTTCTAATAATATTGTCATCAAATCATTGGTGTTGGAAGAAGATGAAAATAGTGGTCAGGGCAACAATCAAGGAGCGAAAAAAACACCTTGGTCGGTGGGTCTTACACTAGAGGATGTTCGTTCTTTGGAAGAGGTGGTTCCTGGCATAGAAAAAGTAAGCCCAGAAGTCGTCCTCAGAACCAATATCATCCAATCTGCCAAACTCAAAAAGGCAAACTGCATCGGAATAACCAATGCCTTTTTTGAACTTAATAATTTAGAACTGGAAAGCGGAAGATTGTTTCATGACAAGCACATGGAGGGAGGTCGCCCGGTTTGTATCATTGGAAAAAATATACAGAAACAATTTTTCAGTGAGGAAGATCCGGTCGGGCAAAAAATAAAGTGTGGCAATACCTGGCTGACCATTATCGGTATACTGGAAAAGCGAGTGGCTACTAAGGAAAATCTAGAGAATCTCGGAATCCGGGATTACAATTCTGATGTCTATATCCCTGTCTCAACAGCACTCTTACGTTTTGAAAATAGGGCTTATTACAGTAAAGCAGATATCAAGCAAAGTGATTGGGATGATGATGAGGATGAGAAAGACGATGGTAATTATCATCAATTGGACAGAGTGGTGATTCGAATGAAGGAAAGTAGTACACTGCAATCAGCTGCTGATCTAATTGCTCGGATCTTGAAGCGTCGACACAATGATGTGGTGGATTATGAAATTCAAGTACCAGAATTACTTTTGCAACAGGAACAAAAAACTCAGGAAACGTTTAATATAGTCCTAGCGGTCATTGCCGGAATTTCATTGTTAGTAGGAGGTATCGGGATTATGAATATCATGCTGGCTTCCGTTCTAGAGAGAATCAAAGAAATCGGAGTACGTCGCTCCCTTGGTGCCAATCGAATGGACATTATTTACCAATTTTTATTTGAAGCTATTTTTATCAGTTTGGCCGGAGGCTTAGTGGGAATAATCCTGGGTGTTATTGCCGCACATGTTGTCGCCGCCCAAGCCGATATTCCAACGGTAGTGTCTACCTGGTCAATTGTATTGTCCTTTGGAGTCGCAGCCTTTGTTGGTTTGGTTTTCGGAATTTTTCCAGCAAGGAAGGCGGCTTATGAAGATCCGATAAAGGCGCTTAGAAGTGATTAGAACCTACCTTTTATTTTATTAGAAATATTTATTCGTAAAGAAAAACAAAAACATTACATGTCATTTACAAAAGTAATCTTCTGTTTGTATTTATGTTGTTATTATTTTGGTGCTAATGCCCAGGAGACATTGAAACTAACCTTGGACGAAGCCATTGCAAAAGGGCAGGGACAGACTCCTTCTTCTCAGTTGGCAAAAACCAGATGGACAACGAGTCGATCAGTATTTCGTTCAACGATGGCAAACTATAAGCCCCAGATTACCTTGAATGGAACAGTCCCCCAACTAGAACGATCCAATCTTAGAAACATATTACCTAATGGACAACAGGTTTTTGTGCGTTCGGCTTCTATTGGTTCAACCTTAGGGCTACTTCTGGAGCAAGATATCTCTAGAACAGGAGGAACCGTTTTCGTCGGAACAAACCTGGATTACTTTTATAACTTTGCTTCAAATGATCTCGATGCCTCCAGTCAGTTTGCCACCGACATGATCTTTGTCGGACTTGAACAACCTTTGTTTGGTTTTAATAGTATGAAATGGGATCGGGAATTAGCGCCCATTCGTTATTCCGAGGCGACTCGGCAATATGCGGAACAAATGGAGTCCATCTCCTTAGATGTAGCGGAATTGTACTTTGATGTTTTTGCTTCGCAATTGATTTTGGAGGCTGCGAAAAAGGACAAGTTGAATGCCGATTCTTTGTATATAGTTTCAAAAGGTCGTTTCTCGGTAGGGCGTATTGCAGAAACGGATTTATTACAAATAGAGTTAAGCTCCATGAACGCCAATGCGAGATTAGCCACTGTAACATTGAGCTTACAATCAGCAACAGAGGCGCTCCGTAATTTCTTCGGTATCAAAGAATCAGTTATTTTCGATTTGGTTCCACCGACAGAATTACCCTTGTATATATTGAATGAAGAAGAGGCTATAAAATTGGCCCGTAATAATAGGAGTAAATCCTTTGAATTTCAGCGAAGGCTTTTAGAAGCAGAACGAAATGTGGATGAGGTGAGGGGTACCACAGGCTTTCAGGCTAATCTTTTTGCTAGGGTTGGTTTATCTCAAAATTCAAAAGATTTTGATCAAGTTTATAGAAATCCTCAAGATGCGGAGTCTATTACACTAGGTTTTCAAGTGCCTATTGCTGATTGGGGGAAAACAAAAGCTAGGATGGATATCGCGGAATCGCGACAGCAACTGGAGCGAATGAGCGTTGAACAGGAACGGATAACTGTAGACCAGCAAGTACTTTTAAGGGTAAACCAATTTAACCTAGTTCGAGAGCAGGTGGCATTGGCCTTGCGTGCTTATGAGGTTTCTGAAAAGGGAGAAGAGATTACCCGAAAGCGTTACCTGATCGGGAAAATTGGGGTAACAGAATTGAACTTGGCGCTACAAGCTCAGAACGCAGCAAGGCAGTCATACGTAAGCGCATTGCAGGCTTTTTGGTTAGCGCATTATGAGTTACGTGGTTTGACTTTGTATGATTTTGTCCGTGGGGTGAGTTTGGTAAAGGCGGAGTAATTAGAATCTGATACAAAGCAAGTAATTATTTTTTTTCAAGGTGGTGCGTATTAGTACGGTTACTAAAATTTTTCCAATTTAGTAAACGTTCGCGATTTTGCTACCTACGGTTCGTATTGGGCGTACTGAGGTAGGAGAACATTTACAAAACTTCGAAGTTTAGTAAATGCACCGAACGCACCAAACGCATAATTCATACTTCTCCTTTGTTTATTGGCTTATTGACTATAACTGACTAATCATTATAACAAAAGCCTCACAATCCCTGTCTCCTTCATAAGCTGATATTAAAAAACTACCTTCATTCCATGCAAGAGCTTCTAAAACAAATTCGCGCCTGCCAGGAATGTGAAAAAAATCTCCCTTACGGAGCAAACCCAGTCCTTTCCGCCAGCAAGAAATCTAAGATCCTAGTCATCGGACAAGCTCCCGGACGAATCGTTCATAACACTGGTATTTCGTGGAACGACAAAAGTGGGAAAAACCTCCGAAACTGGCTTGGCGTAGATGATGAAGTCTTCTATGATACAGATATTTTCGGAATTGTCCCAATGGGATTTTGCTACCCCGGAACTGGTAAAAGTGGTGACCTGCCTCCGCGTAAAGAGTGCGCGCCTTTATGGCATGAGCAGCTCATCACTAAAATGCCAGACATCAAATTGTACTTGCTGATTGGTGCCTACGCCCAAAAGTATTACCTCGGTAAAAAACGGAAAAAGAATCTGACAGAGACCGTTCGGAATTTCGAAGAATACTTACCGGAGTTTCTTCCATTGCCGCATCCATCTCCTAGGAATAATATCTGGCAGGCTAAGAACAAATGGTTTGGGGAGGAGGTGCTTCCGGTTTTGAAGGAGCGAGTGAGGGGCCTTGTTTAGCCAGTTACAATGAAAAGCTAATGCAATTTATCAATAGAAACCTAACTGCCCAGTAGATTTCCACTTCATTCCTTTGCCAAGGGCAATAATTCTCCCATCTTTACAGTCTTGCAAATCAAATAACAAGACTCAGTATATGTTCAACTACGGAAAAGACCACCTCACAGCAGGTATAGCTTTAGATATCCTTCGCGGAAAAACAAAAGCAGGCATCAGTGCTGCTACTCGAAAAAATATAAAAAAATCTTACGATGCTGTTGTCACCATCGCTAAAAACGATAAAGCAGTCTACGGCATTAACACCGGCTTTGGCCCATTGTGTAATACCAAAATTGACAAAGAACTAACAACAGAGTTACAGGTTCGGATTCTACTGAGTCACAGCGTTGGAGTAGGGGAGCCCATTACAAAAGACATCGCTAAGTTGATGATGATCTTGAAAGTGCATGCTTTGTCTCAAGGCTATTCCGGAATTGCATTGGACGTTCTGGATCGGATTCTTTGGCATATAGAAGAAGACGTTGTCCCTGTAGTACCCGAGCAAGGTTCTGTTGGTGCTTCTGGTGACTTAGCGCCATTGGCTCATTTGTTCTTACCACTCATTGGGGAAGGGAAAGTTTTTTACAACAATAAAATTACAAAAACGGCTACCGCTTTCAAAAAAATGAAAATGAAGCCGATAACTCTAGGCCCCAAATCTGGTCTTGCCCTGATAAATGGTACGCAGTTTATAGCAGCCCATGCAGTGATGGTTGTCGAAAAATTACACAATTGCTTATCCCATGCCGATCTAATATGTGCGCTAATGATCGAAGGCCTACTCGGTTCTAAAACGCCATTCCATGAAGATTTGCACAAGGTCAGACCATACAAAGGCAATCAGCATGTTGCTCAACGAATAGGCCATTTTCTAAAAGGATCTAAAATTTCAGACTCGCATACAAACTGCGACAAAGTTCAGGATCCTTATTCGCTAAGATGTTCCCCACAAGTACACGGGGCCTCCCGATCCGCTTGGCTTCACCTCAAAGAAGCTGTAGAAATAGAAATCAATTCCGTAACCGACAACCCAGTAGTATTTTCCAAAGATTTTACCATAAGCGGTGGTAACTTTCATGGACAGCCACTTGCATTGCCACTAGATTACGCCTGCCTAGCCGCTGCCGAAATAGGCTCCATCTCAGACAGAAGATCTTATTTGGCCCTAGAAGGAAAAACAAATGGTGTCCCAAAATTGTTAATGCAGGAAACAGGGCTAAACTCTGGATTCATGATTTTACAATATACCTCCGCAGCCTTAGTCAGTGAAAACAAAGGACTTTGCTTCCCTGCTTCCGCTGATAGCATTCCAACCTCCCTAGGTCAGGAAGACCACGTCAGTATGGGGTCCATCGGAGCCAGAAAAGCCCTAAGAGTTTGTGGCAACCTAGTAAACATCCTAGCCGTAGAACTATTGTGCGCAGCTCAAGCCATGGATTTCCATCGCCCACTAAAATCCAGCAAAATTCTAGAAAAAGTACATGCAGGAATTCGAAGAAACATCACCTTCGCCAAAAACGACCGCATCTTCGGTGACGACATTGCCAAAGCCGCCCAGTTAATAAACACAAAAGAACTACTAAAAATAACAGACAAAACAAAACCAACCACCCACCAAAACCTATTCGAAAACTACTAAAAAAAGAAAATGGTCCGAAGGACCAAAAACACACTATAACATAAGACTCTGGAGGAGTCGACCCACCATTAACCCCGGCCGCAGCCCGGGGCTCGAAAAAAAAAGAAAAAATGCAAACAGCAACTCATACCCAGTTCCAGCAAGAAGTCCTCCAAGGACTCCCCAACAAGCTCCCTACAAAAAAGCCATACCCTGCAGATAGCAACCCAGCTCCTAAAAGAAAGGACATCCTAAGTCCCGAAGAAAAGAAGCTGGCCCTACGGAATGCCCTACGCTACTTCCCCGCAGAATGGCATGCCGAGCTGGCACCCGAATTTGCGGCAGAGCTAAAGAAATACGGACGAATCTATATGTACCGCTTCAAACCCGAATACAAACAATACGCCCGACCAATAGGAGAGTACCCAGCGCAATGCCAACAAGCTGCTTGCATCATGCTGATGATTCAAAATAACTTGGATCCAGCAGTGGCACAGCATCCAGAAGAGTTGATTACCTATGGCGGAAATGGAGCCGTGTTCCAAAACTGGGCACAGTACATACTCACGATGCAGTACTTGGCCAATATGACTGAGGAGCAAACCCTCCACATGTATTCCGGCCATCCGATGGGTTTATTCCCTTCTTCTAAAGAAGCTCCGAGAGTGGTAGTCACCAATGGAATGATGATCCCAAACTACTCTAAACCAGATGATTGGGAGAAATACAACGCACTAGGCGTCACGCAGTATGGCCAAATGACAGCCGGTTCTTACATGTACATCGGCCCACAAGGGATTGTGCATGGAACAGCAATTACCGTGATGAATGCTTTCCGCAAAAATCTTAAAAAAGGAGAAACGTCAGCAGGGAAAATTTTCCTTACGGCAGGACTAGGAGGAATGAGTGGCGCGCAACCAAAAGCAGGTAACATAGCAGGCTGCATCACCATTTGTGCAGAAGTAAACGACAAAGCTTCTTCTAAAAGACATGAGCAAGGTTGGGTAGATCTACTCGTCAGCAACCTCGACGAATTGGTGAAAACGGTGCGCAAAGCAATGGCTGAGGAAGCCGTAGTATCTATAGCTTATCAAGGAAATGTAGTAGACATATGGGAGCGTTTTGATGAAGAAGACATCTTTATCCATCTGGGTTCTGACCAAACTTCTTTGCACAATCCTTGGTCCGGTGGATACTATCCGGCGGGGATGAATTACGAAGATGCAAATGAATTGTTAGCTAACGATCCGGAGGCTTTTAAACTTAAAGTGAAAGAGTCTCTTCGTCGGCATGCAGCGGCGGTGAATAAGCATACGGAAAAAGGAACCTACTTTTTTGATTATGGGAATGCATTTCTGTTGGAATCTTCGAGAGCAGGTGCGGAGGTCATGGCCGAAGATGGCATTCACTTCCGTTATCCTTCTTACGTACAGGATATTTTAGGACCTATGTGTTTCGATTATGGCTTTGGGCCATTCCGTTGGGTTTGTGCTTCTGGAAATTCGGAGGACTTGGATAAGACTGATGCCATTGCAAGAGCAGTGTTGGAAAATATCAAAGAAACAGCGCCAGAAGAAATCCAGCAGCAGATGCAGGATAATATCAAATGGATTACCGATGCAAAGAAAAACAAACTAGTCGTTGGGTCACAAGCACGAATTCTATATGCGGATGCAGAAGGAAGAATGAAAATAGCAGAAGCTTTTAACAATGCTATTGCCACAGGAGAAATTTCTGAATCGATTATATTGGGCCGAGATCATCACGATGTGTCTGGTACTGATTCCCCTTTCCGGGAAACTAGTAATATTTATGACGGAAGTCAATTTACTGCAGACATGGCGATTCACAATGTCATTGGTGACAGTTTCCGTGGAGCTACCTGGGTGTCCATTCACAATGGAGGAGGTGTTGGTTGGGGGGAAGTAATGAACGGAGGTTTTGGGATGCTACTCGATGGCTCGAAAGAAGCAGAGGTTCGTTTGAAAAAGATGTTGTTCTATGATGTCAATAACGGGATTGCTCGACGGAGCTGGGCGCGAAATGAAGAAGCGATGTTTGCCATAAAGAGAGAAATGGAGCGTACGCCAAGTTTGAAGGTGACCTTGCCGAATATAGTGGAGGATGGATTGTTGGACGGGTTGTTTGGTTAATTGGTTAATTAGTAGGATTGGTTAATTGGTGCTCCCAAGGTTTGTTTCATTAATTGGTGTTCTTGGTTTTAGCGTAATCAAATGCGGTGCAAACCTTTATAATTAGGTCTTTAAATTTTAAAAGCATGAAAGAATCCATCCAGAAATTAGAACAGCTCCTTTCAAGTGCATCGGACTATTTTAGGAACACAGCTGAAGAGACGCTTACCTACAAAAGCGCTGAAGCAAGTTGGTCAAAAAAGGAAATTCTAGGGCATCTTATAGATTCAGGAATAAACAATTTACAACGTTTTACGGAAATTCAGTTTAGTGATATACCTTTCCCAATTCATAGATACGGTCAGAATGAGTTGGTAAAGGTCAATAGATATAACAGCGCTGCTACGGATGAAATACTTAGTTGTTGGTTGGCATTGAATGAAAGAATAAAGGCGGTAATGGAAGTTCAAAAAGTAGAGACCTTGGCTTACGAAATTATTTTGTATGATGGTAAAGAGCGTTCTGATCTGAGATACTTAATGACAGATTATGTGGAGCATATGGGGCATCATTTGAAGAAGATCTTTGAGTGAATTGCCCGATAGTGTAAAAGGAAGGTTCCCTTTTCTTGCATATTGAGAATGCCAATTAACTAATTCACCAATCACCAAATCACCAAATCAACCAAACATGCCCTGGATAAAAACCATTCCCTACGCCGATGCTGTCGGAAAATTAAAAAAACTCTACGATAAAATCAAAGGCCCGGATGACAAGGTTGATAATGTACTCAGTATCCACAGCCTACGCCCACAAAGCCTTGCGGGTCATATGGCGCTTTACAAAAATGTACTTCATCATCCCAACAATACACTTCCGAAATGGTATTTGGAAACTTTAGGCGTCTACACCAGTCGTTTAAACAAATGCGACTATTGTGTAGACCATCATGCCGCTGGCTTGCGTCGGTTGCTTAATGATGAGCCACGATATGAAGCCATTCTGAAGGCTATTAATACAGATGATGCCGAGTCTGTTTTCTCTGGTCGTGAATTGGCAGGTATGAAACATGTCCGAGTTTTGACACTCGCACATCACAGTTTGATAAAAAAGGATATCGAGGATTTGGTCGCTAGTGGTTTTGATGAAGGAGAAGTGTTAGAAATAAATCAGGTGGTAAGTTATTTTAATTATGTGAATCGAACGGTGGTTGGTTTGGGGGTGACTACTGCGGGTGATGTACTGGGTTTATCGCCTGGGGATGGGGGAGAGGGTGATTGGGGGCATTCGTAGGTGGTTTTGGCTTTATTATGAAATCGAAGAAAAGATATTAGTTTATGAAATAGTTAAAAATAACATGATAAATAAAA
>JBLHRR010000105.1:0-19548 GCA_047626155.1 Saprospiraceae bacterium | reverse complement strand
CCTAACACTACTTTTACTGTTGTTAACCAGCCACCAGATTTTGGTAACGAACTCATCCAACTTGGGAAGGCCGCAAATAAGGCAAATGGTAAAGCTAAGGCAAAACCAAAACCTGCCATTCCAGAAGTCAACTGCATCGCACCTCCGTCAGAAGACAACGCTCCTGCGAGTAGTGATCCTAAAATAGGGCCAGTACAAGAGAAAGAAACCAAGGCTAAAGTCAATGCCATAAAGAAGATACCGATGATACCTCCAGCACCTTCTGCAGAGCTGGCTCTGTTGGTCCACTTTTCTGGTAAGGTCAATTCGTAATATCCAAAGAAGGAGAATGCGAAAAAGATGAAGATGGCGAAGAAGGCCAGGTTCAAATAAATATTTGTAGAAATTTCATTAAGAATATCCGGGTTGATGGAATCCATCAAGTGGAATGGAATGGATAACAATATGTATACCATGAAGATGAAGAAGCCATAAAGCATGGCATTCATCAATCCTTTCTTTTTATTTTCACTTCCTTTTGTAAAGAAAGAAACGGTCAATGGAATCATTGGAAATACACAAGGAGTTAGTAGGGCTAGTAAGCCTCCAAAGAAACCAAGTACAAAAATGTTGATTAAACTAGAGTTGGCTTTTACTTGTCTAACCTCTCCACATTCCTGAACAGGCGCAGCTAAATCTACGTTGTTCATTTCTGCTGGATAAGGATCTTTCATTCCTCCCGCAGCGGCTCCTGTTGAGGCGATGTTAGTCTCTTCTTCTTGAGGAACCTCATCTCCCAACCAGGTTTTCATACTAGTTGCATCAAAACGGAAAGGAACAAAATCAGGAGGTAGGCAACGAGTGTCGTCACAAGTCATGTATTCAAAGAATCCGTTGACTGGCTTTGATTTATCTGTTACGGAGATCGTTTGTTGGAAAACTGCTTCTTTTTTGAATTTGATCAAGTTCATTTTGAACATCTTATCAAATACTTCCTTTCTTCCACCTGATTCTTCTGTTTTTCCGTTTAACGAAAAGTGATCACCCTCTTCATATTCAAAAGAAGTTTTCACCGGGCCATCATCGCTTTCTAGAAATTGAGAATAAACAGACCAACCTTTATCAATCTTTGCTTTGAACGTCAATTCGTATTCTCCGTTTCCCGCAGGTTTTGCAGAGACCGTCCATTTAACAGGATCAAGAATTTGATTGTTCGCAGCAGGAGGAGCTTCTTGTTGTTCTTCCTCTTGGGCAGCTTTCATTTCGAATTTAGCGGTATCATCTTTCTTGTTAAAGATTTTTTTCTTCGCCTTGTCCGATGCATCTTGTAGCTTATTTACCTGCGTTCCTTTTTTAGCTTCTGCCTTAGGAGCTGCTTTTTCTGTTGGTTTTGTTGTAGGTGCAGTCGTGGCGGCAGCTTTCTTTTCGATTTTAAATTCGAAGTCAATCTGATCTGGAGGCAGACACTTGGTTGCATCACAGGTCATGAATTCTAAATAACCAGAAATAGGTTTAGAGAAATCAGAAACGGTTATTCGTTGGGTAAAGACTGCTTTCTTTCTAAACTTGATGACGTTCATGTCAAACAGTTCATCAAAAGCTTCTTTCCGATTACCAGCCTCTTCGTTTTCCCCCTTGAGGGCAAAGTGACTGCCTTTGTCGTAGTCAAAAGAAGTTCTGACAGGCCCGTCATCACTCTCTAAGTATTGGGAGTAAATGGCCCAGCCATCTTGAATGACCGCTTTGTGAATAAGGTCAAACTCCGTGTCACTTACCTGCTTATACTCATGAGACCATTTCACAGGATTGTGAATTTGAGCGAAAGCGCTTGTCATGGAACTGATAAATATCAGTAATAGTAGAAATGAATTTCGCATAATAAGATAGTTATTAGATTGTTCTAAAGGGAGGAGCAAGAAATAACGTGAAAAGTGGTTGCCCCAATTAATACCTGATTATTGTTTACGGTATCCCAAAGTCTTGTTTCGTTTTGAAGTCTTGAATTTCTGTTGTACACCGGAAATTCAAGATGGTTGCAAAAATAGGCTTTTGATACGGTAATCAGTGTTGATTAAAAGACAAAAGATAGTATAGAAATGCTATTCGTTGACCTTATTTTCGAAAAGAGAAAAAGGATAAGAATGAGGCAAAATTGGACTACTTTTTTAATTTCAGAAATTAAGTTATCTCTTTTTATGGAAAGACGATTGGAGAGGAGGATTCTTTAAATGATCTTTAACAAGCGTTTTAGTTTCTATAACTTTTTTATTGGAAGTTGAAACGTTGTGTGGAACAGTTGAAGAAATTGGACTTGGAATCTAAATTGAAATAATAATACTTCTGCTATTTATTACCTAGCGGCTCTAGATAACTTCGTAGTGAGTGAAACAAAGAACAGCGACCTGTTACCCCCAGTGAGTGTAGCGAACAGAGGGACATTAACTCTGAGAACAGAATTTAGTCTTTCAAAGCAATGGTGAAGTCAATATCCGCAGGAGGTAAACAACTGGTTTCATCACAAGTCATATAAGTCAGTTTACCTTTTACGATGTCTGTAGCATCGGCTACTTTTACTCGTTGTGTGAATCTGGCTCTGTTGCTAAATTTAGTAAGCTTGATTCCAAAAGTCTGATCGTATGTTTCTTTTTTATTACCCGTTTCTTTGGTAATTCCAACCAGTTGGATGCTAGAACTTTCATCAAAAGAAAAAGAAGTTGGAATTGGGCCAGATTGAGATTCGAGGTGTTGAGAGTATACAGACCACCCACGTTCAATATTGGCAGTAATTATGAGGTCGTATTCCTCGGCATTTACCTGCTCTACTTCAAAGGTCCATTTTACGGGATCTAATTGTGCGAAAGCAGAAGAAAGGAAAGAAACAAATAATAAAAGTACCAAGGATGATTTAAGAAGCAGCTTACACATGTGTATTATTTCTGATATTAAAAAATACTGTTTAGCGATAATCTTACCAAGTAATGAATTCATTACTTGGGAGAAATGCTTTAATCGGAAATGTGTAAGGGACTACAATTATGCCGCAGAATTTAAATTAAATCTTCTTTTAAGAGATTCATTAAATGAACGACAACAATTTGGTACTATTTATATTAAGAGGAGTAGCCGAAGCTGAGCGCGAATATACAAGCAATATTTTGAATGAACTCTATTTGCCCACATTTTTTTTGGTGTATTGGTTTATTGTCGGACTTTAGATAAGTGACAACGCTAAAATACTATTGTCCCCAAAGCCCTTCTGTCTGAAATAATAAGATGGCAACCACCATTAAAAAGTGAAGTGCTTCTGCTAAGCGATGGTCTAAATATAACATAGTCATTGAAAACAGAATAGAACAAGGAACGACTAGGATAAGCAAATGATCCAACTCAATACCGTGTTGTACTAATAATGACAAGGCCGTTGAAATCACAAACCAATATAGAATATCTAGATTTTTATGTGCTCGTATACTGATTTTGTGGCTGTACTCATTATAGTTGAGTAGACAAACAACCAGCAATGCGCCAAAAACAGCTAGCTGAACATAGTTGATAATGCTATAATCTCCCTGTAACTCGACAATACCCATATTGTCAAAAATAGCTTGGTCCCAAAACAAACTGCTATACTGTCCGGTGAAAGCATACCAAACGACGAGCAACCAAAACGGACTTATTAGACCTAAGAGAACCATCATAAGTTCCTTCAGTTTGAAAGATCGTACTATGGTGAAACCGACTACGGCAGCTATTAAGAAAACGAATGTGGAATAATAAAATAAAGCTCCGATTCCCAACCAAAGGCCTATATTATACAACTCTCCGGCAGCGGAATATTTTTTATAAGTATCGAATAAATCATAAATAGCAAATAGCAAAAAGGTATTGGCCATCAACAACGGGGAGAGATGTAGAAAATCAGGGAAGCTGCTTGCCAGCAAAATGTAAAAGACCCCAGGATATAAACTCACGGATCTTGCCATTCGATACTTCGCTACAATGACATTGACCAACAGCGCCTGAATCAGAACCAATAACAGGGCGATTAGATCCGGTAGCCAACCCAATGTTCCTATCGAATCATAGACCACCTGGCTCAGTATCCCCGGTTGACTCATGCTAACGTCATCAGCAGGTATAAAAAAGACCATGCCTCTTAAGACCAGCACATAAAAGATCAGTAGAATATTGGAAATGAATTGGTTGGTACGGAATAGCGCTAACACGTTATGATATTGTTTTTGCTTAATAAAATATAAGAGTCTTTGACGAACTCCGTGTTTTTATACTTCCACGCCTTTTGTCAAAGAAGGAAATGTAATATTAGTGAAGTTAATTTGGAATCGGTAGGATAGCGGGAAGAAATACAGGGAAATGTTTTAACCTCACAAGCGATTTCAAGGGCAACGGCAACCCCAACTGTAAATTCAATTCCCGTAATACGCAGGCTAACAGCATTGGGATTCATCCTTGAGTTACTAAGGCTTTAGTCACAAATGTCTCTTCAAAAACGAAATACTACAGTTACAAAGTATTACTCCATCTTCACTGATGTTCTGATCTTCCGGCCAAGGATGTTTGCCTCCAAATACATGATTTGCTCCGTTCAAAAGAACCAGCTCAGCATTTGGCCTCCATTCTTTTAATTGCTCTGCCGCAGAAAAAGGGACTGCTGGGTCAGCGGTGCCATGTATGAATAGGATAGGTAAGTCAGATCTCTTTTGCAAAGCGAGTTCCGTGTTGAAAGCTTCTTCGTTGGCGAAAAAATCTTCAAAAAGTTGGTAGTATAAGGGCATCATCTGTTTTGTTCTGCCATTGAGGGCTTGCAAAACACCCGCTTTTTCCCATTCCTTGATTTGTTCCTCTTTTTTGTGCCAGCTATAATCCAACCGGGCTACAGCGGCCCAAGTGATCAATGCCTTTATCCGTTCATCACTGGCCGCTTTGATAATGCTGATGCCACCACCTCGGCTGTGCCCGATTAATGCAATTTTATTGTTATCTATGCTGTTGGGCCTAGGCCAGTTGGAAGATATTCCAATCCAGTTAACCACGGCGTTCAGGTCTTGCAACTCTCGGGTATAATTATTTTGGCCGAAAGCCTCCAGGTCTGCAAAGTCCATTGGTTGATCTGGAGTAGTGCCGTTGTAAGAAAAGTTAAATTTTACGAAAGCATAACCTGCATTGACAAATTTTTCTGCCATCAGCTGCCAGCAACCCCAATCCTTGAAGCCTTTGAAACCATGGGCAAAAATAACAACAGGACAGTTCGCTGCCTCATTGGGCAAGTAATAATCGAGCAGAAAGGAGCGTCCGGATTTAGAGGATAGTAGCAGGTCTTTTTGTAAAATCATCTTGTTGTATTTAGCCTTAAATTCATTGTTCAATAAGGATCATTTCTATCAACAATAAAAGGGTTCAAGTGTTTGAATCGTAGGAGTATTTACTAAGGGCAATGTATTTGATTATTGATTTCAGCAGAATGGAGAGAATCAAGTTCTCCATTTCCGAAAGGTACAGAATTGTTACTATCTTGCCCGCTTAACAACAACGAAAAATTAACAACAACAATTTCAATGTAAATTTCATGGCCAAAACAATGGACGCCATAAAGAAGCCGATCGCGAAAGAACTGGAGATCTTTGAGAAGAGGTTTCGCGAGGCCATGAAGAGCAAGGTGCCTCTACTGGACAAGATTACCTATTATATTGTACAGCGAAAGGGCAAGCAGATGCGGCCTATGTTTGTTTTTCTTTGTGCCCGCCTGATTGGGCCTACTTCCGATGCTAGTTATTCCGCCGCCTCCCTCATTGAATTGGTACATACGGCCACCTTGGTTCATGACGATGTAGTAGACGACTCTTTCCAACGACGCAGTTTCTTTTCTGTTAATTCCTTATGGAAAAACAAAATAGCCGTTATCGTTGGCGATTATATTCTATCACAAGGTTTACTAATTGCCGTTAGAAATAAGCAGTTCAGAATGTTAGAAATCTTTTCTCAGGCCGTTACCGAAATGGCTGAAGGAGAATTGTTACAAATAGAAAAAGCCCGCCGCCTCGATATTGAAGAACCAATCTACTACGAAATTATTCGCCAAAAAACAGCTTCGCTAATTGCCGCCGCCTGCGCAGGTGGTATCGCTTCGAATACGAAGGACGAAAGCCTGATCGAGAAAGGAAGATTGTTTGGAGAAAAGTGCGGTATCGCTTTCCAAATTCGTGATGACCTTTTTGACTTTGGTGTTGCAGATGTTGGTAAGCCGCTCGGGATTGACATCAAAGAAAAGAAGATGACACTGCCACTTATTTATGCACTCAACCATAGTAGTAGATCGGAACGAAGAAGAATTATCAGCATCATAAAAAAGGACAGTGAGAATCAGGCAAAGGTTATGGAGGTGATTCAATTTGTTCGCGATAGCGGGGGATTGGATTATGCTATGAAGGCGATGTATGATTATAGAGAGCAGGCGTTTGAGATTTTGGATACCTTTGAGGAGTCGGAGGCGCGGACGGCTTTGCGGGAATTGGTGATTTATGTTACGGAGCGGGAGAAGTAACATGTTGTGCACGTTTTTTTTTAGATGTTTGTGTGACTTATTCTTAACTACGTTCTCTTCTCTTTGGTTGTTTTGATGTTATCGGTATCATGAATTAAAAGTTGTAACTTGTTTTTTTAGTAAAATCTAAAGTCACTCAACATTGCTTTATTCCTGCAATAGAGTTATTTGGAAAAACCAAAATAGGAAAGACATATGCAAAAGCTTCTCATGAAAAAAGTATGAGAGAAAACTTAATAATATGACAGATCAAGCACTAATTACCACTTTAAAAAGTGCAATCAAATTACCTACTGAGACAGAGTGGGTTGAGTTTAAAGTTAACAACACAAATCCACAAGGAATCGGTGAATATTTATCTGCTTTAAGTAATTCTGCTGCGTTGCATGAAAAAGAATTTGGCTATCTTAATCTATGGCGTAGAAGATGTGACACACAAACTGGTAGGCACTAATTTTAATCCTAAACAAGAGAAAAAAGGCAACCAGGAAATAGAGAACTGGATTGCTACTCAATTAAACCCAAGAGTGGATTTTAGAATTCATGAGTTTGTTTTTGAAGGAAAAAAGTTTATTCTTTTTCAAGTAGATGCAGCAAAAGGAACTCCTGTTAGATTTAAAGATATCGCCTATATTAGAGTCGGGTCATATAAACAGAAGTTAAAAGATTTTCCAGAGAAAGAACGCAAAATTTGGACACATTATGATCACGTTCCTTTTGAGAAAGAATTAGCAATAACTGCTTTGTCTGAGAACGAGGTTATTCAGTATTTAGATATCCCTACTTATTACCGGTTGTTTAATATTCCGATTCCAACAGATTTAAGAAAAGCCATTAACAAGTTTATTGAAGAAGGTTTTATCAAGCACCGGCTAAATAAATTCTATATCACTAATCTTGGAGCAATTTTATTTGCAAGTGATTTGAATCATTTTGATGGTTTAAAAAGAAAATCATCTCGCGTTATTCAATACAAAGGGAAATCAAGAATAGAAACATTGAACGAGCAAGTCGGAGTGAGAGGGTACGCAGTTGGGTTTGAAGGGTTAATTACTTATATCACAAATAGGCTCCCTTCAAATGAAGAAATAAACAGGGCTATACGTCACCCCGTTTCACTTTATCCTGAAATTGCTATTCGAGAGTTGATTGCTAATATGCTGATTCATCAAGATTTTTCAATTAGGGGGACAGGCCCTATGGTAGAACTATTTGAAGATAGATTAGAAATAACCAATCCTGGGAAACCAATCATAAATACCTTAAGATTTATTGATCATAGCCCTCAAAGTCGGAATGAAGAATTAGCATCATTCATGCGTAGAATCGGGATTTGTGAAGAAAGAGGAAGTGGTATTGACAAGGTCATTAGCGCCGTTGAAATGTTTCAATTACCCCCTCCTGAATTTATTGAAGGTGAGAATTATACAAGGGTTAAATTATATGCTCCCCAAAAACTTTCTAAACTAGATAGAAAAGGTAAGGTCAATGCTACTTATCAGCACTGTGTTCTTAAATATGTTTCTGGCGAGATGATGACTAATAAGTCTTTAAGAGCAAGGTTTAATGTAGAAGACACCAATTATTCGAAAGTATCACGAATCATTAGAGAAGCTATAAATGAAGGATTAATAAAAGATTATGATCCAAATAACTCATCCAGAAAATATGCTAAGTATGTTCCGTTTTGGGTCTAATTAATCTTATGTGACGCTTATGTGCTAAAAAGAGGCTTTTAAATATGTAAGTGTCTGATTATCAGCGTGTCTTAATGTGACGTTTATGTGCAGGTATGTGGAAAACATGTTGATAACTTCTTCTAGAGATAGAAAACGATCAAAACAAAAGGCTGACGAAACCCAGAAGATGATATAGATTGTAATGTAAATAAGTCTAAAAGAGAGAACCCAGAACTAACTTACCGCCTTCCCTCCACATAATACATATCCACCTCCTCCAAATTCTTAATAGAAATTTTCCCCCGGTGCAAACAATCATACTCCGCTTTCACCAACTCATAAGTCGTCTGAGAAATATTTACTTTCCCAACTTCTCCGTTATCTTCCAGACGTGCGGCTATATTCACAGTATCTCCCCAAATATCAAAAGCGAATTTTTTAATACCAACAATTCCAGAAACCACAGGGCCGGTATGAATCCCGATTCGTGTTTCAAAAAAAGGCTCTCCATTTTGTTTTTTTCGCTCCGCCAATTCTACCATAAAAGCCTGAATATCTATGGCGGCTTTTACCACACTGAGTGCGCTGTTTTCCAAGTCGTTGCTGATTCCTCCCGCACACATATAAGCATCTCCAATGGTTTTTATTTTTTCGAGATGATAGCGATCCATGATGTTGTCGAATTCACGGAAGCAGTAGTCGATTTCGGCAACGAGCGCTTCTGGATCCAATTGCTGCGCAATCAAAGTGAAGCCTTTGAAATCAGAAAAGAAAACAGTGACTTCTTCATGTCTGCGGGCCTTGGCTTTGCCCGTGGTTTTCAATTCCTCTGCAATGTCTGCAGGCAGAATGTTGAGTAAAAGTTCATCGGATTTTCGGACAGCGATTTCCAAATCCAGCGTACGAGCACGGACTTCTCGTTGTAACGTTAATTGCTGCGTTCTCGCTTGTCGTAGACGATATTGAGCGATAAATAATATTAAACCAATGATGCTGGAGGCGCATAGTACAAGGAACCACCAGGTTTTGTAAAAGGGTTGTTGGATATAAATAGGGACAGCTAGCTCGTTGTTATTCCAATTGTCGCTGCCGCTTCGAGCACGTACACGAAAAGTGTAATCTCCATGAGGAATGGTATTGTAACGCGCCATATTGCTAGAGGTGGGACTTGACCAGTTTTCTTCCAGTCCATCCAGTTTGTAACTGAATTGATGGGCGCCAGGGTTGTCAAAATTGGCGAGGGCAAATTGAAAGGTGAATAAACGATCTTTCCAGGAAATGCCAATGGCTTTATCCGATTTGAATCCGCTTTTGATATTGATCAAAGAATCTTTATTACCATCTAGCTTGGAAAATTGAGTCAGCAGCACTTTCCCTTCTCGTCTCTTTTGATTTTTTAAAAAATGATTGCCCGGATTAAATGCGTTAATACCATCCATACCTCCAAAGTACATTCGCCCATTTTTAGCTTTGTAGCAGGACATTCTGTTGAACTCATTGGCACTTAAACCGTCTTCTTTTTTGAAATTAAGGGCGTTTTTATTAGCAATGCTAAAACGGGACAAGCCATTATCGGTGCTTAACCAAATGACGCTGTCGCCCTCCGAAGCTAAGCCATTAATGAATGGATGAGCCAGTCCATCTTTAGGGAGGTAGGGCGTAATTTCTTTTTTCACTAAATCCAATTGATGTAAACCATTACCAGTCGCTACCCAGAGTTGTTTGTTCTTATCTTCGTAGATACCATTTATTTTATCATGTAACAATGGTATTCCATTCTCGCCTTTAGTATCATAATGCGCTAGTAGTCCTTTGTATTTATCAATTCGAAACAAACCACTTTTTAATGTGCCGATCCAAATGGTGAGGTCGTTTGGACTTTGGTAAAGAAAACTGATGTCTAGATTGTTTCCAAGACTGGCTGCAAGTTTAGAAAGGGGGCGTAATTTATTAGAATAAGTATTGTAAATGAAAATGCGATTGCGGTAGCCAAACCATATTTCTTTTTCATGATCCAGCATCACTGCGCCTAGATCTACTAATGGCATATCAAAAAGACTGGTTATCTCCTGTGTTTTTAAATCAATGCATTTCCCATTTCCAGTCCACAACTTATTTTGATGATGTAAAATACCGAAAGGCGGATTTGAAAAGGCCTTGTTAGGAAAAAGAGGACTGATCATATTGTCAACCGGGTCGAGTCGATAAATAGAGTTGTAATAACTGATATAAATGTTGCCTGCCTCATCTTCTGCCATACCACGAATACTGCAAGCTTCTTCAGCGCAAAGTTCTTGGTTATCATAAAGGTAATTGGTGAACAAAGGATTGGGAAAAGTTAATTTGATTAAGCCAAAATCGGAAGCTACCCAGATTACTCCTGTTTGATCTTCAAAGACCTGTCGGAAATTAACGCCGTGTTTGACATAGTCTCGGATGTTTTGTGTGAAATCAAAAACTCGTTTAGTGGAAGCCTGGTACCACCAAAGGGCATTTCTGCCAGCGACCCAGACATCCCCGTTTTCGCTGATGCTAAGCGACTGATAAAGGCTTTGGTTTTGAATGGTGCGGCTCAAATCGTGGAATTTGAACTCGGTACTTCCTTTTTTTAATGTATAAAGTTGCCCGGTGTTACTCAAGGCCCATAACATTGAGTCTCCGCAGTTTTGTAAATCAGTAATCCAAATCTGACCTTTTCCTAGCTTATAACGATGAAAAACATCTCCATTATCATCCACTTCTAACAAGGTGTTTTCATCGAAAGCAAAAACGACTCTTTCGTTCCAAATGGCAGTACCCCTTTTTTCAAAATCACCTTTGGCAGAAAGTACGGATTGTAAAGTGCCATCTTCTCTGCTGCTTTGTAAATGTGACCGTCCCGATTTGGAATCATAGGAGCAAGCCCACAATCGTTTGCTTGCATCTACCAGTAAACTGTTAAAAGAACCCTCGACTTCAAACGTCGTGCTTTCTTTGGAGGCCAGAACCGCTGGGTATAGCCCTACTGTTTTGATGGAAGTTCCCTGAAGCTCATCCAGATCAAATTTAGCTAGACGATTAGAAAGAGATAACCAGAGTTGATCGTCACCATCGTATTGAAGCTCGGTTATGTTGTCTTTTTTTAATACTTCATTTTGATGAATATGCAGGAAGTTTTTACTGTCAAAACGGTTTAAACCATTGGCAGTGGCAATCCATAAAAAACCATGTTTATCCTGGCTGAGCTGATAGACATCGCGATGACTGAGGCCTTCTTCAAAGGAATATATTTTGATCTGAACCTGGTCAACACCGCTTTGGCTGAAGACCCAAAGAGGATCGATCAGAAGGAGTAAGAGGAAAAGCCACGATTTTTTTATCAGCGACATAGTAGATGCTTCAATGCGTTTTGATTTGGTTCTTATAAAAGGGCACTATCGAAAACAAAGAATGCTAAGCTATTGTTCTCTTTTTATTCCTTTGTATCACTTCAGAGGGGAAGGTAAGGTACCCAAGTTTATATTATTTTAGAAATCTTTACCTACTAAAATGGCAGCCCTCCTAGTTTTGGCTTATCATTGGGCCGCAAAAGGAAATGTTGAAAGGGTGGATGAGGCAGATGAGGTGAATGAGGCCCGCCCGTTCCGGTACGGACTGGTTTCCTTTAGACGTACATACGACTAGCAGTCCGCATTGGTTACGTCTAATAAGATAGTGGGAAGTTAATAGTTACAAGTCAATAGTTGAACAAATATGAAAGTACAAATCATCACCATTGGAGACGAACTCCTAATCGGTCAGGTTATAGATACCAACTCGGCCTGGATGGGGCAGGAGCTGAATAAAGTCGGTTTTGAAATAGACAAAATTACATCCATTTCAGATGAAGAGAAAGCTATAACAACAACGTTACGAACGGCGTTAGAAGCGGTCGATGTCGTGTTGCTCACCGGAGGCCTCGGACCCACCAAGGACGATATTACCAAAAAAGTATTAGCTGATTTTTACAATGCTAAAATGGTTTTTGATGAAAGCACCTTCAACAGAATTCAGCGTCTCTTCGATAAGTTGGGGCGTTCTACGACGGATGCACATTTGCAACAAGCTTATATGCCTGATAAAGCCACTATCCTTTTGAATAAGATGGGAACCGCTCCTGGGATGTGGTTTGAGGAAGAGGGAAAAGTGGTCGTATCTATGCCTGGCGTACCTTATGAAATGAAGTATTTGATGGAGGCGGAGGTAATTCCCAAATTGCTAAAACAGTTTCAAGGGACTCCTTTAGTACACCGTACCATTTGTACGGTAGGAGAGGGGGAATCTCGTTTGGCTAAGCGCTTAACTCCTTTTTTGGATACGCTGCCTGATTTTATAAATGTAGCTTATTTGCCTGGCACTGGAATAGTCAGAATTCGCCTGACTGCCCGAGGCGAAAATGAGACAGAATTGCAACAATTACTAGAAGAAAAAGTAAAAGAAATAGAAGCAATTATCCCTGAGTTTATCTTCGGTTTTGATAAGGAAAGCCTGGAAACAGCATTAGGGGCTATCTTGCAAAAACAAAATAAAATGCTGGCACTGGCAGAAAGCTGCACGGGTGGGTATATTGCACAGCGGATAACGAGCAAAGCGGGTTGCTCTGCTTACTTTGCAGGTGGATTTGTCACTTATTCCAATAAATTGAAAATGGATATTTTGGGTGTAAAACCAAAAACATTGGAGGAACATGGAGCCGTAAGTGAACAAACCGTGCTGGAAATGCTGGAAGGTTGCTTGAAGCGAACAGAGGCAGATGTGGCGATTGCGGTCTCAGGAATAGCAGGGCCAAGCGGAGGTACGCCTGACAAACCCGTTGGAACCATCTGGGTTGCTGTCGGTAATTTGAAGGAACAACGAACTCGATTATTGCAATTGGGAAAGGACCGGACACGTAATATCGAATATACAGCAACACAGGCTCTTAATATGGTAAGGGAATTATTAAAGGGAGAATGATTATTAATTGTGTAATACTTAGCTTATTTTTGCTGATTGAAAATAGTACGACCATTCTATAAAATTACTCAGTATGGCCTTTGTTTTTACCAAACAAACTTTTAGGGCTGTATAAAAATTTAATCAAAAACAGCGTTCTTCAATTAGCCGCTTTTGCAAAAGCATATTTTGAAGACCGATTAAAAAACTTCTTTGACAAATGACGTGGTTCGTCAAAAGGCTTTTTCAAAAACGTCCGTAGCGTAACGAAGGGAGAATTGAAAAGCTTATTGACGAACTAAAAACATAGAATTCGTCAAAGAATCAAAAAAAATACAAATGGCTCAAGTTGAATTGATCATGCCCAAGATGGGAGAAAGTATCATGGAAGCAACCATCCTTAAATGGGTGAAGCAGGTCGGTGATACTGTGGAAATTGATGAAACGATTTTAGAAATCGCAACGGATAAAGTAGACACTGAAATTCCATCACCAGTAGCTGGAACCATCGCAGAGATTCTTTTTAACGAAGATGATGTAGTTGGAATTGGGAAAGTGATCGCCATTATTGCAACCGAAGGCGAAAGTGCGACCCCAAAAGCATCACCTGCTGTTAAGGAAGCACCTGCTTCTAATGGTGCAGTGAAACAAGAGCAACCGGTTCCTAAAGTAGCTACCGCCGTTATGGCAACCGTTAATGGTAAGGGTTCTCATGGCGCAGTATCAGATGAGCGTTTCTATTCTCCTTTGGTTAAGAATATAGCTAAAACAGAGAATATTGGTGCGGCAGAATTAGCGGTGGTACCTGGATCTGGCGCTAAAGGCCGAGTTACTAAAAATGATATGTTGAACTACCTTGCCAATAGAGGGCAGGCTGTTCAGGTCGCTGCCGTTCAAACAACAGCTCCGGCTGTTGCTCCGCCTAAGGCTATAACAACAGCGGTAGCAGGCCCTGATACGGAAATCGTAGAAATGGACAGAATGCGAAAGATGATCGCCGACCACATGGTGATGTCAAAGCATACTTCTCCTCACGTAACTTCTTTCATCGAAGCGGATGTAACAGACCTCGTAAATTGGAGAAATAGCGTAAAAGGACCATTCAAGAAAAAGCATGGTCAAAATATAACATTTACCCCTATTTTTATGGAAGCAGTCGCCAAAGCTTTGCGCGATTTTCCAATGGTAAATGTATCGGTAAACGACAAACAAATCATCGTTAAAAAACGTATCAACATCGGAATGGCGGCAGCGCTTCCTTCTGGTAACTTGATTGTACCGGTCATAAAAGATGCAGATCAGATGAACCTCTTTGGCTTGACCAAATCGGTAAATGATCTGGCGACAAGAGCCCGAGCAAATAAATTGAAACCAGAAGATATCCAAGGTGGTACCTTTACGTTAACTAACGTAGGTACCTTCGGAAATGTAATGGGTACTCCGATTATCAATCAGCCACAGGCGGCGATCTTGGCAGTCGGTGCTATTCGAAAGAAGCCCGCAGTAATGGAAACAGAATACGGAGACGTCATCGCGATCAGACAAATGATGTTCCTATCTTTATCCTACGATCATAGAGTAGTTGATGGTTTCTTAGGTGGTTCTTTCCTCAGAAGAATAGGGGATTACCTAGAAAGCTTTGATACTACGCAGACGGTTGGTTAAATGGCAGTTAGCCGTTGGCTTCTCTATAACGTAACACGATAGTGGGAAGCCAACGGGCTTCAACTACAATCTATTGAGAGCACTACACGAAATGATATAAATTTTGAAAAAGGAATTGATTGATTCTCCTTTGGGTTTCACCTATAGGATAACCATTCGTCATTCAAAATTTAGGGAGGAGGAAATAAATAATCTTATTTTTTTGCGAACTCCCTTACCTTCAAAATTAAATTAAAAACGGTAGCACATGCACATTAGAATTGTATTTCTATTCTTGTTTTGTTTTTATAGCGGTATCGGTGTAGCCCAAAGCGGGGCGAAGCAACTGAAGGCAGATGCGGAAAGCTATTACAAAAATGCGAAATATCCAGAGGCACTCAACCTCTTTTTAAAATACCAAAGACTCAAGTCCGTAAAGAGTGATAGTCGATTGAAGATCGGCCATTGTTTTTTGGAAACCAATGAAGTGGATGAAGCGCTTCAATACCTGGAGAGTATAATATCTGGAGAAAAGAAGGTACCTGTCCTGGCTTACTATTATAAAGCCCGGGCCTTTCATGTACAACATAGGTTCAAAGAAGCGGCCACTACTTATAAAGAATTCCTTTCTGTTACTGCTAAAAAAGGGCACCCTTTTCGGGATGCTTCCAAAGATGCACTACTCAGGTGCGTCAATGGTTTTGATTTCGCGGATCTCAGTCAACAAGTTATTGTAGAAAATCTAGGAGAATTGGTCAACGATATTGGAGACGACATGGCTCCGGTATTAAGCCCTAACCATGATGGACGGATTTATTTTTCCTCCTCACGTGCAGGTAATGTTGGAGGATTGCGGTTGATGAATGGAACAAAGGATGACGTCTTTGGTAAACCTAAGGCTGATATGTTTACCTGTGAAATTGTTGATGGCGGACAATGGGGAGGCAGTCGTGCATTGAATCCTTTGCTGAACTCATCCAAGCACGATAAAGTCCTAAGTTTTAATTCCAATGGCTCCATACTTTATTACTTCAATGGCGTTCATTTGTATAGTGGAGAAAGCTTTGTAGATACTTTTGGAAGAGGGACTGTTATGCAACGGCCACATTTTTACAGCCCGGCTATTGCTGAAAATGGAGACGTAGATTTGTTCTTTTTTAATGACACTATCATGCTTTTTTCCAGCGATCGAAACGGTGGCTATGGCGGTAAAGATATTTACATCAGTTCCGTTACAAACGGTAGATGGTCTGCCCCAGCCAACCTGGGCCCAACCGTAAATTCTGCTTATGACGAAGTGACTCCCTTTCTCGCTGCCGATGGAAGGACGCTTTATTTTAGTTCTAATAATTTAAAAAGTTTGGGAAACCTGGATGTATTTCGAAGCCGTTTCAATGACCGAACACTAGCATGGACAGAACCCGAGAACTTGGGAATACCTTTTAATTCTGCCCGCGAAGACGCTCACTTCAAATTGAGCCAAGATGGGATGAAAGCATTCTTCAGTTCCTCCCGAATTGAGAGTATGGGACAGCGCGATATTTATGTCAGTTACTTTAGTGCTACCCGTGGAGAACAACGGAGATCGAACCCCGCTATTTTTACAGAAGTGCTTTACGCAAAAAATAAACATATAGGAGATCTGGCCGGAACAAGTGATGCGACGGAGAATTCCGAACGTGACTGGAGGTCTTCTATTCTGACAACGAATAGGAGGGAAGAAGTAGAAAACGTTTCTTTCCCTTCATTGGCTTTTGACCAAAGTGAAACGATACTGACCAAAGAAAATAAAGTAATTCTGAGTGATGTAGCATCATTGTTGCGAAAATATCCTTCAGTGAAGTTAGAGCTTGTGAGTCACTCTGATCAAACCGGCCCAGTCAAATTTGATTTGTATTTTTCAGCAAAGAGAGGAGAGGAGGTTGCGAATTATTTGGTAGGGAAAGGCTGTACCCCTAGCAGTGTATATATACGGGGTTGTGGGGCAAGTTATCCGATTGCGAAAAATCAAACAGAGGGAGGTGTCAGTGATATCGGTAAAAAACTAAATCGCCGAATTGATATGGTTTTTCATCGGGTGGCGGGTAAGCCCATTAAAATAGAAAAAGAAGAAACAAAAGTCCCGGCTTTTATCAAATCCGATGAATGGGGCAATTATGACAATGCTACAAGAGGCCTGTCTTATAAAATCCAAATTGCTGAAATCAAACAAATGTACAATGGCGATTTACTCAATAAGTTGCCCAATGCCACTATCGAAGCCAATGCGGCTTCTGATGTCTACCAATATACGGTAGGCTTGTTCCGAAATTTCTCCTCCGCCCGTACTTTGCAGCAGGAATTGGTTCGTCAGGGAATAAAAAGAGCCTACGTCGTTCCGTACATAGATGGACTAAGAGCGTCGAATAATGATTCGAGAATATTCGCTACAGCCTTCCCTGATTTATACAATTACCTTCGGTCTGTCGAAGAATAAGAAAGTTCTGTATAGGTCCAGATAACTTTAAGTCTTTGTTTTTTGAAAAGGCAGTAAAAAGAGTCATCTTAGCGAAAACCTAGTAACAACGAAAAATAAACTTAGACTACTGCAATCATTTAGTGGTCTAAACCAGCCCGCTCGCCCGTCTGCGACAGTCGGACTGGTTCCAGTCAGTCAGGCAGGTTATTTTTTGTTTTACACTACACTTACAAAGATGAACAAAATAGAATTTTTTAGAGAGAGTATCAGGAACCTTAAAACAGTGGGTACCATTACCCGAAGTTCTCAGTTCTTGTGTAAAGGAATGATCGAACCTGTTGATTTTAAAAAAGCAGATGTCATCGTAGAATTGGGTGCCGGAGATGGAGTAGTCACCGAACACATTCTAAACGCTATGAAGCCGGACGCTAAGCTCTTTGCTTTTGAAGTCAACAAACCTTTCTGCGACTTGATACGCGAAAAATTCAAAAACGATAAACGCATAGTGGTTGTAGAGGAATCAGCGGCGATTGTAGGAGATGTCCTTAAAAGGTATAATATCCAACAAGCAGATTACGTAATCTCTGCTATCCCCTTTGTTTCACTTCCTGATGAGTTGGGCTACGAAATAGTAACAGCCTGCAAAGCTATTATAAAACCTAAAGGGCTCTATATTCAGATTCATTACTCTTTGTTAATGAAAAAAATGTACAAAAAGATTTTTGGAAATGTAGATATTAGCTTCGTGCCTTTGAACATACCGCCAGCCTTTGTGCTAGTGAGTGAAGTTAATGACTGAGCCGCTTTCTCACTTGAGGTGCAGAGTAGTAACCACCGGATAATGATCAGAAACCTCCTTTCGTAATATCCGGTGTTCAGAAACCCTAACCTTATTTCCCGTTAGGATATAATCAATTCTTAAACCTGGAATTTTACCCGCATAAGTGCTGCCAATGCCATTACCTTTTTTGCGAAAGCTATCCTGTAGTCGTCTTGTTAGAAGGCAATAGGTGTAAGACTGTGGCGTCTCGTTTAAGTCACCACAAAGAACAGTAGGAAGCTTTGAGCTGTAGAGGTGTTTGCTAATACGTTCCGCTTGCTCCGCTCTTATTTTAGAAGTCTCCCTTATTTTTCCCATCATAGTTTTGATGCCCAACCAAGTGCTCTTCTTCTTGAGATCAGGATTTGCAAGTACTTTGTTAGCATCATCACTTACTCGGTTGGATTTTAGGTGGACATTGTAAATACGAAGCGGCCCTTTAGGCGTTTCAACGTCAGCGTAAATGCAGCCATTGGCCGCTTTGTCTGTGTCAAGAATGCGGGTATTGCTTAAAGGGTATTTGGAGAAAATGGCGAGGGCGTAGTTGTTAGGCTGATAAAAGTAATTGAGCTTCGTTTGTTTTTTGATGGCCGCTACAATTGCTTCTTTTGACTTTGAACTCAAGGGGAATTCCTGAAAGCAAATAATATCCATGTCTTCATATTGAAGCAGCTGTAGAATTTGTGGTTTGGTGGATTTGTCCTTTGTGAAATCGTAGAAGGCCCGGCAGTTGAATGTCATCACATTGAGCGAAGCATCGGGGGGCGAATCGTTTCCGTTAAAGCCAACGATCCCCGTAAAGGCATTCCAGCTGATGATCATACAAAAAGTGGAAAAAAGGAAATACACATTTTTGGTACTTAACCAGAATAAGACATAAAGAAAGTTAAGAACAAAAAGAGCGGGAAAGGCCATTCCGAAAATAGCAATCCACCAACCATATTGTGGGCTCGCATAGGGCGCGAAAATGGCTAGCAACGTAGCTACAATCAGCAAGAGATTGAGCCATTTGAATATATCTTTGAATCGGCTTCGCATGTTTCTCAGGGTAGATAAGGTCGAAAGTGGCTGCTAGGAGATGAGGAATAAACGTCTTATTTTAGCTCGAACCCATCACCCACTTTTCTTACCGGTTTATTTTTTACTAGCTTTAAATAAAAACTCCTTCTCTTCTTCCGTCAGACTATCATAACTGGACTTCTTTATTTTTTCTAAAATAGCATCCAGTTTCTCCTGATGTGAAAGATCTATTTCCCGATCAGTGGCAGCAGAACCTTTTATGAAGCCTTTGTTTTTATAAGCCAGTCGTACCTTACTAGTTTTGGGCGATTTCTTTTTGCCAGAGGGCTTCCCGAAGTTTTGGAAAAAGTTGCCGATGGCATCCAGCCGTTTATTGATGGGGTTAAACCAATCTTTTCCTTTATGCAATTGGCTGATAAAAAACCAACCAGTA
>JBLHRR010000104.1:0-19810 GCA_047626155.1 Saprospiraceae bacterium | reverse complement strand
CTTGCAACTCTTCAATAGTCTTTTTGAGTTGAGGAATAGAAGCGGAAATATTCGGCAATTTAATGATGTTTGCCTCTGGCTTCTTAACCAATTCACCCAATTCAGCCAATGCATCTACTACTTGTTGTTCTGCCTTTAAGTAAGTAGGAAAACTAGCTAGAATTCTACTTGCAAGGGAAATATCTTTTATTTCCATTTCGATTCCACATTGCTTGGCAAATGCTTGAACAATAGGCAGAAGAGATTTTGTAGCCAAAGCAGGCGCTTCATCAGTATGTGTATAAAAGATCTTAGACGACATGTGTTATTTATTTATTTAAAAACCGAAAGATCGGTCATAGTGAACGGTAATTTTTTATATGAGGGCACAAATATAACATATTGACTGAAAAGATGCTAGCTGAAGCTATGTGTTCGCAAGAATAATAATCATTCGCAGATACCAAGCTTCTCTGCTCAACTTTCCAGGCCCAACAAAATAACACAACTGTTTCAAATCTCATAAGTTTTGTAAAATTATTGTTTTAATCCTACAATGACCGGAGGCCACAGGGTGACTCGGATGAAATGCGAAGCATTTACCGAGCGTAATTACGCTACTAACGCCAGTGAAAATTGAAAGTAGTCTGAGCGTTTTTTGATCTAAATGTTAATTAAATGCTGCTCTTCTAATGCATTTTTAACACATAGGCACATAAGGACATGTAGCCCACTATCGCGAAAGTACACATAGTAATTTACTTTCAGTAAATCTTACATAGTTCAGACAGCTGATTTAGTAAACCGGCCTTAAAAAACTTAGGATTTCAAAAAACGCCAAAAGTAAGTACTCAACTCTGCTACGATTTCCCCCACAGCTCCATCCGCTTCATAAACAATATCTGCCTGCTCATAATCGGTTTCTCTACTAGCCAAATGGGTTTCGATAAAGGTTCTTAATTCCTCTGCCGTTCCATTATTCGCTTTGATAATTGGACGGCTTTCTTCTTTGGCAGATAAACGATTGAACAAGATATTAACTGTCACTTTTAGATAAATAGAAATGCCTTGTTCTTTTATCCAATCTCTGTTTTGTGGAAAACAAAAGGTACCGCCTCCGCAAGAAACAATAGCATTGGCAGTAACCGGAATGGATTTTAAAGTCTCGGTTTCTTTTTGCCTGAAAGCAGCTTCTCCTTCTGCTGCAAAAATTGCTGAGACGGTTTGTTCATATCGCTCTACGATGCAGGCATCTAGGTCAATGAAAGGAATATCCAGTTTTTGAGCTAAGTGTCGGCCGATGTACGTTTTTCCGCTGGCCATATATCCGGTGAGGTAAATATTCATAAGCGGTCACAAGGTAGTGGTTTTCGTTGAATGGTATGTATTGGTACGTTTAGTAAAATTTCCAGTTTTACTAAACGTTCGCGCTTTTGGTGCAAATTGGGCGTATAGGGCGCACCGAGGTAAGGGAACGTGGCTAACGCGAGCAAAAACGTAGCGCCTTCGTTGCGCCCTTACGGTTACCCCACACTAAATCGGTGCGTCCAATTAATTATCAATTATCTATTTTCAATTAAAAAGATTCTTAACTTTGCGGACGAATTTGAGAATTGGAGGTATTAACTATTGAAAGAAAGTATGATTGGTGAACGTTGATTCGTTTGTAACCGACAGTTAATAATCCTTAAAATGACATCTATGAAAAATCTAGTTTATCTATTTGTACTTCTATTGACTTTCGGTTCTTGTACCGAAGAAAAGGCAGCTGCTATCGGCGAGAAATCAGTGAGCGAAATAAAGGCTTCTGATCGAATCAGTAGCATTGTTCGGAATCCGATTACGGCTGACGAATCCAACATAGACACGGTTAATATTGCGAGAATTGTTTTTGAGGAAAGTTCTTTTAACTTTGGAACTGTTGATGCGGGAGACAAGGTGGAGCATGTTTTTAAATTTAAGAACACTGGTAAGGTTAACTTACTGATTACCAAAGCGAAATCTACCTGTGGTTGCACCGTTCCTAAATGGCCGGAATACCCTATTGCTCCCGGACAGTCCGATCAAATAAAGGTGATCTTTGATACGAAAGGGAAGAAAGATTACCAAAGTAAGCCTGTGACGATTTTTGCGAATACCTCTCCAAGTGAATCGAAGGTTTATTTGAAGGGGCAGGTGATTCCAGGAAAAGGCGACTAGGGAAGATAATATATTGACGTTCCGCCAATTCCCAAATGATAACCAATTGAAATAATTGACTAGAAAAAACACTTTAAACCCGGATTTCTGACCATTTTAAACCAATGTCAAAAATCCAAAAACAGAATACATACTTATGGAGTTTACGAATTTACTTTTGCCTTTAATGCTTTTCGCGACGATTTACTTTTTCTTTATTCGTCCGCAACAAAAAATACGGAATGAGCAGCAGAGCTTTGTCGATACACTTGAGAAAGGTGCTGAGGTGGTTACCAATGGCGGCATCATCGGTCGTATCAATAAAATAGATGGCAACGTGGTGACCCTTCAGGTTGATACGAAGACATTTGTACGGGTTGCTAAAAGTTATATTTCTAAAGAATTAACAGAAGCCATCGCCAAGGGAGAAAATGCCGAAGCTTGATAACAACCATATTGCGCGTTTTATAAAAAGCGACCGGGCGGTACTGATCATTTGCATCGGTATCGCTTTGATTTTCTGGACATTGACCAGACTTTCTCAGTCTTATAAGACGACGCAAAAATGTGTCTTAGAATATAATTTACCAAAAGGTTTTATTTTGGCTAGTGATGCTCCTGAGGGTTTGATGGTCTCTATGGAAGGCGTTGGTTGGGATCTGATGTCCAATTATTTTCAAAAAGAAGAAGGTCATTTGATACTAAATTTGACAACCAGTCAGCGACAGATTTACAACAGTGCACAGCTTATCAGCAAACTCCACCGAACCCAAAGCAGCATTGATATCATTGGCTTGAATATAGACATTCTGGAGCTTGAGGTGGAAGAGAAACTCAGTAAAAAAGTGCCCATCTCTTTAATGGAAAATTTCAGCTTTGATTCTCGTTACCACCTCAAACAAGCTCCTGGCATCATTCCCGACAGTATATTGTTATCTGGCCCGGAGAGTCAGATTAACGCCATCAGCAGCTGGCCTTCAGAGCTCATTGAGCTTAGCAACTTGGATAAGAACCTTTCCATGACCCTGCTTTTAGTCCAACCAACGAAGACAAATATTTCCATTGCGCCTACGGATGTTCAGATGAATATTGAAGTAGAACAATTAACAGAGAAAGATTTCTTTGTCCCGGTACAAGTGAAAAATGCTCCGGACAGTATTAAGATTTTTCCTACCAAAATTAAAATCAGCTGCGTGGTTGGCCTCAGCCATTATGAAGAAATCAAAGTTACTGATTTTGTCCTAGAAGTAGACATGAGTGGTGTAGCGGCTAAAGAAGAAAACAATACACTTCCGGTATCACTTAGTCGTCAGCCAGAGGTGGTAAAGGGTGTTCATTTATTTAATCAGTCTGTCGAATTTTTCTTTGTGGAGGATGGTTTGGATTCGCTTCGGGTGGAATAAAGACAGTAATTCATCACTTTGTATCAATCTTGATAAAACGCTGGATTAAATTTCCTCAAACACGTTTACCGTCCCTAAACAAATAGAAGCTTCTCTTCCTAACCTTTGGTGTAACAGCCGTAATGTTTTCCATTGTTTTCAAATTTGAAACAGAACAAGGACCTATGTCTGATAAAATCCGAGTCAACCAAGCGTACGATCGTTGCCTTACAAATTTGCAGCAAGAGATAATCCAACGCGAAATCAATCCAAATTCTTTTGACCTCCATCTTAGAGTATACAAAGTAGAAGAATTGTTAGAAGCCTGGATTAAAAACAAAGAATCCAAGGAGTGGGCTCTTTTTAAGCAATACCCCTTTTGTGTAAACAGTGGTAAACCCGGCCCTAAGCGCAAGGAGGGCGACCGACAAATACCTGAAGGTTTTTATCATATCGACCGATTCAATCCTGTTAGTAAATTCCATTTGTCATTAGGATTAAACTACCCCAACGAAGGAGACCGAAAACTAGGCGCCCCCCATAAACCTGGCTCTGATGTTTTCATACACGGTGGTTGCAAATCAGTTGGCTGCATAGCGATTACCGATAATTTAATAGCCGAGTTATATGTATTGGCTTCTGAGGCCAAAGCACAAAGGCAAATGGAAATACCCGTCCGGATTTTTCCTTGCAAAATGAACGGAAATGAATTGTTGGAATTAGAAAAAAAGATGCCTGAGCATAGTCACCTTTGGAAGCAACTAAAGATGGAAGATGATTATTTTAGAGATAGCAAAAAATTGAAGCCTTTTATAATTGGAGCTGATGGAGATTATCAATACACTTCATCCAAGTATTAAGGGACTTGAAGTTGAAATATCTTATACCTCAGGCCCGTTCCACCCCTTTCTTCAAGTACACCTTACCAGGTGTACAAACATCAAAAGAAGTTTTCCCATTCCAATGCCCTTCTAGTATAATCTGATCTTTCTCTCTTCTTATAGATAGGATATAATTTTTGAGGCACCATTCCATTTCCATTCCATCTTTGACAGTGTTCTCCTTTATTTCCACATCTTGAAGCAATAAGGAAATACCAGATTCACAAGTCCCCTCAAGGTCTATCTGAGCATTTATCCCTTCTCCGTTTATAATTGAGGTACCAGATATTTTTCCATCTTTATCGGTAAGGAATAGTTGGATGTCAAAATCAGTAGTATAATAAGTTTGATCCTGAGTAATAGTTCCTTCCCAAAAACCGGATAGGTTTAAGGATTTTGCAGGAGCAAATAATGTACTAACTTGCAAAAGCAGACTTATTGTTAGAGTATAAAAAATCATATCATTTTACTTTTATCCTGATTTGACAAATGATGTACTTTTTCAAAAATACAGGTTCATCAACGGATCACTTTTATATTTTTCTTATCAAACGGATGTAATGCCACTCCAAGTGTATTGGCTTCTACTTCAATTCTAAATTCCGAGTTGACTTTACTGAACCATTTACTGATTTTCACTAAGCCGCCCATCAGAGGATTGCTACTTCCTAGCTCGTCCATTTGGGAGCTATTAACCTCAAACGGTAATTCAAAACCAATCTCCACAGCTTGTCCAGCAGGTACTTCAATATTTCTCTTCAAGCTGATTTCGCCAAGTTTGTATTCATCCACTAGCCGTTCTTCTTCTTTTCCTCTTGAATACCGTTCTACCATCTTCAAATCTATTTGAGTAACCGTTTGCGCATGCATCGAATAAAACCTTAGCTTTCCTTTGACTAAGCCACTGGAACGTCGAACTTCTTCTGGCAAAATCAATTCAACTTTGACGCCTTCTATACCCAGCCATTTTTTTACTTTTCCAAACATAGTTTTCTTATTTTGTGAATACATAGAGCGTAAGCAAAACCGCGCGCTCTAATTTCAAATAACCTAAGATAATCTTTATTTTGGATATTATTTATACGAGTGCATGACATCATCGGACGAGGATACTAATTTTAACACTCCTCTCACACCATCCGCGCATGCCAGCTCTCTCCCAATGGTTTGACCCATTTCTCTTCAAAATCCCCTTTAGTAGTTACTAGGTTATCAAAAACCAGCGTTGATTCATTGATCGCTCCTTCTTTGTATAAATTAGCAAATTCCGAACGATGCGCTGTTTTTACAACATCACCTTCCTTCCAAGCAAAGGTCATTCTATCAAAGAAATCAACGCCCAGTTGCTGCTGAAGGTGACGAATAAACTTCACAGAGCTGTCAATAGAGCAGCCACTAGCACCGGCCTGAGACTCATCTACCATCAATACAACGAACTGATTGTGATAGAGATCCCCATGAGTTTTTAAAGCCTGGTTGTGACTTACCCAGCCTTGTGCGAAGTCAGCTATCGCGCTTTTAATAACACCCGCTTCTTCCGTAGAAAAAGGTCGATTGCTTTGATATATCCAAACGCGAGTCTCTGCTGACAAAGTTGTAAAATTATTGTTTATGTCCATTTGTTATTATTAACGATGAGTTCAGCCAGATCGACAACCATCACATTATCTTGTTTTTCTTTCGCCTTCATTCCATCCGTCAACATGGTGATGCAGAATGGACAATTGGCAGCAACTATGGTCGCTCCTGTTCCCAGGACTTCCTCTGTTCGTTCGATGTTAATTCGCTTGTCACCAGGTTCGTCTTCCTTGAACATTTGAGCACCTCCAGCACCACAACAAAGTCCGTTAGATTTGGAACGTTCCATCTCTACCAAGTCGTTGTCCATACTTTCTAACAATGATCTTGGAGCGTCGTATACATCGTTCGCTCTTCCAAGGTAGCAACTGTCATGATAAGTAATTTTTTGACCGTTAAAAGCTCCCCCACCCTTCATTGTTAATCGTCCTTCGTTGATTAAGGTTTGTAGAAACTGCGTGTGGTGAACCACGTCATAATTCCCTCCTAAAGCTGGGTATTCATTTTTCAAAATATTAAAACAGTGCGGACAAGTCGTTACTATTCTTTTGACGTTGTACATCTTCAAGGTTTCGATATTCTGCAAAGCAGTCATCTGAAAAACGAATTCGTTTCCGGCTCTTCTCGCAGGATCACCAGTACAGGATTCTTCCTTGCCTAGTATGGCAAATTCGACACCTGTCTCGTTCATTATTTTGGCAAAAGCCTTTACTACTTTTTGTGCTCGGGCATCAAAGCTACCAGCACAGCCTACCCAAAATAAGACTTCTGGTTCTTTTCCGGCGGCGGCCATATCGGCCATTATTGGTACGTTTAATTTTGACATTTTATAATGTAATTTATTTTTAATCTACGGTTTTTAATTGTTATTTCCTTCAGCTATTTATTCAAAAACAATACGACCAAACTGTGATTTTTTTCTTTTTGAACGATGGATCAAAAAGGTTTGATTATCAATCGTTTTAGTCATTTCAGGATCAACTCTTAACTTCGTTTTCTTTAATTGGAAGTTCAAGCGAATGATTAAAAACTAGGTTCAAGTTGTCGTCATATAAATATACAGAGAGAAGAAATAGTCCCTTTTTTTCTTTCACTAAAGCACCTCTCAGGTAAAACCCTGCCTCATTATTGAGTCTCGTAAATATTGATCCGTTCTTTCCCAAATCAAAATTTTTCAGGTTCTTATTTGTTTCACTTAATTCTAAAGTTTCCGTATTGATTTCATATATCTTAAGATCCTTTCGGTCCGAGTTTGGAACCATTGTAATAAAGTAACGATCTTTTAATTTTAATAGCCAGGCTGCATCACAAATATTACAAAAGTTACTGGCTCTATAAGTCTCTTTTTTTACAATTTTTCTATCGTCATTTACAATACTTAATTGAAATGTCCTAGCCCCTCCAGCGGATATGACCGGGGCTGCTGTTCCTATCATTTGGTCACTAAAAACAAGCATATTTCCATTATCCATTTTAAAATTCTTACTTAGCAGGTAAGATTTTTTCAACCCCTTTTTCATCCCATTTAACTGTTATTTTGCTAATTGGTACTGTTTGAGCAAAAAGGACAAAATAAGATAAACTGAAAATGACACTTAGTATCGTATTTCTTATAAATTTCATAAGTTCTATTCTTAATGAATTTGCAGCTATAACGTTTCACTGAAATACAATCTTCCCAGCCCTCACCGCATTTCCTTTCTCATCTTTCAACTGATACCAAAAGATCTGAGATACACTTTGAATCTCCTCTTTTTGCAAAAGCATAAGGTCTTCTTCAATTACTTTTGAAAAGCAATGCTTTCCTGTAGAGTCAAACAAAGAGAGAGTGAATTTTGTTTTGCCGGGCAAATTGCTTGTAGCTATTTGTACAACATCAGTTGCTGGCTGTGGATATATTTCCATTTTCAATGCAGGATATAAAACCTCCTTATTCCCTGAAGGGAAAACTGCATCATATAAGGTTTGCAAAGAGTCGATTGGCTCGATGTTGTCTCCGTCTTCTGTGCTCACACCCAGTACCAAGGAAGGCGAACCATCTGGGTCATCTTGTTGAGCCACTTTTAGAAAAGCAAACAAAGAAGAGGTTCCATTATCTGAGCAGCGGGAATCTGCTCCAACTACATTAGCACCTTGTAAAGCGGCCATTAATTTAGCGGCCAAGGTTCCTTCAGTATTGAGAAAGTTGTTTTCCATGTTGATCAATACCGATTCATCTAATAGGATATTTCCCTGGATGGAATAGGTCGGCCCAGTTTTATGTCCTTTGTAATCGTCTGTATTATTTCCAGTGTGTGCAGCGGAAAAAGGTTCGCCATTGATTAAACGAACCACACCATACTGCCGCGTAGAAGCATTGTTTTGCACATCATTTGCTATCAACCAATCAATTACTTCCTGTGGCGAATCACCAGCCTCCATCCGCGTGCGTGCGTTATCTTGATTGGCGGAAAGCCAATAAGCTTGCGAATTAATCGCTCCGATTCCAGGGAATAAATCACCTAAGAAATCAGGCGGTAAATTGAAATTTGCCAATTCCACACAAGAAGCTCCCGCGCTACCTACCTCTCCAGTAGCTGGATCAACGGCGACGATGGAAAAGGTGTCTTGCGCAATGGCTTGCAAACTGAGAAGACTACACAGTATTAAATACTTGATACTTTTCATTGTTATACTTTTTAGTAACCGCAACGGTGCTACGAAGAACGCAAGGTTTAGACAACGTGAATCACGTAGCGTATTCGTAGCGTCGTAGCGGTTACCTATTATTAGTTATAGTCCGGCAAAAAAGAATACTTATCCGCATACTCCATCATTTGCCCCATAAAGTCATCTGGGTATTCTACTTTAACATCAGTGATATTTCCATCCTTATCCATTACCGGAACCAATCTTGGATTGATAAAACCGCCATAAGGAGGAATGTTCAACTTTTCAGAACGAGCCTTCACTTCCATGTGGATCGCTTTATCGACAATGACTCCGTAACTTTCAATCAATGCCTTTCCAGCTTCGTAATCTCCTTGTGATTTTATACGTTGAACTTCTGTTAACAATTCAGCAAATAGAGCATGTAGCTTCTCATAATCATTGATATTAAAATAAGTTTTCCCACCTCGTTTTACCTTCTCAATCACTTTGTCCTTTTTACCTTTCTGGTAAGCCCAATTGGCAACCATCTGACGATTACGCATGTGCGCTTGCTCAATGTTTTTACCTGGTTCGATTCGACGAAGTTGCAGCATCATCCCGTTTCTAATGTAGGAATCGTATTGTGCTTTTCCAACATCCAGTGATTCCATAAGTCCAAGATCTATCAATTTCTTATCCATGATATAAACCAATCCAACAAGATCCGCACGTGCCTCCTCTAATGGAGAAGCATAGCTCTTCAAAGTCTCCTTTGGCGTAGCAACTCCTTTTTCTAAACGACCAGAAGCATGACCAACTACCTCGTGTAATGCAGTGTGCATCTTACCAGATAGTTTACTGTACGCTTTAGCCCATTGTAATTCTTCATCATCATTTGCAAACTCCTTTAATAGTCCAGGACCATCTGCGTTACTATAAGCCTCTATGATGTTTCCAAGAGAAACGGACTTAGATCCCATCACTCGAATCCAATCGGAATTTGGCAGATTGACTCCAATTGGCGTAGAAGGCGAAGCATCACCCGCTTCTCCAGCGACAGCTACTACTTTATAAGAAATTCCTTTGACACTATCCTTTTTATGCTCATCCATAATTGGACTATTGTCTTCAAACCATTGTGCATTTTCTGCAACCACAGACATACGGGCACTGGCATCAAAGTCTTTAATCTGGACAATGCTTTCATAAGATCCTTTATATCCTTTTGGATCTTGGTAAACTTCAATGAAAGAGTTGATGTAGTCAATATCTCCTTCCGTTGCGTTCAACCAAGCGATGTTGTAATCGTCCCATATTTTGAGGTCTCCAGTTTGGTAATATTTGATTAATAAATTCAAGGCATCACCCTGCGCTTTATTTTCTGCAACGGAAGATGCTTTCTCCAACCACTTCACGATTTCTTTGATGGACTCGCCATACATTCCATCCGCATGCCATACTTTTTCCGCAAGGGTACCATCTTTCTGACGAATGATTTTACTGTTCAAACCATAAGCCACTGGTTTATCTGGATTTTTATCCTTCATCAAATTCTTATTGAAAGCATCTACCTCCGCGAGGGTAAGATCTGGATCGTAGAAGTTGACGGCAGAGCCCTTGATTAAATCTTTGCTCGGATCGAAGTTGATTTTCTTATTATCGAAGTTAGGATCAAAAATAGCAGTCAAGGCTTCTTCACTTATAGTAGTCTTTGTTTCCTTCATCGCAGACATAAACCACTCTTTACTGAAGGCAGGAATGAACTTGTCATTTCCATAATGGTGGTGGATACCACTGGAAAACCACATTCTTTTTGCGTAAGTCACTAAGGCCATATAGTCAGCACCGGTTTGGTCTCCTTTGTAATTATTAAGGATGTTTTCGATACCTCTTCTGATGTGAAGATTGTGTCGGTAGTTCATGTCCCACATGATATCTCTTCCTGCGTACCCAGCTTGGGTGAGGAAATAGACCAGCTGTTTTTGTTTAAGGGTCAGCTTATCGAAACCAGGGATTTGGTAACGGATCATCTTGATGTCGGCAAAATTTTCAGTATTCCAGACGAAGTCCTTTTCGACCTTAGTATCTGTTCCTGCTGTTGCTTTCGTCTCTGTATCTCCTTTGTCTGTGGCTGTATCGCCGCAACCAAAGAAAATGCTTAGAGTTAATAAGAAGAGTAATTTACGCATAATGGAGGTGTTGTTTTTTAAATTTAGACAAAAATAATTTGGCGATTTATTCATCCATATAATTCATAACTTTAACGATATCAACTCGTTACAAATATAAATTAAATAACAAACATCTCTATTGATCTTTTGTCGTAAACATGAGCTGCCAAATTAAGGAAAATCGGGGAATTTCCGTCACAATCCTTACCTTTGGCCAAACAAAGTTTATTGTTAGAACAATTCACCACACACTTTTACTTAAGACATGAAAAAGAAAAAGAAGAACACCTCAAAGAAAAAAGATAAACAAGGAAAGTTGGCAGCGCTCCCTCTAGCGCCGACTGAAGTCAACGTGTTACAAATAGATCGCCATGACCGCTACGACGATGTGTTTAAAGAATGGTTCGCCAATGACATCAGCTCCTGCGAACAGAAAGATCGACAATTTACTTTCATCTGTGAATCTGATGTTAGGCTCCGCGTTGAAGTGCTAACTGAAACGATTATTAGATTTCGGTACAACCTCGGTAGCATATGGAGTGAAGATTTTTCTTATGCCATTGATGAGAAGTTCAAGGCAAAAAAAACAAAGATTGAGTTTTCAGAAGAGGAGCTGTATTATCTGATTGAAACGCCAGCCGTTTCTGTTTTGATAAACAAGCTTAACGCAAAAGTAAACATCTATAATGCGGCGGGCAAACTCATTACACAGGATGGAAAAGGTTTCTATGCACGTACCACTATTCACAAAGGCATAACAGAACTTTCCCTTTCCCGAAAAGCACCTAAAAAGGAACGATTTCTAGGGTTGGGTGATAAAAGTTCTGCCTTGAATATGCGTGGCTATGCTTTTGAAAACTGGGTTACGGATGCATTTTGTTATAGTGAAAGTACGGACCCACTTTATCGGGCCATTCCATTCTATTATTCGCTTAACAAATCAGAGGCTTACGGTATATTTCTAGACAACAGTTATCGGACAAAATTTGACTTCTGCAAAACCAATAAATCCGAAGTCAAAATGTCGGCTGCAGGTGGTGAAATGAACTATTATTTCATCTATGGACCTGAGCTTACGCCGATTGCTCAACAATACATGCACTTAACGGGAAAACCGGAGTTGCCTCCAAAATGGGCGCTGGGATATCACCAATGCAGATGGTCTTATTATCCGGAAGCTAGGGTTTATGAATTAGCGGATACTTTCCGAAAAAATAAGATTCCATGTGATTCCATTTATTTGGATATTGACTACATGAAAAGCTATCGTTGCTTTACTTGGAATAAAAATTATTTTCCCAATCCAAAGAAAATGATTGGTGATTTGAAGAAGGATGGTTTCCATACCATCGTCATGATTGATCCCGGATTGAAGTCCGATGATCCTGATTATCATATATTAAAAGACGGTCTAAAAAAAGACGTTTTCTGTAAAAGACCTGATGGTGAAATCATGAAAGGGCCGGTGTGGCCAACGGAATGCGTCTTCCCAGATTTCACTGACCCTAAAGTCAGAGACTGGTGGGGGCCTTTGTACAAAGAACTGTATAACATACAGGGCGTCAGTGGTTTCTGGAATGATATGAATGAACCCGCGGTCTTTTCTGTCAATACCAAAACCTTCCCTGAAGATATCCGTCACGACTATGATGGTCATCAAAAAAGTCATAAAGCAGCTCACAATATTTACGGCATGCAGATGAGCCGGGCGAGCTATGATGGCTTCAAAAAATTACAACCTAAAAAACGTCCTTTCTTGCTAACCAGAGCAAGTTATTCTGGCGGACAACGATATGCAGCAGTTTGGACAGGTGACAACTATGCCGACTGGAGACACCTTCGAATTGCCAATCGTCAATGTCAACGTTTGAGTATTTCTGGTTTCTCAATGGTCGGTTCTGACGTCGGTGGTTTTGCGGGGCAACCTGATGGAGAGCTGATGGTTCGTTGGTTACAATTGGCGGCTTTCCATCCAGTTTATCGCGTTCATTCTATTGGAAGTAATTCTGATGGAGATGTTCAAACGGAAGGCGATGAAAGGCCGATTATTGACCCTGAACATAGAATGGATCAGGAGCCTTGGTCTTTTGGAGAACCGTTCACTAAATTGGGCCGCGAAGCTATTGAATTACGTTACAAGTTGATTGCTTATTTATACTCTGCTTTTCATGAATATGTAACGGATGGAACGCCTGTTTTACGGAGTCTTGCTTTCTATGATCAGGCAGATAAAAATACTAGTAAAACGCAACGTGATTTCCTATTTGGTAACAAGCTGATGGTGAGTCCGATTGTTCGTCCTGGACGTAAGCAGCAAACCATCTATTTCCCGAAAGGAAATTGGTATGGATTTGAGGATGGAGAGTCTTTCAAGGGTAGCCGTAAGCATACTGTTAGGGTAGGACTTGGAGACATTCCTGTTTTTGCAAAAGCGGGATCTGCCATTGCGCTTTATCCGGTGCAGCAGCATACTAATGAATTGGCTTTTGAAGAAATGACGCTTCGGGTTTATCATGTAAATGGTACTGAGCAAACGAAACTGTATGAAGATGCTGGTGAGGGCTATGCTTATGAGAAAGACGGTTATTGCTTGAAGACTTTTATTTGTGAAGGTGATAAGAAATCGTTTTCTATTGTGCAGAAATCGAAGGGGAAGTATAAGCGGGGATATAGGAAGGTGCGTGTGCAGCTTGTTGGATTGCCTTTTAAGCCTGCGAAGTGTTTGGTGGATGGGGTTGCTTTTGATAAGTTGAAAAAGAATAAGGTGGGATTTTATGAGGTTTTGGTGGGGGTTGGTTTTGGGGAGGTTTTGGTCTCTTAGGTTGCTGCGAAGTGCCCTTGAGGCTTGGAATGTGCGGATTAATCACGCAGAGAGCGCAGAGGTCGCAGAGGTCGCAGAGGTCGCAGAGCGAAACACTATAAAAACTCACGTTAACTCTGTGGCCTCGAGTATATTCCCCCCACCCAAACAATTACACTAAAATAAAATATGACATTAATTTCCCATACCAGCAAACTAATCCAACAAAACGCCCGTTAAGGTTAATGTAAGTTAAGTTTCTTTCATGAATCCAGGAAGCTATGGGTCCTAACCCCACCGTGCTTTCTGGATTCTTTTTATGCCAACCCATATCTTTTCCCTATCTTCATAGTTCTGAGAAAACAAACACTAGTAAAGTGACATCTAAAATCACCCATTAACTTGATTTAGATTGTTGAATTTTACAAAATACTATGAATTATGGTTCAGGAGAGAGTTTCTATCCAACGGGAAAACGCAGCTCTACAGGTCACTTCTTGTGTGAAAAGCCAATTCCAAGGCATTTCAAAGTGGGCATTAATTTTATCAACTATCGGTTTTGTGGTCATTTCTATGGTGCTTGTTGCGGCCATATTGAGTACCGTTAATATGGGCATCATGCGTAGTGCGCCTGGGATATCTCCTTTTTTTGTGGGGTTTGGCTACCTAATTGTAAGCTCATTGTTGCTGATTCCTGTTGTTGCATTGTTTCAATTTGGAACGAGGTTGAAGGTGGCATTGAAGGAAGAAGATCAAGCGGCGATGGATCAGGCTTTTGTGAGTCTGAATTCGGTTTTGCGTTGTGGTGGATTGGCGGTTATTGGTACTTTGGTGTTTGGTTTGTTGGGGGTTTTCTTTTAATAAATTAATCTTTTAAAAATACTTTCTCCATCACCGCGTACCCTTCCTCATTAGGATGCACCCCATCATAAGTCAAGGCTTCTTGTAAACCACCGTTGTCATCCACCATCTTCGAATAATAATCTACATATCGAAGAGCATTCTTTCCTGCGTACGCTTTAATTATAAGATTCAAACCTATCACTTTCTGGGCAGGTTCCATCTCTTCATGCCAGGGGAAATAACTAGCTGGCAAGACCGAACAAAGCACCACCTCTATTCCATTGGCCTTTGCTATTTCAGCCATAGAAAAAATATTACCTGCTGTTTGCTCAATCGACATAGGACCCGTATTTTCTGCGATATCATTAATACCTGCCAAGATCACGACCTTCTTTGCTTGAAGCTCAACAACATCTGCACGGAAACGGATTAACATCTGCGGAGTCGTCTGTCCAGAGATCCCTCGGCAAATATGACTTAGGTTATCTTTGAAAAATTCAGGGCTTTTGACTGCCCAGGATTCTGTGATAGAATTGCCGAAAAAGACGATACGGTTTTCGTTTTCTGTTGGAGGACCTAGCTTGGAATTAGCGACTTTGTATTTATTTAGGCTGCCCCAGTCCTGGGCAGAGAGTACATCGGAATCAGGCATTGTAAAGAATATTAGTAATATTATCTTGAAGGTACTTTTCATGAATTCTAATTTGAGTTCAACAATACAATTACATAAAATAAACAGTCGCTTTTTCAATAAAAAAATTTCTAACTATTAATAACAAAGGACGCAATAGGTCTCCTTCTCAACCTCCAGCTCCACCTCCTCCAAAACCCATTCCCGTCCACCAAACTCAAAGCGCTCCCCCTTAGCATCCAACTCTATATCATGCAACCAACTCAAGGTCACCCCCAAAGCCTTAATAACAGCCTCCTTACGTGTCCAGTAAAAGTAAAAACGCCCAATCGGATCATCCGCTTCGTTAATATCTGACCATTCCGTTTCCGTAAAGTAATTGACAAAGCTCTCCAACTCAATAGTCCCACGAACCTCCACATCCACCCCAATCTCTCCTTCCGTTGATAAAACACAAACCACCCGATGGTCAGAATGTGAAATATTGAAGTACACTCCATCTAGTTGAGGTTTCCCATTCTCTTGGTATTGAATTTTTGACAAATCATCATCCAATCCCAACTCCCTTAAGCCTTTTTGTAACAAGATCCTTCCATTTACAAAGTTATATGCATCACGAGGAAAGCGGAACCGTTCAGCTCGCTCTTTCACTTCCGGAGGCACCCCTTCGTAAAGCGAGCTAAGTGATTGCTCGGCTATAAGCTTCCTGGAATCAGCATGATAAATTTTTCGCATGGGATAAAAGTAATTGTTTTTTTGGAATTGTTGGAGCGATCTAGTGAATCTAAGGATATGGCATATCAAAGGAGGAACATTTCGAAATGCGTTAGGTGCGTTCGGTTCGTTTCCTAAACTGGAAAAGTTTAGGAAACGCGCCAATACGTACCGCTCGGACAACTGCCGATATTAACATGTAAGGTATAATTAGCAGGGTAACAATCGTCCAATCCCCGACAAACCTTAAACAAAAAAAATAAATCCCCTTAATCTACACAGGTTTCAAAAAAAAATCCATTTCTTTGCGGTACTGGTGAAACAAAAATATTACCGCGTGTGTTATACATGCATTAATTCGGAGCTATTAAAGCTCATTTACCATATAAATGGACAGTAAATACTAAAAACTGGGCATCCAAACACTCGAAATACACCTTTAATAAAGGTACGAACCAAAACAAAAACGACCTTGCTAACAAAAGACCACATCATATCCACAGCCAATAAGCTTTTCATCCATCAAGGAGTGAAGGCTGTTACTATGGACAAGATTGTCAAGGAGTTACACACTTCCAAGCGTACCATTTACAACCACTTTAAGGATAAAATTCAACTGCTAAAAGCCTGCTTGGCTGTCTATCACGCGAAGGTCAGAGCAGAGAATGAGGGCATTATATCCGATTCTAGTAACGCCATCGAAGCAATGGGCTACCTGCATCAGAAGATCGTCCAACGATCCCATCAAGTGAATCCCAACTTTTTTAGCGACATCCTTCATTATTACCCTGGCCTCTTACACGAGTCGTACCGCGAAACCGGAAATTTTGCACATAAGCAATTGGTAATGCTCGCAGAATGGGGTATTGAAGACGGACTTTTCAATCCAGATATGGATGTAGATGTAGTTGGCAAAACGGTACTTACCCTTTTGAAACTATTGAAAGACAATGACCTTTTCCCAGTGACGGAATACAGCAAAGAACGGTTGACATTCGGTATCATGGTCCCTTATTTACGCGGACTTTGTACCACTAAAGGAATCAAATATTTAGAAGAACAAGAGGAACTCTATCGGATCATAATTTAATGATTTAGCAACCTCAACCAAATGACATCATACTAAGAAACATGGCTTACTTTAAGTGAGAATAAAAAAATAAAATGAATTTAAACTCTTCCCTCAAGAAAACCCCCATCGCCGTAATTGGACTCTCCTCTATTTTCGCCGATGCACGTAATATTGAAGAATACTGGAACAACATTATGACCAGTAAAGATTCTATAAAGGACGTTCCAAACAACCGTTGGGCAATCGAAGATTACTACGACGAAGATATGTTTGCGCCAGACAAGACCTATTGTAAGGTTGGCGGTTTCATGCCGGAGGTGGATTTTAATCCAATGGAATTCGGTTTACCACCAAATATTTTGGAAGTAACGGATGCAAGTCAATTGTTAGGACTTATTGCAGCACGTGATGCTTTCAATGATGCGGGCTATGGGCCAAAGGATAAGGCCTTTACGGCAGCGATGAAAGAAAAAACAGGAGTATTGTTAGGTGTTGGTGGTGGACAGAAGTTGATTACGCCTTTAATCGCTCGTTTGCAATACCCTATTTGGGAAAAAGCTTTGCGTGCTTCTGGAATTAGCGAAGAAGATATTCCTCGCATTGTAGATAAAATGAAAAAGGCTTATGTGGGTTGGAATGAGAATGCGTTCCCTGGTTTATTGGGTAATGTAATCTCTGGAAGAATCACAAACCGTTTCGACCTTGGAGGAATTAACTCTGTGATCGATGCCGCTTGTGCCGCTTCTCTTTCTGCTATGAAAATGTCTTTAAGCGAATTGGTTGAGGGACGTTGCGACATGATGCTAACAGGTGGTGTGGATACAGACAACTCCCCTTTCATGTATATGTCTTTCTCTAAAACGCCTGCTTTCTCTAAGTCAGGGAAAATTAGTCCTTTCTCTGATGCAGCTGATGGGATGTTGATTGGTGAAGGAATTGGAATGTTGGTATTAAAAAGATTACGAGATGCACAGAGAGATGGCGACCGTATATATAGTGTTATAAAAGGAGTGGGATCTTCTAGTGATGGTCGTTTCAAATCCGTTTACGCTCCTCGTCCTTCGGGCCAGGCATTGGCGATGCGCCGTGCTTATGAGGATGCGGGCTACGCTCCTGCTACTGTTGGATTGTTGGAAGGACACGGTACAGGGACAGGTGCAGGTGACCCAACGGAATTCACTTCTATGCAGATGGTTTTTGGAGATAACAACCCTAAACTTCAGCACATTGCCTTGGGTTCTGTCAAGTCTCAGATTGGCCATACCAAGGCGGCAGCAGGTGCAGCAGGAATGGTAAAAGCAGTGTTAGCATTGCACCACAAAGTATTGCCACCTACCATTAATGTAGATCAACCGAATTCAAAATTTGATATTGAAAATTCTGCCCTTTACATAAATACTGAAGCGAGACCATGGCTAAAAGGTGACCATCCAAGACGAACAGGTTGTTCTGCTTTTGGATTTGGAGGGATCAATGTCCATATTACAATGGAGGAATATGATGCTGGTAAAGCATTAGATTATCGTTTGCACCAGCCTTACAAAACAATAGCTTTACAAGCGACTAGTCCTGCTGGTTTGCAACAGGAATGTAAGTCCATTTTGGATGAATTAAAAAGCACAGATTCAGAAGCGGCTTTTAATAAACTAGTTGCAGCTTCACAAAATATTTCTTTCCAAAAAGAAAATGCCCGAGTTGGTTTCGTCACCACCACCATCACAGATTGTATATCCCTATTAGAAACGACGATTCAAACTTTACAGAAAGATGCAACCGATTGGAACCATCCGAAAGGCATTTACTACCGTCCGAATGGCCTTGACCAAAGAGACCAAAAGGTAGTCGCACTTTTCGCTGGACAAGGTTCTCAATATGTGGGCATGGGTAGAGAAGCTGCAAATGCTTTCCCTATCATTGCGGAGACTTTTGAAAAAGCTGATGCGCTTTTTGCTAAACACAACGAAGCTCCTCTTTCTAGCAAAATATTCCCGATTCCTTCTTTTTCTGCTGAAGCTAAAAAAGACAAGTTAAAGGAGTTGACTAAAACACAATATGCTCAACCAGCTATTGGTGCGTTGAGTGCTGGTCAATATAAAGTTTTCCAAAAAGCAGGTTTTAAACCAGACTTTACTGCTGGTCACAGCTTTGGAGAATTGACGGCTCTTTGGGCAGCCGGTGTTTATGATGAAGACACCTTCATGGCTTTAGCTGCTACCCGAGGTGCTGCAATGGCGACCACTAATCCTAGTGCTGATTCAGGAACCATGCTTGCAGTTAAAGCTTCTTTAGAAGAAGTGAAACCAGCGATTGCCAGTATGCCTTCCATCAGAATTGCCAATGTAAACTCTAACAACCAAGTCGTTCTTGGAGGTTCTACACAAGGCATCAAGCAGGCAGAAGAGCAATTGAAAGTACAAGGTTTTTCTGTTGTGCCATTGCCGGTTTCTGCAGCTTTCCATACCGACTTTGTGAAGCATGCACAGAAACCATTCTCTGCATTCATTAATCGTCAGACTTTTAGTCGTCCTGAAATTCCAGTATATGCAAATACAACAGGACAGGCTTATTCTAAAAACTTGATTACTGTAAAAGAATTGTTAAGGGATCAGATTTTAAACCCTGTCCTATTTAAAGACCAGGTTGAAAACATGCACCGTGCAGGCGGAAGAATCTTTGTGGAATTTGGACCAAAAGGTGTCTTGACCAATTTAGTGAAGAACATCTTGAAAGATAAGGAGCACGTGGCAGTTGCTGTAAACGCTTCCGCGAAACATGATGCGGATTTACAAATAAGACAAGCAGCTGTTCAGCTTCAAGTATTGGGTATCCAACTTTCTAACATTGATCCTTATAAACGTAATCTTCCAGCACTGGCTGCTAAAACAAAGATGAACGTAATGCTTAGTGGTAACAATTATGTTTCTGCGCCTACGGCAAAAGCTTACGAAGA
>JBLHRR010000103.1:0-20035 GCA_047626155.1 Saprospiraceae bacterium | reverse complement strand
GCGTCCTTACTAGATCCTGTTTCTAAAATAAATAAAAAATTCACTGCATCTAATCCTCCATTTTGCATGACTGCAATCAGTGGCGTTTGTAATAATCGTTGATGTCGCAGACTGTCTTTTTTCAGAATAATTTCCAGCAGATCAAAATCGCGTTTGTATTGTTGGAAAACAAAAATATTTTCTAACTTTTCAAGGGAACTATTCTTTTCTATTTCCTCACGAAAGGCTTGCAAGCTACTCATCTCAAAACAAACACCCGCGTTAGAAGGAATGGCTTCAACGGCACTAATTGGAAAGAAGGGCAATCTGGAAATCGGATAGGGTTTTACAACAAAAAGAAATATTGACAATCCGATGATAGAGATGATAATTATATTGCGTATGTTCAAAGCTGAAATATTAGTGTTTCAAAATTTAGACCTAGTAGACTTTATTCCAAAAAATTTTGTTTGTCCTCTAGTAGAACAACACAAGATAACACAATTTAATTATGAGTAAAAATTTCCTTAGACTGGCTTTTCTATTCGCCCTCTTGGCGGTGGTATTCGGTGCATTTGGCGCACATGCCTTAAAGAAAGTACTTTCTGAATATCAATTGGGTATTTTTGATACTGGTGTCCGATATCAATTCTATCATGCCCTGGGCTTAGTGGCTGCTTTTCTATTGAAGGATCATATGCCGGAAAAATTCACCCGTTGGGCGGCTTATTGTTTTGCACTAGGCATTCTATTGTTCTCTGGCTCGCTTTACCTATTGGCTTGTAGCGAAGTCATTGGTTTGGAAAACAAGAGTATTGTTGGGCCGATGACGCCGATTGGTGGGCTGTTTTTTATTTTGGGTTGGGGGAGTTTGTTGTTGGGGAGTTTTAAGGGAGATAGAGTATAATCGCCCCGTTACATCAATTCTAAAATTAAAAAAGGTTCTAAGAATATAATATTCTTAGAACCTTTTTTATTGTCCACTTAGCTCTGTTTAAAACTTATCGAAATCTACATCCTCATCATCTCTCTTATTCCGATACCACAAAAAGCCAATTAGGCCCACCATCACATAGGGCATAGAGAACATCCATAAGATCCCCTCGTTCAATCCCTTTCCAGCAGTTCCTCCGTTTTCAAGGTTACTCTCTGCCGCTATTTTACACATCGGACACTGCGCAACGACATCAGCAGGAATACTCATAATCAATACTAAGCTCAATAGACAGGTCGCAATTATTTTGATGGATTTTTTCATGATTCCTTTTTTTGTAAAGATACGAAATTAAGTAATTGAAGTCCAGTCTTGGCTCCTTTCATGATACTGAGATGACCAAAATTTATTGTTCCTCACGCTGAGGCCGCAGAGAGCGCAGAGCTAACGTATTTTCGCGCGGTGGCTCTGCGGCCTCTACGTGAGTATTCCGCATATTTCGCGTCTTTTATTTCTTCCTCAAACAAAAAACAGAGCGCACAAAGCTAACGGACAGCACTACGATAAACCACCTATTGATAACAAGGCTTTAACATGAAGTATACAATCGGCCCAGTTACCACAACATATAGCCAAATCGGAAATACCCACCTCGCCATTTTTCTATGCTTCGCTACTTGCCCCGTATAAGCTCTAATAAACGTAAACAGGATAAAAGGAAAAATCGTAGCTGCTGAAACAATGTGCGTAATCAAAATAGTGAAGTACACTTTACGGATTACCCCCTGTTTGCAAAACAAAGTTTCATCAGTCGTAAAATGGTAGGTCACGTAAGACAGTAAAAACAAAGCGGAAAAAAGCAAAGCAGCATAGATTGATTTCTGATGCGCCGCCACGTTTTTATTTTTTATAAAATAGAAAGCCATAAATAAACAGATAGCTGCTAAAGTATTCAAGCCCGCATGAGTGGGCGGTAAAAAACTAAAGTCAATATCCGTTGGAATCTTTAAGGTAGGAATCCGCATGGCACCCGCCAAACCAATTACAACGATGCTAATAATGGTGGCTACAATATTCAACTTTTTTGCTAGTGGTAAATTTTCCTTTATCATCTAAAGTGTATTTTGTTATAAATAATTCTTTTTGTGTAGTAACAAACCATTTCTTAATTATATCCAATGAATTAAGCTAACATAGGTATTTCCACAAACCTAAACTGGTGCGAACTAAGGGGAAAATCTCATCTGCCCCATCCACCTTATCTACCTCATCCACCTATAACTTACTTCTCCTGCTCTCTCCTCAACTCCGGATCATCATCCACTCGACTTGGCAGCAATAAAGCCATATGCTCTACCAATCGGCCCATGGCTTTGTTGTCTTTATAATCGTAGTAATTACGAATCATCGAAGTCTTATCCGCGATAACAAGGTACGGATAAGTTTTAAGTCCTGGGGGAATAGCGCCAAACTCCAGCGCTGTATTTTTTTCTCTGGTGTCGAAGTTACTTGGCCATTTAAAGCCTGCGGCAAAGTGATCGGCTATAGTTTGTTGGGAACCTCTAAGCAGAAAAAACTGCTCTTCATCTGTTAAGCCGGATTTCTCTGCAAAAGCTTTTAGCTCTTCTATATTGTCTGACTCAGGAGACAAACTATACAGTAAAAAAAGAACTTCATCGTTGTCATTAAAAATGCTGTGCAGTTTCGTTAGTTGAAGAGCCAGAAAGTCTTTTTCTTTATTCTCCAGAGAGAAAAAAGCATTAACCACCACCTTAGATTTTAGTTTGTCATTAGTCAGTGTTCCACCGTTATGGGTGGCAAATTCGAAGTTCGGAATTTCACCATAATCATGCAGCTCTCCGATCATTACCTTAAAGGAATCGTTTCCACCGTTGGTATAGAATACAGTTCCAAGAGGTAAGACGATCAAGAGAATGAAAAGTACTGCAAATTGAATAACCCTTTTCAGATTAGAAACGGAAGGAATAGCTTGTAGGTCTGCCATATCGTGGTTATTATTTGTGGTTGTAAATTGGAACAGGAATTTTGTTCCCTGTAAATTATATAAATGATTTTTTCGCTTTGTCTAATAGGGAAAACTTTCTTTAAAACCATCCTTCTCTAACTACAATAGTGAACAGCAAAAGCAAACTAATGTTCGTTCAAAACATGCTCTTAAACAAAAAGGATTTGACGACGCGCCAAATCCTTTTTGTAAAATTATCTTTATAGTAAGGCTTCTTTAGTATTGTCCCTGATCTTCCTTCATCACAGCCTTTGTATCTTTTTTCAACGCTGGCGTGTTAGCTGTTGTTGGAAGTTCAATTGCATTCTTTGCATTCACTGATCCACGACTATTTTTCCAATAGTTACCTTCACTAAAGAAAGCGATGATGGCCCAAACCAATAATAGCATTGGCATCAGTACCGTCAGTCTCAAACTTTTTACTTCGTGGCCCATGTGCATAAACTCATAAACGATGAAGTAGGCTTTGTATAGCGATAAAACAACCAATGCAACTCCTACTATCGCTAGGATGACACCCATCCCTTCCGGATCAAAACCAAGGTGTCCTTTTCCAAAAAGAGAAACAGCTACTTCTAATAAGGTTACTACTGCCAATAACAACATACCTTTATAAACCGCCCTACTCGCTTTTTCATACGCGGCATCTTTTGGGACAATCCCTAAATTCTGTTCTGTATCTGAATGATCTGCCATTTTTATAGTTTTAAATGAATGTATTTTAATTCTTTGACGAACCTATCCACCCTCTGCGGGGGATTCCGTGTTTTATATTTCTTTATTGATTACAGTAGGTAGAATGCAAGGAATACAAATACCCAAACTAAATCTACAAAGTGCCAGTACAATCCAATCTTCTCTACCATTTCGTAGCCGTTTCGCCGTTTGGCGTATAGACCACTGGCCGAGTTAATCAAGATTATCAATAAGAAGACAACTCCAGAAAGTACGTGAAATCCGTGAAATCCAGTAATAAAGAAGAATAAGGCACCAAAGGCTTTTGGTCCGAACGCTTGTACTTTAGTTAGTCCTGCATCTGTTTTGTAAGACAACTGATCATAATGTCCGTCGTGATAATGGATCAAGTAAGAATCACCCGCTTCGAAAGTGTCATTAGCATTAATGCCGTGACCATCTCCCTGAATATAAGTACCCGATTCTACATGTGTTCCAAATGGATTTGTCGTTACAGACATATGCTCACCTGCTATCAGGTTCGTCCACTCCCAAGCTTGACAGCCAAGGAATCCAGCTCCACCAATTACGGTAAGTAACATCCAGAAGACTACGCCATTTTTATTCTCTCTTTTTCCTTCCTGTACGGCCCGAACCATCGTAACCGAACTAATGATCAGTAAGAAAGACATGAAGGTTACGAATATCAAGGGTAAGCCCGTTTCGTGCCCCAGCCCTAAGTTGTTGAAAGGTGCTGTTTGGAAAACAAAATCAGGAACTGGCCAACTCGGACTACTGAAGCGTAAGGTTCCGTAAGCAATCAAAAAGCCAGCGAATGTAAATGCATCCGAAAGAAGGAAGTACCACATCATCAGTTTTCCATAACTCGCTTCCATTGGTGGTTTTCCACCAGACCAGTCTTCTACTGCGTGATGGTCATGACCGTGTGCGTGTGCGCTTGTATCTGTCGCCATTTTTATAAATTGGTATTAGAAAAATTTAAGTCATTGATCTCGATTAATGTTAATCACTATTTTGATCAAATCCTTATTCTTGTTAAAGTTATTTCTTTGAACTCTTTGACAAATTTCGTGTTTATAATCTGACGAAGTGTATCATTTTATTTTTTCTATATCAGATTTTTATGCTGATTTATTTATGACGATCCATTTACGAATACGTAAAAAAGATCAACAAATAAATCCATAAAAACCCTACAAAGTGCCAGTACACCAAGCTCATTCTAAAGCGAAGTAACCGTGCAGGTGTAACATAATACTTCAGTCCTAAAGCATGAATCAATGCCACCAATAAAACCCCTATTCCTCCTACCACGTGGCCAGCATGAACCCAAGACACTACATATACAAATGATCCCGAAGGATTACCAGACAAATCAATTCCCATCGCATACATCTCCATCCATCCTTCATATTGTAGGTACATAAACAGAATACCTAACAAAAATCCCACAATCAGTAGTAAACGATACATTGTACCATTTCCATTTTTGAACATGAGGTAAGATAATTGTAAAAGAACTGAGCTTACAACCATTGCGCCTGCGCTATAATAAAACACAGAAGGCAAGGCAAACTCCAACCAATTCCCAGCGGCTTGTCTTACGACATATGCACTAGTAAAACCAGCGAACATCATCAGAATACTACCACAAGCTACCCATAAGGCAAATTCCTTAGGATGGATTTTATTCCGGTATTTTCTTTCTTCTAATGGAGCTACAGCTTGATTCATTCCTATTTATTTAATTCTTTATATTTTATCCAGATACAATACAATTAGTGAGATCGGTAAATAAGCAAAAGAGCAAAACATAACTTTTCGTGCTGCTTCTCTGTTACATTGTTTATATAACTGCCAGGAGTAGAATGCATATAAGGCACCTATTCCAAATAAAATTATTGCAGATAATATCCCTGTCATTCCCATGAAGTAAGGCATAATACTTACGATGATCAATAACACCGCAAATATAAAAGACTGCCATCCGGTATTACTGTCTCGTTCTCCTGTTGAAGAAGGCAAAAGATAAAATCCAGCATTGCTATAATCTTCGTGCGCCAACCAGGCGATGGCCCAGAAATGTGGAAACTGCCACATAAACTGAATGCCAAATAACACCAAAGCAAAAGTAGTAATTTCTCCCTGCATCGCTGTACATCCGATCAATACAGGAAGTGCTCCTGGAATGGCTCCGATGAAAACAGCCATTGGCGAAACCCGCTTCATTGGCGTGTATAAAAAAGCATAACTAATCAAAGCGATCATCCCCAGCATTGCAGTCCATGGATTGAATAAGGCCAGAAATACAATTCCGATCAAACTCATAAATCCGGCTGCCATCACTGCTTCAGATGTTTCCATCCTTCCAGTAGCCAAAGGACGGTTCTCCGTTCGAACCATCAGGCGGTCGTATTGCTTTTCTAAAACTTGGTTCAGCGCATTAGCTGCTCCGGTTACTAAAAACCCACCAAGTGCTAAAAACAATACTGCTACATAGCTGACCGGTCCTTCCGCTACGATTAAGTATGCCATCACTGCTGAAAATACAACCAGTAAGTTAAGTTTGAATTTAACTAAAATCTGATAGTCCTTCAACTTTTGTGAAAAAGCCGAACCCGTCTTTATAGTAGCTGTCTTTGTATTATTCACAATTAAATATAAATGTAAATTAAAATCAAAACCTTCTATCGTGGTTCCCGCGTCTCAGCTTTTAATTTTGATTTAAATTTTGATTAACAGTTTCTAGTGATTTCCTTCATCCCTCTCCCCTTCTCTCATCGGTACTATCTGCGGGATATAATCGATACCATCTTTTCCATAATCATATGCCCAACGGTGAACCGAAGGAATATTTCCAGGCCAGTTACCGTGAATACCTTCTATAGGTGTTGTCCATTCCAAAGTCGTTGCTTTCCAAGGATTCTTAGAAGTCATCTTCTTCCCTTTCCAAATACTGTAGAAGAAGTTTACTACGAACAGAACTTGTAAAGCAAAAACAACAATCGCTGCAATAGTTATGAACTTGTTCATTGTTGCGAACTGAGAGAAAGCATCGAAGTTATCAAAACGGTAGTAACGTCTTGGTACGCCCGCCATTCCTAAATAGTGCATTGGCCAGAAAATAGCGTATGCCCCGATAAGTGTTCCCCAGAAGTGAATCTGTCCGAGTGTCTCGTTCATAAAGCGACCATACAATTTTGGATACCAGTTATAGATACCAGAGAACATTCCGAAGAAGGCTGCAATTCCCATTACAATATGGAAGTGAGCTACTACGAAATAAGTATCGTGCATTTGAATATCAATAGCAGAGTTACCTAAGAAGATACCTGTTAATCCACCAGAGATAAACATGGAAACGAAACCGATTGCAAACAAAGATGCAGAGTTGAATCGGATGTTACCGCCATATAATGTCGTAATCCAGTTGAACACTTTCACTGCAGATGGTACCGCAATAATCAATGTAAAGACTACGAAGAAGTTCGAGATAAATGGATTCACACCTGACATAAACATGTGGTGAGCCCATACGATAAAGGATAAAAATCCAATGGCCAATATTGAGTAAACCATTGCACGGTATCCAAAGATTGGTTTACGACAGTGTACTGCCAAAACCTCTGATACAAGCCCCATCGCAGGAAGTATAATAATGTATACCTCCGGGTGACCTAAGAACCAGAATAAGTGCTGATACAAGATTGGGCTACCACCTACGTGATCCAAAGCTTGTCCACCAACATAAATTTCACTTAAGTAGAAACTAGTACCCAATCCACGATCACAAAGCATCAACAAGAAAGCAGATACTAAAACCGGGAAAGATAATAATCCCAATATTGCAGTTACGAAGAAAGCCCAAATGGTCAACGGCATACGCCACATCGTCATTCCTTTCGTACGCAAGTTCAATACGGTTGTAATATAGTTTACACCTCCAAGAAGAACGGAGACTACAAAGAATACCAAACTCATTGTCCACATGGTCATACCTGCTCCTGATCCGGAGGAAGCTTGCGGTAAGGCAGAGAGCGGCGGGTAGGCCGTCCAACCACCGGCAAAAGGCCCTGTGCTTAGGAAAAGAGAAGCGAACATGATTGTTCCTGCTATGAAAAAGAACCAGTACGAGAACATGTTCAACATCGGTGATGCCATATCTCGTGCGCCTAATTGCAATGGAATAAGCAAATTACTAAAGGTACCGGAGAGTCCAGCCGTTAAAACAAAGAAGACCAGTATCGTTCCGTGCATGGTCACCAATGCATAATAGAACTGAGGATCAAGTGTACCGATTCCAGAATCGTTTACCATAATCCACTTTCCAAGCAAAGGCTTGATCCAAGCCATATCCTCTTCTGGAAATCCAAGTTGAAGGCGGAAAACGATAGACATCGCCGCTCCAATTAAAGCCCACATCATACCAGTGATCAAGAACTGCTTGGCAATCATTTTATGATCCTGACTGAAGATGTACTTGGTTATGAAACCAGATTGGTACTTATCTCCATGGTGGTGTTCATGAAAGTGATCATCAAAGCCTTGCTCTTCAATCAATAGATCCTCGTCGTATTGTATTACATTCTTAACCATGTCTTAAAATTTTTGGTTGAATACTATTATTTATTAGTTCTTAGTTCTTTGACGAACTCCGTATTTTTTAATTCATCAAAGGGTTTTCAACGCTCCCTCGGTTGCACTTCAGTCACTTTTGAAAAATCCTTTTGATGAACCATGCCATTTGTCAAAGAAGGTATTTAATAAACCCCTTTATTCTAACGTTGCAATTACTTTGTTAGAATCTTGAACTCTGTTCTTCTATTATTCTTTCTATTTTCCGCATCGTTGTTATCTGCACCTGCATCTACAGGAACAGTGTCTCCGTAACCTTTTGCAGTCATTCGACTAGCGCTAATTCCTTTATCCAATAAGAACTGATAAACGCTTTGCGCACGATTATTTGACAGTGCAAAATTCATTGCAGCATCTCCAACATTATCAGTGTGGCCAGCTACCTCAATTGTCATACCTGGGTATTTAGACATGGCATTAACCAAGTCACCTAATTCATATTGAGAATTCTCAGTCAAATCAGCATTTCCCGTTTGGAAATTCACGTAATCGAAGCGTAAAATACGGTCAGCTACTTCTTCTTTTGCCAAAGCTTCTGCTAAACGATTACGGAATGTTTTTGAACGATCTTTGATATCCGCAGCAATCAGTTGTCCTTTGTAAGGATCATCATCTGTATTTCTGATGGTACTCATGTAGTAAGAATTCTGCTCCGCCATCCACTGTAACCACTCTTCTTCTGTAACCACCTCTATATAACGACGCATACTGTAATGTCCTTTTCCACACAACTCTGCACAAGCCAATTCGTATTGGAATGCTTCCCAACGTTTTGGTCCGTCCGGTTCTTCTGGATCAGCAAGTATGTGCCATTCTGCATATTTTGGATTACCTTCTTCATCGAGGACACTCAGGTTCTTTCTGTACTGTTCAGTTGTTACCGCTGGTGTAAATTTGAAATAAGTAGGAAGACCAGGAATCGCATCCATTTTTACACGGAAGTGTGGTAAATCAAAATTGTGCAGTACATCTTTTGCGGTAATACGTACCCTAATTTCTTTTCCGAGTGGTATTTTTATAATTTCCCCACCTCCCGAAGAGATCACATCATCGTGAGATTTCTCATCTGACCAATCCATTCCAAGGTCGTTAGTAGGCCCGATATTACGAAAGTATTTTGTACCCAATACGTTGTCCGCTCCAGGGTACCTAATGGTCCAGTAGAACTGCTGCCCTGTTGCTTCGATCTCAACATAATATTCATCGGTATCAGTCATTACAACATTCCAAGCTACCAATCCTTGAATAACAAGGTAACACATCGTTACAGCAGGTATCACTGTCCATACGATTTCTAATTTAGTATCATGTGCTAGGAATTTTGCACGACGTCCTTCTTTAGCGCTATACTTATAAGCAAAGTAAAACAATAAGATGTGCGTGATTACAAATACAATCCCTGTGAAAAACAAAGTAGTATTGAATAAGGAATCAATCATACCTCCGTGCTCAGAAGCAGAGACGTGTGGACCGTACCATAGAATACTTGGTGCGTAGTAGATAGAAGACCATACACATCCGATTAGAAAAAGAACCAAAAACACCATGGACATCTTCGCACTGAATGCATTCCGACTGGCCTGTATCGCTTCTTCTCCACGAATCCCCCCAGCTAATTCTGATACCTTTCCCACCTGTACTACGACGATGATGATGAGTATCAAACACAGTAAAATCATTATTCCTGTCATCAGTTAAGTATTTTAATATTAAACGGTATAGCCGCCTATAAGTTTTTATTTATTTGGAAAAAAGACTTTTTTTTATACGTCTTAATCTCTTGTTTAAACTTTCCTCCTTTATACGTGGTGATGTAAACTTTCCTCTAAATAAGGATCATTCTTTGGCTCCAATGAAGCCTTAGACATATGGTAAAATACCACATATGCAAACAAAGCAAGAAAGCCTAAGAAACTACCCAACTCCAACAATCCAGGAAGGTGGAATCCTGTTCCAAAAGTATCTAACACATCTGCTCCATGGTCAGCTACAGCATGTCCAGCATCTCCTCCGTGACCAGCTTCTTCTCCATGTCCTCCTTCGAGGTGACTGTAATTTGTTACCACTGAAGGCTTGATCAAGTAGAAGAAATCCCACCAATGACCGAACAAACAAATGATAGAAGTAAAGACCAATGTTCCATATTTACGTTTCGTACTGTTTCTCATTAAAATAAGGAATGGCAATACGAAGTTTAATACTAAGTTTCCGAAAAATAATGCGGTGTAATGGTGTCTACGCAATTGGTAGTAACCTGTCTCCTCCCCTATGTTTCCATACCAGATCAACATAAACTGAGAGAACCAACAGTACGTCCAAAAGATAGAAAATCCGAACATATATTTTCCAATATCGTGTAAGTGCTCAGCAGTTACTTTCGGGAAGTAACCTTTGTGCTTCATGTAAATCAATGTCAATAAAGTAACTGCACAGAAAGATACAAACCAACTTGCGGTTACATACCAAGCAAACAAAGTGGAATACCAGTGTGCATCTACAGACATTACCCACTGCCAGATCATAGCGGCAGAAGTGAAGGCTGCAATCGGCAATAAAATCGCAGAAACAACACGCATCTTGTCGTGGTATTTGTAGTCAAGTCCGCCGTCTACATCTTCCGCGAGAGAAAGGCTACGCAATTTGCGAGAGAAAGCATACCAGGTTCCAACAATAATGATGGTTCCGAAAGTGTACCAATTTCTATTCAAGAAAGCAGACTTGCTAGCCAATAAAGCATCTGTTTTCAAGGCTTCTTCATCGGCCCAGTGGTACAAATGGTGCATATGCCCCCAGATCCCTGCGGCCACTATAAGCAACAAGACCAAGCCGACAATTAAAAATTGTGCATAAGCTTCCCACACTCTCTTGAATACTACGTGCCATCCGGCATAAGCAGTAATAAAAGCAGCCAATACAAACATGGCTATGAAAGCAATTCCCGTAAAAAATACGGAATTGTGTAGGAAGTTACTCCAAAAACGAGCTTCTCCGTGTTCACCGAATGCACTGGCCGCCATACATAGCGCACCAAGTATCATGAAGGCAATTAAAGTCGTTTTTTCTTTTCTTTCGAAAGTAAACTGATTCATTATTATCTATATTCAGTTTGAATAAAATTGTTTAACGTTGTTGTCTTGTTTTAGAGCAAGTCCTTTTTACAGGCCCCTTCTAGTGGTGATCACCATCGTGATCGTGACCGCTGTGGTCTCCACCTTCTTCATGGCCGTGGCCAGCATCTCCACCTTCTCCCCCATGTCCGTGTCCATCAGCATCGTGCGAAATCTGTTCTGCTACTTGCTTGACCATAGCACCTGGTTGGTCGTATTTATTATTCGTCATGGTATTACCCGTTTCAGAATATTCAAATTCCTTTTCTTTAGCCATTAAGCTGTGAATGTAGTGAATGATATTCCATCGTTCTTCGTAAGAAGATTTGTCTGCATATCCTCCCATTACATTTTTACCATAGATTATAGCGTGGTAAAAACGGCCATTGGTAGAATTGTAAAAAGTATCTTGTAAGAAATTCGCAGGAGCAGCGGGGTACTTCGCATTTAAGTTTGCTTCGTCAACCAACCATCCGTTGCCATCTCCTTTTTTTCCATGGCAAATACCACACTGGATGTCATACAACATTTTTCCTTTTGCCAAACCAGCTTCTGTGATTGGGAAAGGGTTACTTAATACTTCTGCAACAGCACGTGCACGTTCTTGCTCATTGTCTTCATAGTAATAAGGTACTGAACCGTTTACCGGAACAGAAATGGCGTTAGTTGTAGATGATCCATTTAAATGGTTCATTGCTTCTTTGTTGATTCCACCTGCAAACCCACGCGGGATAGTTCCATCTACCGGAAGCCCTGGGGTAGCCAATGTCTTTCTGTCTACGACTGAGTTGTCCCAAACATTGAAATCGTAATCGGTATAAACGTTTGCTTCATAAGCTACCGAGTGGCCCATATCGGGCATAAACTCACTACCCGGCGTATCGCCTTTCGGGGAATTACAAGAAGTAAATACCACGGCAAAAAGTAAGAGCGAAAATATAAATTTTGATGTACTCATCATTTCTTTAATTTGATTTGCTTTTGCGATCTCTTATGTATTACACAAAAAATAATTTGACAAAATTCTGAAATTGTCAAGCTAATTTTTCATTGTTACTAAATCAATTTCGTATTAGTTTCGGAAGCTCCTGTCTGCTGAAAAAAGCCTTTCAACTTTCCAAGCTGCTCTGCAGTATAACCATTGGTATTGAAAGCAATACAGAATTTATCATCCGTGATTCTATCATCCAATATTGGGTTCACTACACCTGGTGCCAATCCACATACGGTATAGAAAGTAACCACCATACCGATAGCTGAGAATAATACGGTCAACTCAAAAGTGATCGGAATGAAAGAAGGAACAGACCAATATGGTTTACCACCAAAAATGATCGGCCAGTCACGAGTGAATACCCAGGTCATGAACCCAAAGGATGTTAAGGTTCCCAATGCACCGAAGACGAAACCTGCCTGGTGAATACGAGATTCTGCTAATCCTAATAATGGATCGAGACCGTGAACTGGAAATGGAGTAAAAACATCCATGATATCCAGATGATCTTTGTTAGCTTGTCTTACCGCATCCAACAAGTCCGTCTCATCGTCATACAAACCAAAAAACACTTCTTTATGATCTTGTTTCATTTCTGAAAATTTAATTTATTCTTTTGGTGCCAGGCATATTAATGTACCTTGACTTTTATTGCGTATTAAACCGGAGTCTTAATTTTGTTCTACTTCTGCTTCGCTATGACCGTGTGCATGTTCTGTTGCATTTGCGCCTACATACTGGTCTCCACCTGTTTTCAAGATAGACTTGATCTCTGCAATCGCAACCACTGGTGCTACTCTTACGAAGATTAAGTAAAGCGTAAAGAAGATACCTAGTGTTCCTAAGTAGATTCCAATCTCTACCCATGAAGGAGAGTAGTAACTCCAGTTTGATGGCAAGTAATCACGTGCAAGTGTTGTTGCAATAATTACGAAACGCTCAAACCACATTCCGATATTGATAAAAATCGACATGAAGAATGTGAAAGTGATATTTCTTCTCAAATTTCTATTCCAGAAAAACTGAGGAGAAACTACGTTACAAAACATCATACCGAAGTAAGACCACCAATAGGGGCCTAATGCTCTGTTATAGAAAGCAAATTGCTCGTATACATATCCAGAGTACCAAGCGATAAATAGCTCAGTCAAATAAGCGACCCCTACGATTGATCCTGTCAACAAGATTACCTTGTTCATAGATTCAACGTGTTCTACTGTGATATAATCCTCTAAGCCCAAAAGCTTACGAGTCATAATCATCAAGGTTAATACCATTGCAAAACCAGAGAAGATCGCTCCCGCAACGAAGTACGGAGGGAAGATAGTCGTATGCCATCCTGGAATTACAGAAGTGGCGAAATCAAAACTTACAATTGTGTGTACAGAAAGTACCAATGGTGTTGCAATACCTGCCAATACCAATGAAAGGTATTCCCATCTTTGCCAGTGCTTCGCAGATCCAGTCCATCCAAAAGAAAGGAAGTTGTAAATCTTTTTACGGATACCAGTAGCACGGTCTCTTACTGTTGCGAAATCCGGTACCAAACCTGTGTACCAGAACAACAAGGAAACGGTGAAGTAAGTAGAGATCGCAAAAAGATCCCAAAGAAGAGGTGAGTTAAAGTTCACCCATAATGGCCCTCTTGTATTCGGGTATGGGAAGAAGTAAAATACAACCCATGCTCGTCCTACGTGAATTCCTGGAAAAAGAGCTGCACATAATACCGCGAAGATGGTCATCGCTTCCGCTGCTCTGTTTACTCCTGTACGCCATTTCTGACGGAAGAGTAAGAGAATCGCAGAAATCAAGGTACCGGCGTGTCCGATTCCAATCCACCATACGAAGTTGGTAATGTCCCATCCCCATCCAACAGTTCTGTTCAGGTTCCAGGTACCGATACCAAACCAAATGGTCCATGCGATACAAAATACCCCTAATGATAGAAAAGCTATCGAAATCATAAAGGCAATGACCCAGGATGCACTTGGCGTACGCTCCGTAGGTGCACACAAATCCTCTGTGATTTGGTGGTACGTTTTGTTACCCGTTATTAAGGGGTTTCTTATTTTACTAACAACTGCACTCATAAGAAATTCTATTTTGTTTGTGCTGGTTCGGCGTTAAGCCGATTTCCGTTTTATTATTTTATGGTTCTTTGACAAATTCCGTTGAAATTCTGATATTCCCTTCGTGCGCCCTTAAATCCCTAAAGGGAAATCAGCCCGCACCTATATTGAATCACTAGGTTTGTCAAAGAAGGCTTCTTAGAAAAAAGATACTGACTAGGACACCTCGTCGATACTCTTATCTCTGTTGTGAATCTTAGCCGTATAGTAAACCGAAGATTGTGTGTTTACTTCTTCTAACATTCTATATACGAGTGGAGAATGAACGTTCTTATTGAACTCTCCATCTTTGTTATTTTGATCTCCGAAGATGATTGCTCCAGTAGGGCAAGAGGTTTGACAGGCTGTTTTCACATCTGTATCTCTTAGCTTACGACCTTCTGCTTTCGCAGTCAATTTACCAGTCTGAATACGTTGTACACAGAAGGTACATTTTTCGATAACTCCTCTTGAACGAACGGTTACATCTGGGTTCAAGACCATACGAGTCAGGTTATCCGCACCGAATGCAATTTCTTCTCCGTTTACTTTAGGTTGGTTAGCTGGGAATAAATCCGCAGTGGTATAATCCAACCAGTTAAAACGACGAACTTTGTAAGGACAGTTGTTTGCACAGTATCTTGTTCCAACACAACGGTTATAAGCCATTTGGTTCAAACCTTCAGAACTGTGGTTGGTTGCAGCTACTGGACAAACGTTCTCACAAGGAGCGTTATCACAGTGTTGACACATCTTTGGTTGGTAGATCGAATTTGGACTTTCTACATCACCGTAGTAGTAACGGTCAATCTGCATCCAGAACATTTCGTGATGACGATATACTTCGTGTTTTCCTACAACCGGTACATTATTTTCAGCCATACAAGCTACTGCACAAGCACCACAACCTACACAAGAGTTTAAGTCGATGTACATGCCCCAGTGATGTCCTTGGCTGTATACGTTTTCTTTATAATCCTCAAAAGGATAAAGTGTATTGTCGTTAAGGTGTTTGAAGTGCGCTCTTTTCTCTCCTAGTTCTTCGGAGAAATCTTTTACTTCATCAACGTGTGCGTTGTAAACAATAGAACGATCTGTTAAGGAACCTTGGTAAGCTAGAACTGATTCATCCACATTAAGACCAGGAGCACCTTTGGTGGTTACTCCCATTGTGTGGTGATATTGAACAGAAGCTAATTCACCTGCACCTGTAATATCAGAAACAGCAGCAACAGCGTGGTAACGAGTGTTTCCATTTTTGTCCATAGACAACCAAGGATACACGTTGTCACCTACAGCCTTTCCTATATCTTGTCCAATGTTACCTGCATTTTCTCTTCCGTAACCCAAAGCCATAGCAACGGTACCAGGCATTTGTCCGAACTGAGGAATCGCACCTACATTTTTAGTAGAACCATTTACCTCTAGGTCAAGCATATCTAACTCTCCATATTGGTTATTTACCCCAACATTTTTGAATCGTGTATATTCTGTATTTTTTCCATCTTTCAACTCTTGTAAATCACCTTTCCATTCGATTGGAACACTAAGGTTATTACCCCATACACATCTTGTAACTGGATCTGGTAATTCTTGTAACCAAGGATTGTTATTGTATTGACCTGCTCCAATATTTACCGTTTCGAAGAAAGAAATTTCTATCTCGCCGTTCATTGGGCTATCCAATTTAGCAGCAGCGGCAGAAGCATCAACACTACAAACAGGTGCTAATTCGCTAGCAGGAATGGTCGCAACACCATCATGTATTGCGTTGTCCCAGAAAGATCGGAAAGAAGCGAATGTTCCATTTTGTGGGAACAAGTAATCTTTCCAAAATGCTTTTAGGTAATCATAATAAGCAGCATCAGAACTTGCATTCAATCCAGCTCCACCTGCCCAAGTCAATAAAGACTCCTGCGTTTGTCTGCTTTTGAATAAAGGACTAATGGTTGGTTGGATGATGCTGTAGTGACCACGTTTTGGCTGAACATCTCCCCATGATTCCAACAAGTGGTGATCCGGAGCGATGAAGTCACAGGCAGCTGTTGTTTCATCCATAGAAAGCGCTGTGGATACTTTCGTTTTTACTTTCGCGAAAGCAGCTTTAAACTGCGCAGAGTTAGGAAGATCGAAAGCAGGATTAGCGCCATATACGATAACCGCATCTACACTTCCACTTTCCATGTCCTTGATTAAGGTCTGAATGTCTTGATCAGAACCTTCTCTTTGTAGGGAAGCGTGAGCAAAACCAAGTGTTTTACCATAGTTGCCTAACATATCATTAATGCGGTTCACCAATAAATGTTCTCCTACGTTATTATTACCACAAACAACCAGTGAGCGGCCTTTAGCTGCTACCAGTTCTTTTGCGACTTTAGCCAATTGGCCAGCTGCTCTTGAATTTACTTTTGGTCCACCTGCTTTTCCTTGCCCTAACAATCCAGCTACAGCATCGTGCAAAGCGGCAACGGCTGCACCTTGTTCAGAAGGTTTAACCATGATACGGTTATCTGCGTTTGAGCCTGTCATTGTCATTCCGGATTCTACCTGAATGTGGCGAGACATTTTCGCATTTTTCGTATCTTTTATCTTACGGCCTTTGATGTATTTTCCAGCAAATTCAACTGGAGAAATCCAAGTACCAAGGAAGTCCGCGTTGAAACTTACGATTACATCCGCTTTATCGAATTCGTAAGATGGAATCATGCGTAAACCGAAGCTTTCCTCATTAGCCTGTAGCATAGCTGAGCTAGAAACAGGGTCGTAAGAAACAACTTTAGCGTTTGGAAATTTATCTGTGAAAGCTTTGAAGACGTGCTTTGTAGAAGGACTCATTACCGTATTGGTTACGATTCTGATTTGTCCGCCTGCGTTCAGCTTAGCCATTACTTCACCGTCTAAAGCTGTCCAGTCCATTGCTTCAAAGTTACCCTCTACTAGTTTTCCAGCAGACTGGAAACGATTAGTATCATATAAACTAAGAACCGCAGCTTGAACACGTGCGCTGGTTCCACCATTGGTGATAGGAGACATAGAGTTTCCTTCAATTTTGATGGGTCTTCCCTCTCTGGTTTTCACCAAAATAGAGCAGTAGTCACCACCATTCACGAAAGAGGAAGCATAGTAAGAAGCTACACCTGGCACAATTTCGTCTGGCTTAGTAACATAAGGAATAGCGCGTTTAACTGGGATGTCACAACTGGCAGCAACAGTAGCTGCACCCAATCCAAATCCGAGGTACTTCAGGAAGTCTCTTCGGTTGGCAGTGGCGTCAAGTGATTTTTCGTCAGTTAATGATTCCGCTAAAGGAAGTTCGAAGAATTCTTGCTTGCCGGATTCCAAAAGATCTGCATCTCCTGTTTTGTCTTCGATCCCGGTCCAAACGTTTTGATTTTCTTTCTTCATCGTGTTTTATATGATATTAAGTTCTAGCTAGAAAAGTATTGTTATAATCGATTTAGTAATTCTTTGACGAATTCCGTGTTTTATAGTTCGTCAAAAAGATTTTCAACTCTCCTTTCATTGCACTACAGTCGCTTATGAAAAATCTTTTTGACGAACCACGTCATTTGTCAAATGAAGGGGCTCGACTTTTAGTAATGACATTTTTGACATTCCAAACCTCCGATATCCTCCACTGTTACTGATTTACGTTCGCCGCTCTTCAGTTCGTTATGGTAGTTCTCGTAAGAGTTATAGTATTCGTTATCCGCAAATTGTACTTCCGTTTCTCTGTGACAGTTGATACACCAGCCCATAGAAAGTGGCGCATCCTGAGCCATAATTTCCATCTGCTCAACAGGACCGTGACATTGCTGACATTCTATCTTTCCTACCGTTACGTGCTGCGCGTGGTTGAAGTAAACATGATCCGGTAAATTGTGGATACGTACCCATTCGATAGCTCCTTGAATCTTCTCTTTACTTTCGTTGGTCAAAGAAGATTTGATTTCAGCCCACTGTTCATCCGCTGCTTCTGCTGCTTTCGCTTTCATCTTCGCTCCTTCGAATTTATCCGCGTTGTCTTTTACGAAATTATCAGCAATCCATCCTTTGTACATCTTAGCGATTTCGTCTTCCGGCATTTCGTTGTACTTGGTCTCTTCTATATATACGTCTTTGCTCGGGTCATATCCGATAGAAGCAAAGACCTTCGTAAGTTCTGCTGTACCATACTTTGATCCTTTCTTGATTGCTTTGTGGCAATTCATACAAGTATTCACCGCAGGAATAACAGAGTGCTTAGATCGGCGAGCACCGTCGTGACAGTACTGACAATCAACCTTTTGTAAACCAGCATGTGTTGCGTGAGAGAATTTGATTGGTTGCTCCGGTGCATATCCTTGCTGACGTCCTAGGTTCGTTGCATTATTAATGGTCATGTAACCACCAATTACTACCAAACCGAAGATAGCAACTGATACCACTCCTGATCCTGTCAAAATATCCATGAAACCTTTACGCGGTGCAGGTGTTTCCCCTGCTTTGACCGCAGCCATGTGATTCAAGTTGGAAATGATTCGCGCTAATACCAATGCAAGTAGTCCAAGGATAAGGAAAAGGGTTACATATAGCAAGGTATCGTTGGAGCCTTTTTCTGTGTCTCCACCAACAGTTCCTCCAGGGACAGGAGGAACTCCAGTATTAATAGGATAAGTTCCTTTATACATACCGTCAATATAACCAAGAACAGATTCAAGTTGCTGATCCGTCAGCTTAGGGAAAGCAGTCATTACGGAGTTATTCCATTTTGAGTACAAACTCACCGCATAAGAATCGCCAGAAGCGATAACTACTGAAGAGTTTCGAATCCAAGAATAAAGCAGTTCTTCTCTTCCTTCCCATCGTTCTTGTACACCTCCAAGAGCAGGACCAGTAAGATCGTCCTTCATATTCTTGTTGTGACAAGTCGCACAGTTGTTTTTGAAAAGTGCTTTTCCTTCGTCCAAATTAGCCTCTGCCAGTAACTGGAAAGAGAAGAGAGAAAAAACCAAAAAGGCTAAGAGCCTAGAAATAAGCGTTTTATACACCATAATAAGTTTTTTTGAGTAAACCACAATTCCACGAATTAAGAAAATGTTAACAGTGTCATGATTTTGTCAGCGCAAAAATACAATTCGGCATCATTTATACCAATATATGGATGACGGATTAGTTTATTTAGATGAAGTCTAAATAAAACCTGATTAGCGGTTCTGTTTAGGCCTTTCCTTAAATTGCCATTAAATATTAAACTTTTTGCTATTTAAATTTTCTCAGTAAGAAACAATTTCGAACCTGTCGAACTGCCAAGCAGGATAAAGTCTAGAGTATAACCTAAAGCAAATCTAAGTATTACGATAATTGCAGTAAGTATAAAAGCCCTTGAATCTGACCAGACAATTAGAGTAGACTCTTCGTGAATCAACTATTAAGCTTGTGGGGAGTTTTCGGCATCAAGATTACGGATTATTAAGGGGATGGAACGAGGATTTTGGAGAAGAGTTACTAACATTTTGAAGGAAGTGGATAGTTCTTAGCTGAACTCAGAGTGAGGAGCAAATATGAAGGGGGGGG